>NZ_KB902497.1 GCF_000379525.1 Lamprocystis purpurea DSM 4197 | reverse complement strand
GGCAGCTTGGTGTTACGGTCATGGACAAGGCTTGTGTCCGCCACCTCGATCAGGAGCAGGATGTCATCGGGGCGGGGGTGCGCCTGCACGTAGTAGTCATCCCGGTAACGCAACAAGGCAAGGTCGGGCTCCGGGGCGGACAGATCGCCCAGGATGACCGGGTTCTGGACGGAGACGATGGCCTGACCGCGGACCGCGGCGGTCAGCAGATCGAGCAGTCGATTGGTCTTGCTCGCGTGGGGTGCTCCGATCGGCGGCATATCGATGATTTCCCCCTCGATGAGTTCGACCCGCGCCTGCGGGTCCAAGACGCCGGTCTCGCCCATACGGAAGTACTCGGTCACGGTGATGGGGTGGCGCCGGGGGACCGGAACAGCCGGCAGTTCGATCGGGATGGCGACGGCGGTGGGCATCTGAATCGTCTCCCACTCAAGTTAGGCCCAGGTAAACAACAACGATCTCATCGTCGGGTCGGTTTCCAAGAGGAGATCTGGGGACAGTATACCTAACCCCTTGGCCCGGGTCCGTGGTCCGCTTACTCGGGCATCGCTGTCTCTCACCAAGCCGACCATTCGACACCGACAGAGTGCGCGTCACCCCCCGTCGTCGCCCGCGTTGCCGACAACGCTGCGCAAGTCTTTGGTCAGGATGAACAGATGCAGCGGGTCGGTTGGCGAGGCGATGAAACCGAAGTGTTCGTAGAAGGCGCGGGCCGCGTCATCCTTCGCATGAGCGGCGAGTGCGCGGATGCCGACGTTGCCGGCCGCCCGGACCGTCCGGCGCATGGCATCCTTGAGCAGGCCGGCCCCGACCCCTTGGCCCTGCCATGCCGTACCGACCGCGAGTCGCGCCAATAGCAGCAGCGGAACCGGATGACGGGCCAGCCCGCGAGTCAGCCGGTCCGGAGTATCGTCATCGGCGACCTCGCTGACGACCAGCGTATAGAAACCCACCACCGCGGCGTCGGCCAGTCCCAGGTAGGTTTGGGAGGCATTGGCCTGTTGGCTGGTGAGTGCGTAGCGGGTCAGAAAGCGGTTGAGGGCTGGCTGTCCGCAGTCGAACTCGTCCACCGCATGATGACGCGCCAGCTTCTCGATGGCGAACAAGGTCACGGCTGAACGTCGGGGGCCTCGAACATGCTGGGGGTGGCGAACAGCCGTTCCACACGCGGCAGAGGGCGCGGCGGCGCATCCAGCGCCGTCATGAAGGCCTCCCAATGCTCGGCATCCAGGCCGAAGAGCCGACGGTCGGGCAAGGTTTCTTCGGCGCGCGAGAGGGCGCTCTCCAAGACGAAGTCGCTCACCGACCGCCGCGCGGCTCTAGCGGCGGCATAGAGCATCCGCTTGGCCGCCGGGGTCAAGCGCAAGTCGAGTTTCTCCGAACGAGGTGATATGGCCATGGCGGTTCTCCGTTGTCTGGGGTCAGCGTAGCGCGGTTGCCAGACATTGTCATGACGCGCCAGTTCGCCTCTGTCGCAGTGCTGGTGCCGTCGCGACTTTGCGGTTCAGGTCGAATTGCAGGGTGCAGGGGAAGGCAAAGACCCCGGCCAGAAAGAGCCCCAGGGTCAGCAGGGTGGTGGCGACCGGCCGGCGGATGAAGACCTCGGTGAACTGCATTGCAACCCTGGGCCTGAATGAAACCCCGGCGCCGGTGATCAGGGCGCGGGCCGTACCCGCGACCGGGCGGATGCGCGCCGCCCGGGTGCGGATAGGCGCTGGCCGGGTACGGACACGCGTTTTCCGCGCATGGCGCGCGACGCCCGTGGCCCCCGTGTCGTCGACACGGTAGCGCGCAAAGGGTCCGGAGAAAAGGAAGAGCTCCCGACCGAGATCGCTACCGCGTCCCGGAGCCAGACGGCTCCGCCTTGTCGGCGAGCAATCGCTTCAGCCGCTCGTTCTCGGCCAGGGCTTCTTCCTTGGCCGCCCGTTCTTGCTCCACGGTCGCCCGCGCCTGCTCGGCGGCTGCACGCTCCTGCACCGCGACCGCCCGCTCCTGCTCGACGGCCGCCCACGCCTGCTCGACCTCCGCACGCAGATCGTCGAATTCAAGCTGGATGCTCTGCTGTTCGCGCAGATAATTCTGCCGCGCCTGGTAGGCGTGGTAGGCGTGCTCTTTCTCGGAAAAGGTCTTCAGTGTGTTCATGGCTCGCCTCATCTCTTTGGTCTGCATCCAGGCCGGCAGGGCGTCTTCGTCCAGACGCTCCGCCTCGTTGAAAAACTTCAGCCACCGCTGCTCCTCGGTTTCGACCTCATCGGCAGCGAATTTACTCAGTTCCAGCAGCCAGATGCCGCCGTGGTCCAGGAAGACCCGTCCGCACTGGTCGCGCAGACGGAAGTCGTGGGCATAGTTGGGGTCATCCGGAAGCAGAGTCTCGCCCAGCAGCCAGATGGCATAGGTGGGGCGCAGCTTACGGTAGCTCTCGCCTTCCTTGATCTGGGCGCTGTAGAGGTCGGCCCAACCGTAGAGGATGCGCGCCGGCAGGTCGCGGTGATTGAGCAATTGGATCTCGACCTGGAACTGCTGCCCGGTCGCGTCACTGGCCTTGACATCGACGACGGTGAGTTTGTCGTCGAGGAATTCTTTTTCGTTGTAGGGGTTCTGGATCGCCACGGCGACGATCGGCCGGGGCAGGTCCGCGCCGAGCACGGCATTGAGGAAATGAATCAGCAGGTCGCGATTGGACTCGGCCCCGAGCAGGGCCTTGAAGACGCAGTCGACCTTGGGATCGATGGGATGGTGCATAGCCGCAGTGTAGACAGACGTAACCGGGGCGACAAGTAAAGGGGCACCGAATTGATGCCGCGTGCCTTGGGCTAGCGATGAGGCTCAGGTCCTAGCCCCGGCCCCGTGGGCTCCTTGAACAAGGTATGGCCACGGGGCTAGCCGGGCTATGCGTAGGTTCACTGCTGTACCAGCGCCACCCGTTCGATCGTTTCGAGCGGACCGTCGAGTTCACGCGCCGCATAGCCGGCCAGCACGATGTCGCGCACGGCGAGACGCAGCGGCGGCAGGGCCGCCAGCGCCGCCAACCGGCGGCGCACCGCACGCTTGGCGAAGCGGTCGCGATACAGACCGATGGTCAGATGCGGTGTGTAGCGACCGGGACAAACCTCGGGGTGTCCCGCGGCCAGTGCCGCGCGGATCGCGGCCAGTCCGCGAGCGGGGTCGCGCACCCTGAGGAACGCCGCCGAATCGAAGCTGTCGATACCGCCGATGTCGAGCGTGAAGGTCGGCAGGCGGGCGGCGGCGAGCGCCGCGCGTTGGCGCGCCAGCATGGCGCCGTCGAAGTCGTCGTCGAGGATCGCCGGTTCGCTGATGAAGCCGCAGACCTGCAGCGTGATGTGCGGGCTGCGCTGGTGTGGGGCGAAGAGTCCGGCGAGTTCCGCGCGCACCCGGCCGACGCGCTCGCGCAGCGGCGCCGTGTCGGCGTCCACCATCCAGATGGCATAACGCGCGCGGCCACGCCGCCATTCCGGATAGTCGCGGTCTTCCAGGGCAAGCGTGTATGGGGAACTGCTGAAGTGCATCCGGGGCATCCTGGAGAAAATGGCCGGCAACCAGTGTGGTCGTCCCACCGACCGATTGCACAGCAGGTGGCAACCGTCACTCCAGTGTCCGCCCCAAGCCCGCCTCCTCATGGGTACGGCCGTCGCGGATCTGATAGATGCGCTGGAAGGTGGGGATGATCTTCTCGTCGTGGGTGACCACGATTACCGCGGTGGCGTACTGGCGGGCCATGCGGTTCAGGATGCGGATTACCGCCAGGGCCCGCGTGCTGTCTAAGGGTGCCGTGGGCTCGTCGGCCAGGATGACCGGCGGGCGGTTGATCAGGGCGCGGGCGATGGCGACCCGCTGCTGTTCGCCGCCCGAGAGCTGCGAGGGCATGGCCGCGGCCCGGTGGGCCACGTCGAGGGCGGCCAGGAGTTCGCGCGCCGCGGCCCGCGCCTCCCGATTGGGCCGGCCGGCCAGCATGGGCAGCAGGGCCACGTTGTCGGTCACGTTGAGGAAGGGGATGAGATAGGGCGCCTGGAAGACAAAGCCGATCTTATCCCGGCGCAGCGCCCGCAAGTCCGGGATGCGCCAGCCGTCGTGATAGATCAGGTCGTTCCCCAGCGTCATGCGCCCGCCGGTGGGCTCGACCACCGCGCCCAGGCATTTGAGCAGCGTACTCTTGCCGGAGCCCGAGGGACCGATCAGCCCCACCACCTCGCCCGGAGCCACCGCCAGATCGACGCCTTTGAGCGCCTCCACGGCCGTGTCACCGGTTCCGTAACGTTTGTGCAGTCCCTGAATACGAATCCCCAAGCCCGCTTCAGCCACCGATGGCCTCTGCCGGGTCGACCCGGAGTGCGGCGCGGATGGCGACCAGACTCGCCAGGACGCAGATGACCACCACGATCAGGAACCCGCGCACCGCATCACCGGGCAGCAGCAGCACATATTTTGGGAAGATCGGCGCCCACAGGGTGGCCGCGATCTTACCCACCATGAAGCCGATGATCCCGAGCCCGACCGCCTGTTGCATGATCATCCCGGCAATCGTGCGGTTGCGGGTGCCGATCAGTTTGAGCACCGCGATCTCCCGGATCTTGCCCAGGGTGAGGGTGTAGATGATGAAGGCGACGATGGCGGCGCTGACCACCGAGAGGATCACCAGGAACATGAAGATCTGGCGTGCCGAGGTGGCGATCAGCTTGGCCTGGAGGATCTCGTTCATCTCGGCGCGGGTGTGGACAGTAAGCCGCTTCCAGCGCCGGATCTCCCCGGCGACCTGGTCCGGATCGGCGTGCGGGTCCAGGCGGACCAACACCGCGTTGACCGAGGGGTTCACCGTCTGGGAGGCGAGCACCGCCTCCAGGGTCCCGGGTTGACCGGGGCGGTTGAGGGCGGGGTTGGCCGCGGTGCGGCGGCGCTGATGGATGATGGCATCGTTGTCCTTGAGGAACTGGGCTTCCTGGGCATCCTTCAGCGGGATGAAGACCATGGGGTCGCCGCCCGAGGAGACGGTGCGCCGCGTCAGCCCCACTACCTTATAGCGGTTGCGGCGGATGCGGACCTGCTCGCCGAGGCGCAGCCCCGTCATCAGGTCCGCCACGGCCTCGTAATGACCGCGGGTGAGGTGGCGCCCGGCGACCAGATACTGCGGTTGCCCGGGCGCGTCGGGGCCGCCGGGGACGACGCCCACCACCATGGCGCGGTGCTCCCGCGCGCCTTCGCCGACCTGCATGGTGAGATAGGTCACGTTGGCGGCCTGGGCCACCCCCGGCACGGTGAGGATGCCGCGGTAGAGGTCGTCATAGAGGCTGGATGACTCGGCGTAAGGCCCCAGGGTGTCTTGTTGCACCACCCACAGGTCGGCCCCGCTGTTGTCCAGCAAGGTGTCGGCGTCGTCCACCATGCCCCGGTAGATACCGGCCATGGACAGGGTGACCCCGATCAGCAGCCCCAGGCCCACGCCGGTGAAGATGAACTTGCCCGAGGCATGGAGGATGTCGCGCCCGGCCAGGCTGATCACTGCGGCACCCCCGGAATCGTATCGACGACCCGGACGCGCCGCCAAGGGCTCAAGGGTGCCTGGCTGTGCAGGATCACCTGGTCGCCGAGCGCCAGGCCGGAGCGGATCTGCACCCAGCCGTCGAGGTCCGCGGCACCGGTCTCCACCGGCACGAAGCGCGGCCAGTCGCCGCCCGGGAGCCAGACCCCGAGCGCGCCGTCGCGGCGGTGCAGGGCCGCATTCGGCAGTGCCGGGCCGGGTGGCAGGGGTGCCAGGATCACCCTGACCTCCGCCAGTTCCCCGAGCCGGGGCAGGGGGTCGGGCAGGGTCGCGAACGACACCTTCGCCAGCAGTTCCTCGGTGATCGCGTCGGCCCGCGGCTCGATCCGCAGGACTTGCCCCGTCAGGCTGCCGACGGGCGCCGAGCGCAGGCTGATTCCAACGGACAGATCCGGACGCAGCTCGGCGGCACCGAGTTGATCGAAGCGGGCGTCGATCCACAGGCTGGTCGGATCGATCACCTCCACCACCGACTGCCCGGCCACCAGGGTGCTGCCGGGTTCCGCGTCGCGCGACACCACCAGTCCGGCGACCGGGGCGAGCAGCCGCAGACTGGAGCGCTGGCGCATCAGCGCCGCCCGCTCGGCGCGCACCCGCACCAACTCCTGTTCCGCGGACTCCAGGTTCGCCTGCGCCGCCGCCAGCCCGGCCGCTGTCACCTGGGCCTCTTGCCGTTTGGCGCCCACCAGATCCTCGCTCGTGGTCTGCGCCGACAGGAGCTGCTCGTAGCGGTGGACCTGGGCACTCGCGAAGTCGCGCCGGGCTTGGGCATCGCGCACCTGGGCCTGGGCCGCCGTCACCCCGGACTCGGCCCGGTGCAGGGCCGCCTCCTGGGCGGCCACCCGATCATCCAGGTCCACCGGGTCCATTTCACCGAGCAATTGACCGGGCTGCACCTGATCGCCCACCTCGACCTCGACCCGCCGCACGCGTCCAGCCATGGTCGGCCCGATGCGGTAGGTCGAGCGGGCCTCGACGATGCCGACGCCGAACAGCGACGGTGCGATCGTGCGGTCGGTGACGCTGATGACTGTGACCGGGACCGGGGCCAGGGGTCCGGACGTCAGGGTCAGCCAGAGGAAGACTCCGAGCAACGGGATCAGCAAACCGAACAGCGCCAGGGTACGGCCTTGAATCTTGGGCAGGGTCATGAGTACGACTCGATCAGGGCGGCCCGGGTCCGCTCCGCCGCCGGGTGATCGGTGGTGATCTCGGGGCGGGGCTTCGGACCTTGGTCGTCGGTTGCCGATGGATGGATTGGCAGGGGTTGGCGGGGCCAACCGGAGAAGGACGAAGTGTAGACGGCGGTTAAGCGGCGGGCTTTGACCTGAATCAAAAGTCGAGCGTGCAGGTCGGCAAGCGGGCGGCGGCGAGCGCCGCGCGTTGGCGCGCCGGCATGGCGCCGTCGAAGTCGTCGTCGACGTCGTCGAGGATCGCCGGTTCGCTGATGAAGCCGCAGACCTGCAGCGTGATGTGCGGGCTGCGCTGGTGTGGGGCGAAGAGTCCCGCGAGTTCCCCGCGCACCCGGCCGACGCGCTCACGCAGCGGCGCCGTGTCGGCGTCCACCATCCAGATGGCATAACGCGCGCGGCCACGCCGCCATTCCGGATAGTCGCGGTCGTCCAGTGCAAGCGTGTATGGGGAGCGGCTGAAGTGCATCCGGATCATCCATTGAGGATGGTACCCAGACCCTGGAGGTCGAGCAGGGTCGCCCCGGTTGGCGCTGCGCATCTGCAGGGTGGCAAAGCG
This sequence comes from Lamprocystis purpurea DSM 4197, assembly GCF_000379525.1. Lineage (GTDB taxonomy): Bacteria > Pseudomonadota > Gammaproteobacteria > Chromatiales > Chromatiaceae > Thiodictyon > Thiodictyon purpureum. The sequence goes on along the minus strand of NZ_KB902497.1, from coordinate 70,960 downwards.
GCGGCGTCTGGGCTAAATTCCATCGCGGCAGGTTCTTCGGACATATTTTCCAACCCTCGGTGAGTTTGCACCTCCAAGGGTATGAAAGTTCGAGGAACCTGCCAACCTCCTTGAGGCCGATCGCCGATCGCCGATCGCCCAGTGCTGCGCGCGATCTTGGGCGAAGTTATGATCACCGCCGACTTGCGGTTGCCTACGGGCTGGCCCATGAGCTGCTAGACTTGGGCGACTTCATTCCGCCTCACCAGACACCAGTCGCATTGATGGCTCAAGTGCTGATTACCGTGCCAACGACCCGCAGATGTGAACGATTTCCGCCGCAAGCGACTCGGTATCAGCCGACGCCTGGAGCCTTCGATGTTTTTTGAGCAAGCGATCAAGATATGCTTACTTCACTGCGACTGACCGACTTCAAGAGCTTTAGGGATCAGACGATCCCGCTGGCGCCGCTGACCGTTCTTGTGGGCGCCAACGCATCGGGTAAGAGTAATTTTTTCGATGCGGTGCGTTTTCTTCAAGGGATTGGAATCAATTTGAGCATATCCGAGATTTTGCTCGGTCGTCGCGAAGGCGGGCGTGAGGTCTGGCCGGGGCTGCGCGGGGGTATCGTCGAGACCGTCAGGGCGGGCTGTGATCGATTCGCGATCGAGTCAATCTGGGATCTCCATTGGCATATCAAGGAAAATCAGCAGATCAATGGTCTCCTTGGGTCGCTTGGAGAGCACCGCATCACCTGTCGAGGGGCAGATACGGTGGCGGTCATCCAGGAACGCTTGGCATTTCCTGATCGGGGTACCTTCTTGTTCGATACGGATTGCGCAAGGTTATGGGGAGATACCGGATTGACGGATGGGCTGGACTGGTTCGGTCAAGTAAAGGGTGCCAAGTCTCGGGCTCATGGGGTCGGTTGGGAGTCGCCTCTTAGTTTGCTGGGGCTCATCAAGTTTTCCCCCATCCCAGGGCTGCCGCGATCAGTCCCGGAGTACTGCCACAAAATCACCGATAGCATGGCGGCGTGTGCATTTCCGGATATCAGCCCGGCGGCAATGCGAGATTATCGGCCACGCGAGTCCGAGCACCTGGGAGACCAGGGCGAGAACATCTCGCCGGTACTCTTGAGGCTATGCCAGGATCAGGGGCTCAAGGCTGACCTCCTCGACTGGCTGTCGGAGCTATGCGCACCCACGATTGAGGATATCGGTTTCGATATAACCGGCCAAGGCGAGATCCGCTTCGAGCTCATCGAGTCCGGAGGGGTAAGAATCAGTGCACGTAGCCTGTCGGAGGGGACTCTGCGGTTTCTCGGGCTGATCGTGTCATTGCTCACGGCGCAGCGAGAACCGTTGCCGATGCCGGTCATGCTGATCGAGGAGATCGAGAATGGGCTGCATCCGACGCGACTGCATCTGCTCGTCGAATTGCTGGAGCAGGTCACCAAGAGCGGACGTGTGCAGGTGATCGCTACGACCCATTCGCCCCTGGTGTTACAGCATTTGTCTCACGAGGCACTGGGCAACGCGGTTGTTTTCGGGCGAATTCCCGACGAACCGGGCACCGTGGCCCGCCGTCTGAGGGATCTCAGGAACTTCGATGAGGTCGCCGCGCGCCGTGGTGTCGATCGCTTATTCGCGACCGGCTGGTTGGAACGCGCGTTATGAAGGTCTTGATCGTCCCGGAGGACCCGACGCACGATCAGTACATCCTGAAACCGATCGTGGAACGTATCTTCAAGGATCTGGCGCGGACTGCGCGTGTCGAGGTGTTGTTCGATCCACACCTGCGCGGTGTCGATCAGACCTTGAGTCGTGAGATGGTCCGGGAGATTATCAATGATAACGCGATGATCAATCTCTTCCTGATCGTGGTGGACAGGGATTGCAACCGCTGTCGCAATGAAGAGCGCGCACGCGATCGAGAGCGAGAGCATCCGGATCGGCTGATTGCCTGCCTTGCGTTCGAGGAAGTTGAGGTCTGGATGCTGGCGGTGCATCCGAAACGCATACGGGTGCCATGGAAGTCAATACGGGAGGACTGTGACCCGAAGGAACGATATTGCGATCCCATGCTGGACGCACTCGGCCGCGATGGTCCAGGGGGTGGACGCAAGAAGGCCATGCGGTCATTGACCGGAAGCAATTGGCCGGGATTGCTCAAGCGATGCCCGGAAATCGCGCTGCTCAAGCAGCGGATTGCCGCCTGGCCCGGGGAATGACGGGAATCAGAGGTGCGCCGCCCCGGGCGAAGTCTGTCGTTTTTTCGTTCTATTGCTGCAAGAAGCCCCGCCGAGGCGGGGCTTTTTATCATCAAACCGGTGACTCCAGAAGGCTTACATCGTGCCATGGTAGGCCCGATGCGGTAGGTCGAGCGGGCCTCGACGATGCCGACGCCGAACAGGCTTTGACCTGAATCAAAAGCGTCCGGCATCCAGGTCGCCGAGCAGTTTCTGGGTCACATCGCCGAAGTGCAGGATACGCTTGGCCGCGTGATCATGCAGGAAGGCCTCCGCATCCTCCCGTGTCTCGAACGGCACCAGTTCATGTCCCATGGGTCCGAGCACATCCGAGCCGATCACGTACCAAGCCTGGCGGGCGTCGATGCGGGTGACGCTGTAGTAGTCGGTCACGGCGATGCGCGCGATCTGCCCGGCCTGGTGCCCCGGCGCCCATTTGGGGAGATCCAGCAGGTATTTGAACAGGTCCTTGGCGCCGTCGAAGTGGTGGGCGTGGCCGTCCTGATAGAGCACGGTGGCGATCCAGTCCGGATATTTGGCGACGAACATGCCGCATACGGGGCAGGTGTCCGTCGGCGCCGGGCTCGGGGTGTCGACCGGCGCGGCGCCGCCGGCGGGGCTGAGTGCGGTCAGCAACAGCAGGACCGCAAGCATGACAGGTTGCTTGGATGTGTTCATTTGATCCATCGAAGAAAAACAAGGCTCAGTTCGGCCGGGATCTTGTGGGAGCGGCCTCCGGCCGCGACGAAACCTCGCAAACCGCAGCGTCGCGGCTTACCGCGGCCTCGCATCGCGGCCGGAGGCCGCTCCCACGAGGGACTCTCATCTTCCGCGGTCGCTGATGTTCCTTCCATGGCCGTTAGCCTTGGACTCCAGGGCGCGGATCGGTTCAGGTCCCCTTCTTTTCCATCATCTTGCGGAGCTTCTCGGCCCGGTTCTTACGGATCATGAGCGTATCCTTCGCCATGCTGAGATAGGCCTGGGTCAGGGCCGCGTCGAAGCCGCCCAAGTCGCCGCCCTGTTCGGACTTGGCCGCTTGCGCCGCGGTCTGGTCCGCGAAGGCGATCTTGCTCACGGCGGTCATGGTGCCCTTGATCTTGCTGCCGATCAGGTAGGTGGCGGCATCCACGGGGACCAGGGGCTTGATGGGTGCCGCGGCGCCGTAGTCGGCGGCATACATGGCTTTGGGGCCCCGGTCCATATTCAACGCCAGGCTGATGGCGAGACAGTGGATGGAACAGAGGCCGTCCACCAGATCGTCGTCATACTGGACCAAATGGCGGCTGTGCTGATACTCGGTACGGTCCATGCCGCAGTAGGGGCACTTGGGATACTTTTTCAGCTCATCGGTCAATGGGTCCGGGTCCGGGGGCGTGCGGGGGATGAACTGCAGCGGGGTGCCGTCGCCGGGACAGGTCGCATCGCCGGCCGGAACCCAGCCTTTGCCGGGCACCATGGCCCCGATCGGTCTGTCGTTTGCCGCCAGGGCAGGCCCGGCCAGGCCGACGATGCCCAGGGCACCGGCCAGTTTGAGCAGGTCGCGGCGGCTCTGGTCGTGATCATGATGGTCGCACATGGTTTGAGACTCCTGCGATTGCGCTTGAAAAGCGGTCTTTAGTTGCTGAGACCGCGGATGATGTCGAAAAAGGCCCAGCCCTGGTACAGGGTCCAGAGGCCAAGGACGACGACAGCGATTCCTGCCAGTGTGGCGAACCAGCCCTGGGCATACCGGCCGATGGCGGTACCGAGCAGGCTGACCAAGGCCATGGTCGGCAGGGTGCCCAGACCGAACACCAGCATCAGCAGGCCGGCACGCACCGGATCCGCGGTGGCGGCCGCCGCGATGGCGATGGAGACGGTCAGCCCACAGGGGACCAGGCCGTTGCCGGCCCCGGCCAGTGCCGCGAGCCAGGGTCCGGGGCGCGGCGGGGCGGTGCCGAAAGCCACTTCCCGGCGTGGCGCCGGCGCCTGCGTCGGCTCGGCGCGCCGGTTCCTCCAGCCGATCAGCGGCCGGAGTTGGCGCAGGCCGAGCAGGACGATAACCAGGCCCGCGAGCATCATGAGCAGCCCCTGTCCCTTGCCGAGTAATCCCTGCTGAACCAGGACCCGGCCCGCCAGGGCGCCGGCCGCTCCCAGAACCCCGTAGACCAGAATGCGCGCGCCGTGATAGCTCAGCACGGCGCCGACCCCGCTGCCGCGGCATACGAAGTAGCCCCCGGCGAGACCGCTGCACATTCCCAGGCAATGGAAGGCGCCCAGCACCCCGGTGAGGAAGGCCAGCGACAGGGTCAGCTCGGGATTCACAATAGGTCCTTGATCACCCGCTCGAAGACCTCCGGGGTCGACTCGCCCAGGATGCGCGCGGCCAGCCGGCCCTGCCGGTCCAGGAAAAAAGTGGTCGGCAGACCGCTGACACCATAGGCACGGGCCACGGCGCCGTCGGTGTCGAGCAGCACCTCATAGCTGATCCCCAGCGGCGCGATGAAGGCCGCGGCGGTCTTGCGGTCCTGCCGCACGTTGATGGCCAGCAGGCGCAAGCCCTGATTCCGATAGGCCCGGTAAACGGGTTCGAGTGTTCGCATCTCACCCTCGCAGAAGGGACACCAGTCGGCCCAGAAACGCACCGCAACGACCTGTCCGGCCAGATCCGCGGGGAAGGCGACGGGCGCGCCCGTCAGCGCATCGAGCGTGAAGGCGGGGGTCGGCTCACCCTTGGCGAGCCTGGGCGCCGCGTCGCCGCAGCCGCCGAGCAGCGCGCCCGCCGCGAGCAGCAGGAGCAGGCAGGCCCAGGCGCCAAGTCCGGTCAGCCGGCCTTTCGCCATGCGCCATCCGCCGTTGGGATCGCTCACCACCATACTCCGGTCATGGTCAGATTCGAAGTCAGGATGGCGTAGGTTGCCACCCCGTAGAAAAGCGCGAACAGAGCCAATGCCGCGGCGGTGAAGCGCTGCCCATCCGCCTGCACCGCCGCCGTCAGGCTGGGGATGTGGCCCCATCCGGAGATGAGCCCGACCCCCAGCGACAGGGCGGTGGCCGTGAACAAGGGCAGATAGAGCCAATAGCCGATGAATCCGTGTCCGCCCTTGAGAATACAGAAGGGACAATGGTGATGGGGGTGCTCATAGACATAGAGTGCGACGCAGGAGACGATGGCCGCGAGCGCCGCCGCGAACGCCAGGGCGCCGGACAGGGCGAAGCCGACGCCGCTCGCGCCGCGGCGGGCGCGCCACCCGTGCACCGTGCCCAGGCCGAGCACGCTGAGCCCGAGCCCATACATGGCCGCCAGGGACCAACCGGGATCCAGGGCCGCGACGGTGGCGGCGACCCCGTCGCCATCGGCGGTGAACAGTGACCCGCAGCAGGAGGTGATGACGTCCGGATCGAGTCCCAGGAAATAACCGAGCTGCACCCCGGCCTCCAGTGCCGCCAGCGGCAGGAACCCAAGCAGAAGCCAATATTTTACCCGCACCAGGGGGTAGTCCGGGGCCTGATTGTCCAGCCGGTTGAGCATCAGCCAGGCGGCGCCGGCAAAGAAGATCAGGATCTTGAGAAACAGCGTCGGCCAGCCCAGCGGATGAGCGTTGAGCACGCCGGTGGCGCACATGGCACCGACGAACTGGGTCGCCATCTGTTCGGCGTTGTAGACGAAGAGCAGCAGCGAGACGACCGCCGCGGCGAAGCTCCAGGTCACCAGGGTCGCGATGAGGTAGGTGCGCCGTTCCAGTTCGAGCTGGCGTTCGCTGCCGCTGGTGAGGTCCCAGTGGCGGACGACCTGGAGTGCGAAACCGGCGGCCAGCACGAGCATCAGGGTCACCGTGAAGGAGACCCCGTTGAGTGCCAGCACCGCGGGACTGAGCAGCATCAGGCGTCCTCCGCGAGCAGGCCGTCGCGCAGCTCCACCACCCGTGAGACCCGGGCGGACTCGAACACCAGCGGGTCGTGGGAGGCCACCAGCACCGTCTTGCCCAGGTCCTGAAGCTCACCGAGCAGGCCGATCAGCTCACGTGACCTGGCGCTGTCCAGGTTGGCCGTGGGTTCGTCGGCGATCAGGATAAGCGGTGCGTTGATCAGTGCCCGGCAGATGGCCGCGCGTTGCGCCTCGCCGCCGGACAGCCACTCCACCTTGTCGTCCGCCTTGGCGTCCATGCCGAACTGGGCGAGGAGTGCGCGGGCGCGGCGCCGCAGGTCGCCGTAGTCCGGCGCCAGCGGATAGGCCGGCAGCATCACGTTCTCCAGCACGGTCAGGCCGCGGATGAGGTTGAAGCGCTGGAACACGAAGCCGAAGGTGCGGCGCCGCACCTGCGTCATGAAGCGTTCCGGCAGGTTCGACAGCAGCGTGCCGTCGAGTGAGATACGTCCGGACGTGGGCCGGGACAGTGCGCCGATCATCGACAGCAGGGTGGTCTTTCCCGACCCGCTCGGGCCTGTGAACACCGTCACCTGCCGCGGCTCCAGATCCAAGGTCACGCCGCGGACCGCCCAGAGCGCGTTACCGCGCCCCTGGTTGAAGACCTTCTTGACGTCACGCAGTTCGATCACGATGGCATCCTTAACGCATCACCGCATCCGGGTCGGTCACCGCCGTCCGCCAGATGGGCACGATGGTTGCCACCGTATAGGGAAAGACAGTGAAAAAAAAGAGGGTAGCGACCTGGATTCCGTCGACGAACGGGATCGGGCGGAAGTCCGGGTAGAGCACCGCCCAGCCCTTGAGGACGGGCTCGAACAGGGCGGCCGAGAGGTAGAACACATGCGCATAGGCCAGCAGATAGCCGAGGAAGAACGCGGTCAGTGACAGGATCGCCCCCTCCCAGAACTTCATCCGCAGCACGTCGCCGGTCTCCCAGCCGATGGATTTCAGGATGCCGATCTCGCGGCGCTCCTCGCCACTGAGCCCCGCGGCCCGGTCCCAGGCGAAGATGACGAACGCCAATACCATGCCCCCCATGAGCACGAAGACCAGTCCCTGGCGCCACCCGAAGACCGCGTCATAGGTGCGCAGGATCTCCTCGCGCAGGATCGGGCGGGTGTCGGGCAGGGCCAGGCTGAGCTTCTCGGCCACCTTGCGCACCTCCCGCGGATTGCGCACCTGCAGCACGATGTCGGTGAAACGGTCGGCGGGGAAGGCGAAGAAGCGGCGGAAATCATCCGCGCCGAGCAGCATCAGGTCGGTGCTGACGAGTTCGGTGCTGTGCGGAAGGAGGGCGGCGACGCGGAACGCGAAGGGCTCCCCCCGCGCCGAGCGCAGGCTCAGATAGTCGCCCACCTCCAGGCCGCGGGTGCGGGCGATGCCGGCGCCGATCACGATGTCTCCCGGCGCCGGTTCACCGTGCGCGGGGGACCCGGGGGGCGGAACCATCAGCGTGTAGTTGGCCCGGACCGCCGGATCGTAGAAATAGCCCCAGAGTCGGCCGTATTTCGCGCTCACACCCCGGATGCGTCCGATCCGGTCCAGGTACTCGGCGGGCATCAGGTCGTGGCGGCCGGCGATCTGGCGTTGAAGGATGATCTCCGGGGACTGCGCCAGCACCAGCGCCGCTTCCCGGCGCAGTGACTGGGTGAAAAGCATCACCGAGGCGAGCAGGAAGACGACCAGGGTGTAAACGAGGAGCAGCGCCAAGTGCTTCCCCGGCCGCCGGGCCAGGGCCGAGAGGCTGTAGTCGATCAGGTACCGCTGGCGGCGCAGGAACTGCCTCACGGCAAGGGCCGCCCTGGGATCGGTGCCGGCACCAGTGAGCCGGTGGGGAAATGTTCAAGGGCCATGGGGTGGTCCTGGAAGGCGCTGTGCAGATCGGCTTGGCTGGGGTGGCGGGTATAGCGCGCCTCGGTGAAGAGGGCCAGATCGGTCAGGTCCAGGGCCGCGACCAACGCGGACCGCTGGGCGATCACCGGGGCCGCGGCGCGGGCGCGCAGACCCGCGTCCAGTGCACTGAGCAGCAGCAGGCCCGAGGCCGCGGCGACCGCGCAGAAGAAGAAGTCAGACTGACGCATAGGGTACAGCATAGGCCGATCGGCAGCCCGCTGATAGCGACCGCACATGAACTCCGTGTCATGACGGTCGGGGGATCGCGTGCTTCTCTGCCTGGACACGCGCGTACTTTCGACAAGCTGATGGAAACATTCGTTATACTTAAGTAGGAAATCTCGATATAAGAGAAGCGATGTTTACTGTTACGTTGGAAGAGTCGGAGGCGCTTCGCCAGTTGGGCGCGCGTCTGCGGCGGCGGCGTCTCCAGGCCGGTGAGCCGCAGTCCCGCGCGGCCGGACGGATCGGCGTGTCGCTGCCCACGTACCGCAAGCTGGAGCAAGGCGACCCGAGCGCCCAGATCAGTGTGTGGGTGCGCGCCTTGCGTCTCTACGGTACCCTCGACGATCTGGCCCTGCTGTTCCCCGAATCACTGTTCGACGCGACCGCCACGCGTCAACGGGCACCGCGGGGCGGCGCATGATCGCGATCCAGGTTTGGCTGCGCACTGTCGCCGGGACTCTGCCGGCGGCCGGCGAGATCCGGGTCGCTGATCCGGACCCCCGTCGCGGCGGGCTGCTGCGCGGCGAGTTCCGTTACAATCACGTTTTTACCCCGGACGATTCGCGTCATGATCCCTATCTTCCGAGAGCATCCACTGCGCCGCACCGTCGCGGCCGAGCTGCATGCCCGTATCTACGAGCCGCTGCGCGCCCCCGAGCGGGTCTCACACCTTGCGGTGATGAGCGACGGGCCGGGCAATGGCCGCGACCTGGAGCATCTCAAGCGGCTGTTGGCACACTATGCGCGGCCCATCCCGGAGAGGGTCGATCAGCACTATGCGGCCGACCTGGGGCCGATGCGCATGCGCTGGGAGCGTCATACCGAATTCGTCACCTACACCTTCAGTCAACAGGGCGCTTTCGATCAGCCATTTGCCGCGCCCGTGCTTGGCCAACTCCCCGCGGACTGGCTGCGCGATCTGCCCGGCGACGTGATCGGCGCGGTCTCGCTGGCCGTTGAAGACTGCGGGGCGCCGGAGCGCGACTATGAGCAGTTGACCGCACTCTTCGACGGCCATTCAGTCATCGGTTCCGAGGTTGTGGGCGGAGCGGCCCGCGCCTGGTCGGATCTGCGAATCGATGCCGACGGGTTCTTCCGGGTCCTGATCCGCGACTGCAGCATGTCCGAGAACCAGGCCGGGCGGCTCGCCAAACGGTTCCTGGATATCAATGCCTACCGCGCGCTGGCCTTGCTCGGGTTTCCATTGGCGCGGGAAGTCTCCCCCGTGCTCACCGATGCCGACCGTCGCCTGGCCCTGGTGGCGTCGCGCATGACCACCGACCGCACCCCGGACGCGCCGACCTTCGAGAGCGACCTGCTGGCCGAGTTGACCAGTCTCGCCGCCGAGATCGAGGCGATCGCGGCACGCACGACCTATCGCTTCGACGCGTCGCGTGCCTACTACGGAATGGTGCTGCAGCGGCTGGAACAACTGCGGCAACAACGTATCGAGGGCTTGCAGACCTTTACCGAGTTTCTCGACAGCCGCCTGGCGCCCGCCATCGCCACCTGCGAGTCGACCCAACATCGCCAGACCGATCTGGCCGAGCGCGCCGCCCGCTTGACCAGCCTTCTGCGAGCACGGGTGGAGGTCTCGTTGCAGGAGCAGAATCGCCGGGTGCTGGAGTCCATGGATCGCCGCGCGCAACTGCAACTGCGTCTGCAGGAGACGGTCGAAGGGTTGTCCGTCATCGCGATCGGCTATTACGGGGTCGGGCTCGTCGGCTACGCGCTCAAGGCCATGGAGCAAGCCGGTCTGCCCATCAATGCCTCGCTCGGCATGGGCATCGCGCTGCCCTTGGTGGTCGGCTTCGCCTGGCTCGGGCTGCGCCGGGTCAAGAAGCGCCTGGCCGGCGCGGATTGATCCATGTCATTGTGCGCTGAAACTGCAACGAATCGCTTCTCGCCATCCATGGCGACGTATCCAACGTCCGAAAATAAGACTACTCATGAATACCACCAACCGTAAACCCCTGCCCGGTACCGACCTGAGTTACTTCGACGCGCGTGCCGCGGTCGATGCGATCACGCCCGGCGCCTATGCCAAACTGCCTTACACGTCACGCGTATTAGCCGAGAACCTGGTCCGCCGCTGCGATCCGGCCATGCTGACCGATTCACTGAAGCAGCTCATCGAGCGCAAGCAGGATCTGGATTTTCCGTGGTTCCCGGCGCGCGTGGTCTGTCATGACATTCTCGGCCAGACCGCACTGGTCGACCTCGCCGGCCTGCGTGACGCCATCGCCGAGCAGGGCGGTGACCCGGCCCAGGTCAATCCGGTCGTGCCGACTCAGTTGATCGTCGACCACTCGCTGGCCGTGGAATGCGGCGGCTTCGATCCGGACGCCTTCGCCAAGAACCGCGTTATCGAAGACCGGCGGAACGAAGACCGCTTCGACTTCATCAACTGGACTAAGAAGGCGTTCAAGAACGTCGACGTGATCCCGGCCGGTAACGGCATCATGCACCAGATCAATCTGGAGAAGATGTCGCCGGTGATTGCGGTCCGCGACGGCGTGGCCTTCCCGGATACCTGTGTCGGTACCGACAGCCACACCCCGCATGTCGATGCGCTGGGTGTGATCGCCATCGGCGTCGGCGGTCTGGAGGCGGAAACGGTGATGCTGGGCCGCGCGTCCATGATGCGCCTGCCCGACATCATCGGTGTGAAGCTGACCGGCAAACGCCAGCCGGGCATCACCGCCACCGATATCGTGCTGGCATTGACCGAGTTCCTGCGCAAGGAGCGGGTGGTGGGTGCCTACGTGGAGTTCTTCGGTGAAGGTGCCGCGAATCTCACCATCGGTGACCGTGCCACCATCTCCAACATGACCCCGGAGTTCGGTGCCACCGCCGGCCTCTTCTACATCGACCAGCAAACCATTGATTATCTCAAGCTGACCGGTCGTGAGCCGGAGCAGGTCGCGCTGGTCGAGACTTACGCCAAGACCACCGGCCTGTGGGCCGATAGCCTGATCAGTGCCGAATACGGGCGCGTGCTGGAGTTCGATCTGTCGTCCGTCGTGCGCAACATGGCCGGCCCCTCCAACCCGCACCGGCGCCTGCCGACGTCCGAACTGGCGGCGCGCGGCATCGCCGGTGCCTGGGAAGAGAAAGCAGGCGAAATGCCGGATGGCGCCGTGATCATCGCCGCCATCACCAGTTGCACCAACACCAGCAACCCGCGCAACGTGGTGGCTGCCGGCCTGCTGGCCCGCAAGGCCAACGCGCTCGGTCTGGTGCGCAAGCCCTGGGTGAAATCCTCTTTCGCGCCGGGCTCCAAGGTGGCCAAGCTGTATCTGGAAGCGTCCGGTCTGCTGCCCGAACTGGAGCAGTTGGGCTTCGGGATCGTCGGCTATGCCTGCACCACCTGCAATGGTATGTCGGGCGCCCTGGACCCGAAGATCCAGCAGGAAATCATCGACCGCGACCTTTACGCCACGGCGGTGCTGTCGGGCAACCGCAATTTCGACGGGCGGATTCATCCGTATGCCAAGCAGGCCTTCCTGGCCTCGCCGCCATTGGTCGTTGCCTACGCCATTGCCGGTACCATCCGCTTCGATATCGAGAAAGATGTGCTGGGGCTGGATACCCATGGCAAGCCGGTCACCTTGAAGGATATCTGGCCGTCTGATGAAGAGATCGACGCCATCGTCGCCGCCAGCGTAAAGCCGGAACAGTTCCGCTCGATCTACATCCCGATGTTCGCTGTTCAGCAAGACGATGGGGTGAAGGTGAGTCCGTTGTATGACTGGCGCCCGATGACCACGTACATCCGCCGTCCGCCGTATTGGGAAGGCGCGCTGGCCGGTGAGCGCACCCTGAAAGGCATGCGTCCGCTGGCGGTGCTGCCGGACAATATCACCACGGATCATCTGTCGCCGTCGAACGCGATCATGGCGAATAGTGCGGCAGGTGAGTATCTGACCAAGATGGGCCTGCCGGAGGAGGACTTCAATTCCTACGCCACCCACCGCGGTGACCATTTGACCGCGCAGCGCGCCACCTTCGCCAACCCGCAGTTGGTGAATGAAATGGCGGTGGTCGACGGGCAGGTCAAGAAAGGTTCGCTGACCCGCATCGAGCCGGACGGCAAGGTGACCCGCATGTGGGAGGCCATCGAAACCTACATGGAGCGCAAGCAGCCGCTGATCATCATTGCCGGTGCCGACTATGGTCAGGGTTCATCGCGTGACTGGGCGGCCAAAGGCGTGCGTCTCGCCGGTGTGGAGGCTATCGCCGCCGAGGGGTTCGAGCGTATTCACCGGACCAACCTGGTCGGTATGGGCGTGCTGCCGCTGGAGTTCAAACCGGGGGTCAACCGCAAGACACTGGGGATCGACGGTACCGAAACCTTTGACGTCATCGGTGAGCGTACTCCGCGCACCACGCTGACGCTGGTCATCAATAGCGAGAACGGTGAGCGGGTCGAGGTGCCGGTGACCTGTCGCCTGGATACCGCGGAAGAAGTGGCCATTTATGAGGCAGGCGGCGTGTTGCAGCGCTTTGCCAAGGACTTCCTCGAATCCCGCAAGGCGGCCTGAACCGGACCGAATCCGGTCTTCTCTTCTCGCTCCCACGCTCCAGCGTGGGAGTGTCGGGCGGACGCTCCGCGTCCAGTCTGTTGGATGGACGCAAAGTGCCCGCACTTGCTCCCACGCAGGAGCGTGGGAGCCGGATCCGCGGTGTCTTTCCGACACTGGTCGCGGGCATCGCGTCGCACCGATGGGTGGTGGTGACCGGGAGCCCGAAATCATGCGCACCGGCACCCCTCACCCTGGATACGATATAACCTCGCTTGGACAATCGTTTATGGCTCACGTACCCCAGATCAAGATCCCCGCCACCTACATGCGTGGCGGTACCAGCAAAGGCGTCTTCTTCCGCCTGCAGGACTTACCCGCAAGCGCACAAGTGCCGGGTGCGGCGCGCGATGCGCTGCTGCTGCGCGTCATCGGCAGTCCGGACCCCTACGGCAAACAAATCGACGGCATGGGCGGAGCGACCTCCAGCACCAGCAAGACGGTCATCCTGTCCAAGAGCAGCAAGCCCGATCACGACGTCGATTATCTGTTCGGCCAGGTGTCGATCGACACCGCCTTCGTCGACTGGAGCGGCAATTGCGGCAACCTCTCCGCCGCGGTCGGCTCCTTCGCCATCAGCAGCGGCCTGATCGATGCCGACCGACTGCCGCGGGACGGCCTGGCGACCGTGCGCGTCTGGCAGGCCAACATCGGCAAGACCATCATCGCCCAGGTGCCCATGACCAGTGGTGCCGTGCAGGAGACGGGTGATTTCGAACTCGACGGCGTGACTTTCCCGGCCGCCGAGGTGCAGTTGGAGTTCCTCGATCCGGCTGACGAGGGCGAAGGCGAGGGCGGCGGTTCGATGTTCCCCACCGGTAACCTGGTGGATGATCTCGAAGTTCCTGGGGTCGGCACCCTCAAGGCCACCCTGATCAATGCCGGTATCCCGACCATCTTCGTGAATGCGCAGGCCATTGGCTATACGGGCACCGAGTTGCAGGACGCCATCAACAGCGATCCCAAGGCATTGGCCATGTTTGAGACCATTCGTGCCTATGGCGCGGTGCGTATGGGCCTCATCAAGCACATTGATGAGGCGGCCAAACGCCAGCATACGCCCAAGGTCGCCTTCGTTGCCACGCCGGCCGATTACGTCTCATCCAGCGGCAAGCCGGTTGCCGCCGCCGACATTGACCTGCTGGTGCGTGCACTCTCCATGGGCAAGCTGCACCACGCCATGATGGGCACCGCCGCGGTGGCCATCGGCACCGCCGCGGCCGTCCCCGGCACCCTGGTGAACCTTGCCGCCGGCGGCGGTGCGCGCACGGCGGTGCGCTTCGGTCACCCCTCCGGCACCCTGCGGGTCGGCGCGGAAGCGACCCAGGTCAATGGCAAATGGACCGTGACCAAGGCCATTATGAGCCGCAGTGCGCGGGTGTTGATGGAAGGCTGGGTACGCGTACCCGGTGATGCGTTTTAAGCGATCGTTCGGGCTGAAGAATGTCCGCTTGGCATTTTTCAGCTCGCGTGCCAAGAAACCGGATATTGACGACAGTTCTCCGTGACTCACGCTCATGGTTAGCTTAAGTCGCCGAATCAGATAGGGAAAAGGGAATGGACAAAGGTCGGCTCAGCGAACGGGATATCTGCACCAAGTGCATCACGCCCGCCATTCTGCGCGCAGGGTGGCAGCAGCACGAATTCCGCGAAGAGGTCACCCTCACCGATGGCCGCGTGATGGTGCGCGGAACGCTTGCGGCGCGCGTCCGCGATGCACTGGCCAAAGGGGGTCCCAAGCGGGCGGATTACGTGCTCTATGTCATGGGCAATATCCCCATCGTCGTGATTGAGGTCAAGCATGCCGGATTCCCGCTTGGACACGGCATGCAGCAAGCGCATCGGGATTATTCGGGCTTTTCAGGTGGCGTCGCTGTTGGCATTTATTCCGACCGGATCGAGATCTGGAATTCCGGACATTTTCCGGAAGGGCTAAAACCGGGTGACCTCAACAAGAACCACCCCTCTTTGCCGACTAATCCAGACATTGCCCATGTGTTCTATCTGCGTGGCCTGATGGAGCGGATCGGACGCGGCGGCCAGTTGATCATCAATGCCTGCCGGGATCACGGACTGCCGCCACCACGGTGGGCGGATCGGCCGACCGGGGTGACACTGACGATCTTTGGTCGTCGTGGCCGCCGGGCGGCGTTATGGACAGCCAATCCCCGCCAGCAAGCCATGTTGCTGCAGATCAGTTGCGGTGACCTCATTCGGCCCGGAGACTATCACCAGCGATTTGCGTCAGAGGTTTCTGATCGACAGGCACGTCGCGACCTGTCCGAACTGGAGGAGGCGGGGTTACTGGTGCGCATTGGCAGGGGTGCAGCTACGGTTTACCAGCGGACCAATCGGACATGGGAGGACGGGAAGCGGACATGAAACGGACGTGAAACAGGGTGTGAAGATGCAGGGCCTGGCACGCTAACGATTTGTAATCAGAGAGTTGCGAGCACGAAGAAGCAACCTGAAGGCTGGCCGGTTTGTTGATGCGGACATGTCCGGACAAAACCGGACATCATCGCCAGTCGCGCCGGCAGCCTGTCGGGCGTTCCCGCTGCGCGCTGGCCGACATCGCGGTAGACTGCCGACATAACTCCTGACGGCTCCCGACCACGAACAGGTTTCGCCCGATCGACCGCGACACCCCCATGCCGGCCTTGATCGTAATCCCCGCCAGCGGCGTGCGTAGTCAGGGCTTCCAGCCCTGACGGTGTCAGGCCAGGATGGCCTGACTACGCACCCGGCGAGCCCAGTGGCCGGAATCTTGATCGAGGCCCCCATGCCGTTCCTGCGGCGGGCGCGTGCGGAGCGATGATCAAGGCGGCCGTTCTTGTGATCCGGCCGGACAGAACAACTTGAATCCTCAGCGAGTTCTGCTCGCTGATTCGATCCATTTCGATACCACCGCGAGGTACGGCAGCCATGTCGCAGGTCATTCCCGAAGCCGATTATCTCATGCGCATGGCGGATGGGACCATCAAGCAGGTCAATCCCTTCACGCACACCGAGGTCTGGACAGTGCCGGGCCGGGGTAATCGGCCATTGGGGGTAAGTTCGCCCAACCCGTTGCCGCTGAATCCCGCCGAGCATGACGCCCACTGCGCATTCTGCGCCCGCCGCTATCTGGAGACGCCTCCCGAGAAAGCGCGGCTGATCAAAACCAGCGATGGCAGCAAAATGCTGCGCTATTTGCCGGCCGAGCACCTGTTCGACTCGGTGGCCGAATTTCGCCGTATTCCCAACTTGTTCGAGATCGTGTCCTTCGATTATTGGCAACAGAACTTTGACTACCGGATGCCGGAGCATCTTGAAGCACACCGGCGTAATTATCTGGCCTCGGAGATGGGCCGTCAGCATGTCCTGCGCGTGGTGGATCAGCGGCTGCGAGCTTCCGGGCTCGATGAGGCCGAGCGCAACCGGCTGTCGCTCGACGAGCGTCTGCAACATGCCAACGCCTTCTTCGGCGGCGGTCATGAAATGATCGTCGCCCGGCGCCATTATGTCGACGGCGCAACCCATGACCATCAACTGGCGTCCTCGGGTAGCCTGACCCCGGATGAGCATGATCAGTATCTGTGCTTCACCGTCGATGCCCTGCGTGAGATGTATGCCAATAACCGCTATATCCGTTTTATCGCGGTGTTCCAGAACTGGCTGAAGCAGGCCGGCGCATCATTCGATCATCTGCACAAACAGTTGGTGGCGATCGACAAGCGCGGCGTGCAGAACGATCTGGCCCTGCGGCGGGTGCGGGACAATCCGAATATCTACAATGAAGCAGCGGTCAATTTCGCCGCCTACCGCAATCTGGTGGTGGCCGAGAACGATCATGCCGTGGCCTTCGCCGGCTTTGGTCATCGCTTCCCGACGCTGGAGATCTTTTCCAAGAGCGAGCGCAGCCAGCCGTGGAGCCACTCGGCTGAAGAGCTGCGCGGCATGTCCGATCTGGTGCACGGCTGCCATGCCGCCGCCGGGCCGGATATCCCCTGTAATGAGGAGTGGTACTACAAGCCGCCCGATGTGGATGTGCCGATGCCCTGGCGCATCCTGATCAAATGGCGCGTCTCGACCCCGGCGGGATTCGAAGGCGGCACCCGGATCTATGTCAACACCATCGACCCCGAGGCCTTGCGCGACCGGGTGGTGCCGCGGCTGTTCCAGCTCAAGAATGAGGGGAAGATCGCCCCGATGAAAATCGCTTTCGAATGCGCCTGCACGCCGAATTGCCTGCGCTACAATCCCGCCGTTCGGCAGCAGGAATCACCTGATCTGGAGTGTCCGCTGTGGTCTGAAGTCCCCGCGTCGGGGCAGTGATGTTTTCCGAATGCTCACGCGCTCGGTGTGGATGCGCTTGGTGGCCTTGGTCATGGTTCCGGCCAGTGCTCGTGCGTCGCGCACCCGAGGTCGAGGCTTTTCCGTGAAAGTCGCACAGCGACCCCGTGGGAGCGGCGTCCCGCCGCGATGGGGCCGGGTGCGCAGCCGCGGCGTTCGCGGTCACCGCAGCACCGCATCGCGGCGGGACGCCGCTCCCACGGAGGACTTTCATCTTCCGGGGTGGCTTGATGTTCCGGCCGTTAGCCGGACCAGGGCCGTGCAGACGCGATGTCGACCGTACAGCCTCGGCCTCCAGGCGGAAGACCTGGGCGGGCGTGGTCAGCATTCAGCCGACAGCGACCGCCGGCAGCACGATCTCGATTTTCAATCCACCACTTGGGCGGTTGTCGGCGCGAATAGTCCCGCCATGTGTTTCAATGGCCCGCCGGGCGATGGCCAGCCCCAGACCAAAGCCGGCTGTCTTGGCCCTGGTTTCGCTGCGGAAGAATGGCTCGAAAATCGCCTGCAGATCCTCCTCGGGAACACCGGGTCCCCGATCTGAAACAGTCACCACCAACTGGTTGGAATCGCTGTGTCGGGTGATCTCCACCTCGACCGCGGTGCCTTCGTTGGTAAACTTGACCGCATTGCGGACGACGTTCTCCATGGCGCGGTGCAATAGCTCGGCGTTCGCGATGACCAGCGCCTCGCCCGCCCCGACGAATTCGACATGGCGCCCGGTCGCCTCCGCCTCGAACCGGGCATCCAGCGCGATTTCGCGTATCAGTTCGACCAGGTCGATCTCCTCGTCCGCGGGCCTTGCCATCCCCGCTTGTATCCGTGACAGGGTCAAGAGTTCGCCGACCAGTTGATCGAGCCGTCCCGCTTCGCGTTCGATGCGATCGAGCGTGTCATTGCGCTGCTCGGGCCGCTGCCGTGCCAGGCCGATGGCGGCCTCCAACCGCGCCAAGGGCGAGCGAAGCTCGTGGGAGACATCGTGCAGCAGCCGCTGCTGGAATCTGACCAAGGTTTGTAACTGTCCGGCCATCCGGTCGAAATGACGCCCGAGATCGGCGATTTCGTCGCGCCGTCGCCCCATGCGCGCACCGATGCGCGTGTCGAGCCGGCCCGCCGCCGTTGCGTCGAAGGCCGCGCGCAGGTGACGGATCGGTGTCGACAGATACCAGGCGAGCCAGGCGCTGAAGGCGAGGCTGGCCAGGATGCCGATCCCGATCGGCAGGCTGGGCGACAGATGATGGAGCGGCTCAGGGCCATCGGCCGGCAGGAAAAACAGATAGTCGCGCTCAGCGACCCGTACCAGTCGGGCAATGCGCGGTTCCCGATCCGCTTGCGCGAGTCGGCGGGCCTGCGCCACCATGTCCACGGGGACCGCGCGCCCCAACAGTTCATGCCCGGCATCATCGACAACATAGACATGCGCGCCGCGATGCAGCGCACGGGATTCCTCCAGGTAGTCGCGTAGCGCCGCGCGGCCGCCATGCGCAAAGACATTCGCCGCCGCCGACACCAGAAAGGCCGCGCGGGGTCCGCCCGCCAACTCGTGCCCGCTCCGCGTGAGCGCCTGCTGATGGAGCCAAACGGCGGTGCCCACCCCCAGGCTGGCCGCGAGCAGCGCCAACCAGAAGGCGAGGAAGAACTTCCAGAACAGGCGGCCCATGGCAGCTATTCCCGGATCAACTGGTAACCGACGCCGCGCACCGTCTGAATCGGCGAACGGCCTTCCGCGTCCAGGCCGAGCTTGTGCCGGATACTGCTCAGGTGAACGTCGATGCCGCGGTCGTAACGGGCCAGCGGGCGGCCCAGCGCCTGCTGCGAGAGTTCCTGTTTGCTTACGACCCGGCCGGCCTGGCGCACCAGCACTTCCAACAGATTGAACTCGGTACTGGTGAGTTCAAGCGGTTCGCCCTGCCACTCCAAGGCCCGCCGTTCCGGCCATAGTGTCAGTGCCCCGGCCGTCAAGGGTCCGGACGACGGACCGGCCGGTTCCGGCACCTGGGTGCGCCGCAAAATGGCCCGGATGCGCGCGACCAATTCACGCGGGTTACAGGGTTTGGGCACATAGTCGTCCGCACCCAGTTCGAGGCCGACGATGCGGTCCACGTCGTCGCCTCTGGCCGTGAGCATCAGCACCGGGAGGCGGCTGTCCTGGGCGCGGATGCGGCGCAGCACATCGATACCGTTCAAGCCCGGCATCATTACATCCAGCACCAGGATCGCGTACTCACCCGCCAGGGCATGGCGCACGCCGGTCTCGCCGTCCTGCACGGCCGTCGCCTCGAAACCCTCCCGATCGAGATATTCCTTCAACATCTCGCCCAGTTCCAGGTCGTCATCGACTAATAGGACCCGCGTCATCAGCGCCACCCACTGCAATTGAAAGCCATCGGATCGGAGACGACCATCATCGCGATCCGCGCTCGAAAACCAAGGGCGTTTACCTGTTCTTGCTGATCTTTACCTGTCTTTACACAAGGCTAACCCTGGTTAACGGAGATCCTCGCTAAGGTAACCGCATCCCGTTGCATGAGCGGGAATGACTGTTAACTCTACCGAGAACCTTTCCATGTTTCCGAAACAACTCAAGCGCCCACTCCTGATCGCGCATCGCTGGTTGGCCCTGGGGCTGGCCCCCGTCTTTCTGCTCATCCTGCTGTCCGGGGCAATCCTCGCCTTCAAGCCGATCCTGGGCACCGACAGCACCATCGACCCGTCCGCCCGGGCAAGCATCGGTGAGGTGGCGGCGGTGCTCACCGCCATCGACCCGGCCGGCCGGGCGAGCGCGGTCAGTCTCTCGGCCGATGGCCGATTGATCGACATTAAGTCCAGCGACCCCGCCGTGGCCGGCACTTTTGAGGTCGCGACGGGGACTGCTGCCGCAAGTCAGTCCGTTGACCTGTTCGGCGTCGCGCTGCGGCTCCACAAGGACTTGCTGATCGGTGCCGGCCTGGTGGTCGAAATCGCCACCTACGCCATGGTCGCCCTCCTGGTCGCCGGACTCGTGTTTGGCGCGCCAAAGCTGCGCAACACCCTCGGGGGTTGGCACCGCGGCATCGGCTGGTTCGCGTTCCCGCTGGTCGCGCTGCTGCCGGTGACCGGACTGCTGATGACGCTGCACGTCGGCAAGCTGGCGTTACCCGCTCTCGAACCGGGCAAGCCTATCGCCCTGGCTCAGGCGATCCAGGCCGTACCGCTGCCGGCGGACGGCGCGCTGCTCATGGCGCGGCGCTTTCAGGCCGGCAGTGCCATGGTCAAGACGACCTCATCCGCCGGCGAGCGGGTCCATGTGGTCCAGTCCAACGGCCAGGTCGCGCTTGCCGGAACGCCGGGCTGGGTGAACCTGGTGCATGAAGGCACCTGGGCTGGCGCCTGGTCCGGTGTGCTCAATCTGGTCGCCGCCTTGGCGCTGATCGGATTGACCGTCACCGGACTCTATTCCTGGCTGCGCCGCCGGCCCCAACAGCGCCGGCTTGGACGCGTTTCGACCGCACAGCGATCCCAGGTGTCATCCATTGACAAGACGCGCGCGACTGTCGCTTGAGTGACGCTGATGCGGCACACTATGTGCGGAAAGCGAGTGACCTGGTGACACTCACGCCAAAGCCCGCGCATGGTAAGCCAGATGCTCGCCGATGAAGGTCGCGATGAAATGATAGCTGTGGTCGTAGTCGGGCTGCATCCGCAGGGTCAGGGGGAAGCCTCGTTCCTGGCAGGCACGCGCCAGCGCCTCGGGTTTGAGCTGTCCGGCGGCGAGAAACTCATCCGCGGTGCCTTGGTCGATCAGCAGCGGGATCGGTGCCGCGCCCGCACGGATCAATGCGGTCGCATCCCAGGTTCGCCATAGCGCCTGATCATCGCCCAGATAGGCACGGAAGCAGCCACGGCCCCAGTCGCAGTCCATCGGGTGGCAGATCGGCGCAAAGGCCGATACCGAACGATAGAGGCCCGGATGCTTGAGGGCGCTGATCAAGGCGCCATGGCCGCCCATGGAATGCCCCATGATGGACCGTCGCCCCGCTACCCGCGGCAATTCGCGCTCCAGCAGGGCCGGTAGTTCCCGATTCACATAATCGAACATCCGATAGTGCGCGGCCCAGGGCGCCTGGCTTGCATTGACGTAGAACCCGGCGCCCTGACCCAGATCGTAACGGTCCGGGTCATCGGCTACGTCGGCCCCGCGCGGGCTCGTGTCCGGCATCACCAGCGCGAGGCCCAACTCGGCTGCATAGCGCTGGGCGCCGGCCTTGACCCGCACGTTGTCGTCGGTACAGGTCAATCCGGAGAGGAAATACACGGCGGGTACCGGACCGGTGTGCGCCTGCGGCGGCAGATAGACCGAAAAGGTCATCCGGCAATGACAGCTCGCGGAGTCGTGGGTATAGCGGTTCAGCCAGCCGCCGAATTCGCGGATGTGTTCGATCTGTTCCATGGCGCGCGTCCTAAAAGAGGATGACGGAGCGGATGCTCTCGCCGCTGTGCATCAGTTCAAAGGCGCGGTTGATATCCGCGAGCGGCATGGTGTGAGTCACCATGCGGTCGACCTCGATCGCGCCGGCCAGATACTGCTCGACATAGCCCGGCAGTTGGCTGCGGCCCTTCACGCCGCCGAAGGCCGTGCCCTTCCAGGTGCGGCCGGTCACCAATTGGAATGGCCGCGTGCGGATCTCCTGTCCGGCGCCGGCCACCCCGATGATGGTCGACACCCCCCATCCCATGTGGCAACACTCCAGGGCCTCGCGCATTACGTTCACGTTACCGATGCACTCGAACGAATAGTCCACGCCGCCGTTGGTCATCTCGACAATGGCCTCGGTGACGCTGCCGGTGAGATCCGCGGGGTTGAGTGTATCGGTCGCACCGAGTTGGCGTGCCATCTCAAACTTGCCGGGATTCATGTCAATGGCAATGATCCGCGCCGCCTTGGCCATCACCGCGCCCTGCACCACCGACAGGCCGATACCGCCGAGCCCGAACACGGCGACCGTCGCGCCGGCCTCGACCTTGGCGGTATTCAACACCGCGCCGATGCCGGTGGTGATGCCGCAGCCGAGCAGGCAAACCTTGTCCAGCGGCGCCGCCGGATTGATCTTGGCCAAGGCGATCTCCGGCACCACCGTGTATTCGGAGAAAGTCGAGCAGCCCATATAATGAAAGATCGGCTTGCCGTGTTGGGAAAAGCGACGGGTGCCGTCCGGCATATAGCCCGTCCAGACGGTGGAGGCGATCGACTGGCACAGGTTGGTCTTGGTGGAGCGGCAATAAGCGCACTCGCCGCATTCAGGAATGTAGAGCGGGATGACATGGTCGCCCGGTTTGAGCCCCTTCACCCCGGGTCCGCACTCCACCACCTCGCAGCCGCCCTCGTGACCCAGCACGCAGGGAAAGGCGCCCTCCGGGTCGGCCCCGGACAGGGTGAAGGCATCGGTATGGCAGACCCCGGAGGCTACCACCTTCAGCAGGACCTCGCCTTCTTTCGGACCCTCGACATCGATCTCTTCGATGGACAGGGGCTGCGCGGGCGCCCAGGCAACGGCGGCTTTGGATTTCATGGTTCTCTCCGGTGGCTGGTGATGGGGTGGATGGTGTCGGCGGCGGACCTTAGGCGTCGTTCCGGCCGCCGGAAGACCGGAGGCCGAGGCTTTTAGCCGGTCGACATCGCGTCTGCGTGGCCCTCGTCCGGCTAACGGCCATGGAAGGAACATCAAGCTACCCCGGACGATGAAAGTCTCCCGTGGGAGCGGCGTCCCGCCGCGATGCGGTGCCGCGGTGACCGCGAACGCTGCGGCTGCACGCNCGGCCCCATCGCGGCGGGACGCCGCTCCCACGGGGTCGCTGCGCGATTTTCACGGTAAACCTCGACCTCCAGTGTACGACGCCCGAGCACTGGCTGGAGTCGTGATCAAGGCGGTATTGTAGCCTACCGAGATACTGGAGAGCCGACTTGGTGCCATTCGCCGCCGACTGCATCATTCGGTCAGCAGTCTTCGCCTCGTTTGCTTCAGCCATTCGCTGCACAGCTTACGGAACGATCGATGCGCTCAAGCGCCGCAGCAGGACGGGTAACGCGGCGACCTCGCCGTCGCCCTCGACGATGGCCACGACCGCGCTCATGTTTTAGACTCGCCGAACAGGTCCGCCTGGCCCTGGG
The DNA here is from genome assembly GCF_000379525.1 of Lamprocystis purpurea DSM 4197. Classification (GTDB taxonomy): domain Bacteria; phylum Pseudomonadota; class Gammaproteobacteria; order Chromatiales; family Chromatiaceae; genus Thiodictyon; species Thiodictyon purpureum. Next base: position 47,636 of record NZ_KB902497.1, on the reverse strand, counting down.
ACTGTAGCGCCAGCACATTTGAATCGGGCGCCAATTGATTTAGCCGCAGCAGCTCGCCGGCCGAAAACAGATGCTCGCGCATCATCGATCGCGACGCCTCGTCCAATCCAGAAAATTGCTCTTGCCTGAGCCGTTGGCACCCACTAGGTAGGTGAGCGGTTGCAGCCTGCAATCGCAGTCGCCGATGCTCTTGTAATTGCGCAGGACGACTCGGGTGAGAAAGACTGGGGCGCTCATAGAGTGGATCCTGCGCTTGGCGGGCTCGGCCAGCCGCATAGAGCGGCCGGCATCGGCAGACATTGTACCGGATGCACAGATACCGAACCCTGCCGCCAACGCGGCCTTGATCATCGTTCCGGCCACCAGACAACCGGAGGTCGAGGCTTTAGCCGGTCGACTCGCGTTTGCGCGGCCCTGGTCCGGCTAAAGCCTCGACCTCCAGTGCGCGAGGCTCAGTCTCTGGCCGGAACCCTGGCAACTCGTCGATAAAACTCTGTTTTTTATTAAATAGCAGTCTCGGAGGCCAATTTATACGGCATTTTCAACGTACGATTTTTTGGACGTACGATATGCGAGTTCCATCTACTCACCAGCTACCGACCTCTCTCGCCCGTGCGGCACGATGGCCCAGCCTCGCGCTCATGAAGCTCTTGAATGGTCGCTAAAGCGTCCGGCCCGAGCACGCGTTGGGCCATCGCGAAGAGCGTGTTTTCCTCGAACCGGATATGCTCGGTCAGCAATTGGGCGAAGGCGTCGAGGTCCTCGGGGCCGCCGCCGTCGATCAGGTCGCGCAGGGCACGATGCTCGGCCAGGGTGCGCTCGACCAGCGCCTGCTCACCCGCCGCTTGCAGCGCCGGGAAGAGGCCGCGCTCCTCAAGTTGAAAATGGGGCGCCAGTTCGTCGGCGAAGCGTTGCCTCAGCTCGGCCCAGGCGGTTTCCGGTGACGTGGCTACGATCCGTGCTCGGCGGGCGATGACCAAGCCGCTGTGATGTTCGCTCGACAGCCGTTTGAGTGCCGCGCACCGCTGCATCAGCATGCCCTCCGCTGACCGGGGTCAGGCGGACGCCACGGGTACGCATGTGTTCGAACCAATGGCTTCACGTCATGGTTTCCGCTCATCGACAGGTGCCGGTGGATGACGCTTGGACTCGGTATCCGCGGCGAGCACTTGCATCAGATCAAGATCCCGCAACGCTTGCACCGCGATTTCCCAGCGGCCCTCGCCGCACAGACCGCTCTCTCCTGCCCACTCATAGCCATCCAACGCGGCCTGCACGCAAGCCAATCGGACCCGTTCCGCGAGATCAAGCCGGTCAATCACGATCGATACCTTGTAGGATGGAGATCACGGCTTCAGTGTAGCCGTGAATCCTCGGTTTGGCGTGATCCTGCGCTCGGCCGCCCGGTGCGATGCCCACACCGCGGATGTTGCTCCAGTGTCGGGCGATCGGTCGGGTTGATCGCCTCGCTGAACGGGCACTGTTTGCCGACTCGCGTTTTCTCGCCCGCCGTCCGCGTCACGCCGACCGTCACGGACAGCATCGCCGGCATGGTCAGCGGACCGACGCGATCAGCGGCACCAGCGCGAACCGGGCGGGCACTGTAACCCGCCCCCTGACATTGGCGGTCACGACTTCATAGTGAGGTACGCGAGCATGTCGAGAATCTCCGGACCAACCAATCCGGCGCTGAACCCGTGGCATGGTGCCGACTATGCGCACCACTCCAGTCTGCAGGCGGCGATGGCTGACGAGGTGCTGTCGCAACTGGTGCTGCGCGGCGACGAGCACGTCCTTGACCTGGGCTGTGGGGACGGCAAGATCAGTGCGCGCATCGCCGCGCAGCTACCCCGAGGGTCGGTGCTCGGCGTCGACGCGTCGGCCGATATGGTGGCCTATGCGCACAGGCAGTTCGGCACCGAACAATGGCCGAACCTGCGATTCGAGGTGGCCGACGCGCGAAACCTCGGGTTTCACGCGCGCTTCGACCTCCTGGTATCCTTCAACGCCCTGCACTGGGTGCCGCAGCAGGCCGATGCGTTACGCGGCATCCGCCGGGCACTGAAGCCGTCAGCGCCGGCGCACTTGCGCCTGGTCACGCGCGCTGCGCTCACCAGCCTGGAAGAGGTGGCCGAAGCGGTGCGCCGGGAGCCGCACTGGGCCGGCGCTTTCGCTGGTTTCACCGACCCCTATCTGCGCCTGAGTGCCGAACAGTACCTGGCGCTGGCTGAAAGCCTGGGGCTGAAACGGATCTCCAGCCGGAGCGAGTCCAAGCGCTGGGACTTCCAAACCGAAGAAGCCTTCTTCGGCTTCTGCAATGCCGGCTTTGGGGCCTGGACGCAGGTGTTGCCTGAAGCGAGTCGCCGCACGTTCGTCCAAGAGGTGATGCAGCGTTATCTTGCGGTGATCGATGCCGCATTCGGCGAACGCTACACCTTCCACTTCATGCAGACCGATGTGGTTCTGGCGGTGGCAGGATCGTGACTCCGGATCGGGCGCCAGGGCTTTTGTCGTCCGCCCCAGATGAGGACCAGCACCGATGACCACAGCAGCCATCACCCCCTTCCCGCCCGGTTTCCTCTGGGGCGGCGCCACGGCCGCCAACCAACTGGAGGGCGCCTATGACGCGGACGGCAAGGGTCTGTCGATCCAGGACGTGGCCCCCCAGGGCATCGAAGGCCCGCGTACGCCGGCACCGACACCGGACAACCTCAAACTGGTTGGCATCGACTTCTACCACCGCTACGAACAAGACATCGCCCTGTTCGCCGAGATGGGCTTCAAGGTCCTGCGCCTGTCGATCGCCTGGAGCCGGATCTTCCCGCACGGGGACGACGCGATCCCCAATGCCAAAGGGCTGGCCTTCTACGACCGGGTGTTCGACGCCTGTGCCAGGCACGGCATCGCGCCGCTGGTGACCCTCTCGCATTACGAGACCCCGCTGCACCTGGCCGAGCAGTACAACGGCTGGGTGAGCCGCGACCTGATCGGTTTCTACGAACGCTATGTCCGGGTCCTGTTCGACCGCTATGGGTCCAAGGTGAAGTTTTGGCTGACGTTCAACGAGATCAACTCGGTGTTGCACGCGCCCTTCCTGAGCGGGGCGATCAGCACGCCGAAGGACCAACTGTCGCTATCCGACCTGTATCAGGCCGTCCACCACGAACTGGTGGCGAGCGCCTTGGCCACCCGAATCGCGCACGAGATGATTCCCGACGCCAAGGTCGGCTGCATGATCCTGGCGATGCCGATCTACCCCCTCACACCGCATCCGGCGGATGTGCTGGCCGCGATGCAGGCGGACCACCTGAACCTGATGTTCGGCGATGTACATGCGCGCGGCTGCTACCCCGGCTACGCCTTGCGCTATTTTCGCGAGCACGGCATCACACTCGACATCACGGACGAGGACCGCGAATGCCTGACCAACACCGTCGATTTCGTGTCGTTCAGCTATTACATGAGCGTTTGCGAGACCGCCGACCCCGGGTCGCAGCGCACGGCCGAGACCAATATCCTCGGCGGAAAAAACAACCCCACCCTGAAGGCCAGTGAGTGGGGCTGGCAGATCGACCCGGCCGGCCTGCGGATCGTCTGCAACCAGTTCTGGGACCGCTGGGGTAAACCCCTGTTCGTCGTGGAGAACGGCCTGGGCGCCAAAGACCGGTTGGTCGAGGTCGACGGCGTCAGGACCGTGCTCGACGACGCGCGGATCGCGTACCTGAACGACCACCTGGTCGCGCTCGGCGAAGCGATCACCGACGGCGTCCAGGTGCTCGGCTACACGGCCTGGGGCTGCATCGACCTGGTCAGCTTCACCACCGCGCAGATGAGCAAACGTTACGGCTTCATCTATGTCGACCGCAATGACGATGGCACCGGGACCCTCGAACGCTATAAGAAGAAGTCATTCGACTGGTACGCCGAGGTGATTGCCACCAACGGGGCCAGCTTGCGGCGCGAGGGGTTGCGCACCACGGCGTCTTGTCTTTCATCGTGACAATATATTTAGGGGATCGCCTCCGTGATCCGATCCGGCGGGATTCGAGAGACCGTCGGCCGGCCTTGATCATTCCGGCCGCGTGAGCGCAAGGCACTGAGCGCCCTGCCTGTGGGTGACATACGGAACGACCGGACCGGTGTCGGTACCAGCCCGCTGGAGTCCAAGGCGTCAGCCTTGGACAGTGGGCACCAAGGCGAAAGCCTTGGACTCCAGGCCTTCTTTGTTGCAAGCGATCTGGGTCCTCAGCAATTCCACATTTGGGCGGCATCGCGCAGCCTCTGGTGGATGCGGCGCGCGCGATTGCCGTGCCGGGTCCCTGACACCGAGCGGCGCGCCTTATCCACCCTACAACGGTGCCGGTGTTGTAGGGTGGATAAGCGCAGCGCATCCACCATCAGCCTCGCTGCCGCCACGCCGTTGGCGGCAGCCATCCAAAATTGGCACTGCTGCGATTAACGCCGGTCGAGCGGCACCCACCGGCGGTTCTCCGGCCCGACATAGTTGGCGCTCGGACGGATGATCTTGTTGTCCTGACGCTGCTCAATGATGTGGGCGGTCCAGCCGGCGATGCGCGCCATCACGAAGATGGGTGTGAACATCGCGGTGGGGATGCCCATCTGGGAGTAGGCGACGGCGGAGAACCAGTCCAGGTTGGGGAACATTTTCTTGAGATCCCACATGACGGTTTCCAGTCGCTCCGCGACCTCGAACATGCGAGTGTCCTGGTTGGCCTCGGACAGCCGCCGGGCGACGCCCTTGATGACCTCGTTACGCGGGTCGCCGACCGTATAGACCGGGTGGCCGAAGCCGATGACGATTTCTTTGCGCTCCATGCGTTCCTTGATGTCTGCTTCCGCCTGATCCGGATCGGTGTAGCGCTGCTGGATTTCGCAGGCGACTTCGTTGGCGCCGCCGTGCTTGGGTCCGCGCAGGGCGCCGATGGCGCCGGTGATGGCGGAGTAGATATCGGAGTTGGTGCCGGCGATCACCCGCGAGGTGAAGGTCGAGGCGTTGAACTCGTGCTCGGCGTAAAGATTGAGCGAGGTGTGCATGGCGCGCACCCAAGCCGTCGACGGGGTGTGCTGGTGCAGCAGGTGCAGGAAGTGTCCGCCGATGGAGTCGTCTTCCGTCTGCACCTCGATGCGCCGGCCATGATGGGCATAGTGGTGCCAATACAGCAGCATGGAGCCGGCACAGGCGATCAGCCGGTCACCGATGGCGCGGGCGCCGGCAAAGGGCATCGACTCCTTCTCGGGCTCCAGGGTGCCGAGCAGCGAGGTTCCGGTGCGCAGCACGTCCATCGGATGGGACGAGGGCGGGAGTTGCTCCAGCGCGGTCTTCATCGCGGCAGGCAGGCCGCGCATGGTGCGCAGTCGGTGCTTGTAGGAGACGAGTTCCGCCCGGCTCGGCAGGTGCCCGTGAATCAAAAGATGGGCGATCTCCTCGTAATCGGCGTGATCGGCAAAATCGAGGATGTCGTAGCCCCGATAGTGCAGATCGTTGCCGGTGCGCCCGACGGTACAGACGGCGGTGTTGCCGGCGGCGGTGCCGGAGAGTGCGACGGACTTCTTCGCCTTCGGCAATAGGCTCTCTTGCTCGGCCATGCGGATCTCTCTCTTGGTTCAGTGATGTAGGAGGGGCTGGTCGGCCGGTGAACAACAGTGCGTTCACCGGCGCACCGGAGTTGTCTAATCCTTGTCCGTCGCGAACAGCGCGTCGAGCTTCTGCTCGAAGCTGTGATAATTGAGATAGTCATAGAGTTCCATGCGGGTCTGCATGGTCTCCACCACCTTGGCCTGGGTGCCGTCCCGGCGGATCGCCTGGTAGACGTTGAGCGCGGCCTTGTTCATGGCGCGGAAGGCGGAGAGCGGATAGAGGACCAGCGAGCATCCGGCCTCGCCCAACTCCTGGGTGGTGAACAACGGGGTGGCGCCGAACTCGGTGATGTTGGCGAGCACCGGCACGCCGACGGCGGCGACGAAGCGGCGGTACTGCTCCAGTTCCACGATGGCCTCGGGGAAGATCATGTCGGCGCCGGCCTCGACGCAGGCGATGCCGCGCTCGATGGCGGATTCCATGCCCTCGACAGCCAGGGCGTCGGTGCGCGCCATGATGACCAGGTCATCGGTGCGGGCGTCGACGGCGGCCTTGATGCGGTCGACCATTTCCTCCTTGGAGACGATGGCCTTGTTCGGGCGGTGTCCGCAGCGCTTGGCCGCGACCTGATCCTCGATATGGATGCCGGCGGCCCCGGCGCGCGCCATCTCACGCACGGTGCGGGCGATGTTGAAGGCGCCGCCCCAGCCGGTGTCCGCATCCACCAGCAGCGGGAGTTGCGTGGCGAAGGTGATGCGGCGCACGTCTTCCAGCACGTCGTTGAGGCTGGTGATCCCCAAATCCGGCACCCCGAAGGAACCCGCTGCGACCCCGCCGCCGGAGAGATAGACGGCACGATAGCCGGTACGCTCCACCATCATGGCGTGGTAGGCGTTGATGGCGCCGACGACTTGGAGTGGGTGCTCGTCTTTGATGGCCTGGCGCAGACGGGCGCCGGGGGTGTTCGCTTGGGTCATGGGTCGGTCCGTTGTTGGGTGGTGGTCTCGGTGGCAAGACGGCGCTCGACGTTGCGCCGCGAGGCGCGGATGTGTCGGCGCATCATGAGTTCGGCCAGTTCGCCGTCCCGCTCGGCGATGGCATCGACGATCAGTTCATGCTCCTTCAAGGCATCGCGCGCCCGGTTGCTGACCATCCCGAACTTGCAGCGGTACATGCGCGCCAGGTGGTAGAGGTCGTCGCACAGGATGCCGATCAGGCGCTGGTTGCCGCTGCCCTGAACGATGCGGTAGTGGAAATCCATGTCCCCTTCCTTCTGGAAATACGCCTGCCAGTATTCACGGGCGATCTCTCCGCGGTGCTGTTCCAGCAAGGCTTTGAGGTCGGCGATGGCAGCCGCCGACATCCGTTCCGCGGCGAGGCGGGCGGCCAGACCTTCCAGCGCCTCGCGGATCACGTAGATTTCCAGCAACTGTTCGCTGGACAGCGTAATGACCCGCGCGCCCAGGTTCGGGCGCCGCTCCACCAGATTGGCGGACTCCAGTCGCCGCATCGCTTCGCGCAGCGGTCCGCGGCTGATCCCGTAGCGCGCGGCCATCTCCGGTTCACTGATTTTGCTGCCGGGGGGGATATTCCCCTCGACGATCGCCTGACGGAGTTGCCCAAAGACGCGGTCGGCGATGGTGGACGCTTCGTCGGGTTGAACGTCCACGTGAGCTTCCATTGAAAGTGTCGACACTTTATCGTAATTCAGCGTAAAGATAGCTGAAACATCCGGGTTGTCAAGCGTCTTTGTCGACAATACAGAGCATTGATGCCGACGACTCATCGGTAAAGCTCAAAGTCTCCCGTGGGAGCGGCCTCGGGCCGCGATGGGGCCGCGCGGGATCTCGACCAGTGGTGTTCAGCACGGCACCGCATCGCGGCCGGAGGCCGCTCCCACGGGGGTGGTCGTCGTGTGACGTTCGCGGTCACTTGCCGAGCGGATGCGATTGGCGACCGGAAGCCCGTCGCGATGTGCAACGCGATGGGTTGGTGCGCGAGGCGGGGCCGTTGAGGCGGCTCACCGGCGGGCACATCCCGCCGGTGAGTGGTTCCAGGCGGGACGGATCAGCCGTGCTTGGCGTAGCCGATGGCCGCGAGTGCGGCCTCGATCTCGTCCAGAATGGCCGGATCATCGATGGTGGCCGGCGCCTTGTACTCCTTGCCGTCGGCGATGCTCTTCATGGTGCCGCGCAGGGTCTTGCCGGAGCGGGTCTTGGGCAGGCGCGGCACGATGACCACGGTCTTGAAGGCGGCCACCGGACCGATCTCGTCACGGACCTTGGTCACCAGTTCCTTCTGGATGATCGCGTGATCCCGCGTCACCCCGGACTTGAGCACCACCAGACCGAGCGGCAACTCGCCCTTGAGTTGGTCCGCGGCACCGATCACCGCGCACTCGGCGACATCCTGATGACCGGCCAGGACGGCTTCCATGCCGCCGGTGGACAGGCGGTGGCCGGCGACATTGATGATATCGTCGATGCGGCTCATCACGAAGATGTAGCCGTCCTCGTCGATATAGCCCGCGTCACCGGACAGGTAGTAGCCCGGCTGGATGGCGAGGTAGGACTGGAAGTAGCGCTCCTCGTTGCCCCACAGGGTGGGTAGACAGGCCGGCGGCAGCGGCAGCTTGATCATGATCCGGCCGATGTCACCGGGCTTGACCGATTCTCCGTTCTCGTCCAGTACCTCGACGGCATAGCCGGGAACGGCCCGGGTGGGCGAGCCCGGCTTCACCGGCAGTTGCTCGATCCCCATGCAGTTGGCGGCGATGGCCCAACCGGTCTCGGTCTGCCACCAGTGGTCGATCACCGGAACCTTCAGGATGCGCTCGGCCCAGCCCAGGGTGTCGGGATCGCAACGCTCGCCGGCCAGGAACAACGTGCGCAGGCTGCTGATGTCGTATTTCTTGACGTATTCCGCGTTGGGGTCGTCGCGCTTGATGGCGCGAAACGCGGTCGGGGCGGTGAAGAGCACCGAAACCTTGTGCTCTTCGACCACGCGCCAGAAGGCGCCGGCGTCCGGGGTGCCGACCGGTTTGCCCTCGTAGACGATGGTGGTGCAGCCCATCAACAGAGGCGCATAGACGATGTAGGAGTGGCCCACGACCCAGCCCACGTCGGAGGCCGCCCAGTAGACTTCACCGGGTTTCACGCCGTAGACGTTGCCCATGCTCCAGGCCAGCGCCACCGCATGTCCGCCGTTGTCGCGCACCACACCCTTGGGCACCCCGGTCGTTCCTGAGGTATAGAGGATGTAGAGCGGGTCGGTTGCCGCCACCGGGACGCAGTCGGCGGGTTGCGCCGCCGCCACCGCCTCGGCCCAGCCGACGTCGCGGCCTTCGATCAGGGCGCCGGGTCCTTGCGGGCGCTGGTAGATGATGCAGTGATCGGGCTTATGGCTCGCCAGGTTGATCGCTTCGTCGAGCAGCGGCTTGTACTGGATGACGCGGGTGGTTTCGATGCCGCAGGAGCCGGCCACCATCACCTTCGGCTTGGCGTCGTTGATGCGGGTGGCCAGTTCCAGGGAGGAGAAACCGCCGAACACCACGGAGTGGATGGCGCCGATGCGGGCGCAGCCGAGCATGGCGATCACGGCCTCGGGAACCATCGGCATGTAGATGATGACCCGGTCACCCTTGGTGACCCCGAGGTCACGCAGCGCCCCGGCGAAGTGGGACACCCGGTCCTGCAGTTGACGGTAGGTGATGATTTCCTTGGAGTTGGTCACCGGGCTGTCGTGGATGATCGCCGGCTGGTCGCCGCGGGCCGCCACGTGGCGGTCGACGGCGTTGTAGCAGGTGTTGAGTTCCGCCCCGCTGAACCAGCGGTAGAAGGGCGGGCGGGAGTCGTCGAGCACGCGGTCCCAGGGCCGGACCCAGTCGATCAGGCCGGCGGCTTCCGCCCAGAAGCCGTTGGGGTCTTTGATGGAGCGGTCATAGATAGCTTGGTAACCCATCGTTTTTTCCTCCGGTGGTCAGAACATGGCCTCGGCACGGTGCGAGGCGTCTTCGTTTTGGGCGTCGCAACCCTAGCTGCTTCCGGGGGCGCTTGCAATGGTTCCGTCATCCACGGCGTCACCTGAATCCACTACTCGCGCGAGCCATTCCGGGCTATCCTGAACACCTTCGTCGGTGCCGCATGGAGGCGTCGGGGAAATTGGGCTGCCCGCTGGTCGTCGCGGCCACTCTCCCGGGTCCGCGGACGGCACACTGCCGGTCCGCGGCGGCAGCCGACACCCGCGGTCCGCGGCGGGTGGCTTGCCGCGTTCGACGACTTCGACAATGGTCGGACCTTCGGGTCCGCCGGGACATCGCTCAACACGTCATGTCTAGACCCGACCACGAACGACATCCGAGCAGCGATGCGCTGCGCAACCATGCGTATTCCCCGTCCAGAGTGGTGAAGTGTTGGCGGCGGTTCGCGCCGCCAGTCGCCACCTGCTGCTAGCTGACCGCAATCGTGGGAAGCCCGCGCTGGGACAGAGTGAGGTCGGGGTTCCTGAGCCTGCGCTGGCAGGCGTTGATCGCACTGTCGCTGATCCTCTTGCTGGTCAATGGCGCGCTCGCGCTCATGGCCTACCACCAATCGCTCGCTCAGTTCGAACTCCAGCAATCGGGGGTGCGGGCGAATCAGGTTCGCCAATTGCGCGGGTTGTTGGAGAACAACTACGAGGAGATGACCCGGCTGGTGAGCGTGGTGCGGACCCTAGGTCAGAATGCGCCGGCCGATACGTCGGACGGCCGGGACTTCGGTGCCCGCCTGGCGCGCGGACTCGAGAGCGAAGGGGCCTTGCTGGGCCTGGAATGGGATATTCGTTTGGTGCTCTGGATCAACCCGGTCGGCGTGCCCGTGCTGGTCTGGCCGGCGGATGTCCAGACACCGGACGCCGCGCTGTTTGCCGGACTGCGCGGTGCGGACGAGGGCGTCGCCCGTCTGTTCACGTGTCGGCCCGAGTGCCTCCAGTTCCTGGCCGCGCCGATTCTCTGGGAGGGCGAGACCGGGGGGACACTGGTCCTTGGACGCTCACTGGCCGACGCCTTGCTTGCCTTCAATGCCCTGACCGGGGCCGAGGTGGCCATTTTCATCGACGCGGCAACGGACTCCGCGGACATGAGTACCGCGGTCCGCTATCCGGCGATGACCCACCCCAGCCGCACCGAACCGATCATTCACGCCATCGCCGCCGACCTCGTCAGCGCACAGGGCGGTAGCGCGGGTGGGGGCCAGCCCGTGCTCGGTGCGCTGGGCGGCCAATGGTTCGAGGTGTTCCGTGTCGATGCCTTGGCCCCCGGCATCAGCGCCCTCCTAGTGAACGATGTGACGGCCGAACGTCAGGCGATTCAGGCGGCGACCCGCATCAGTATCCTGCTCGGTTTGGGTGGGCTGATCTTGTCCGGCTCGCTGCTCTTCTGGGTCGCGCAGTCCTCGGTGGGGCGGCTGCAGCGGATCGCGGTCGCCTTGCCGCTCCTGGCCGATAATCGCTATCGGGAGTTGCGGGCACGTTTGCCCCCGGTCGGCGGCAGGCTGGTCCCGAAGGACGAACTGGATCAACTCAGCGAGACCGCCCAGGCGCTGACCGATCGGATGGAACTGCTGCAACGCGATCGGGAAGAGGCGGAAGCGCGGTTGGTGTGGTTGGCCGACCACGATCCCTTGACGCGCTTATTCAACCGGCGGCGTTTCAACGATGACTTCGGCCGTGTACTGGATGCGGCAATGCGCTTCGGTCACCGCGGTGCCCTGCTGTTTCTCGATCTGGACCAGTTCAAGGATGTGAATGATCTGAGCGGGCACCAGGTCGGCGATCTGATGTTGCAGCGCGTCGGCGACCAATTGGGCAAATTGGCGCATCCGAGCGACATCCTGGCCCGCCTGGGCGGGGACGAGTTTGCCTTGGTGCTTCCGGAATGCAATGAGGACGCCGCCCTGGAGTGCGCCGAACGCATCCAGGCCGCGGTGCGCTCCATCATTGTGCGTGAGCATGTCCGTGTCCACCGGGTCACCGCCAGTATCGGGATTGCCCTGTTCCCCGATCAGGGCCAGGAGGCGCACGAACTCCTGGCGAATGCGGATCTCGCGATGTTTCAGGCGAAGGAGAAGGGGCGCGGACGCTGGCATCTGTTCTCCGCCGACGACCGCGCGCGCGAGCAGGCGGATGCCCGCGTGACCTGGCGGGACAAGATCGCCGAGGGTCTGCGCGAGGACCGCTTCGAGTTGCATTTCCAGCCGATCGTGGATATCGCGAGCGGGGTCGTGCAACACTGGGAAGCCCTGCTGCGGCTGCGCGACCCGCGCGGCGAGTTGGTTTATCCGGATCGCTTCATCCCGATCGCGGAGAAAACCGGTCAGATTCGGGCCATCGATCATTGGGTGCTGGCGCAGGCCGTCACGCTGCTCGGCCTGGACCCGCGCCTGCGGCTGGCGATCAATCTGTCCGGGAGCGCCATGGACGACGATTCGCTGCTGCCTGATGTCGAGCGCTTGCTTGCGGGGCACCGGGTGCTGCCGACGCGCCTGGCCTTCGAGGTGACTGAAACCGCCGCGGTGGGGAGTATCGCCAGGGCGACCGAGCTGATGCAGGGCATCCGGCAACTCGGTTGCCGTTTCGCTCTGGATGATTTCGGTACCGGTTACGCCTCCTACGCCTATTTGCGCAAGCTCCCGGTCGACGACGTCAAGATCGACGGCGCCTTTGTCCGTGACCTCGCAACCAACCGGGAGGACCGGATCTTCGTCAAGGCGATCACCGACATGGCTCACGGCATGGGAAAACGGGTGATTGCGGAATATGTGGAGAACGCCGAGATCTACGCCGTCCTGAGCGAGCTTGGGGTCGACTGTGCGCAGGGCTATTATCTCGGCCGTCCGGCGCCCCATGCCGAATCCGTGGAAGTGCCGCGTCCGCTGGCGTTGGCTTAGGAACCGTTCAATAATAAGTTAAACAAGTCTATTAGGGGATTTCTTTGGCGTCTCGGTCGTTGTCGTAATCGAGTTTAGGATACCCGCGACGATGCCCTCGCACCGCGTCGTTTCGCTCTCCGAGCTTTGACAGCAGCGCAACGGTTCGTTAGTCCTGGACGCGACGAGCGAAGCATTGCAGAGACTTGGTGGCTTTGTACGTCCAAGGTGTGTCGCCAATCGAAACCCGATCGGCATCGGGCCGCTCATGTCCGATTTGAATCGCTCCGATTACGACAACGACAACGACAACGACAACGCGCTTATCCGGAGGATGGTGATCATGACCGATGCAAAGGCAGGAATTCTCACGCGCCTGCGCGCGGCTGTGCCGCCCGCGGTCAGTTCGGCAGCCGCGTTCGCGGTCCGCCGTTTCGATTGGGACTCGGAAGAACGGCTGGCACGTTTCCAGGAGCGGCTGGAGGCGGTCCACGGCCAAGTGCAGCGGGTCGGCGCGGATTGGCCGCTGGTTCTGCACGACCTGCTGCGTCGGCGCGGGGTGACGGATCTGCTGTGCGGCGCCGGCGGGCCCGTCGTGGCCGAGCTGCAAGGTGCCTGGCCCGTGCCGGCCGCCATCCGGCTGCAACCCTACCAGGAGCCGATCGAGCGCTGGCGGGGTGAACTGTTCGATCAGGTCCAGGCGGGCTTCACCGGATGCCGCGGCGCGATTGCCGAGACCGGAACCCTGGTGCTGTGGCCGGATATCCATGAGCCCCGGCTGCTTTCACTGGTGCCGCCGATCCATGTCGTCTTGCTGGATGCCGGTGCCATCTTCACCACCTTCGCTGAATTGCTGCACGTCCAAGGCTGGGCGCCGGGGCTGCCGACCAACGCCCTGCTGATTACCGGCCCGTCCAAATCCGCCGATATCGAGCAGACCCTCACCTATGGTGTGCATGGACCCAAGGAGTTGATCGTGCTGGTGCGCGACGCGGGGCAGGTGCTGGACCGTTGATCGATCCGACACCGGAGACTTGCTGTGTCGAGGAATTGGTCGATCCGGCGGCCATTCCCCGGCGCAATCAGGCCAAGGCGCCACCAGGTTTCCCCCGGCGTAGTTGTTGATTTGTGACCGCTTGCTCGGCGGGTTGCGGTGAGGCCCAACTAGACTATTGAGGGTCTTCCCATACGGCGCACAGTTTTGCGCCCCTGAGCCCTATTGACCGGAGCAATCAAATGGACCGTCGCGAATTTCTCAAGCTGTCCGCCATCGCGCCTGTGGTCGGTAGTGCGCTGCTGCTCCCGCGAGTCGTTGGCGCGCGGGGCATCCCCGCCGAGTCCATGGGTGGGCGACCCATGGGCCTCTGCTACCAGGGACCACCGACCGGCAGCATCGCCAGCACCCTTAAGGATCTGTTCAAGATCGGACCCGGACCCTCCAGTTCCCATACGGTAGCGCCGATTCGAATTGCCAGTAACTTCCGGGCCACAGTGGCCGCGCTGCCCGTGGACCAATTGGCCCAAGCCGAGCGGATCGAGGTGACGCTGTTTGGCAGCCTCAGCGCCACCGGCAAGGGGCACCGGACCGATCGTGCCTTACTGGCCGGGCTGCTCGGACAGCAGCCGGAGACCTGCGACACCGCATTGATGGATGCCCTGCAGGACACCACGCAGGTGCGCACGACGCAGATCGGGGGCAAGCAGTTCCGGCTGTCCGGGGACACGATCGTCTGGGACCGGGGGGACCACGCCTTTCCTTATGCCAACACCCTCATAATGCGTCTACTGGCCGGCGACGGTACCAGTATCTTCGCGCGCGAATATTATTCCACCGGCGGCGGCTTCTACACCTGGAAGGGTGAGCCCCCGCCCGATCGCGGCCAGCCGGTGCATCGCTTCGGCAGCATGACTGAATTGAAGCAAGCGGCTGCCGCCAGCGGCCTGCCGCTGCACCAAATCATGCTGGACAACGAAATGGCGATCATGGGCGTCAGTGAGCAGGCGGTCAATGACCACCTCGACCTGGTCATCGACACCATGGATCGGGGTGTCACGCTCGGATTGACCGAGGAGGGGCTGCTGCCGGGGCCTTTTGCGTTTTATCGCAAGGCCAAGCGAATCAATGAAAAAGCCGTCGCGGATGGCGGCGATGGCTTCATGGGCGAATTGAGCAGCTTTGCCCTGGCGGTCGCGGAAGGCAATGCCGCGGGGCGCCTGGCAGTGACCGCGCCTACCTTGGGCTCGGCCGGGACCATGCCGGCGGTGCTTTATACGCTGAACCATCGACTGCAAATCCCCCGCGCGGCAGTGCGTCAGGGGCTGATGGCGGCCGGGGCCGTGGGTCTGATATGCAAGACGAACGCCAGCGTGGCCGGGGCCGAGATGGGGTGTCAGGCTGAGATCGGCGTGGCCTCATCCATGGCCGCCGCCCTGCTTGCCTATGCCACAGGCGCGCCCCTGGATGTCACCGAGAACGCCGCCACCATCGCTTTGGAGCATCACCTGGGCATGACCTGCGATCCAGTAGGGGGATTCGTCCTGATTCCCTGCATTGAGCGCAACGCCTTTGGTGCCGTCAAGGCGTATAACGCCTGGCTGATTGCCAAGAATGAAATCGCCTCCCAGCACTGGGAAGACCTCGATCGGGTCATTGCGGCGATGGCCGACGCCGGCCGCGCTATGCCGGCGCGGCTCAGGGAAATGGGTACCGGTGGTCTGGGCGTCACGATGGTGGAATGCTGAGCGGCACGTTCCAGCAAAGACCCTAATCTATCACAGCCGAGGCTGATATGTTAGACCGTTTATATTTCGCGAACACCAAAGCACAGATCTATTACGAAGATGCGAATTTCAACATCTGGAAATTCGCGGCGGAGGCGACCGCCGACAAGCGGCAGAAGCGGCCTATCATCTTGAATTACTCGATAATGACAAGAGCCTACGGGACTTGTTTCAACAAGGAGAATTTCATCGAGTTCTTCAACCGGCAGGGTTTCGATGTGTTCCTGATGGACTGGGGCAAGGAATCGCTATTCACGCTCAGCGGCTGGACCTTGAACGACCTAGCCGATGCCTTTGATGAGAAGGCTGTGACGCCGCTGCTGAACGACTACGATGTCGATAACCTCAACGTGTTCGCCATTTGTATCGGTGGTTTGATCACCTCGCATCTCATCAATCGTGAGCTGAAGAAGAACAAGGACTACGGCAAACGCTTTCACAAGATTTCCTATTACGGATCGCCGATCATGGGCGCCCGTGATCTGGGCATGGCCAGAAGCTTCCTGCAATTCTATCAAGCCGTGAAGCCTTATCGTCCGGCATTGGAGAATACCGGTATCTCTTTGTCTGCCATGAATATGGTTATCATGCAAAGCACCGGCATCTCGATGATCGAGTGGTTCTGGCAGCGCTTCTGGGAAGCCGGGCCCGAAACTTTTACGAAGGCGCTCACGTTAACCTATGATGACCGGTTGGTGCCGTTCGCCGCCTTCATGGACATTCTGGAGGAGGGGTTCGCGCAAAAGGCCGACGCAACAGAAGAAGCATTTCATTTCGACGGTGACGTGACCAACATCCATTTCTTCAATCTGGTGGGCGAACATGATTTCCTGGTCATGCCCTCGGCATCGATCGTGGAATGGGGCTCCTCGGTTCCCAAACAGTTCGCATCGTTTGACCAGGTCATTTTCCCCGGTGGACATTTCATCTTTGCGCGGCCGGGGTTCCGGGAGGTCAAAGAACGACTGGCGGCCTGGTTTGCGGAGGATCAGTAATTTCGGTGCCCCAGGTGATCACCGGATGCAGGGTGGAGGGTTTTCAGCCCGCCGCTACGCTCAGGCAATGTCCGGTGCTCATCGGTGCGGATTTAGCACGCGCGCGCTGCTGTACCTGCATTGAGAGACTGGCCCATCAACATCGGCCACGTGCGCGAGATGGTCGGCACTCGTCATCGCGTCTTCACTCAGGCGCTGTCGGCGCGTCCTCGATCAGCTTGGTCAACACGCCGGCGCGCCCGCGCGCGCCGGTCACCGTGACCAGTCGGTCCAAACGCTGGACCACGTGTTTCGGGAGCCAGGCTTGCACCAGTTGTAATCCGGTACGCTCGCGCCAAGCCTGGTTGGCCCGCAGTTGCGCCTCTTTCGTGGTCACGATGGGCGAGTCTCCAAGGGTCCAGGCGATTGCCGGAAAATCATGCGATAGGATCGGACGGAAATCGCCTTAGGCCGCCGCCGCGAAACGCCGGGCCGGCGTCTGTTCCCTGGTCGGCGCCCGCAGTTCCGCGATCATCGTGATGACCAACTGCCGGGCCTTGGCTTGCAGCAGCAAGCGGGTCTCGCGGGCCTGCGGACTCTCGTTGATGTCTTCGTTACCCTGCTCCGCGTCGATGATGCGGAGCAGCGCCAGCGCCTCTGCAATCATGGCGGTGCGTGCGCGTTCAGTGTTGTCAGTCGGGTCGTTCATCGGATGCTCTGGCAGGTGCCATAACTATGCATTCAATCTTAACGCGGCCCTGTGTTGGGGTTGTGATGGCCGTCACATCCCTGCATCCTGTTTCTCGGGTTGGTCGGTATTCCGACCCATGACCGGCCCGCTGGGTACCGGATCTTCCGGCAATCGCCTTATCGCAAGCCGTCATGTCATACTGCGACTTGGCGCGGCCGACCGGCTGGTGGCGTACGTCGCCGGCCTTGAGGAGATTTCATAAG
Source organism: Lamprocystis purpurea DSM 4197 (assembly GCF_000379525.1). GTDB lineage: Bacteria > Pseudomonadota > Gammaproteobacteria > Chromatiales > Chromatiaceae > Thiodictyon > Thiodictyon purpureum. The sequence goes on along the minus strand of NZ_KB902497.1, from coordinate 30,426 downwards.
GTGTCGTGGCGACTCATCGCGGCGGTCTTTCTGCTCTGGGTCCTCGGCCCGTGCTGCCCTTTGGTCGTGATCGGGGGTGCCGCCGGGGCCGCGTCCGCCGCTGGTTCAGGCATCGGCTCAGAGACCGGGCCCGGCACCCGCGCCGCGGCGACTGAACCTGGCGCGCCTGCCGCGGTCCCGCAGCCTGCTCCACACATTGTGATTCTGAACGCATATCACCCCGGGGACGCCTGGGCAGACGACGAGCTGACCGGCCTGCTGGCGGGGTTGAAGACCGCCTATCCGGACCAGGTGCCGGCAGTCGAGTATCTCGACGCCAAGCGCTTCCCCGGGCCCGAGCATCTCGCCTTCCTGAAGGACACGCTGGTGCGCAAGTACCGGGGTCAGTCGGTGGACTTGCTGATTGCGCTGGATAATCCGGCACTCGACCTGCTGCGCGCCTACCCCGCGGAACTCTTTCCCGTGGTTCCGGTGGTCTTCGCCGGGATCAACGGATTTCGCTCCGAGATGCTGGAAGACAGGCCCGGCATCACCGGGGTGGCGGAGATCCAGGACATCGCCGGGACGCTGGACCTGGCGCTGCGCCTGCATCCCGGGGCCCGCCGGGTGCTGGTGGTGCACGACTACACCGCCTCCGGGCTGGCGCTGCGGCAGGACATGGACCACATCCTGCCCGATCTGCGTCATCGCCTCGAGATCGATTTCTCCCCCGATGTCCCCTTACCGGAGTTGGAACGACAACTCGACGCCCTGCCGCCCGACACTCTGGTGCTGATCCTCACCTATGTGACCGACGCGGCCGGCCACGTCTTTCCCCGGGCGCAGAGCACCCGGCGCATCGCCGACGCCAGTCCGGCACCGGTCTATGCGATGCACGGGACCCGTCTTGGCCAGGGCATCGTCGGCGGCCTGCTGCTCGATGGCCGCGAGCACGGCGGGCAGGCGGCGGCCCTGGCCTTGGGGGTCCTGGCCGGGGAGGACCCGGCCCGGATCCCGGTGGAGCAAAGCACGGCCCGCCCGGCGCTGGACGACATCCAACTGCGTCGCTTTGGGGTGGACCCCGGCACCTTGCCCCCCGACAGCCGGGTCATCAATCGCCCGGAAACACTCTACAGTCTCCACCGTCCGTTGGTGCATGGCGTGCTGGCCGCCCTCGCGCTCTTGTTGGCCATGGTGGTGGTGCTGACGATTGCCGTATTGCGCGCCCGGCGCGCCGAGGCGGCACTGCGCGAGAGCGAGATGCGTCTTCGCCTGGCGCTGGAGCGGCTCGATCTGGCCAAAGAGCGCCTGGAGGCGGCCCTGGCGAGCATGAATGATGCCGTGGTCATCGCCGATGCCGAGGGGCGGTTCATCGACCTCAACGACGCCTTCGCCACCTTTCATAAGTTCGCGGATAAGACGGAGTGCTTCCACACCCTGACCGAGTCTGCCGAGATCCTGGAGGTCTTCATGGACAATGGCGAGCGCGCGCCTTTGACGTGCTGGCCGGTCTCCAGGGCACTGCGGGGCGAGACGGCCAGCAATGTCGAGTATGCGCTGCGGCGCACCGACACGGGGGCGGCCTGGGTGGGCAGCTACAGCTTCGCGCCCATCCTGGACAACGACGGCCGCATCGTCGGCGCGGTGGTGACGGGGCGCGACATCACCGAGCGCAAGCGGACCGAGGATGAGCTGAACCGCTACCGCGATCATTTGGAGCAACTCGTCGATGAGCGCACCGGGCAGCTCGTGCAGGCGCGCGAGCAGGCGGAGGCCGCCAACCGCTCCAAGAGCGCCTTCCTGGCCAACATGAGCCACGAGATTCGCACGCCGATGAACGCCATCATCGGACTGACCCACCTGATGCGCCAGGACCGGACGACCACAATCCAGGCCGAGCGTCTCGCCAAGGTCGATACAGCCGCACATCACCTGCTTGCCCTTCTCAACGACATCCTCGACCTCTCCAAGATCGAAGCCGGCAAGATCGCGCTGGCGCAGACCGACTTCGCCTTGGATGAGCTGCTCGATCATGTGCGTTCCATCGTTTCGGCCGCGGCCGATGCCAAGGGAATCGTGCTGACCGTGGACCGCGGGGGTGTCCCCCAGTGGCTGCGCGGGGACGCCACCCGGCTGCGCCAGGCCTTACTCAACCTCGCGGGCAACGCGGTCAAGTTTACCGAGCGCGGCGCGATCGCCCTGCGTTGCGGGTTGCTGGCCGAAGATGCGCAGGGGCTCCTCGTGCGCTTCGAGGTTCAGGACACGGGGATCGGCATCGCCCCGGACGCCTTGGCCCGACTCTTCGGCGCCTTCGAGCAGGCCGATGACTCCACCGCCCGGCGCTTCGGCGGGACCGGGCTGGGGCTTGCTCTGACCGCCAGGTTAGCCCGGCTGATGGGCGGGGAGACGGGCGCGGAAAGCGAACCCGGGCGCGGCAGTCTGTTCTGGTTCACGGCGCGCCTCGGCCGCGGTGTGCGGCCCCTACCCGCTGGTGGCGACACGCGGCGGGAGCAGGATGTGGAGGCGACCCTGCGTCGACTGCACGGCGGCAAGCGGCTGCTGCTTGCCGAGGACGAGCCAATCAACCGCGAGGTTGCCCTGGAGTTGCTGCACGATGTCGGACTTTGCGCGGACACCGCGCGCGACGGACGCGAGGCGGTCGAGAAAGCGCGCGTGGGGGACTATGCGCTGATCCTGATGGACATGCAGATGCCGCATCTGGACGGGCTGCAGGCGACGCGGGAAATCCGGACCCTGCCGCACTGGGCGCGGCGGCCGATCCTGGCCATGACCGCCAACGCCTTCGCCGAGGACCGCAACCGGTGTCTGACGGCGGGCATGAACGGCTTTATCGCCAAGCCGGTCGACCCCGCGATCCTCTATGCCACGCTGTTGACCTGGCTCTCGGAGGCGAGCGCGGCGGCCAGCCCGGACGAGCCGCCGGCGGCCGAGACGGAAATGGGGAAATGCAGCAGGTCGCCGGACAGCAGCGACCGCTGACCTCAGGGACGCTTCGGTGCCGCCCGGCGGATCATCGTCGACAACTTGCCTGGGCATCCAGTCGCTGCTATCGTGATAGCATCTGTCACTTTGAGGAGATCATCCATGGCCCAAGTGCTGGTTCGCAATCTCGACCACGACGTGAAGGAACGGTTGCAACAGCGCGCCCGTCAGCATGGCCACAGCATGGAGGAGGAGATCCGCACGATCCTGCGGCAGTCTTTGGCCGACCAGGGGGCACCCACCTCCGGGCTGGGTTCGCGCATTGCCGCTCGCTTTATCGGCCAGGGCTTGCTCGATGATCTGCCCGAACTGCGCGGACAGGCGCCGCGACCGGCCACGTTTGAGCCGTGATCATCCTCGACACCAATGTGCTGTCCGCCCTGATGCGCGATGCGCCGGACGCCGGTGTCGTGGCCTGGCTGGACGGGCAAGCGGCAACCTCGATCTGGACTACCAGCATCACCGTCTTGGAGATTCGGTTCGGTCTCGTCCTGTTGCCGGACGGTCGACGTCGGCGGCAACTCGAACAAGCGTTCGAGGGACTCTTGGTCGAGGACCTGGATGGTCGCATCCTGAGTTTCGATGCAGTCGCGGCCGGCGAGGCCGCAACGCTTGCCGCATCCAGACAGCGGGCGGGGATCATCGTTGACATCCGAGACACCCAGATCGCCGGTATTGCGCTGGCCCGCCGGGCGTCCATCGCCACGCGCAATCTACGGCATTTCAGCGGACTGACAGTGCCCGTGGTCAGTCCGTGGGGCGAAGAATCACAACAATAACGAGATCTTATTGGGCCTGGAGGATATGCAGATGCCGCATTTGGATGGGTTGGAGGCGACTCGGGAGAACCGTGGCCTGCCGAACTGGGCGAATGGAGCAGGTCGCTGCACAGCAGCGACCGAACGGACGCTGATCCGTTATTTCAGAACGACCTTGACCGAGTCGATGGTTCCGTCGAAGGTGAAGGGTCGCCGATCGAAGTAGTCGAGCGACACCGGTGAGCCCAGGTCGGTGCCTACATCGAGCGTTTCGCTCGCCGTGAAGGCGGCCGGCACGGTGCGTTTGACCGTCGTGCGGGCGACCTCCTGACCGTCGACGCTGAGCACCACCTCCGCCGGGGCGCCGGGCTTGGCAATCGTCGTGTCCACTTCGATCCGGTGTGGTCCGGCCGGCAGCTTCTCTTGTGATCGTACCGTATAGCGCTCGATGATCATCATGTTGTACTCGTAGACGAGGACGCCCCGGTCCAGGTACAGGGCCAGGCCCCCGGAGGCGCCGCCCAAGGCGTAGAGCACACCGGATGCGTCCGGTCCAAGGCTGGCGTCGATGCTGACATGATTGCTCTCGCGACCGAGGCCCGGCGCCGTGAATTCCGGCATGCGGGTCGTGGTCGAGTCGAATTGCCAGCGCGTATAGGGTGTCTTGATGCGGTCCTCGGGGTGGAGGCGCAGCCAGATCCCAGCACCGATGGGGAAGACCTGGTTCTCTTGTGCTTGTTCGAGGAACAGCGTCTTCATCGCTTCAAGCCGCTGGGGTTCCTGCGCGGCCAGGTTCGCGGCCTGTGAGAAATCGGTCTTGAGGTTGTAAAGCTCCCAGGGGTCCTGATTCGCGTCCCAGGTCGCGAGCCCGGGACTGACGGTGAGCCAGGGTGTCAGCGGGCCGAAGGTGCAGGCGTACCAGCCGTCCTGATAGAGGCCGCGGCTGCCGTTATTGTCGAAATACTGGGTGAGCTTGCGGCCGGGCGCCTTGGCGTCCGCGAAGGTGTAGGCCATGCTGGTGCCGTCGATCGGGTCTTGCGCGAAGCCGTCCACCACTCGCGGCGGCTGGATATGCAGGATGTCATAGATGGTCGGCGCGATGTCGTTGACGTGATGGAATTGGGGACGCGGCGTCCGATCGGGCTGGATGCGCGCCGGCCAGGAGACGGCCAGCGGATTGCGCGTCCCACCGAAGTGCGAGGCGATCAGCTTGGTGTGCTGAAACGGCGTGTCGCCCGCCCAGGCCCAGCCGGCGTGATAGATGTTGTCCACCTTGGGGCCGCCGAGTGCGTCCAGGCCGCCGAGCTGATCCAGCGCCGCGCGTTGCTGCGCCATGGTGTTGGGGATCTGGTTCTGCGCCAGCAGTTCGCTGATGCTCCCCTGCTGGCCCTCGGCGCTCGATCCGTTGTCGCCGAAGACGTAGAAAACGATGGTATTGTCGCGCACACCCAGGCGCTCAAGTTCGTCGATGACCTTGCCGGCCTGGGTGTCGACATGCTCCACAAACCCGGCGAAGACCTCCATCAGCCGTCGCTGGAATGGCCGCTCGGACTCAGGGATGCTCTCCCAGGCCGGCATACTCTCTGCCCGCGGGGTGAGTTGCGTCGCCGCGGGAATCCAACCGAGCGCCTGCTGTTGCGCGAAGGTCCGCTCGCGCAGTTGATCCCAGCCGTGGTCGAATTGACCTTGATATTTGTCCGCCCACTCCTTGAAGATGTGGTGCGGGCCGTGTCCCGCGCCCGGAGCCCAATACACGAAGAACGGCTTGTCGGGGGCAAAGGCGCGGTGCTTGCGCAGCCAGGTGATCGTCTGGCCCGCCAGGTCCTCGCTCAGGTGGTAACGCGCATCGTGGGGCGGTTCAATCGGATTGAAGTTCTCGACCAGACGCGGCTCCCATTGGGACGTCTCGCCGGCCAGAAAACCATAGAAATAGTCGAAACCGATGCCCTCGCCGGTCGGCCAGAGGGTGAATGGACCCATGGCCGTGGTCTGGGTGGCGGGCGTATTGTGCCATTTGCCGAAGGCGGCGGTCGCATAGCCATAGTCCCCCAACACCTTCGCGAGTGTGGCCGAGGTTCGGGGAATCTCGCCGGTGTAACCGTCCCAGTCGACCGCCCGCTCGGCGATGGTGCCGGACCCCACCCGCTGGTGGTTGCGCCCGGTCAGTAGCGCCGCCCGCGTCGGCGAGCAGATCGCGGTGGTGTGAAAGGCGTTGTAACTGATGCCGGCGTTGGCGATACGCGAGAGGGTCGGCGTATGGATGGGGCCGCCGTAGGTGTCCGCCAGGCCAAAGCCCACGTCATCGAGCAGGATGATGAGGATGTTGGGCGCATCGGCGGGCAGGTGGTTGGGTGCCGCCCGGCGGATCATCGTCGACTCCTGCAGGGTCTGGCCGGCGATGCTGGCCGAGGGGGGCGGCGGGAAGGGCAGCACCGAGCCGTCGTCGGGTACGGGCGCAGGGTCGGCCGCGATGCTGACCCCGGTGTGAGTGCCTAAGACCAAAGTGATCATCAGGGCTGGGAAGAAACGTCGTTGCATCGATGGATTCTCCTGGCGATTTCGAGGAATGGAGGAATGGAGGAATGGAGGAATGGAGGAATGGAGGAATGGAGGAATGACTGATCGTGTCATCAGGGGCCATTTCGGCTGGCACCCCGAGCACAGATCTCAAACTCTGCTGCCGGGAGCGGCCGGCTGAACAGGTAACCCTGGCCGATGCCGCACCCCTCGGCCTTGAGAAAGTCCGCCTGGGCTGGCGTCTCGACCCCCTCGGCCACGATGCGCAACCCCAGTGTCTGGCCTAGGGCAATCACCGCGCGGACAATGGCACGGCCGCCCGGGTCCGCCGGTAGCCCGGCGACGAGTGCGCGGTCAATTTTGATCTCGCGTATCGCCAACCGGTTGAGGGCGGCCAAGGACGCGTAGCCGGTGCCGAAGTCGTCGATGCCGACCGCGACCCCCAAGGCCTCCAGGCGTCGGATATTCTCGGCCGCCACGTCGGGGTTGGCCATGATCCAAGTCTCGGTGATCTCCACCGCCAGGTCGCCGGGGTCTATACCCACCTCGCCGCAGATGCCCGCAATCGTCGCGGCCAGGTTCGGGTTTTGGGTGTCGCGCCCGGACAGGTTGATCCAAATCGCCGAATCAGTCAGTAGATCCTGATCTTGCCAGACCTTGATCTGGGCGGCGGCGGTGCGCACCACCCAGGCGCTGATCGGGACGATCAGCCCGGTGGACTCCGCCAAGGGGATGAAGCGTCCCGGTTCGACCAACCCAAGCGTTGGGTGCTGCCAACGGATCAGGGCCTCGCAGCCGACGAGGCGGCTGGTCGCGAGCTCGATCTGGGACTGGTAGTGGAGCACGAACTCCGCACGGGCCAGCGCCTGGCGCAGGTCGGACTCCAACGCGACCTGCGCCAGGGCTTGCGCCGTCATATCCTCGGTGTAGAAGCGAAAGGTGTTACGGCCCTGCGCCTTGGCACAATACATGGCCGAATCGGCGTTGCGGACCAGGGTCTCCAGTTCAGTGCCATCATCGGGGTAAAGGCTGAGGCCGATACTGGCGGTCACATAGAGCAGCCGATCGGCGACCTCGAAGGGCTCATCAAAGGCCGCAATCAGCTTATGCGCAATCAGTCCGGCGTCGCTGCCCTGCGTCAAGGCCCCCAAGATCACGGTGAACTCATCGCCCCCCATGCGGGCGACGGTATCGCCCTCCCGCACCAGGGTGCGCATGCGGCGGGCGGCCTGCTGCAAGATCAGGTCTCCGGTCGCGTGTCCCAGACTATCGTTGATCGACTTGAAATGGTCCAGGTCGAGGAAGAGCAGCGCGACCTTGCGGCGCTCGCGGTGCGAGTGACGCATCGCTTGGCGTAGGCGGTCGGCGAATAAGATGCGGTTGGGCAGATCAGTCAGTGGGTCGTGCTCGGCGAGATGCGCCAGTTGCAGTTCACGCGCTTGGAGCCGGGCAGTCAGGTCCAGGTGCTCTGTGATGTCGCGCGAGGACTCGATCACGCCCAGAATCTCGCCCGTGTGGCTGAGCAGTCGCGAGCCGATGACCTCGATCCAATGGGTCCGTCCGTCCGCCCACAGGTCGCGATGGACCACCTTCACCGGTAGCCCGCCGGCCAGCACTTGCGGCACCGGGCAGGGATGCTCCGCACTGTCGCAGGGGGCGTCGCGGCCGTTAAGGGCACTGTAGCAGGGCAGCCCGCAGCGGCCCTCGACCGGCACGTTCGCCGCCTGCCGTGCCGCCTGATTCATCAGCAGGAGCCGACAATCGGTGCCGATGACGACGATGGGATCGCTGACCCCGTCGACGACCGACTGGAGGAAATGCCGCTCAGCGAGGAGCGCGGCGCGCGCCTGCGTGATCTCGGTGATGTCCGAGAGGATCACCCGGCAGGTGGGCGGAGTCGCCTCGGCCGGGCGCGGGGTCTCGCGACGGATGGTCAGGCGCAGGTCGCGCCGGGTTGCCGGCGGACGGCCCAAACCGACCTCGTGGGACTCCTCCTCGCCGGTCGACAGCACCCGCCCGAGGCTGCTGAGCAGGACGCGGCCGTCCCCGGGGGCCAGCCGTGTTCCCAAGAACAGGCCCTCCCCTCGCGCCCGCTCGATCCCCAACAACTGGGCCGCGGTCAGGTTCAGTTGGGTGATCCGCCCCTCGCCGGTGAGGCTGGCATAGGCCACCGGCGCATGGTCGTACAGGTCCACGTAGCGGTCGCGGGATTCCTCCAGCGCCTGCTGCGCCTGGCGCAATTCCCGGTTCTGAAGTTCCAGTTCAATCTGATGGACTTCCAAGTCATGAGCCACGCCCGCGGGGTCGGCCGCGTTGGGTGCTTCGCGACGTAGCGCGGCGAGCAGTTCAGCCAGGATGCGATCGGTCTGGTCGCGCAGAGAGGGCATGGTGGGTCCCAGGTGGGATGACATGAGTATTGACACGGGTGCGAGTGCTCACCAAAGCTCCGGAAGGCCACAATAGCGGACACTTGGGAGGCCGCGATTCAGCGGTTTTCAGGGTTCGCCACCAGTACCACTCTTTGGTCTATCCCCCACCCAGCATCCCGCTGCGCTGCTTGGATGTGCCCAGGGTCCGCGCCGAGACCCGGCCGGCGCCAACGCATCGGGAATCGGGTAGAGGACGTGATCACGGCTAGGGCAGCACCGCCTTCAGTTGCGGCATCCCGCCGTCGTCGATGTCGAAGTCCGGGTCGAACAGGGTCTGCCCCTGGGCGCCGAGGTAGTCCGGCTGCGCCTTCATCCACTCGCTCATCTTCTGCTGCTTGGCGTAGGCGATCAGGCGGTCCTCCAGGTCACGGACGACCTCCGGGTGCTGTTCGGCGAGGTTGTTCTTTTCGCTGGGGTCGGCGCTCAGGTCAAACAATTCGGTCTTGCCCGGCAGTAGCGCGACCTTGACCAGTTTCCATTTGCCCTTGATGACCGCGCCGCGGAAGGCCTCGACGTTGACCAGGATGTCGTCGTGCGGCGACGCCTGACCCGTCGCGACGGTCGTCCAGATGTCCTTGCCGTCGAGCGGCTTGTCGGCGGGGTTGGCGGGGGCGCCGGCCAGTGCCAGTGCGGTGGGCATGATGTCCACCATGTGCAGCGCGTCATCGACGACCCGCGGCTGGATCTTTGCCGGCCAGTTGAAGATGGTCGGGACGCGCACCCCGCCCTCATACAGGCTGCCCTTGCCGCCGCGCAGGTCGCCATTGCTGGCCGGCAGCACATCCTGGGTAACGCCGCTCGCGGCGCGCTCCTCCGGAGAGTGCGCCCCGCTGGCCACCACCGCGCTGCGGGGTCCGCCGTTGTCGCTGGAGAAGATGATCAGGGTGTTATCGCGCATGCCGCGGTCATCCAGTGCCTTGACGATCCGCCCGACCTGCGCGTCGAGCGAACTGATCATGGCGGCGTAAGTGCGGCGCGTCGGGTCCGCGATGCTGTCGGCATAGTGGTCCTCGGCGGCTTTGGGCGCCTGATAGGGCGCGTGCGGGGCGAGTGAGGCGAAGTAGAGGAAGAATGGCTGGTCCTTTGCCTGGTGTTCGATGATCTTGACCGCCTCGTTGCCGATCAGGTCCAGGTAATAGCCTTCCTCGTCGATGAAGGTGCCGTCGCGCTGCCAATCGATGATGCCGGAGCGCTTATGGGTGAAGTAATCGACCTCGCCGACGGTGTTGCCGTAGAAGTGATCGAACCCGCGGTTCTGCGGCCAGAATTTCCGGTCGGCATGGCCCAGGTGCCATTTGCCGACCATGTAGGTCGCGTACCCCGCGTCTTTCAACGCTTGCGGCAGGGTCCGCTCATCGGTGGGCAGGCCGTACTTGTGGTTGGGAAAGATCACCAGGGTCTGGAGGCCCTGGCGCATCGGATAGCGACCCGTCATCAGGGCCGCGCGGGCGGGGGTGCAGACCGGCATGCCGTGGAAGTTTTCCAGGCGCACCCCATCTTTGGCCAGCGCGTCGATGTTCGGTGTCTGGATGTCGCTGCCGCGATAGCCGAGGTCGGCGTTGCCCAGGTCGTCGGCCAGGATCATGACGATGTTGGGTTTACCGACGGTTGCGGGCGGAGTATCGGCTGCGGCCTGGGCGAGCGGCACGGCGATCAGGCCGAGCCAGACGAGGGCGCAAACGGCTAAGGCACGGGGTTTCATGGGCTGGTCCTGAAGTCGGCTGGGTGAGTTGATTCGGGTGGGCGGAGTCGCCGGGAGGCCCGGCGTTCGCGCCGTGGACCTTGCAAGCTGAATCACTTCGCGGTCTTCTTGGCCGCGCCTTTTTCAGTATCGGCCCCTGGTTTGAGCGTTCCCTTGTCCTCAATGCCGGTGGCGCGCTTGGCCGTGTCCTTCACCGCCTCGGCGGGCGAGCAGCGTCCGCCGACACCGACGGTGGCCTTGGCCGCGGCGCCCTTGGCCGCCTTCTGCGCGGTGCATTCCGGGTCGAGGACGCCGGCGCAGGCGGTACCGGCCGCGATCAACAAGGTCAAGCCGAGTAGGGTCGTGCGCTTCATCATGTGGTCTCCGTTTTCTCTCGTGGTGGTGGGTTAAGCGTCATTCGGTACTCGGGTCTGAGTCCACTGCCCTCTCAAAACTGGTAGACGACCTTCAGCCAGACGTAGTCGCCCTCCAGTCGGTTGTGCACCTCCAACTCAGGCAGCCAGCGTAGCTCCGCGACCAAGGTGTTCTTGCCGCGCGGCAGGAGATAGGTCAGCACCGGGCCGATGCCGGCGGTTCGGCCCTGGAAGTCGCCGAGGCGTGCGCCCCGCCCGCTGTCGGCGGTCACTTGATCCAGGTAAAAGGCTTCCGCGCCGATACCGAGGAAGCCCGGTCCGACCGGCAGCAATTGCTGGATGCTGCCGTCCAGGTGCAGGGTGGAGCCGCTGCGGTAGTCGGTGTCGGGGTTCTCGGTGTTGATGCCGATCCCCAGGTAGAGCGCGGCATTGAGCCCGCTCTTGTCGTTGTTGTAGGAGGCGCCCAGCGTCGGGTCGAAAGTCCAGTAGTTGAGGCCGGGGTTGGCCAACCGGCCCTGCTGGTAGTCGCCGGTGGGGGCGTAGACCGGGAGCAAAGCGCTCAGTTGCCAGAACCCCATCTTCCAGGCCAGCATGGCGGGAATCAGCGTCAGGTCACCGATCCCGGAGGCACTGTCGCGACGCCGAACGGTGCCGAACGGGGTTTCGAGGTCCGCGTCGACCCTGATCCAGACATAGGGTAGATAGGCGCCCAGGCTGTAATGGGCGCCCAGCGGGGTCTGCTCGAAGGTGTAAAGACCGCCGAGCAGGAGAGCGTCGCTGGTCGCCGCGAGGCCCGCGGTCAGGGTCCCGGCGATGGGGATCGTTTTAGACGTTGATGCCGTGCCTTCGTAATGCAGATAGATCGGCTCCACGACCCAGCCGGGCTTGGTCGGCGGCAGGTCGATCAGGGTTGCAGTGCCGCCCGGCAGAGCGTGTCCGGTCCCGCCCTCCGCGGCGAGCACCGCGTCCGGACATCCCAGGGCGATTGCCTGCACCAACATCAAGGGCGGCGCGGTGCGCCGGCAGAGCCACGATAACGGGTTCGCCATCTTGAGTCGCTCCGGCATGGCCTAATTCGCCTGCTGCATCTTGAGTAGTTGCGACTGGATGCCCTCGATCGTCTTGCCGAACTGCGCGGAGAGTCCGACCTGCCGGATGGGGAAGTCCCTGAAGCTCGCGAAGTGCTGTTCGACGACGCCGACCATGGGAGTCAACACCCAGGCTTTGTGCTCGGCGTACTGCCGATTCAGGTCGCCCCATTGGCGCTCGAACGGGTCCATCAGCAGGTTGTCAATGACCGGGCGCCCCAGGTTCTGAAGCGGGTCGTCCCAGTGACCACCCAGCTTGGCAGAGAAAGTGACTTTGAACTGGTTGTAGCGGATCGCGGTCAGGGTGCTCTCGTCGTAATAGAAGACGAAGTTCCGTGCAGATTTCTCGGTCTGGCCGCTGAAGAAGGCGGTTTGCTCGAAGCCGTCCAGATGCACTTTGTAGCTGCGGTCGCCGTAGGTCGTGCCGGCCTGGAGTTTGGTCACCACATCGGATTCGCCGGCGGCTGCCGCCAGCGTCGGCAGCAGGTCGGTCATGTCGACGATCTCGCCGCTCACCCGCCCGGCCGGAGCCCCCGGCCAGCGCATCAGGAAGGGCACGCGCACGCCGCCCTCCCAGGTGGTGCCCTTGTCGCCGCGGAAGGGCGAGGTGCCGCCCTCGGGCCACATATACTGGTAGGCGCCGTTGTCGCTGGTGTAGATGACGATGGTGTTCTTCGCGAGCCCGGTCGCGTCGAGTGCGGCGAGCAGCAGGCCCACATGTCCGTCGTGTTCTTTGAGTCCTTGACCGTAGATGTCCTCGCGGCCGGCGCGGGACTGGCCCTGGGACTCGGGCTTGAGGTGGATAAAGACGTGCTGACGGGTCGCGTTGTGCCACAGGAAGAAGGGCTTGCCGTCCTGGGCGCGGTGCTCCAGGAAGGCGACTGACTTGGCGGCCACTTCGTCGTCGAAGGTTTTCATGCGCTCGATGGTCAGCGGCCCTTCGTCCGCGGCCGGCCCGCCGGCGGTACAGGAGACGATGCCGCGCGGGTTGAACTTGGCCAGGAATTCGGGGTTGGTCGGCCGATCCGGGTCCTCCAGGTCCTCGTTGGCGTTCAGGTGATAGAGGTTGCCCCAGAACTCGTCGAAGCCATGCCGGCAGGGCAGGTGCTCGTCCAGGTCGCCCAGGTGGTTCTTGCCGAATTGGGCGGTAGCGTAGCCTTTGCTCTTGAGGATCTCGGCGAGCGTAATGTCCTCGGCCTTGAGCCCGGCGGGGGAGCCCGGGGTGCCGACCGTCGTCAGCCCGGTGCGCACCGGCAATTGGCCGGTGATGAAAGCCGCCCGCCCGGCGGTGCAACTCGGCTGGGCGTAGAAGGCGCCGAGCCGCAGCCCTTCGCGGCCGATGCGGTCGATGTTGGGTGTGGCCACCCCCATGATGTCGGCGCCATAGGACGAGACGTTCATCCAGCCGATGTCGTCGCCCATGATGACGAGGATGTTGGGCTTAGCCGGCGGCGGCGCCGGGGTTTGCGTCGCGGCAAGACCGGGAAAGTGGATCAGCAGCGCCGCGATGGCGAGCAGACCGGGCAGGGATCGCTTCATGGGCTGGACTCCGGATAGGATGATCAGATTGGAAACAGGAATTTGATGGTCAGGTTCACCGACCACTCGGGGGCCACCTCGGCATTCGCAAAGTTGTACTCGTAGCTGCCGCTGAACTGCACCGGCAACCTGTCAAACTTATGCAGCTTGGAGATCTTGATTCCCAGCGGAAGATTGGCCCAGGCGCCTTTGTTCCAGTCGTAGGTGATGTTCATCTCGGACGTGCCGATGGACCACTTGTGCGGGAGTGAATAGTTGAGGATCGGCTGCAGGATGCTGAGCTTCACCTCATCGCGCTGGTCATTGCCGGCAAAGGAGAACAGGTTCTGGTTGAACAGGCCCCACATGAGTGACGGCTGACGGGCGACGAAGCCAAGCGCCGGACCGGCCGCCCACTTCTCCGCACCCAGGGCGTCATCGGTGGCGGTGGGCAGCAGCAAAACCGGGCCGATGCCCCAGCGGCCCCAGGACTGATTGAACACGATCAGGTCGAACAGCACGGAGTCGCCAAGGCCGGTTTTGCCCGAGGGGCTGAGCGTCGCGTAAGGGATGGTTGCGCGGGCGATGTGGCTGACTGGCCCGGTCGTGAACGGCACCACCGGTCGCAGCAACACCGTGTTGCCACTCGCGTCGTGCAGGTGGTAGTAGTTGCCCGAGTAGATGTTCTGGAACTGCACCGCCATCAGCGAGGCGGTGGGGTCGTTGGCGGCCTGGTCCAGGGACTGGCCGCCGGGGACGGTGGCGGCGCCGTCCGCTCCCGCCGCGGTAGCCAGGATGAGAAAAACCAAGGCAGTGCGGGGCGGAATCGACGGATTGGACATGAGGATCAGGCTGCTCGGATTCACGTTCGAGTTGGGCTGGGTTTCGCAGTTGCAGTCTGTCATGCAAGCACAAGACTTATAGGCGTCCAACGCGATAACCGGATGTAGGGGCGGGTTTCAAACCCGCCCCTACGCCAACGCCATGTCCGTATTTCAGGTGCGAAGGCTATAGATGGGCGAGCGCGCTTGGACGAATGTCGTTAGAGATTGACATGGACTCTAGGGTAATCGCCGTCCGGGGTCTATGCACTTTCCGCAACCAGGGGAAACCCGGTCACGCGCGATGGCCCACCTCGGACGAGGTGGGCCATCCGATGGCTGCCGCTTATCCCGGCGCGGCTATTTCTTCGTGACGACGATATCGGTGCGCCGATTGCGCGCGCGCCCTTCCTCGGTGTCGTTATCGGCAATGGGGAATTCCTCACCATAGCCTTGCGCCGCCAAGCGCGACGGGGCGACGCCGAGCGCGACGAGGTCGCTCTTGGCGTTGTCCGCACGCTCTTGCGACAGTTTCAGGTTGTAGGCGTCGTCGGCCTTGCTGTCGGTGTGGCCGGCGATCTTCATCTCCAGGGTCGGGTAGCACTTCATGATCTCGGCGATGTTCTTGATTTGGGCGCGCGAGGACGGTTTGAGCGCGGCCGAATCGGTTTCGAACTCGATCCGATCGAAGGAGAACCTGGTGTTCGGGCCGATGACCGAGGTCTTGTCGTCGAGGAAAGCGATCAGCATCGACTCGACGCCATTGGCGCCGACCTCGATCAATTGGCCGGCACAGATCGTCTGTTTGACCAACGCCGCCGCGGCGGGACTCGGTGCGGGTGCGGGTGCGGGTGCCGGAGCGCGGGCGACTGCCGCCGGCGGCGGGGTCGTGGCCGCGACCGGCGGGGCGGTCGTTGCGTGAACCGATTCGGCTTGGTGAGCGAACCACCAGACGGTCGCGATGCTGAGCGCGATCATCCCGAGCACCGGGAGGACGACCCATTTCCAGGTGTCGCCATCCGCATCCGCCGGCGCGCCATAGGCCGCCGGGGCCGCCGGGGCCGCCGCGCCATAGGCCCGTGCCGGTGCCTCAGCAAACTGACTGACGCCGAGCGGCGCCGCGCGGCCCTGCGGCGCGGCGCCGCCCAGGAAGGACCCCGGTCCCGTGATCAGTTCGGCGACAGCTGCGGCGTTGAGGCCGCCGCTGCTGCTCGCCTGCCGGCCGATCAGGTTGAGGGCGAAGGGCACGGCGAGGCCGAGCAGCGAGGACGAGGCCGACTTGCCGATGTCGGCGGCGCCCGCCAGCCAGTCGACCAGACCCGAGACCCGCGACCCGAAGAGCGACGTGACCAATGGCGCACCGCGCTTGACCAGGTCCGCGAGCCCGCTCGGGCTGTCGGCCACGTTGGCCGGGGTCCCGATCGTCTTGCCGTCGAAACCGCCGCGCTGGAGCATCTCCAACAGGTCGTCCGCCCCGCCCGTGTTCGCGACCTTCTGGTGGACTGCGCACATGACGGCCGGAACCGCAGCGGTGAGTGCGGTCTGTGTCTTGGCCGGTGTCTCGCCGACGAAGGACGCGATCTTGCCGATCACGTCGCTGGAGAACTCGTTTTGCAACAGGCTGAAGAGATTAAATGCCATGATGAACCCTCGGGGTTGGATTGTTACGGGCTGCGCACCAAACGCCTTCTGTGAACCCGTTGGCAGGACTGCGCGCGGCCGCTGCGGAGCACGGCCTGCCGCGGACGTCAGGGGCGCCGACAATAATAGATCGAAACCATCGCGCTGATCCGCGGCTCAGCGCGTGGTATGTCAGCCGGGCAGTCGCAGGTCTACGTTCAGGATACCGCTCGTTCCACCCGCACTTGCGACCATGTTCCCGACATTGGCCTGTAGGTCTTTGAGTACGTTGCCGATACGCTCCCCGCCGGACTGGGACATCGTGTTCTGCACGAAGGTGCCGACGAGCTCGCTTAGGTTCGCCACCGATAATCTCCGCTCCGCTTTGGTGGTTTGGTTGATCTGCTACACTGCTCAAAGTGATCGCTTCGCGGTCACTTTGAGATGGTTATCTAAAACTGACGTGAACGGTAGGGCAAGCGTCGCGCGCGGTCTATGCATTTTCCGCAACCGGGGGAGAACCGTTGCAGACATCGAGACAAACGCCTGCCGCCGTGCGGACCGCCGCCGCGGCACCAAGCTCCTTCGTCGTCTTTCAGGACATCGACGACCCCTGCGTCTGGGAGGCGGCATCGCCCCCGTGGGAGGTGCTCGCCTCACCCATCGGGTGTGGTCCTTTCCGGAACATCAAGCGGATCCTGGTTACCCCCAACTGGCTCATCTATCGGGAGTCCTTCAGCTGCGCTCTGCATGTTCAGGGCTGGACCCCGGCCGGGATGCTCGGCTTCACGGTGCCGTTCCGTCTGGGTGGTCGATCGAGCTACTGGGGGGCGGCACTTCACGAGCACGGGCTTCCCGCCTCTTTGCCGGGGTCCCTGGATGCCGTGCTGGATGCCGGTCAGGAGCAGATTGTCGCGCTGACGCGGCTGGACTGGCTGCGCAGCCAACTCGATCCGGTCGCCGCCTGGACCATCGAACGCTGTGCGGCCAGCCGGGTGCTGCCGGCCTCCGCCCGGCAGCGGGGCGCGCTGGGGACTTGGCTGCGGCGCCTGGTGGACCGGATCCATGCCGAGCCGCAGATCTTGGACTATCCCGCTGTCGTGACCGCTCTGGAACAGGACCTGCTGGATGGGCTGCTGCGTACCCTGTGCCCAGGCAGCCCGCCGGCGCCGTTGGAGGTGATGCACCGACGACAACGGGGTTTCGAACTTGCGATTGAGTCCATCCGCTCGGCCGACCTTGATGATCTTAACGTCGCGGATCTGTGTACCCAGGTTGGCGTCAGTCAGCGCACGCTGGAGTACGCCTTCCGGGAGCGGCTGGGGGTCTCACCGATGGAGTTCATCCGCCGGCTGCGGCTGCATGGGGTGCGCCGCGCCCTGTTGGCGGCAAGCCGCAAGGATGAGACGGTAGCGTCGATTGCCATGACCTTTGGTTTCTATCAGCTCGGCCGCTTCGCCGCGGACTACCGGGCGGTCTTCGGCGAGTTGCCGTCGGCCACGCTGTCCCGGCAGTGGACCTACCACGGGGCGGGCCTGCTGGGTTGAGCGATGGGAGTCCACATGGCCCGCCGTTCGATCCTGTCCGCGGCCGAACGGGACGAATTGCTCGACATCTTTCTCGCCCAGTGTCGCTGGACTCGGGTCTATTTCAGATGGCGTCCGAATGTTCCGGACGAGGGCGACAATCACCTGGTCGAACTGGCGATCACCGGGGGTGCTCAGGCGATCGTGACGCGGAACCTGTGAGACCTGTTGCGGATGGAATTGCGTTTCCCCACACTCAAGGTGCTCGCGCCCGAAATGTTTCTACGAGAGGTGCGCCGATGACCGCGCTGACCCTTGACCTGCCTGATGAGAAGCTGGGCCGACTGGAGGTTCTCGCCCAGGCCCGTGGCACCAACGTCACCCAACTCTTCGAGGAGATGTCCACGGTCGTGCTTGCCGAAGCCGATGCCGAGACCCGGTTTCGCCGGCGAGCGCAACGGGGTGCCGGACGGGAGGCGCGTGGCCTGGAGAGTTGCTCGACAAGGCCGCCGGCCACGGCGCGGCATCCTGACCGCTGTGGGACCGTATCCAGCGGTTGCTTGCGGGAATGCCGATCAATCAGTGACGAATGAGACGGTGGTCTTGCTGTTCGCCCCGGTACGCAGCCCGCGTGGCTGAGCGTGTCCAGGCTCGGCGGCAAGTGGCCCGCGGGCCGGTCTCACGGCATGGTGCGGACGCGCGGATGGCCCCCGCCTCTTCCCGTGCAAAATGGCCGATAAGTTTGGTTATGTGAAGTGGAGCGGGAACAACACGGCGGGCCTCGCGGGGTCACTGAGTGCCATCATCGAAGGTCAGCGCCCGAACATCGCGCGCACCGTGCACCACGCGTACGATGATAACTTCCTCGTCAGTGAAGCGGTAGTACAGCACGTAGTCGTGGTGGAAATGCGCCCGCAACCCCGCAGCCAGACGCTCGCGGCGCGGGCCGATCTCCGGATGCGTCTGGACCGTCGCGAAACGCCCTTCGATCTCGCGGATCAGCTTCGATGCGGCCCGGCGATTGTCCTGGGCGATGAAGCACCAGATGTCGACGAGATCCTGTTCGGCGCTGTCGGTTATGCGCAGGCGTCGCGAACCGCTAATTGTTCCTCTCCCTTGCGGATGATGCGCTCGGCGTCGAAGTCGCGCACGCGCCCGGCCGCGATGTCGGCCAGCCCCTCCTGAACCTGCGCGCGCAGTCCCCCTAACTCCTGCTCCTGCAAGGCCCGCTTATGCCGCCAGTCGCGAAGGGCCTCGCGGATAATCTCGCTGCTGGAGGCGTACTCACCCGCCTGCACGGCGCCGCGCACGGCCTGGGCCATCTCGGCGGTGAGTGTGATGGTGATGCGTTCGATGGTGCTCATAAGTATGATAATATCATATTTCGTGCGTTACGGGGGGAAGCGGTGAGCCTTCCGTGGTCGGTTGTCAGGCACGGGCATTGACGGGTAGGCGCCGATTGCCTCGAGGTTCTGCCGACCTAGCCTAGCGAAGCCCCAACACCGGCGCAGCGACATCCGCCAGACTCAGGCAGATAGTCATCATCCCGCAGCGACTACTAATAGATTTGTTGGGCAGATCCACCTTGCGGCGCCCGTAAACGAAGAATCTTGAGAGGGTGAGGTTACAATTTTGGCTGCGATTGTTCTCGTACATGGAATCGATCAGCAGCAGCAATCCGTGGACAAGTTGGAGAGTCGGTGGCTACCCGCGCTTGCGGGTGGTGTCCGGGGCGGGATTCGCCGATGTGGCGGACCGTATCTGGCGCTGCGGTGCGAAACCGGGCGGCATCGAGACCCGCATTGCCTTCTACGGCGACCTGTTCCTCGAACCCGGCCAGCAGGGCGATGACCCGGGCGATTTCACATCTGCACAGTCGCAGTTTGCCGAGGCCTTGGCACGGGAATGGCTGGGGCACGTCGCCGAGCGCGCCACTAAGGATAAGACTCGGGTCGCTGGTCAGCGCGAACGCGCTTACCTCAGCGGACAGATGGGCGCCGAGCAGGGCGCCGGGGCAGTGGCCCGCAGTGCGATCGGTGGCTTTTCGCGGATTTCGTGGTTTGCCCCACACGGCATGGGTTTCGCCGAGCGCTTCGTCAATCGCGCCCTCGCCCAAGTGACGCGCTATCTCACCGACGACACCATCCGCTCGGCGGCCATCGACTCCGTGCTCCGGCTGGTCGGCCCCGATACCCGGGTACTGATTGGTCACTCACTCGGATCGGTGGTGGCCTATGAGGCAGCGCACCTCGGCCGTGAGCGATCCGCACAGCGGCTCCTGCGGCAAGACCGCGCTCTGGGTCCGCTGTGCGGAGCGACGACCGTGCAGATCGCGAGGTGGCCGGGTTCATGACCAAGGCCTCCGGCGTCCGAAGACAGGTTCAAGGGTCCGCCACAGCCGGCAGCGCTTCGATCAGCACGGTCCGCGCACCCGGTACGGTGCTGATCGTCAGGTTGTCCGCCCCGCCGACGAGTTCAGTCGGCAGCGCGAATTCCTCCGGTGAGGTGGCCGGGAAGACGATCAGGTCGAGCAACACCTTTTTATGCTGGTGGGTGACGTTGCCGACCCACAGGGGTGCGCCGTCGTCCAGTTTGAACTGCGTGGGCCACAGGCGCAGGACCTCGCGGCTGTCGGCGCCCGCTGGTCGGCCGAGCACCAGGGCCTCGTGACGGGCATCGTGGACCTGCGGGATCACGGGCAGCTCAGCCAGGGTGAGCGAGGGCGACAGCAGCCGCATCGCATTGCCCCAATCGAGCTGCTCGACCGGTGCCCAGCCGGCGCCGGCCAGGGCGTCGGCCAGCGCGGCGGGATTGCCCGCATACTGGATGGTCAGGGGGTGTTGGTCACGCTGGCTGAGGTCCTCCCGACGGTCGGGGAGGCGGGCCCAGTCGGTGGCGCGCCAGGCGTCGTGCGCCAGGATCTCGATGGGCCGCTGGGGGGTCAGGTTGGCCAGATTGCGGTCCTCGGTGATCCAGCCGTGGAAAACGAAGCCGGCCGCCAGGCCGCTCAGCGCGACGGCACCGAAGATGCCGGAGCGCAGTGCGCCGCGGCTGTGGCGATGGAACGCCAGCCCCAGGGCCGCGACCCACACCAGTCCCAGGGCGATGCTGTCGATGATCCCGGTCAGCCACTCGGCGCCCAGATAGACGCGCGCCGCGGCGACCGCGGCGACGGTGGTGGTGGCCAGGGCGTAGGGCGCCCAGCGCCGCCGTTCGGCCAGGCCGCGGGCGATGGAGACGGCGAGGAAGCCGTAAACACAGGTCGCCAACAACACCGTGCCGCTGGGAAATGACCAGGGCAGGAGCAATTGCAGGCCGAGATCGGGCCGCGGGACCGCCAGCAAGGCGCCGAGGACCGGTGTGGCGATCAGCGGAAAGGCCGCGGCGGCCAGCCAGTAGTTGCCATGGCGGTCCGCGTTCTGCCAGCGCAGCCAAACGAACACCAGCGCCACCATGGGGAGGATGACCGCGGGCTCGCCCAGGGCGGCGAGCCGCACCATCAGGCGGTCGCCGAGCGGGTTGTGCAGGCTCTGGGCGAGGTCCAGGGCGGCCTGATTGAGTGCCGATTCGGGCGAACCGAACAGGGTCAGGCCGGTGATGGCCCCGACCAGCAGCGAGGCAAGCATCAACAAGAAGGCGAAACCGGTCAGGGCGCGGGCGTCCGGGTGCCCGGGGTCGGCCAGCGCCAGGGCGACGCGCCCCATATTCGGGTGCAGGTCGGCCCAGCGCAGCAGTGCCTGGAGCCAGGTGCTGGCGCGGGGGGCGAGCAGCCGGTAGGTCAGGTGCGCGAGCCGGAAGGTGAACCAGAGTGCGCCGACCAGGAGCAGCCCGAGGATCACTAACCGCAAGGCCGCCTCGGCGGCCAGTTTGAGTGAGGCCCCAAAGATCATGCCGGGAATGAAGAACACCAGCGTCTGGGCGGCGGCCGAGGTGACATTGGCGAAATAAAAGCGCCGCGGCGGCATCCGCATCATGCCGGCGACCAGCGGAATGATGGCGCGGCCGGGGCCGGCGAAGCGGCCGAGGGCGACGCTCCAGCCGCCGTAGCGGTCGAAGAAGGCCACGCCCCATTCGAGTTGCTGCGGATAGCGCGAGAATGGCCACAACTCGCGGATGTGCTGGTTGAAATGGCGCCCCAGCGAGTAGCTCAGGCCGTCGCCGGCGATGCCGCCCGCGGTCGCGGCGATGAAGGCCGGCCAGAAGGCGATGGCGCCGGTGGCGATCAAGGCGCCGGTGCCGATCAGTGAGATGACCCCCGGCACCACCACCCCGATCACCGCCATGGATTCGCCCATGGCGATCAGGAATACGGTCACATAGGCCCAGCCCGGGTGGCTGGCCACCCAGGCATGGAGGTTGTGGAAGAGGTCTTCCATGGGGTCGATCGGGCGCGCCGCTTAGCCGGCGACTTGGGCGAAGGCCTGTTCCGCCGCGTCCAGGGTCGCCTGGATTTGGGGCTTTTCGTGGGTGATGGAGACGAATCCGGCCTCGAATGCGGAGGGGGCGAGATAGACGCCGCGCTCCAGCATGGCATGGAAAAAGGCGCGGAACTGATCCTGATTGCAGGCCGTGGCCTGGGCGTAGTTGGTGACCTGGGGGGCCTCCGTGAAGAAGATGCCGAACATGCCGCCGACCCGGTTCACCGCCAGGGGCACCCCGGCGGCGGCGGCACGCGCCAGCAGGCCGTCGGTGAGCTCGACCGTGCGCGCGGTGATGCGGTCATAGAAGCCGGGGGCCGAGATCAGTTCCAGGGTCTTGAGCCCCGCCGCCATGGCGATCGGGTTCCCGGACAGGGTGCCGGCCTGATAGACCGGACCCAGGGGGGAGAGCCGCTCCATGATGTCGCGCCGTCCGCCAAAGGCGCCGACCGGCAGGCCGCCGCCGATGACCTTGCCGAGCGCGGTCAGATCCGGACGGATGCCGTAATGGGCTTGGGCGCCGCCCAGCGCGACGCGGAAACCGGTCATGACTTCATCAAGGATCAAGAGGGCGCCGGATTGATCGCAGACGGCGCGCAGGCCCTCCAGGAAGCCGGGAACCGGGGGAATGCAGTTCATGTTGCCGGCGACCGGTTCGACGATGATGCACGCGATTTCGTGGCCGATCTTGGCAAAGGTCTCCTGGACCTGCTCCAGGTCGTTGTAGCGCAGGGTGATGGTGAGTTCGGCCAGGGCCGCAGGGACGCCCGGTGAGCTGGGTTCGCCGAAGGTCAGGGCGCCGGAGCCGGCCTTGACCAGGAGCGAGTCGGCGTGGCCGTGATAGCAGCCTTCGAACTTGACGATCTTGTCCCGTCCGGTGAAGCCGCGCGCCAGCCGCAGTGCGCTCATGGTGGCCTCGGTGCCGGAACTGACCATGCGGACCATTTCCATGCTCGGAACCAGGGAGCAGACCGTGTCTGCCATGGTGGTTTCGAGCTGGGTCGGGGCGCCGAAAGACAGTCCCTTGTGCAGTCTGGACTCGACCGCCGCCAGGACGTCCGGGTGGGCATGACCGAGGATCATGGGGCCCCAAGAGCCCACGTAGTCCACATAGCGATTGCCATCGGCGTCGAAGACGTAGGGGCCGAGGGCGCTCTCGAAGAACACCGGGTCGCCGCCGACCCCGCGGAAGGCGCGCACCGGGGAATTGACCCCGCCGGGGATGTGGACCTGGGCGGCGGAAAAGAGTTCGTGGGATCGATTCATCATAGGTGCTCCGGCGGGCGCAGGCCCGGTTCGAATTGTTGGCTGAAGGCCCGCGCCGCCGCGGCGACGTCCGGGGCGGCAAAGACTCCGGTGATCACCGCCAGCAGGTCGGCGCCGGCGGCGATCAGAAGGCGGGCATTCTGTGGTGTGATGCCGCCGATCGCAACCAGCGGCACCGCAAGTCTGCCCCTGGCCCGGGTCAAGAGGTCCGGAGTGGGCCGCGCGGCCCGCGGCTTGATGGTCGACTGAAAGAAGCTGCCGAAGGCGACATAGCTGGCGCCGGCCGCGGCCGCGGTGTGCGCCAGGTCGAGGCTGTCATAGCAGGAGACGCCGATGATGGCGTCGTCGCCGAGTCGCCGACGGGCGGCGGCCGGGTCGCCGTCGTCACGGCCCAGATGGACACCGGCCGCACCCACGGTGAGCGCCAGTTCGAGATCGTCGTTGATGATCAGTGGGATGCCGGTCGCGTCACAGAGTCTCGCCAGGGCGGCGGCTTGCGCGCGGCGCCGCGCCTCGTCCAGGCCCTTGGCCCGGTACTGGATCAGCCGGGCGCCGCCCGTGATCGCCTGGGTCACCTGCGCGACCAGGCGGCGATCGGCGCTGTCCTGGGTCTCCGGGGTGGGTTCCGGAAGGGTGTCGGGGGTGATGGCGTAGAGCCCGCGCCATGGCCGATTCATCGGCCGGCTCCGGGTTGGTCGCCGGGTGCGCGAAGCCCCGGCGGCGGGTCGGCAGGAAGCGCGTAGAGCCGATTGGGTGTGAGTTGGCAGCGGCCGGTGCGCCAGGCGTGCGCCAGACTGGACCAGGTGAAGGCTTGGGCGGCCGCCACCGCCTGCGGCAGCGGCACCCCCAGCGCCAGGCGGGCCGCGATGGCGCTCGCCAGGGTGCAGCCGGACCCGTGGTAGTCCGCGGGCAGTCGCGGCCAGGTTGCCGTGTGCGCGCTGCCGTCCACCCCGTAGAGTCGATTGGTGACATCCGCGGATTCCGCGTGGGTACCGGTGATCAGGACCCAGGGAACTGCCAGCGCCAGCAGGTGCCGGGCACAGTCGCCTGCATCAACGGCGCCGCTCAACTGACGGGCCTCGGGGAGATTGGGTGTCACCAGGGTGATGCGGGGGAGCAGGCGGCCCAGGATGGCCTCGATGAGGGCTTGGTTCCCCAGCCGCTGCCCGGCGCCGGATGCCAGCACCGGGTCGAGCACCACGGGCAGTTGCGGATTGGCGTCGATCACCGCGCACAGTGCGGGCACCAGGCGCTCATCGCCGATCAACCCGATCTTGATCGCTCGGGGGTTGCCGTCGGCGATCAGGGCGCGGCATTGGGCTTCGACCTGAGCGGCCGGTTGGGGGTAGAGGTGGCGCAGACCGCAGGTGTCCTGATCGGTCAGTGCGGTCACCACGGTCAGCGCGAAGGCGCCGGCGGCGCGCACGGCCTCGGCGTCCGCGAGGATACCGGCGCCGCCGCTGGGGTCGTGGCCGCCGACGCAGAGTACGGTTGGGGGCCAAGTTGTTGGGTGCATTGAAGCCTCGCTAGGGGGAGCCTGGGCCGGCGCGGGCCGCATCATACCCGTTGCAATCAGTGGGCCTTGCCCAGATTTCGGAAAGACGATTGTGCCTGCCGCGACTGGTCAGGCGCCACCCGACCGTGCGTTCGTCCACCCGCGCTTCCCTATCGGTGCGAGGATCAGGAGGCCGGTCGACCAGACAGGGCCGATGATGAAGACGTATATGTGTGTGATTTGTGGATTGATCTATGACGAGGCACAGGGGTGGCCAAACGACGGGATCGCCGCCGGTACCCTCTGGGACGATGTCCCGCTGACCTGGAAGTGTCCGGAATGCGGTGCGGGCAAGGACGACTTTGAAATGGTGGAAGTGTGACGGCCATCCGATTTTCAGGTATCGGAACCAGGCATTCAAGTTCCGGCCGTCTACACTGTGTCTCATGAATGCACCGATCGATCCCTCCCGTCATCCGGATGCCGGCGTCCAGTCGTTACTGAACACCGCCAGGCGTTACTGTGCACTGATCAACGCGTCGGGACCGGACGTCGCCGCCTGGTTGGGTGAAATCGCCGTGCTGCTTCCGCACCTGCACGCCGCCATGACCTCGGTTCACCGCACTGTCCTGCACGCGCAACACGATCATCCGGTGGATCTTGATGCGCGCTTCGAGTTGTTTTCGCACTTGCGGGCGCTGCTGGCCGACCGGGACGGGTATTTTCTGGAGTTCGATCGGGCCCATGACGGGGCGGATGCCATGACCGGCAGTCTGGCCGACGACCTGACCGATATCTACTGTGAACTCAAGCACGGGCTGGACGCTTTCGATGCCAATCCCGAACGTGCCCTGGAAACCTGGTTCCTCGGCTACGAGGCCCACTGGGGACAGCATTTGGTCGATGCGCAGCGCCATCTGGCCAACCTGGCGGCCGCCAACCGGATGTGATCCGGACGGCGACTGATGTGATAGGCGCACTTTCTGCGCTGGATTGTGCGGCGGCCTTTCTGTTAGAGTCTGCGGCCGTGTTTTAGACCACTGAGGCCATGTATTATGCCCGCATCCCTGACCAACGCGGAGCTGACGCTGACCCTGCCGGCAACGGCGAAGATGGGCGAGCTCTTCAGCCAAGTCGATGACAATATTCAGGGCGTGCGTGTCTTCGCAACCCCCGGCGGCTGTAGCGGTATCAGCTTCGGCATGACCTTCACCGACGAGATCAACGCGGACGACGGCGTCCTGGCCTGTGACGGTTTCAAGGTCGTCGTGGATGACGGGACCCTGAGCTACTTGCGCGGCGTGGAAATCGACTTCGTGGAAGATGGCGAAGGCAACGCCACCTTCGTGTTCAACAACCTGCCCCAGATGGGCGGCGGTTGCGGCAGTTGCGGGTCCTCGAACGGCGGTTCGTCCGGCGGCGGCTGTTCCTGATGTATCGCCGGTCGCGTCGGACGCGGCCCGCGATGCCTTTCGGCTAACGACAAAACGATCGAAGAGCGTCCCACTCAGAAGCGGCCTCGGCCGCTTTTTTATTGCCGCCGGATGACGTGCTTGAAGGCCGCCATGGCCGGCATCGCGCGCGCCGGTTCCACTTTCAGCCGTTGGTTTCACAGGGCACAATTATGATCAAGGTCGGAATTGTCGGCGGAACCGGGTACACGGGCGCCGAACTGCTGCGTCTCCTCATCGGCCATCCGCGCGTCGGTGTCGCCGTGATCACCTCCCGCGGTGAGGCCGGTATGGCGGTCGCCGACCTCTTCCCCCATCTGCGCGGTCTGCTCGATCTGCGCTTCAGCGCGCCCGATCCGGCCACGCTGCGGTCCTGTGACCTGGTATTTTTCGCCACACCGAACGGGACGGCGATGCAACACGCCCCTGAGCTGCTGGCGCACGGCGTGCGCATCATCGATCTGGCTGCCGACTTTCGGCTGGAGGATGCGGCGGTCTGGGAGCAGTGGTATGGGATGCCGCATGCTTGTCCGGAACTGCTTGCCGACGCCGTTTACGGGCTGCCGGAACTCAACCGGGCGGCGGTGCGCACCGCCGGACTGATCGCCAATCCGGGATGTTATCCGACCGCGGTGACCCTGGGCTTTGCCCCGTTGCTGGCCGCCGGACTGGTTGATCCGATGTGGTTGATCGCCGACGCCAAGTCGGGTGCCAGCGGCGCGGGGCGCAAGGCTGAAACCGGGCTGCTGATGGCCGAGATCGGGGAGGGCTTCAAAGCCTACGCGGTGCAGGGGCACCGGCACGCGCCCGAGATCACCCAGAACCTGACCCAGATCTCCGGCACGCCGGTCAACTTGACCTTCGTGCCCCATCTGTTGCCGATGATTCGCGGCATCGAGGCGACGCTCTATGCCCGCCTCAAGGACCCTGCCGCTATGCTTGATCTGACGGATCTGTATATGCAGTTTTACGCGGGCGAGTCCTTCGTCGATGTCATGCCGGCGGGTGCCAATCCGGATACGCGCTCGGTGCGCGGTTCGAACCTGTGTCGCATCGCGGTGACGCGGCAAGCCGGTTCGGATGTTGTCATCGTCCAGTCGGTGATCGACAACCTGGTCAAGGGTGCGGCCGGACAGGCGATCCAGAATATGAACCTGATGTTCGACCTGGGCGAGACGACCGGTCTGGAAGCGATCGCTTTGCTGCCTTGATTCCAGGATTCGCCATCGTACGCCTTGGCCCGTTTGCGGCCGCTGTTTGGATGCAGGCAGCGTAGTTGGACGCGCCACGGACGCCGGACAGGCGTGCGGCCGTGAGCGGGCATTCGCCGCGGCTGTGGTGGCACTTGCTCGCTTTGGCCGGCTATGCGGTGCTGGTGGCCGCGGCTTTCTGGCTTGGATTCGAATTGGGTCAGCGCGACGCGACGACCATCACCGCGGATGGGTCGCCCGATCCGGGCGCGGTGAGCGCGGAGGCGACGATGAAATTTCAGGAGGAGATCACGGCCCTGCGTCAGGAAGGCGTGGTGCTCGAGCGTACGCGACAGATCGCGCTGGAGACCAATCGCTCCCTACAGGATCAGTTGAAGCAGGTTCAGGGCGAGCGCCTTGCCTTGATCAAGGAGGCTTCGTATCTCAAGCGATTGATTCAGGAGGGCGGCCGCGGTGCGGTGCGCGTTGCGGATCTGCGCCTCACGCGGGGCGAGGGGGTTGTGCGTTATGCGTTCACCCTGACCCAGCTCAGTCCCGGCTTCGGGGAGTCGCGGGGTGAAGTCAAGCTCCTGGTGACGGGCACCGCGCAGGGGCAAGAGCGCTCGTTCGACTTGAGCCAACTGCCGCACGCCGATCCCCGACACCTGACGATGCGCTTCGAGCACTTCCAGCGAATCCAGGGCGAGTTCAGCCTCCCCGCGGACCTGGTCCCGACCATGCTCGCGCTCACCCTGGTACCCGAAGGGGATCAACTGGCCGAAACCTTCGAGAGCTTTCCCTGGGTCCTGAATGACCAGTGATCGGCCGCGGCGCTTGAACGCTGTTGCCCGCGGACACATCTAATCCGCCATTGTTACTTCAGCCATCATGAGCACTCCAATGACCGCCGCAAACACCATCGAAACCACGTCCGATACGCCTTTGGTTTTCACCAACTCGGCTGCCTCCAAGGTCGCCCAACTGATCGTGGAAGAAGGAAATCCTGCATTGATGTTGCGGGTTTATATCCAGGGTGGCGGCTGCTCCGGCTTTCAGTACGGGTTTACCTTCGACGAGGCGGTTCAGGACGGTGATACCGAAGTTGTGACGGACGGCGTCAAGTTGCTGATCGACCCGATGAGTATGCAATATCTCATGGGTGCCGAAATCGACTACACGGAAGGGTTGCAGGGTGCCCAGTTCGTGATCCGCAATCCGAATGCGTCCACGACCTGCGGGTGCGGCTCCTCATTTTCAGCCTGATGCTGCCTGGTCCGCGCCCAGGCGTTTGCCGTCGGTCATTGGTCCCCGCGGGTCCGGTGCGCTCCGGGGCCGGGATTGCAGGTACGCCTTGGACTTGCGTGAATGTGGCTCGGCGTCGTAGCCTGCCGCGTTTACGTTACTTGCAAGGCTGGTCAGACCGGTGGAAAGAGTCGAAGCATCACTCGCGCTGATTCAGCGCGGAACTGAGGAAATCCTGCTCCCAGCAGCCCTAAGAAAAAAACTCGAAGAGGGTCGCCCGCTCCGCGTCAAGGCGGGCTTCGACCCCACCGCGCCCGATCTGCATCTGGGGCACACGGTACTGATCAACAAGTTGCGTCAGTTCCAGGAACTCGGCCATCAGGTTCTTTTTCTGATCGGCGACTTCACCGGCATGATCGGCGATCCAACCGGCAAGAGCGCGACCCGCAAGCCGCTCTCCCGCGAAGAGATTGCGGCGAATGCGGCTACCTACCAGGAGCAGGTCTTCCGCATCCTCGATCCGGCGCGGACCGAGGTCGTGTTCAACTCCCAATGGATGGATGCCTTGGGTGCGGCAGGGCTGATCCAGATCGCGGCCCGGCACACGGTCGCGCGGATGCTGGAGCGCGACGACTTCGCTAAGCGGTACAAGGGCGGGCAACCGATCGCCGTCCACGAGTTTCTGTATCCCCTGATTCAGGGGTATGACTCGGTCGCCCTGCGGGCTGACATCGAACTCGGTGGGACGGACCAGAAGTTCAACCTGCTGGTGGGGCGGCAACTCCAGGAATCGTACGGGCAGGAGCCTCAGGTGGTGATCACCCTGCCGCTGCTGGAGGGCTTGGACGGCGTCCAGAAAATGTCGAAGTCGCTCGGGAACTATATCGGGATCACCGAGCCGCCGGATGCCATGTTCGGCAAGATCATGTCCTTGTCGGACCAACTGATGTGGCGCTACTTCGAACTGCTGAGCGCGCGCGAGATGTCAGTGATCGAGGCGTGGCAGGCAGCGGTCCGGGAAGGCGCCAATCCACGTGACATCAAGTTTGAACTCGCGGCCGAGATGGTCACCCGCTTCCACTCCGCCGAGGCGGCGCGCGTCGCCCAGGAGCGCTTCATCGCGCGCTTCCAGCAGGGTGTCATCCCGGAGGACCTGATCGAGATCACGGTTGCCGCGGATGATTCCGGTGGGTTGTCTATCGCCCGGCTCCTGAAGGATGCCGGTTTGGTGAAGAGCACCTCCGAGGCGCTGCGTCTGATCGGGCAGGGCGGGGTCAGGATCGATGGTGACCGCGTTGAGGATCCGCATCTGATGTGTCCGGTTGACGCGGGCCACATCTACCAGGTGGGAAAGCGCAGGGTCGCCAAGGTGCGGGTTGCACCAAACGCTTAAAGAAGGCTTGACGCCCTCGGTCAAGGTTGTATTATGGCGGGCTCGCTAAGGACTGGCGGGCGTGGCGCACAGCAAGGCGAGTCTGACGTTGCGTAGGTGAGTCTCCCGCGTTGGCTTTTGGCTCAGCATGGAGTTGACAGCCCACAAGGATGATGTACAATAGGCGGCTCGCTAAGGAGAAGCGGACAAAACGGACGGAACGAAGCGGCAGGATGCACGAAAAAGGAGTTTGACACGGAGCCGAACGGATGTAGAATAGTCGGCTTGCTGTGATGGAAGCGCAGCAGTGTGCTAGGAAATCTCAACCAGTGCGGTTGACAACACGGCGGGATGCTGTAGAATTTGAGAGCTCAGCAGCGAAAAAGCGCTGAGTCAAGCGACAGATCTTTAACAATTCGTTTAGATAACTTGTGTGGGTGCTCTGGCGTCTCTGGAGAGTTCTAGAGATAGCGACGAGCATCTTCGATGAGAAGATTCCGTCGAGCAGGATTGGCCGCGTAAGCGGTTGAAAGAGACTGAACTGAAGAGTTTGATCCTGGCTCAGATTGAACGCTGGCGGCATGCCTAACACATGCAAGTCGAACGCGAAAGTCCTTTGGGGCGAGTAGAGTGGCGGACGGGTGAGTAATGCGTGGGAATCTGCCTGGCAGTGGGGGA
>NZ_KB902496.1 GCF_000379525.1 Lamprocystis purpurea DSM 4197 | reverse complement strand
TGGCCGATCGGGGCTACAATCAGCCGCAGGTGATCCTCGAACTGAGCGCCCGTCAGGTGTGGGTGGTCGTGCGTCTGATGCCGACGGCCATGCCGTTATACCTGCGTGAGATCGACGAAGAGCAACACGATCCCGCCGCGCTACGGCTGGACGTCGCCGCACACCTGCGCGCNGCGACNNGTGATACGGTCACGGTCCCCGTGTGGCTGCGCGGCCAGCAGACCAGTGGTCCGGGCTGGCTACACGCCGTGCGCTTGCCGCCGGCCGCGGCCGCCGCGGCGCGTGAGCGCTGCCGCAAGGTCGCTAAGCGCAAGGGCTGGACGCCGAGCGCCGCGGCCCTCTTTCTGACTGGGTGGATGATGGTATTCACCACCGTGCCGCCGGACGCGGTGGAGGGGAGCGCCGTGCTGGCGCTCTATCGTTGCCGCTGGCAAGTGGAGTTGATGTTCAAGCGGCTGAAAAGCCTGCTCGACCTGGACCACCTGCGCACCCAGCAACACAGTGCACTGGGCACCGTCTGGATTCTCGGCAAGTTGCTCTATGCGTTGGTGATCGAACGACACATTCAGCGCCACAGCCCGGACGATTGGGATCGTCTGGACCAGCCCCGCCGGGTCACCCCCTGGCGCTTGGTGGCGCTCGCCCGCCACCAGGTCGATGCCTGGATTCTCGAAGTCCACCGCCAGCGCCCCGAGCGCTGGGCGGCATGCCTTGAGGTGATAACGGAACGCCCACGCCGACGCCGCTTACAAACGCTCCCGGCCGCCGTCATCGCGTTCCTGAGTACGCCAGGAAATCAAATGGTTGCTTAAGTTGGCGCCTATGGGCATGCGCCCCGTCCCGAACGTTTGATCCGTGGCCGAGCGTTGGTTGGAACCGGCGGGTTCGGGGAAAACGTTTCGGACGGGGCGAATGCCCCGTCCGGCCCAGAGGGGAAGGGGCATTCGCCCCGTCCCGAACATTTGATCCTTGGCCGAGCGTTGGTTGGAGCCGGTAGGTTTGAGGAAAACGTTTCGGACGGGGCGAATGCCCCGTCCGGCCCAAAAGACCCTGCGCGGCGTCTGCCGACCGCGCCGCCCTGCCTACAACAAGTCCCGATTCTTCTCCCGCACCCGCTGATACAGATCCTCCATCACCGCCACGAATGAGTCGTCGCGGTTCCAGAAGGCGGGGAAATCGCCGGCCTTGCGCACCAGGATGGCGGGCACCGCCGCCGGGACGGCCGGCTCGATCTCGCCGGGTAGGCGGTGCGCGCCGGTCCAGAAAGTGTGATGGTCCGGCGGCGCGGCGCTGATCCGGGGGCGGGTGAAGAAGGACTCCGCGGCGGTGATCGGCGGCGCCTCATCGCTGGTCAGGGCCGCCAGGGCCTTGCCCAGGGGGGTGGCACTCAGGGCTTGAGTGAGCCGCGCGCGCGACAGGCCCCGCAGTTCGAACAGCAGGAAGGGGTCCCGGTCCAGTTGACCCGCCAGGCGATAGTAGACACCGGCGATGTGCTTGCACGGATTGGCCCCGTCGGGGCAGGAGCAATCGGTCAGGGCGAAGTCCTTGCGGCTGCGCGGCAGCAGATGCAGCTTCACGTCGGCGAAGGCGGCGTCGATGGTGTCGGGCATCTCGTTCATGAGGAGCCGGGCCAGCAGGGCCGCGCTGCTGCCCAGGCGGGTGATGGTCTTGTCCCAGTCCTTGGCGGGGATCTGGGTCATCTGAATGCGGGTCTGGTAGTGGGGTTCTTTGTAGACCCCGAAGTAGGGGTTGACGTTGCCCCGCACCGTGGCGCTCACCCGTCCTTCGGCGATGGCAAAGGCGAGGATACGGTTGTCGCCGCTGTAGGCGCGGCCCCGCTGCAGGCGCCCGCTGTCGGTGAAGCCCTCCAGCGCGGCGATGAAGCGCTGGCCCCACCAGGTCTTGCCGAGGGTTGCCATGGTCAGTCCACCACCGCGTCACGGTTCAGGCGGATCAGTGCCTTGAAACGCTCGTTGTCGAGTTGGGTGAGCCAGGATTCGTCGTTGCCGACGATGGCGCCGGCCAGTGCTTTCTTCTCTTCGATCATGTCGCTGATTCGCTCCTCCAGGGTGCCCAGGGTGACGAACTTGTGGACGAAGACGGTCTTGTCCTGGCCGATGCGGTAGGCCCGGTCGCTCGCCTGATCCTCGACCGCCGGGTTCCACCAGCGGTCGAAGTGAAACACGTGGTTGGCTCTGGTCAGGGTGATACCGACGCCGCCGGCCTTCAGCGACAGAACGAAGATCGCGGGCTCGGACTCGGGGTCCTGAAAGGCCGTGATCATGGCCTCGCGCCGGCCGCGTGCCGTACCGCCGTGCAGATAGTAGGTCCGGCAGTGCAGATCCTGTCTGAGCAGGCGCTCCAGCTCGGCGCCGATCTCGGTGAACTGGGAGAAGATCAGCACGCTGTCGCCCGCCGCCATGGCCTCTTCGAGCATCTCCCGCAGGCGTTGCAGCTTGTGTGAGCGCTCCGGGGTGAAGGCGCTGCCGTCGTGGAGGAACTGCGCCGGGTGGTTGCAGATTTGCTTGAGTTTCATCAGGGTGGAGAGCATCAGGCCCTGGCGGGCGATGCCGTCCTTGGCCTCCAGTTCGCGCTCCACGTCGCGGACCACGGTCTCGTAGAGGGCCGCCTGCTCCTTGCTGAGATTGCAGTATTGAATGGCCTCCAGCTTGTCCGGCAGGTCGCGGATGATGGCCTTGTCGCTTTTCAGCCGGCGCAGGATGAAGGGCTCCACCAGACGCTTGAGGGTGGTGGACTGTACCGGGTCGTGGTCGCGCTGCACCGGGATTTCAAAGCGTTTGCGGAACCGCGCCTGGGTGTCCAGATAGCCGGGATTCAGAAAGTTGAAGATGGACCACAGATCGGTCAGGCGGTTCTCGACCGGGGTGCCGGTCAGGGCGAGCCGGTGCCGGGCCCGCAGCTTCAGGATCGCCTTGGTCTGCGCCGCGGCCGGGTTCTTGATGTTCTGCGCCTCATCGAGGATGACCCGGTGCCAGTCGCGGGCGCCGAACAGGTGCTGGTCGCGGCGCATCAGCGCATAGGAGGTGATGACCAGCGCCTGACGCGCGGTGTGCTCGGTGAAGGTGTCGGCGTCCTGCACCCGCGTCGGGCCGTGATGGATCAGCACCGGCAACTGGGGGGCGAACCGCTGGACCTCTTTCTGCCAGTTGCCGATGACTGACGTGGGGGCCACCAGCAGCGTGGGGGCGACCGGGGTCCCGTCTGCGCGCTCCTGCACCAGACGGGCGATGGCCTGGATGGTCTTGCCGAGCCCCATGTCGTCGGCCAGACAGCCGCCCAGGCCAAGCTGCTCCAGGAAGCCGAGCCAGGCCACACCGCGTTTCTGGTAGTCGCGCAGTTGCGCATTCAGTTGGGGCAAATCCGCGATCGACTCCAGCCGGCTGCCCGTGCGCAGGCGCTCCAGCATCGCGGCCAGGGCATCGTCGCGGTCCACCTCGAAGCCGTCGTCGGTGAGGGTGCGCTGGAGAAGATCCTGGATGCTGAGCTCCGGGGTCTCGTGACCATGGCGGCGCCAGAAGGCGAGCATCTCCTGCATCTTGTCGCGGTCGAGTTCCACCCATTGACCGCGGAACTGCACCAGCGGGGCCTTGGACGCGACCAGTCGCTGCCATTCCTCCTCGGTCACCACCTGATCGCCGATGGCGAGCTGGTAGCTGTACTGCACCAGGTTATCGAGGTTGAGTCCGCTCTTGCTCGCCGGTGCAGCGGGCCCGGTGCGGGCGGCGGACGAGCGCAGCCGAATCTTCACCCGCCGCCGTCCCTGCGGCGTCCACCAGGCCGGCACCATGATCTTGAACCCGGCGTCCTCCAGCACCCAGGCCCATTCCTTCAGGAAGGCAAAGGCGTCGTCCAGGTTCAGGGTGAGACCCCGCGGCTCGGCGGTGTCGAGACCGTCCCAGAGCTTGGGAATCATCCGGGCGGCCAGCCCCAGGTTGAGCAGCAGGTGCGTCTCGAAGTCCTTTCCCAACTGGCGGTGCCGGGATTTGCGGTGCGTCGCGGACTGGGACCAATAGTCGGCCAGCGCCAGACGCTGCGACGGGTCATCCTTGGGGACGACGACGAATTGCAGCGTCCAGTCGTCCGCCGTCTCGGCAGCGGGCTCCACCAGTTGGAACCCCAGGGTGAAGGCGGCGTCGCGCTCGGCGCCCCGGATGCGTGAGCGCCACTGCCGCCAGTGCTGGTAGGTGTCCAGGCTGATGCCGAACGGTGCCGACCGCGTGGGTGCGAGGCAGGCGGCGAGGCAAGTCCGCTCCACCTTTTTCGCGAACACGGCCGGCCATGGCGTGTGCCGCAGGATCTGATCGAGCAGTACCTCGGCGCAGTGTCGCAACAGGCTGTCCGCATCCGGCCAGCCGTCCAGACCGGCGGCGCAGGCCGCGGGCATCCGCGTGCCGGCGTCGCTGATGAAGCGCTCATAGTGCTCGGACGCCCAGTCCCAGGCGCCGGCGATTTCGAGCGGCGGAACCGTGCGCTTGCCTTTGGGCCGGGTCGGCTGGCGGACCACCAGTGCGGGCAGATACTGGTCCCGCACCAGAAGACGCTTGAGCTCCTGCGTGAACCAGTACCAGAACAGGAAGTCGCCGCCGGGCTGCACCTCCCCGCCCCGGTGGAAAGCCAGGAAATGGAGGTCGCTCAGTTGTTTGATGGGGCGGTCCAAGCGCAGACAGTCCACCTGCCAGCGCTGCCAGGTCACCGGTGCGTCGGTGCTGTCGTCCGGCCAATACCGCGCCAACAGCGGCGAGGGCAGCGGCAGCTCCGCGGTGCCGGGCAGCCGGAGCGTGCCGCTCACCAGCGCGTCGTCGAGCGGCGACACGATGGTCTGCCCACCCAGCGCCTCGACCAAGGTCGGCCAGTCCGCGTGGGTCAGGTGAAACGGATGCACGGGAACGCCGTCATCGCGCCGTGCGGCGCCGCGCTTCAGGGTTTCCGCCCAGAGCAGGAAGGCCCCGGTCTGGACGAAGGCGTCGGTGACCTCGGGTAACCAGAAAGCGTGCAGGATCTGCATGGATGTCAGACAATCGACAACTTGGGCGGTGACAAGCGCGGCCGGTTCCCGCCGCGGCGCGGTCTCAGCCTGTGAATGCTTGTAGTGTATCCGCTGACGCCCCGGCGGCTCCAGCCGCGTTGGGACGCCACACCGGACGCAGATGAAGGGGACCCGCGTTTCCACCCTCAGCTGACTGCTGCTTGGCAGCGGTTGCCTGCAAGCGGAAGGGGTCAACAAGGCGATTCAATTTCAGAAATGATGACGGCAGACCACAGCACGAACCCCATCGATCCCATCCCAGATACGCCGGCCGGGGCCGTCGCCGACTACGATCCGCGCCGACCGGTCTTTTTTGTCCCCTACCGCGCACTCGGACCTCAGTTCATCGGCCGGGAGGGGACCCTGGAGGCGGTGCGGCAACAGCTCGACGCGGCGGTCTTCATTGGTGATGCGCATCCGCCGTGACCTGTTCGGCGACCGGCACCCCGATACGGCCATGAGCCTCAACACCCTGGCCACCTATGCCGACGCGCTGGGCGATCAGCAGCGCGCGCTGGATCTGGCCCAGCAGGGGCTTGCCATTCAGCACGAGAGATGGTCGGGATCCCGCGAGGCCCCCATCGCGGCCGGAGGCCGCTCCCACGGGGGTGGATCGCTGATCCGCCTGGTGGGGCGGCCGAGACTTTCCGCGCCTGGCATCTCCGTCCGCGGAATGCTGTAATCGGGTTCTGGTTTCACCCTTGCGGAGTGTCGCGATGTCCAATCTTGCCGAGGTTCCGTTCATCAGCGTCGACGACTACCTGGCCGGCGAGACCCTCGCCTTGGTCAAACACGAATACGTCGACGGCGAGGTCTTTGCGATGGCCGGGGCGACCGAGCAGCACGTCACCATCACCCTCAACGTCGCCGCGATGCTGCGCGCTCATGTCCGCGGCGGACCCTGCCGCGTCTACATGGCGGACATGAAACTCCGCGTCGAGGCGGCGCGCGCTTTCTTTTACCCCGATGTCTTCGTCACCTGCGACCCGGCGGACGGCGCCCGGCCGCTCGTCAAGGAGCGTGCGCGGATCGTCATCGAGGTCCTGTCCGACTCCAGCGAGGCCTATGATCGGGGCGGCAAGTTCGCGTCCTACCGGCAACTGGCGACGCTCGAAGAGTATGTCCTGATCGACTCGCGTGCGCCCGCGGTCGAGGTGTTCCGCCGCCACCCGGAGGGCTGGATGCTGCAATCCGTCCCCGCGAACGGCCCGCTCCGTCTTCATACGCTCGGCTTCGCGTGCGCCCTGGAGGCGGTCTATGAGGACGTGCACTTTCCGCCCGCGCCGGCGGAGCAGTCTGAGGGCCTCGATCAAGATTCCGGCCACTTGGGCTCGCCGGGTGCGTCGTCGGGCCATCCCGGCCGGACACCGTCAGGGCTGGAAGCCCTGACGACGCAACAGGATGCTCCGGCAATCGCCTAAAGTTGTTCCGCCGCCCCGGTGAGCCGATCCGCCAGGATCTCGATCAGCGCCGGGTGGCTGCCGACCAGTGGGGTGGGGTGGGCTTGGAAACCGGGGAAGTCGGCCTGCGCCGCGGCGCAGATGGCGGCGATATCCCCGCCGGGTCCGGCGTGGCGGCCGGGCGCGAGAAACAGCATGGCGACGATCACCGGGGTGGTCGGGTCCGCGGCGGCAAGGCGGTGCAGCACCAGGTCCAGGAGGTCGCCGTTGAAGTCATATTCAGGGCCTGGCCGCCGTTCCATCGCGGCCTCGGTCAGAACAGCCCCGGGATCGATCCGTTCGCGCACACGCTGTGCTAGCCAGGTGCGCACGGCGGTGACCTGAGGAATCGGCGAGCCGTGGTCGACCAGCACCAGCCGGCGGGGGGCGATGGCACGGGCGGCGGCGGTCGCGCGGATGTGGTCGTCCAGGAGGTCCGCGAGACGCGGCTCGCCGCGCGGCAGGGGGCACAGTTCAGGAGCGATGCGGACCTGGAATGGACCATGGACGCGGCGCAGGTCGGCAACCAGGTCGGGGATGAACCGGCTCAGCGCGCGGCTGGGTCCGAACAGGAGGGGGATCAGGTGAAACGCCCGCTCACCACTGGCGAGGGCGCGGCGCAAATAGGGTTCGAGGGTGTCCGCGGGTCGGCCGTCCAGGGCGGCGGCGGGAATCCGATCCGCGTGCAGGAGCGAGACCGGGTGGACCGCGGCGCCGGTGCGCCGGCCGAGTGCCTGGGCCAGGTCGCGCAGGGCCAGGGTTGAGTCCGGGCGCGACGAGCCATTGTCGATCAAGAGTGTTGCGGGCATCGGGCAATCCTGGCAGCGGTCGCGTGGAGCGGCGAAAGATGGCCGCGGGTGGAGCGAAATGCAACCGATCCGCGCCGGCCGGTCGCGGCATCAGGCCGTGCGCAGGGCACGAGGGCGCGCAGCGCAAGAGAATCTGGATGACCCGGTGCGCCGCTGGGAGTCTAATGTCGGGTGTGAGCACATTCGCAACATGTTCTGCCCGACGTCGCCGACCGCTGTCGACCCTGTTCCTATTGGTCGCGGCCGTGGTTGGTCTTTGCTGGTGGGTGACCGGTTCGGCCGCGCCGCCGGCGGGCGAGACCGGCGGGGTCGCGGACGTGGCGGGTGCGCCCTTGACCCCGATCTCGGTGCAGCTCCAGTGGCGTCATCAATGGCAGTTCGCCGGTTTCTACGCGGCCCTGGAGCAGGGGTACTATCGGGAGGCAGGGCTCGCGGTGGAATTGCGCGAGTACGCCGAGGGCATCGACATCATCGACGCGGTTGTCACCGGACGCGCCGACTTCGGCACTTACTACAGCACGGTCATCGCCGAACGGATGCGCGGGCGGCCGATCCGCTTGCTTGCCTCCTATCTCAAGCGCTCACCGCTGGTGCTGCTGGTGCGGCCGGGTCTCTATTCCCCGGCCGACCTGAAGGGGCTGCGGGTCATGGCCAATCCGAAGGAACTCGGCAGCGCCAACATCCGGCAAATGCTCAAACTCGGTGGCCTGACCGAAAGCGATCTCCACGTGGTTCCCCACAGCTTTTCGGTGGAGCCCTTCGTGCGCGGCGAGGTGGACGCCATGACGGCCTTCACCACCAACGAGCCCTTCTATCTGCATCAACGCGGCGTGCCTTTCAATGTCATCGACCCGAGTGACTACGGGATCGCGCTCTATGATCTGAATCTGTTCGCCGCCGCGGACTATGCGGCGGCCCATCCCGAGCGGATGCGCGCCTTTGTGGCGGCAACCAACCGGGGGTGGGAGTACGCCCTGGCTCATCCGGAAGCGCTGGTGGAGCTGATTCTGGCGCGTTACAACACGCAGGGTAAGGAGCGCGATCACCTGCGCTTCGAGGCGAATCAGACCCACTCCGCCATTCTGCCCGAGGTCTACCCGATCGGGTCGATCGATCCGATCCAACTGAACCGGATTCAAGACCTCTTCGTGGCGACCGGGCTGGCCGCACAGGCACTGCCCAGTGCGGAGCTGGTGTTCGATCCGGAGACTGTCGGGTCGCCGCCGCTCCCTGATGTCCCCTTGGCGCTGACCGACGCGGAGCGCGCCGCCATCGCCGCCCATCCGCGGCTGCGGGTCGTCTTTGCCGAGATCGCGCCCTACGCATTGACGCGCGACGGCCGCCCCACCGGCTATACGGTGGAGCTGCTGGCGCGCATGGCGCAATTGGCCGGACTGGAACTGGACTGGCAGGACCAGGGCCTCGGGCAGTCCTATCGGGACTTGCGGGAGGGCCGCGCTGACCTGACCATCAACAGTCCGGTGACCATGGAGCGAGAACGCTTCCTGAGTTTCAGCGCCCGCCGTTACCCGGTCCCGTTCACGATTTTCGCGCGCACCGACTGCACCGATTGTGCCGACCTCGACGCCTTGCGCGGCAAGACCCTGGCCACTCCCGCCGAGTCGGGTCCGATGCAGTGGCTGGCCCGGAGTCACCCGGAGATTCAGCATCTCGTCGTGGCCGGTTACCGCGAGGCCTTGGAGGCCGTCGCCGCGGGGCGCGCGGATGCCGCGATCCTGGAGCGGCAAAACGGTCGTTATCTGCTCGCGGAGCACCTGATCGGAGGCGTCGAAGCCAAGGGGGCGACGGATCTCGACGACGGCACGACGCCGCGGCAGGCAGCCCTGTTCGCGATGCGTCGCGATCTGGAACCGCTGGTCGGGGTCCTGGACAAGGCGCGCGACGCCTTGGGGACCGGCGAGCTTCAGTCGATCTGGGACCGTTGGTTTCACGATACGACAGTGACTACGGTGCCGCGGCCGTCCCAGCCGCCGACGCTGACTCAGCCGGAGCGGGAGTTCCTGGCCGCTCACTCAGGGCTCCGGGTTGTGTACACGGATGCGCCGCCGGCCTCGACCCGGCGGGACGGCCGCCACACCGGCTATACCGTGGAGTTGATCGAAC
Source organism: Lamprocystis purpurea DSM 4197 (assembly GCF_000379525.1). Classification (GTDB taxonomy): domain Bacteria; phylum Pseudomonadota; class Gammaproteobacteria; order Chromatiales; family Chromatiaceae; genus Thiodictyon; species Thiodictyon purpureum. The sequence continues at coordinate 69,580 of NZ_KB902496.1, read as the reverse complement.
GGGCCGCGGCAGTCTTGGGTCTGACGGTGGAGCTGCGCCAAACGTCCCTGGTCGAGGCCTTTGCCGCGGTCAAGCAGGGGCGGGCGGATGTCGTCCTCAATGCCGCGCAGACGCGCGACCGGGCGGCTGATTTTCGCTTCGGGCAACGCACGATGCGGGTCGCGGAATACATCACCAACGTGGTCGAACGCGGTCCAGCCAATTTCGGTCAGTCGGGCTGGACCACGGTCAGTCATTTTGCCGTGGAGCGGCACCAGGAGGTGCTCGCCGCCCTGCTCGACAAGACGATCGACGGATTGGACCCCGGTGAGCTGCAGCGCTTGCATGCGCGCTGGTTCGGCGAGGGCGATCCTGCCGTTGCGCTCCGTGCCCAGGTGCACCTGACCGACGCCGAGCGTGTCGACATCGCCGCGCGGCCCGACCTGGTGTTGGGTGTCGACGAGGATTGGTCGCCGCTGATCAGCCGGAACCCGGACGGCAGTTTCTCGGGGATCGACGCCGACACGGCGGCGCTGATCGATCGGGTCATCGGGACCCGCATCCGTTTCGAGCTCGGCCCCTGGGCGCAGCAGGTGAGCCGGGCGCAGCAGGGGCTCATCGATGGGCTGTCCGCCTCGGCCGTCCATCCCGAACGGGCGCGCCATTTTCTGTTCACCGTGCCCTATACCGAACTCGGGCGGCGGGTCTTCGTCAGGATCGGCAACCCCCTGGGGCTGCGTGGGCTGGAAGACCTGACGAATCGGCGGGTCGCCTATCTGCGCGGCAATCTGAGCGATGAGAAATCCCTGACCGCGGTCGCCGGGGTCCGTGCGGTGCCGGTGGACTCCGCGCTGGCGGGAGCCAACCAAGTGCTGGCGGGAGACGTCGAGGCCCTGCTTGCCGATGACTCCTTTGGCCACTGGTTGGCGGAGCGCCGCATCGAGAACATCGAAACCGCCTTCGTCCTGCCCGCGCCGCTGCCGCTGGTGTTCTCGATTCGCAAGGACCGTCCACTGCTGGTCAGCGCCATCGACAAGGTGTTGATCGCGCTGTCGCGCGAGCAGCGCCAGGCGATTCGCAGCCGCTATCTGGCCGCCCCCGGCGCGGCCGCCGCACCCCGCACGCCGGTGCTGAGCGCGGCGGAGCAAGCGTATCTGGACGACAAGGGCGGGGTGCTGACCTATTGTTTCAGCCCCGTTTGGACCCCGTACGACTACCTGGAGAACGGTGAACACCGGGGGATCTTTCGGGATTATCTGGATTTGTTCGCCCGCAAGCTAGGAATCGCGCTGCAGCCGCTGCCCTCGGGGACCTGGTCCGAGGCCCTGGAGTTTGCCCGCACGCGCCGCTGCGATCTGATTTCCGGGGCGGTGCCGACCGCCGAGCGGGAAGATTACCTGGCCTTTACCTCGCCTTATGTCCAGCTCACGCACGTCCTGCTGGCGCGTGATGAGGCGCCCTTCGTCGCCGGAATCGAGAGCCTCGCCGACCAACCGATCGCGGTGCCCAGGGGGGCGGCAGTCGCCGCCAGTTTGCAGGCGCGCTATCCGCAACAGCCGTTCATTCCGATCGACAGTGTCGCGCAGTTCGAGGACGCCATCATCAGTGGGCGGGCCTATGCGGCGGTCGCCACCCTGGAGCATGCGGCGGACTTGGTCGAGCAGGGGCTGGGGCGTTTTCGGATCATCGCCAAGCTCGATGATCCCTATCCGATCGCGGTGGCGGTTCGCAATGATCAGCCGGAATTGCTCTCCATCATGCAGAAGGTGGTTGCGGCCACCACCCCCGCCGAGCGCGACCGGATCACGCGGCGGCGGACCACCTTCCGGATCGAGCAAGGGCTGGACCTGACCCGGCTGTGGCAGTTCCTGGGGCTCTTTGCCGTGGTGGGTTCCTTACTCGGCTGGCGTCACTGGGAGTTGACCCGGCTCAACCGCCATCTGCGGCGGGCCAAGGAGGCCGCGGAGGTGGCCAACCGCGCCAAGGGCGACTTCCTGGCCAACATGAGCCATGAGATCCGCACCCCCCTGAACGCGGTGCTGAACCTGGCCGCCCTGGGGGTGCGCACCCAGGAGCCGACGCGGCTGCGCGACTATCTGGCCGAGATCGAGCGTGCTGGTCGCTCGCTGCTGGCGGTGGTCAATGAAATTCTGGATTTCTCCCGACTGGAGGGCAGTGCCGATACCCCGCGCGATGCGCCCTTTCAACTCCGGGAACTGGTCGACGCGGTCCTGTCGATCGGCGCGCCCTTGGCGGCTGAGAAGGGGTTGGCGCTGGAGTGCGTCGTCGATCCGGACCTGGACGGCACCTGGTCGGGCGACGCCCACAAGATCGAGCGGGTGTTGATCAACCTGATCGCCAACGCGGTCAAGTTCACCGACCAGGGCCGCGTCACGCTGCGGGTCGCCGCGGACCGCGCCGCGACCGATGGCGAGCGTGTCGTGTTCACCGTCGAGGATACCGGAATCGGGATTGCCGCGGACCAGTTGCCAACCGTGTTTACGCCCTTCAACCAGGGCGATAACTCACTCGCCCGGCGTCACGGCGGTACCGGGCTGGGGCTCGCCATTGTCAAGCAGTTGACCGGCCTGATGAACGGGGAGGTCGGTGTCGACAGCCGCCCGGGCGCGGGGGCGCGCTTTACGGTGGTGATCCCGTTGCGGCGTCCGGCTGCCGAGGTCCGGGGTCCGGCATCCACGGGGGCCGCGACCGGCGGGGAGCAGTCGCCCGGTGTGCCGCCCGTGACCGCCGTGTGCGGGGGAGTGCCGGTGGCCGCGGTTCCGGCCCGGCCGGTGCTGGTGGTCGAGGATAATCTGGTCAACCAACGGATCGTGGTGGAGTTCCTGAGCCAACTCGGCATCGCGGCGGAGCCGGTGGCCGATGGCGAGACCGCCCTGGACCGACTGCGGCAGGCACCCACGGGCTACGCGCTGGTGCTGATGGATATTCAGATGCCCGGCATGGACGGCTATGAGACGACCCGGCGGCTGCGCGCCGACCCGCGCCTGCGCGAGCTGCCGGTGATCGCCATCACGGCCCATGTGCTGGCCAGCGACCAACAGCGCTGTCAGGCGGCGGGGATGAACGACCATATCTCGAAACCCTTCGATCAGGCGGTCTTTGCCGCCACTCTGGCACGGTGGATGACGCTGCCGACGGTACCGGTCACGCGCCCGGCGGCGGCCGGTCCGGCAGCCGGATCGCGGGATGCTGCTGGAGCGACGGCGCCGCAGGAACGGCCATGGATCGATGCCGCGGCCGGGGTCAGGCGGGTGGGCGGCGACCCCGATCTTTATTTGAGTTTGCTTGATGACTTTCTGTCGAGCTACGGCCCGCGCTTGGCGACGCTGGTGCCGGAGGCGGCGCAGTCGGGTGGGGATAGCGTGGCCCGGCTCGCCCATATGCTGCGCGGCACGGCCCCGGTGCTGGGCGCCGAGCCCGTTGCCGCACTCGCGGCCGCGGCTGCCGCGCGGTGCCAACCGGGGCCGTCCGCGGCCGCCGCGTATATCGCCGAACTGCGTGCCGCACTCGCCCGGACGCTGGACGCGGCGCGGACCATCAAGGCCGCAGGCTTGGCGGGTCTGGGGCAGCCGCTTCCCGCGCCGACACCGGCGGCGCCCCGCCGGTCGGAGACCAGCGCGGGGGGCGCGCTGGTGCTGATCGTCGACGACGATCCGCTGGCGGCCGGGCTCCTGTTGCAGTTGCTGGGCGAGGAGTACCGGGTGGCGACCGCCGACACGGGTGATGCGGCACTCGCGCTGGCGCGGGGACAGCCGCGTCCGGATCTGATTCTGCTGGATGTGATGATGGCGGGGATGGACGGCTATCAGGTGTGCCGGGCGCTCAAGGCCGACCCGGGCACGCGCGACATCCCGGTGATCTTCGTGAGCGGGCGCGGCGGCGCCGAGAACGAAAGTCAGGGTTTGGATCTGGGTGCCGTGGACTATGTGCACAAACCGTTCGATGCGCAGGTAGTGCGGGCACGGGTGCGCAACCACTTGGCCGCCAAGCGACAGGGTGACTCGCTGGCGCGCCTGTCGGAGTTGGATGCCCTCACCGGGTTGGCCAATCGGCGCCGGCTCGATGCCTACCTGGCGGAACAATGGCAATGGGCCATCAGCAACGGCGCCTGGTTGGGTCTGTTGATGATGGATGTGGATCACTTCAAGGCGTACAACGATTGCTATGGGCACGGGGCCGGCGATCAGTGTCTGTGCCAGGTGGCGACCGCGCTGCGCCGGACCCATCGGCGCGAGGAGGGCTTGGTCGCACGCTATGGGGGTGAGGAGTTTGTGCGGGTGATGCCGGGCGCCGACCTGGCCGCCGCGCGCGCTGCCGCCGCACGCAACCTGGATGCCGTACGCGCGGCGGCGATCCCCCATCAGGCCGCGCCCGGTCGGTCCATCGTCACCCTGAGTATCGGCGTTTGGGCCTGTCAGCCCCGGCCCGACGACCGGCTCGGCGACTTTCTGGCGCAGGCCGACCGGCGACTCTATCAGGCCAAGTCCGAGGGACGTGACCGCTTCGTGATCTGAACCAGCGAACATTGATGCAGCGCGGAACGCGCTGTGTCTCCTATAGACGTATCTTTTTTTTGCGCTTGTAGTCTAAAGGCGGACAGAGATCAGGGACATCTTCCGCTATTTTCGAAAGGATGGAGACGAAGACTCGCTCAATCTGAGCCAGATTGCCGCTCGATCAGGAGATTGATCCGCCGTGAACCGTGATTTAGCGCGCTCCAGGCTGCTGGTGGTGGATGATGATCCGCTGCTCGTCCGCCTGGTCTGTCATCAACTGGCGGATGCCGGGATGCAGCCCTGCGGTGTCGGGTCGGGCCGTGAGGCGCGCGCCCGGCTGGCGGTCGAGCGCTTTGAGCTGATCTTGCTCGACGTGCAATTGCCCGATGAGAACGGGTATGAACTCTGTCGCGATCTGAAGTCACAGCCGGGCTACGGCGATCTGCCGGTTATTTTCATGACTGCCCACGGGACAGAGTCCGAAGTGCTGCGGGGTTTTGATGCCGGCGGTGTCGATTTTGTGGTCAAGCCCTTCGATGCCCGCGTCCTGCTCGCCCGCGTCAGTACCCATGCCACGCTGGCGCGCCTGTCGCGGCGCCTGCACGAGGACTTGGACGCCCGGACCGAGAGTTTGCACCTCGCCCATCGACGGATGCGCGAGATGGACGCCGCGCTCTGCCTGGCGGAGGAGCGGGAACGACGGTGTCTGGCGGATCAACTGCACGACAGCACCATCCAGCAGCTGGTGCTCGCGCGGATTCTGCTTGATCCCGCGCCCGGCACGGTGCCGGGTGACGCCTCGCCGCGCACGGAGCGCTTGCGGGAACTGCTCGACCTGTCGTTGTCCCAGTTGCGCACCCTGGTGTTCGAACTCAGCCCTCCGGTCCTGTATCAGGGCGGGTTGTTCGCGGCCGTGCAGTGGCTTGGGGGCGAATTGAGCGGACGCTGGTCAGTTCGCTTTGACTGTCGGCAGGAGGGCGAGTTGTCGGTGCTTCCTGATGACCTCAAAGTCACGCTGTTTCAGGCGGCGCGTGAACTCATGACCAACGTCTGCAAGCACGCCCAGGCCACCCGCGCCGAGGTCAGGATCAGTGGGGCGCCGGGCACCGCTCACTTGACCGTGCGCGATGACGGCATCGGCATCGATCAGGCGCGACTGGCTGGTCAGGCCGCGGGGCGCAGGGGCGGCGGGTTCGGGCTCTTCAGCCTGCGGTCCCGGATCGAATTGATCGGTGGCCGTTTGATCTTGCAGGCATCGCCAGGCGGCGGCACCGCGGTCAGCCTGTGGGTCCCGGTCAATCAATTGGCCGATGCGGCGCCGCGGCCGTGCTGACAATCGTTGTCGTTGTCGTGATCGAAAAAGCGATGCCATCAGTCTGTAGGGTCCGCTGCGCGGACCGCCGACCGTGCAGATCGCGAGGCAGCCAGGTTTATGACCAAAGTCTGTAGGGTCCGCTGCGCGGACCGCCGACCGTGCAGATCGCGAGGCAGCCAGGTTTATGACCAAAGCCCGCGGGAGTCACTCTCGATTACGACAACGATTACGACAACGACAACGACAACGAGCGGGACGCCAAAGGCGTTCCCTGATGAACTTGTAAGAACAAACCTGATGAAAAAAGGCCGGTTGTGATGACGATACGCGTTCTGCTGGCGGATGATCATACGATGGTGCGCGATGCCTTGGCCGGCATGTTGCGTGCCGAGGAGGATATCGAGTTTGTCGGCGTCGCGTCGAATGGTCTCGAGGCCGTCACCCAGACGCAGTTGTTGCGGCCGGACGTGGTCGTCCTGGACGTGAGCATGCCCGAGATGAATGGAATCGAGGCGGCCGCCTGTATCCGCAAGGCCGTCCCATCGTGCCGCGTGCTCGCGTTGTCGGCCCTGGGTGATGCCTGCTTCGTGAACCAGATGGTGGAGGCGGGCGCCAAAGGCTACCTGGTCAAGAGCGAGTCGGTGAACTCGCTGATCCAGGCGGTACGACATGTCCATGCGGGTGGAATGTGGTTACCCGACAACCCGCCGCTGCCGCTGCGCGCTAACCGCACGCTGCTGTCGCGGCGGGAGCGGGAGGTGCTGGGTCTGATCGCCGTCGGACGTCGTGCCAGTCAGATCGCGGACGATCTGGGCGTGGCCGTCAAGACCGTCGACACCTACCGTCGGCGGATGATGCACAAACTGGGTCTCCAGTCGCAGACCGAGTTGGTACGTTATGCGGTTGCCCTGGGGGAGACGCGGGTCCTTCCCCTAGTCGACGCGCAGCGCGCGGCAACTGCGGCAATCAAGAAAAAGCCATCATAACGGATCGCTATGATGGCTGATGCGCCTCGCGGATTTTTCTAGCGTGCGCCTTCGGCTTCGGCAGTACCCTAGCTGCTTGCCGGCCATCGCGTGCGCGCGGTTGGCCTCCTGCCTTGTTTGTTGCGACCGCGGCTTCGGCCGGGTCGGGCTCTTGGCGATCGGAGCCTGGCTATCTCAGTTCATCGCTGTGCGGGTGCGGACATCCAAGAACTCGGCTTGGATCATTCGCTCGACCTGGGTCGTCGCGTTGGCCGCAACTGAAGGTCCAAAGGCGAGACGGGCGTCGGGGTCCAGGGCGTACCAGGTGGAAGAGACGACGCTGAAGCTGATCCAGAGAATGATTTTCGGGCTCATGGCTTAACCCCTGTGATGGTGGTGCCGGTGGTTGCTTGACGACAATACTGCATCACGCGTGCCAGTCTTTTAATAACTGTAAAACAGCATGTTAGCTTGATGCCTCCGGGCGGTTGACAGGTGTCGTCCGAGCGTGCAGCCGATTTTGCGAATCGGTCTGCGTGGGCTTTGCTCCGGTGTTGCAGATTGCGATGAAGGCTGCGATCCGGTCGCGCTCCGGGGATGATGTTCCGACCCCGCTGGCAGTTATCCGGCGCTCGGGGTAGCATCCGGCGTCACCAGCCACCAACGCGACCCGCGGTGTCCCCATGAACGAAGTGACCCAAGCCGACCGCCATTTCATGGACCGGGCCATTGAGACCTTCATCCGCATCGCGCTGCTCGCGATCCTGGCGGCCTGGTGCTTCGATATCGTGCGGCCCTTCATCGTCCCGGGCCTGTGGGGCGCGATCATCGCCATCGGCCTCTATCCGGCCTATCAACTGCTGGTCAATGCCTTGGGCGGCCGCTCGGTGCTGGCCGCAACCCTGATGTCGGTGCTGACGCTCGCCGTGCTGCTGGTCCCGGTGGTACTGCTCAGCGACTCCGTGGTCGGGGGTGCCGAGGAGTTGTTGCACGGGTTCGAGGACGGTTCGCTGGATGTTCCCCCGCCGCCCGCCTGGGTCAGCGGTGTCCCCCTGGTGGGGGCTTACGCCCACGGCTTGTGGGATGACGCATCCACCAATATGGAAGACGCCCTGCGCCAGATCACCCCTCAGATCAAGGTGGCGCTACGCTGGCTGGGCGGACTGGCGGCCGGGGCGGGCATCGGCATCCTCCAGTTTGTCTTCGCCATCGCAATCGCGGGGGTGCTGCTCGCTCATGAGGAGGGCGCCCGGCGGGCGGCACGGACCGTCGCCAACCGCCTGGCCGGCGCGCGCGGGGTCGAATTCGCCGGGCTGGCGGCGGCGACCGTGCGCAGTGTCACCCGCGGTATTTTGGGCGTCGCCCTGATTCAGTCGATTCTGGTCGGGCTCGGATGGCTTGCGGCCGGGGTTCCCGCGGCCGGTCTGTGGGCGCTGCTGGCGCTATTGATGAGCACGATCCAGGTCGGAATCTTTCCCATCGCGCTGCCGATCCTGATCTACGTGTTCACCACGGCCGACACGACGACCTTCATCGCCCTGCTGGTGTGGACACTCCTCGTCGGCAGCATCGACAACATCCTGAAGCCCATTTTGCTTGGCCGCGGGGTGGAGGTGCCGATGACGGTGATCTTCGTCGGCGCCATCGGCGGATTCCTGAGCTCCGGCATTATCGGACTGTTCGTCGGTTCAGTGGTGCTGGTGCTGGGCTACAAGGTCTTTAGCGCCTGGCTCGATGAGGGGCCGGCCGTGGTCGCCTGAGGAGTGAGCCGATGAAGCGGCGAGCCTGGTTGGCCTGGTGCGCGGCGGGCATGGTGATCAGTGCGGTCCGCCCGGTGCATGCGCAATCGGTCGTAATGATCAGCGGCCCGCTGGCGGGCAGCGTCTATTTCACGCGCGATGCGCCGGGGATATGGGCGAGTGAGGTGGACCGGCACCTGCCGGAGATCAAGACCGAGTCCGCGCCCGGACTGACGACGGCGGTTACCATCCGCACCCCGCACCCGATGGACGGCTACCGGCACTACATTCTCAAGCACAAACTGCTGGATGCGCGCTTTCGGCTGCTGAGTCAGAAGACCTTCAATCCGGAACGTGATCATCCGGTCTCCCACCACGTGCTGCCCGCCGGCTACAGCGGTCCGATCTACGCGGTGAGCATCTGCAATCTGCACGACATCTGGATCGAAGGGGTCGTTATCGATGGGAGCGCTGGAGCCTGGGAGCCGGATCATGGAGCGAAGTCAGCCCGTTAGGGAACGCCTTTGGTGGCTTGGTCGTTCGTTGTCGTTGTCGTTGTCGTTGTCGCAATCGAGTTGATGATACCCGCGAGGACGCTCTCGCACCGCGTCGTTTCGCGGTCCTTGCGCTGCAAATATCGCAACGATGCGTTGGTCCCGTGCGTGGCGATCGAAGCCTCTTAAATCCTTGACGGCCTTGTACGCCCAGGCGATGCAGGGAATCGCAACCCGATCGATCGTGGGCTGTACATCCCTAAATCGAACCGCGTCTCCGATTACGACAACGACAACGACAACGACGACAAACGCTAGTCGCCGACTCCTGTTTGGGGGAGCACCGCCTCGCGCTTCCAAATCCCGCCGCGATGGACCAGCACCTCGCCGCGGCTGGGGTGCCAGTCGGCGAGTACGGTGCGGCGCGCCGGCTGACCGTTGACGGTCAGTTCATGGTCGGCCGGGCGATGGGTGTGTCCGTGAATCAGGTGGGTCGCACGATAGCGGCTCAGGTAGGCCTGCACGGCAGCGGGGTTGGCGTCCATGATCGCCGCGGTCTTGGCGGCCATGGCCGCCGCACTGCGGCGCCGCGAGTCGTTCGCCACGGCCCGCCGCTTGTTCAGGCTGCGCCAGAGAAACAGGCGCTGCACCAGGGGATTGCGGACCCGCCGGCGAAACCGCAAGTAGTCGATGTCATCAGTGCACAGCAGATCGCCGTGCATCAACAGAATTCTGGCCCCGTCGAGCTCGATCAGTGCCGGATCGCCCAGCAGGGAGCAGCCGGTGTCGCGGCAGAAGGCGCGGCCGATCAGGAAGTCCCGATTGCCGTGCAGCAGGGCACAGGCGGTCCCACCGCTGGTCAGTCGACGCAGCGCCGCGCGGATCTCAGGCAACGGCGGGGTATCGTCATCATCGCCGATCCAGGCGTCGAACAGGTCGCCCAGCAGGTAGAGCCGCGCGGCCCGTGGTGCGCGGCCGGCCAGGAAACGCAGGAACAGGCGGATGGTCTCCGGGCGTTCCGGCGCCAGATGCAGGTCCGCGATGAACAGCGTCTCGGCACCCTCCGGCAGCGTATCCCGTGTTCGCGGCGGCCGACCCGCGGCGCTGCTCATGACGGCGCGTCGATGACCTCGGCGCGCGTGATCGCGACGTCTTCCGCGGGCACGTCCTGATGGCCATGTCGACTGCCGGTCTTGACACCTTTGATCGCGTTGACCACATCCATGCCGTCGACCACCCGGCCAAACACGCAGTAGCCCCAACCGTCCTGACCCGGATAGTCCAGAAAGGCGTTGTCCGCGACATTGATGAAGAACTGGGAACTGGCCGAATGGGGGTCCATGGTGCGGGCCATGGCGATGGTGCCGATCAGATTCCTGAGCCCGTTGTTGGCCTCGTTCCGGATCGGGGGACGGGTCGGCTTCGGCGTGAAGTCCGCCTGCACGCCGCCGCCTTGGATCATGAACCCGTCGATCACCCGATGGAACAGGGTGCCGTCGTACTGTCCGTCGCGGACATAACGTTCGAAGTTGGCGCAGGTGGCGGGGGCCTTCGCGGCATCCAGTTCGATCAGGATGTCACCGTGGCTGGTCGTCAGTTTGATCATGCGGTCTCCAATAGCGCCCCGAGGGCGGTGTATGTTGGCGCGGCAGCGACAGCGGCCGCGATCTTGCACCGCATGTTAAGTGCTTTGGTCGGGGCGGAAAAGCCCGATCGTCACGCATCCCCCGTCGGCGGCGGCAGCGGATTCTCCCGGATCGGACCGATCCGGCTTTGTTACCATGTGGCGCAAACCACCGCCCATCCTTGATCGGCTTTGTCGGATACTTCTGAAATGCTTGAGATTTACAATAGCCTGACGCGTGCGAAAGCCCCTTTCATCCCGCTCGATCCCGGTCGGGTGGGCATGTACGTGTGCGGCATGACGGTGTATGACCTCTGCCATCTGGGCCATGCCCGGGTCATGGTGGTCTTCGATGTGGTCTACCGCTACCTGCGCGCCCTGGGTTATCCGGTCACCTATGTCCGCAACATCACGGATATCGACGACAAGATCATCCGTCGCGCCGAGGAACGGGGTGAGCCCTTTGGAGCGCTCACGGCGCGCTTCATCACGGCGATGCACGAGGATGCGGCGGCCCTGGGCTGCCTGTCGCCGGATGCGGAGCCCCGCGCCACCGAGCACATCCCCGAGATCCTGGATATGATTGCGACGCTGCTCGAGCGCGGACTCGCGTACACCGCGACCAATGGGGATGTGTACTTCGCGGTCGGCGCCTTTCCCGGCTACGGCCGTCTGTCCGGCAAGGATCCCGCCGATCTGCGGGCCGGGGCGCGGGTGGAAGTCGAAGAGGCGAAACGCGACCCGCTCGACTTCGCCCTGTGGAAGGCGGCCAAGCCCGGCGAGCCCGCCTGGGACGCGCCCTGGGGCGCGGGACGCCCCGGCTGGCACATCGAGTGCTCGGCCATGTCGACCTGCTGCCTGGGCAATCACTTCGATATCCACGGCGGCGGGGCCGATCTCCAGTTTCCCCATCATGAAAACGAGATCGCCCAGTCCGAGGGGGCGACCGGCGAGCCCTTCGTCGAGGTGTGGATGCACAACGGCTTCGTGCGGGTGAACGAGGAGAAGATGTCCAAGTCGCTGGGCAACTTCTTTACCGTGCGTGAGATCCTGGCGCGCTATCGGCCGGAAGAGGTGCGCTATTTCATTCTCACCAGCCACTACCGCAGCCCGCTCAACTATGACGAGGAGCACCTGACCAACGCCCGGGCGGCCCTGACCCGCTTCTACACCGCCCTGCGCGGCCTGCCGTCCGCCGCGCCGGCGGGCGCTGAGGCTTTCCGGGCTCGCTTCAGCGCCGCCATGGACGACGACTTCAATACCCCGGTGGCTCTGGCCGTGCTCTTCGATCTGGTGCGGGAGATCAATCGGGTGCGACCCCAGGATGAAGCCGCGGCCGCGGGTCTGGGAGCGGAACTGCGTTCAATGGGAGCGGTGCTGGGGTTGGTTCAGGGGGATGCCGATGCCTACTTGAAGGGCAGGCCGATGACGCAATCCATCGAGGCCACCAGCATCGATTCCATCAGCACTAGGTCCCCACCGATTGGGACCGGCACTCTCGAGATTGCGGACGAGGTGATCAACCGCCGTATTGAAGAGCGCCTAGCTGCCCGCCAGTCCAGGAACTGGGCTGAGGCCGACCGCATCCGCGATGAACTGGCCGCCGCCGGTATCGTGCTGGAAGACGGCCCGGCTGGGACCACCTGGCGACGGGCCTGAAGGTCACACACTTCTGCGACACCAATCCATTCGGGAACGCCTTTGCCGAGAAAGCAGATGCTCTCACCGAGAAAGAAGATGCTCTCACCAAGACACGAAGACACGAAGAAGAAAAGAGAGATAAGAAGCCATGAAAGGCTTCTCTATCTTTGTGTCTTTGTGTCTTTGTGAGAGGATTTCTTCTCTTTCTTCCGTGTCTCAGTGAAAAACCCTTGATCGGGCTCCCAGGCTCCAGCGACGATCAACGGGCTCACGCCGACTCCCCGCGTGTTCCGGATAAGCGATCGATCAATCCCTGCAAGTCGGCGAGGCCGACGGGTTTGACGAGATGGAGATCAAAGCCGGCAGCCGCGGTGGCTTGGTGGTGCCGGTCCTGACCCCAGCCGCTCAGGGCCACGATGACCACGCCGGCGCCGGCCGGCTCGGCGCGCAGGCGCCGACAGGTGTCATAGCCGTTCAAGCGCGGCATGCCAAGGTCCATCAGCACCAATTCGGGTTTGAACAGCGCCGCGATCTCAAGCGCTTCCATGCCATCCCTGGCGGTCCGCACCTCATGCCCGAGGATGTCGAGCAACAGCGTCAGGCTGTCCGCGACATCGACATCGTCATCCGCGACCAGAATCCGACGGTGCACCGGGCGCGTTGCCGGTTCGCTCCGACTGGGCGCCGCCGCCGGGGTCGGCGCGCTGACGCGCGGCAAACGGACGATGAACTCGGCGCCTGTACCTTCACCCGCGCTCTGCGCGGCGATGGTGCCCCCATGCAGGGCGAGGAGTTGCCTGACGATATTCAGTCCGATACCGAGTCCGCCGGGGCACCGTTCCCGCGACCGGTTGACCTGGGCGAACATGTCGAAGACCCGATCGAGCATCGCCGTCGGGATGCCGATGCCCGCGTCTTTGACCCGGAGCACGATGGTGTCGCCCTCCTGCGCAACACTGAGATCGATGCGTCCGCCGGGCTCGGAGTACTTGGCGGAATTGTTGAGCAGATTCGAAACCACCTGAGCCAACCGGATCAAGTCGCCCTTCACGCCCAGGGGCTCCGCGGGGAGGTGCAGGAACAGATCGTGCCGGCGTGCCGCGATCAGCGGCCGGCTGGTTTCTACCGCCCGCTGGACGATGTCCGCGACGGCGAGCAATTCCTGATGGAGTTCGATCTTGCCGCTGCTGATCCGGGCGATGTCGAGCAGATCGTCGACCAGCCGGGTCAGGTGTTGCACCTGGCGCTCGATCAGCTCGCGACACCAGGCGACCGCGGCGCCATCGTCGGCCGATCGTGCGAGGATGTCGGTCGCGCTGCGAATCGGGGCGAGCGGATTGCGCAGTTCATGCGCCAGGACGGCGAGGAACTCATCCTTGCGGCGGTCGACATCGCGCAGCGCCTCATCGATCCGCTTGCGCTCGGTAATGTCCTGGGAGGTGCCGAAGCCGCCCAGCAGTTTTCCCCCATCGCTGAACTCCAGCTCCGCTTTTTCGTGGATCCATTTGACCTGCCCATCCACGCTGGCCCGATGTTCGATGTCGTAGGGCTCCCCTTGAATCGCCGCCAGCCACGCTTGATTGACAGCCGCCTGATCATCGGGATGGATGGCGCTCAGAAAGGTTTCATAGGTCATCGGCGTGCCGACTGGAATGCCGAAGATGCGATGGGTTTCCTCCGACCAGGTGAGTACATTACGTTGGACATCCAGCCGCCAACTCCCGATCTTGCCCACGGCTTGCGCCCGTTGCAGGTCGTCCTGGCTGATGCGCAGTGCGGCCTCGACGGTTTTTTGTCTGGTGATGTCGAGCGCCATCACCAGGATGCGCAGCACCCGACCCGAGGCGTCCTTCAGCGGCACTTTGTCGGTGCGGATCCAGCGTTGCTCGCCGGACGGCAGGCGATAGGGTTCTTCGATCCCGAGGCGCGGTGCGCCGGTCTGAATGACAGTGAGGTCGTCCTGATAGTAGCGATCGGCCTCCGCCGGATAGAGCTCGGCGCAATTACGGCCTTCGATCTGCGCCTTCGGCAGGCCGAGTGAATCGGCAACCGCTTGATTGGCGCGCAGAATGCGATTCGTCGTATCCTTGTACCAAACCAGCGCCGGCAGCGAATCCAGAATGAGTTCCTGCTCCTGCTGCATTTGCCGCAGGGCCTCCTCGGTCTTCAGTCGCTCCGAGAGATCGCGGCAAATGGTCGTAATGAACTCGATATCGCCGGTCTCATCGCCGCGGTGCACCATGACGAGTTGCGATACCGGAACCTCGATCCCATCGTAGCGTTTCAGCGCGGTATCGCCGAGCCATTGGCCGTGTCGCTTGGCCGCGGCCAGGCCTTCGGTGATGATCCGTTGGTAAGCCCAGCTCGGGAAGCAGTCTGCGATACGCATCTGCCCCAGATCGTCCAGCGCATCGATTCCCAGGAGGGCACGCCCGGCTTGGTTGATATAGTCGATCCGACCGGTCAGGGTGCCGCTCGCAATCAGGTCGGTGCTGGCCTCGATGATGGCGGCCAGCCGCCAATTCGGCGCCTCGGTGCGCTTGTGCCGTTTGCGGGGTTGCGCATCCAACTCGGTGGGCTCTTGGGCAACGCGTTCCGAGCGTTCACGATCGAGTCGCTGATTCTCGCGTTCAGCCCATTGTTGCTCGGTGATGTCGCACAGGGTGCCGGCGCTGCGCACCGGTGCTCCGGCGGCATCGCGTTCGATGACGCGGCCGCGGCCGCGCAGCCAACGCCATTCGCCGTCCTGATGCTGGATGCGGAAGTGCGCCTCGACCACCGGGAGGTCACCCGCCACCGCGGCATCCATCCAGTGCCGCAGTTTAGGCCGATCGTGCGGATGGACCAACGCAAACCAGCCGTCACCGGGACGCTCCGCTTGGCATCGACCGAGCATCGCGGCCACCCGCGTGCACCAGCGCGGCTGGTCGTCGCGATGGTGATACTCCCACAGTCCAGTGGCGCCGGCCTCCAGCATCTGCAGGACAGACTGCGGATCACACTGCAACAGGTCCAATGCGGGTTCTTGAGACATGTGCGTCATTCTGCGGCTCGGATCAGGTGTGAATTAGCGTCGGATCAAGACTCGCGCAGCGCCGCGGTGACGGCCAGCGTTGCGGCCCGCAGCGCCGGGAAGAGCCCGCCGATGAAGCCGATGCCCAGCGCCCATAGCAGCCCGTGGAACATGAGTGCCGGGGTGACCTGAAATTGAAATACGATTTGACTGAAGTTCGACCCGAGGGTGGAGACCGCATAGCCGTTGAACATGGCCCAGGCGATACCCGCACCCAAGACCCCGCCGGCCAGGGCCAGCGCCATGGTTTCCAGCATCACCGCAACCACCACCGGGACCGCCGTGAACCCCAGGGCACGCAATGTCGCAATCTCGCGCGCCCGCGCGGCGACGGCCGCATACATGGTGTTGAGTGCGCCGAAGACGGCACCCAGCGCCATGATGACCGCCACCCCGGTGCCGATGCCGCGGATGATCCGGGTGAGGCGTTCCGACTGTTTGCTGTAGTAGGCGCGCGTGGTCTCCACGTCGACCCGCAACCGCGGGTCGGCGGCCAGTGCCGCGCGCAGCTTCTCAATGGCCGCCGGTGTCGTCAAGCGCGCCGTGACCGACTGAAACCCATTGCGTCGATAGGCCGCCATCAGCGATTCGGCATCGCCCCACACCTCCGACTCATGGGTGTCGCCCGACGCGAAGACGCCGACGATCCACCAGTCCTGACTGTTCAGCCGCAGTCGGCTGCCGATGCCCAGTCCGTTGAACTGACGCAGGGCGCCCGCGCCGACGATCAATTCGCGTCGACCGGGGGTGAAGCGCCGGCCGCTCGCGATTCGGACCTGCGGGCGCAGTGCCCAGACGTCCGGACCGACACCGCGAATCTCGAGATTCGCATCGGTCCCGGTGGCGCGCTTGGCGACATTGGCCACCACGACGATCTCGGCCGAGGCGATGGGCACATCGCGGGCATCGCGGGCGATTCCCGGCGCCTGCATGATGAGCGTGACCGCCGGCCGATCGAGTGCCGAGGACAACTCGGCATTGGCCCCGGCCCGCAGCACCATGACGGTATCGTCGCGCCCGGCCGCCTCCAGCGTGGCCGCGAACCCCGCCGCCATCGCCTGCAAGGCGACCAGCACACCCACCACCCCGGCGATGCCCACCACCACCACCGAGGTGGCACCCAGCCGCTCGGGGACCGTGGTGAGGCCGATCCAGGTGATCGCGAGTGACTGACGCCCGCTCCGGGTCAGGAGCAGCCAGCCGGGCAGCAGGATGCCGAGTGCGGCCAGCAATGGCACATTCATTCAGCGGCCGCTCAGCCGCCGTGCCGCTTGCGGTAGCCGTCGAGGAAGCGGGCGATCCGCTCCATGGCGTCGCCCAAGTCGTCGGTGTTGGGCAGGAAGACGACACGCAGATGGTCCGGATGGGGCCAGTTGAAACCACTGCCCTGCACCACCAGCACCTTCTCTTCCAGCAGCAGATCCAGAATGAAGTGCTGGTCATTGACGATGGGATAGACCTTGGGGTCCAGCCGCGGGAACAGATACAGCGCCGCCTGCGGCTTGTGGCAGGTGACGCCGGGGATGGAGGTCAGAATGTCGTGGGCGAGATCGCGCTGTTTGCACAGCCGCCCACTGGGGGCGACCAGATCGTCGATGCTCTGATAACCGCCCAGCGCCGTCTGGATGGCGTACTGGGCCGGGACATTGGCGCACAATCGCATCGAGGCGAGGATATCCAGCCCCTCGATATAGTCGCGGGCGTGGCGTTTCTCACCGGACACCACCACCCAGCCGGCGCGGTAGCCGCAGGCGCGGTAGTTCTTCGACAAGCCGTTGAAGGTCAGGAACAGCACATCTTCCGCCAGCGAGGCGATGGAGGTATGGGCGGCGCCGTCGTAGAGCACCTTGTCGTAGATCTCGTCGGCGTAGATGATCAACTGGTGGGTGCGGGCGATCTCGACGATTTCGCGCAGCAGTTCCACCGGGTACAGGGCACCGGTCGGATTGTTGGGGTTGATGACGACGATGGCACGGGTGGCCGGGGTGATCTTGGCGCGGATGTCGTTGAGATCCGGCAGCCAGCCCGCCCCCTCGTCACAGATGTAGTGACAGGGCGTGCCGCCGGCCAGGGAGACGGCGGCAGTCCACAGCGGATAGTCCGGCGCCGGCACCAGCACCTCGTCGTCACTGTCGAGCAGTGCCCCCATGGTCATCACGATCAGTTCGGAGACCCCGTTGCCGATATAGATATCGCCCACCTGGACGCCGGGGATCTGCTTTTCCTGGGTGTACTGCATGATCGCCTTGCGGGCGGCGAACAGCCCCTTGGACTCGATATAGCCGGCGGCGTTGGGCAGATTGTGGATCACGTCGCGCACGATCTCGTCCGGCGCCTCGAACCCGAACACGGCGGGATTGCCGATGTTGAGTTTGATGATGCGGTGGCCCTCTTCCTCCATCTGGTAGGCGCGGGCCATCACCGGCCCGCGGATGTCGTAGCAGACATTGGCCAGTTTGGTGGATTTCAGGACGGGCTGCATGGCGGGTACTTCCGGTTGGTGGGGGTGCGGGACGCGGTCCGATGAACCGAATGCGCCGGGATGGCGCGGCCGGAACGCGGATCGGGGCCGTTCTTGGCAAGCCGGTCAAGGTACTAGATCCCGCCGGGGGCTGGCAAATCCCGCGGCAACTACAGCAATTCCAAATTTGGGTGGCCGCCGCCAACAGCGTGTCGGCAGCGAGGCCGATGGTGGATGCGCTGCGCTTATCCACCCTACGAAACCNGCTCCGTTGTAGGGTGGATAAGGCGCGCCGCTCGGTGTCGGGGACCCGGCACGGCGGTCGCGCGCGCCGCATCCACCAGAGGTCGCGTGGTGCCGCCCAAATTTGGAATTGCTGCGGCAACTACCGGCGCTGCGACAGCCTGGAGCGCGTAGGATGGGCAGAGCGAGAGCGATGCCCATCCGGCCACCGCAACGCTTGAGGATGGGCAGCGCCCTCGCTTTGGCCTCGTGACACCGCTCCCGCGGTGTCACGCAGGTCTCGGGCGCTCTGCGCCCCGGAACCCGCTAGGGGTCTTCCCTGTCAACCCGCGGCCGTAGGTAAACGATGGATGCCTTCAAACCGCAGACCCTCGCGGACCTGCTCGTCTTTCCGGAGGCGTCATCGACCTGCCGCCGGACTGGGTCTGCGAGATCGTTTCCCCTGGCCATGAGCACAAGGACACCCACCATCTGCCGCTGCTGCTGAAGCGCCACCGGGTGCCGTATTACTGGCTGATCTGGCCCGAGGCGCGCACCCTGGCGGCCCATGCGCTGCGGGACGGCGAGTGGCGCGTCGTCATGACGCTGACAGCGGCGGATCAGGCGGTCGGTCGGGGACGGGCGCGCATCCCGTCCTTCGATGCCATCGAACTGGACCTGGCCGATCTGCTGGGGACCGCCGGACAAGACCTGCGGCCGTAGCGGATCGGCAGCCCATTGATGCCTTTCTAGCCATCGGTGGTAATAACCGGACGTAGGGGCGGGTTTCAAACCCGCCCCTACACCAAGGGTCTGGCCGGATATCAGGTAGGAAAGCTATAGCACCATTTTTTTCGTTGTCGTTGTCCTGATTTTCTCAGCGTTTCGGATGCGCTTGCATCCCACGGCATCACCGCCCGCTAAAGCGTCGGCCTCCGGTCGAGTCGCCTCGGTTACCGGAGGTCGGTCCGGGGCGGGATGAAGTTCTTCGGAAATCGCCTTATCCGACAACGACAACGACAACGACAACGATCTTGTCTCGTATGTCACTTGTTCTTGACGCGTGGCTTACGTGGATCAGACCGGCGTCATCCGCGTGCCCGGCGCTCAGGGGATATAGCCCGGCGCGTTCGGTCCCATATTCTGCTCGTCCTCCAGCGCGGCGTCGCGCAGGTCGACCGAGACCTCGGGCACGCCGCCCTCGTTGGTGGTCCCATCACTGAAATCCTGGACGTCCTGGCCGATGCCCGCATCGGCATCGCGCTGCGGGGCCGTGTCGATGACCCCGCGGACGTCCACATTGATGCCGTCGGTGATGACTTCCTCCTCGGCGGCGGCGGTGAGGCCGAGCGCCAGCAGCAGGGCGCCGATGGTCGCGCGGGTCAGATTCTTGGTCGTTGCAGTCTTGGGGCGCACGGGGTACCTCGTGGGTTGAACAGCGCAGGGGTAGGGGAACTGTAGCCCCAAATCAGGATGTGTCACACCCGACACGCTAGTCTAGACCGGATCGACGCGACCGGAGGTCGACGCTTGAGCGGGCGGCGCCGCGTCCGGCTGAAGCCTCGGCCTCCGGTCAGTTGGGCAGGTACCACGATCGTCCGCGACCACATCCCGTTGGACCGCACCCCCTCGCACCCGTTGCGCATTGCGCCGCCGGGTGGCGAGGGTTACTCTGTTTGCTTATCGCTCAACAAGCGCCCTCAATATGAGCGATAGCCGCTCCCTCTATGCCTCATGGTCTGGAACTGGCAACAACCCGACTGGCCCGCATTCGCCTACGACAGCCTGCGGCTCGCGCCGCTGGAGTCGCGCCTGCTGCACGAATCCGGATTCCTGTTCGGGGCCTTCGCCCATCTGAGCGACGCCGAACAACGGGCGCTGACGGTCGAGCTGATCGGCGACGAGGCGCTGATGACCGCCCGGATCGAGGGCGAGTTTCTGGACCGCGACAGCCTCCAGTCCTCGCTGCTGCGTGAGTTCGGACTGGCCGAAGACGGGCACCGCATCACCCCGGCCGAGGCGGGAATGGCGGAGTTGATGGTCGATCTGTATCGGCACTTTCAGACCCCCTTGTCGCACGCGCGGCTCTGGGCCTGGCACAGCATGCTGATGGCGGGGCGGCGGGATCTGCGCGAGGTCGGCGGTTATCGCACCCTGGAAGAGCCGATGCAGGTGGTTTCGGGCGCCGTTTACGCGCCGCGGGTCCATTTCGAGGCCCCGCCCGCCGGGCGGGTGCCCGCGGAGATGGAGCGCTTTCTCGGCTGGTTGGCGCGTAGCGCCCCGACCGGCGACCGCCCGCTGCCGACTCTGACCCGCGCGGGCATCGCCCATCTGTATTGCGTTACGATCCACCCCTTCGAGGACGGCAACGGCCGGATGGCGCGTGCCATTGCGGAACAGGTTCTGGCGCAGGGGCTCGGGCAACCCACGCTGATCGCTCTGTCGCACACCATCGAACGGCACAAGAAGGCGTACTACAGCGCGCTGGAGCGGGCGAACAAGACCAATCGCATCGACGATTGGCTTGACTATTTCGCCCATACCGTGCTGGATGCACTCGACTCCAGCCGCGCGCGGGTGGTCTTTCTCATCGGCAAGGCCAAGCTCTACGACCGCCTGCGGGGACAATTGAACGCGCGCCAGGACAAGGCGCTGGCACGCCTGTTCCGCGCCGGACCGGATGGCTTCGTCGGGGGCTTGAGCGCCGAGAACTATCGCGCGATCACCGGCAGTGCGCGAGCCACCGCGACCCGCGATCTTCAGGATCTGGTCGCCAAGGGGGCGCTTGTTCGCAGCGGGGAGCGTAAGCATACCCGCTATGCCTTGAATCTCTTGCCGGGTCAGTGACCCAAGAAAGCGTTGTTCTCTCACAAAGGCACAAAGATCACAAAGATCTTCAACGCGAGGGGGGTGATCAAAAGCGCTGGGGCCAGGCCTTTCGGTAGGATCAACCGCGCTGCCGCGTTGACAGCGCCCGCCCGCCCTGCGAAACTCGGGTCATGATCACGCACGCTTCCAATCTCAGCCTGCACCGCCGCCGCGCTCCGCGCGTGTGGCGCTGCTGCCGTGGCCTGTGGTCCGTGCGACGATGAACCGCTGATTCGCTTCATCCGCTCTCGGGCAAGGCCGCGGACCCGCCGGGTTTCGCGGCTTTTTTATTGGCGCGCGCCAGCGGTCCGGCCGTCGGAGGCCCTCTCATGCCGATTCCTGTTGCTTATCTTTCCATCATTCTCATCTGGTCCACCACGCCGCTGGCTATCCAGTGGAGCGCACTGGGTGCGGGTTTCGCCTTCGCGGTGACGGCCCGCATGGCGATCGGCCTCGCCCTGGCGATCCTGATTCTGCTCCTGTGGCGTTTGGGCTTTCCGAGGCACCGGGAGGCACTGGCGACCTATGCGGCCGGCGGGCTCGGTTTGTTTGGAGCCATGACGCTGACTTATTGGGGTGCTCAATATGTGCATTCGGGTCTGGTGGCGCTCGTGTTCGGTACGGTGCCGCTGGTGACTAGCCTGATGGCCGCGCTGTGGCTCAACGAGCGGGCGCTGACCGCGCCCCGGCTGGCCGGGATGCTGATCGGGCTGGCAGGGCTCGCGGTGGTCTTCAGTACTGCGGACGGATTGGGCAGCGACCGGGCCTGGCTCGGGTTGCTCGCGCTCCTGCTGGCGGTGCTGTGCTATTCGGCCGGGTTGGTGTGGGTCAAGCGCATCGGCGACGACAGCCCGCCGCTCGCCATCACCGTCGGGACCATGACGGTGGCCCTGCCGCTGTTCCTGCTGGTGTGGCTGGTGACGGACGGCGGCTGGCCGGATCAGTTGTCGGGCCGTGCCGCCGCGGCCATCCTCTATTTGGGGGTCTGCGGATCGGTGCTGGGCTTCGCCCTCTATTTTTATGTGATCCAGCACCTGGACACCGGACCGGTGTCGCTGATCAGTCTGATCAATCCGGTGATCGCCCTGATGCTGGGCAGCCTCGTCAACGGCGAGGTGTTGCCCGGCCGGGTCTGGGCCGGTGCCGCGGCCGTCATCCTGGGATTGGCCATCTATCAGTGGGAGACCCTGGCGGGGTTGCCGCGGGCTTGGTTTCCGGCGGCGAAGTCGTCCAACTGAAGCGGGAGGTGAGGGGGCCTTGACCGTAATCCCGGCCGGCGGCGTGCGTCGTCAGGGCTTCCAGCCCTGACGGTGTCAGGCCAGGATGGCCTGACTACGCAGTCGGACGTACGATGCCAAGCTTCTGCATCCGCGAGCGCAGGGTGTTTGGATTAATCCCCAACCGGTCTGCGGCATTGCCCCTACCATTGATCCGCCAACCGCACGCCTGACAAACGAGGAGGATGTGGTCGCGTTCCACCTGCTTCAGCGTGCGGATGGCCACCAGACCGGAATCCGCCGACGGCAGCGTACGCGCGCCGGTCGCGCGCGGGAGTCCGTTGATCTCCAAAGTCGATCCGGCCGAGAGAATCATCGATCGCTCCACCACATTCGCAAGCTCTCGGATATTTCCGGGCCAGTCGTAGGCCATCAGCTCGGCCAGGGCGCGGTCCGGGATGCGGGTGATCTGCCGGCCGAGCTTGGGACCCAGCTTGGCGACGAAGTAGGCCGTCAGCAGCCCGATGTCCTCGTTGCGCTCGCGCAGCGGCGGCAGCTCGATGGGGAAGACCCCGAGCCGGTAATAGAGATCAGCGCGAAAGGTTCCGGCCCGGGCCATGGCGGCCAGGTCGCGATTGGTGGCGGCGATCACCCGTGCATCCGAGCGCCGGGCAGTCGGCGAGCCCAGGCGCTCGAAATCCCCGCTCTGGAGTACGCGCAGGAGCTTGGCCTGAAGCTCCAGGGGCAGCTCGCCGATCTCGTCCAGGACTAAGGTGCCGCCATCGGCGACCTCGAAGCGGCCCAGCTTACGGGCAATGGCCCCGGTGAAGGCTCCCTTCTCGTGACCGAATAACTCGCTCTCGATCAAGGTGGCAGGGAGTGCGGCGCAGTTCACTCTCACCAGCGGCCGCTCGGCGCGGCGGCTGCGCCGGTGAATCGCCGTGGCGATCAAGTCCTTGCCGGTTCCGGTCTCGCCCAGGATCAGCACGGTGCTGTCCGTGGGGGCGACCTGCTCCACTTGGCGCAGCACCCGCGTCAAGGCCGGGCTGGTCCCGACCAGTTCGTCGAAGTCGAACTGGTGCATGACTTCCTCGCGCCACACCGCGTTCTCTGTTTCCACCCGTTCGCGCAGTGCCACGTTCTCGGCAAGGGCGCGTCTGAGTGCCTGCTCCTTGTGCCTGCGCATGAGGGCATTGGCGAAGATCCCGGAGATCAGGCGCAGGCGTCGCACCAGGTCCTCCGGCCAGGGATGTTCGGTGCGGATGGTGCCGAACGAAAGACCGCCCATGACTTGGCCTTCCGCAATCAGCGGAAAGAGCGCCAGCGACTTCTGATCCAGCGCGCGCAGCATGGCCTTGTCCTGGGCGGCCTCGGAGGGAAGATCGGGGAGATGGCTGCATACGGTCACGATCCCGGAGCGCAGCCGACCCACCAGATAGGGGAGCTGTGCCTCGGTGAGCGGCGAGGGGACTTGGGCGATGCCGGAGCGCGCCCAGGAGTGCGTGCGGAGCCATTGCCGGGACGCGTCGTCGAAGCGCCCGACCGTGGCCCGGTCGATCCCCAGAAAGAGCACGATGCGACGCAGGGCTGACTGGATATGCCCGTCGAGTGCGTCGGATTCGACGTTGATGAAAGATGCCGCCAGATCGGTCAGCAGATCCTCGAAGCTGGAGTCACCAACCGCTGCCGTCATCGGTGTCTCGACGGTTGAGTCGCACGAACCCGGAGTGCTCAAGCGAACCTCCTGCAATCGTCGGGAGCGATAGGTGGGACGAAGCAAGCTCGGGGCAAACCCGACCCAAGCGGCTCGCGGCGGACCGCACAGACGATCCGTCGGCACATAGCGTAGCCGCACCCACGCCAAGCCGATAGCGATATTTCGTGACTTACGAGATGTCGCAATCGCGTTGACGATATGTCGTGACCCTGGCTTGAGCAAGCCGCCCGGTCGGTGCCCAGCACGCAGGGATCCCTATGAAAATCGAACTGTTTCTGATATCCGAGTTAATCGATCGGAGTTGGCCCCATTGCTGCTGACAGGGTGCTGTGACCTTTCGAATCACCCACGTCGAGGGGC
This sequence comes from Lamprocystis purpurea DSM 4197, assembly GCF_000379525.1. Classification (GTDB taxonomy): domain Bacteria; phylum Pseudomonadota; class Gammaproteobacteria; order Chromatiales; family Chromatiaceae; genus Thiodictyon; species Thiodictyon purpureum. The sequence continues at coordinate 45,388 of NZ_KB902496.1, read as the reverse complement.
CAGGTCAGACCTTGCTGCAGGTCGATGGTTGCTTTCGACAGACACCGAGAGAGGAGAGCGCGAGATGAGTCATCGAAGCGGCGGCGGTTCGAGCCGGCTGACGGTCGATCGGGATGTTCCGCCGGGCAGGGCATCCCTTGCCTTGGCCCTGTTGGCGGTCGGCATGGTTCTGGGGCTCGCTCCCCCGGCCAGTGCAGTGGACAAGCCGAACATTGTGGTGATCTGGGGCGACGACATCGGCGTCCACAACATCAGCGCCTACAACCACGGCATCATGGGCTACCGAACGCCGAACATCGATCGATTGGCCAATGAAGGAGCCAAGTTCACCGACTCCTACGCCCAGCAGTCCTGCACCGCTGGGCGGGCGTCCTTTATTCTTGGTCAACACCCGTTCCGCACCGGCCTGCTGACCATCGGGATGCCGGGCTCGGAGCACGGCATCCCGGCGTGGAGTCCGACTATCGCCGACTTGCTGAAAGAGCAGGGCTATGCCACCGGTCAATTCGGCAAGAACCATCTGGGCGACCGCGACCAGCATCTCCCTACCGCCCATGGTTTCGACGAGTTCTTCGGCAACCTCTACCACCTGAACGCCGAGGAGGAGCCGGAGACCTACTACTACCCGAAAGACCCCGAGTTCCGGAAGAAATACGCGCCTCGCGGCGTGCTGCACACCTTTGCCGACGGCCGGATCGAGGACACCGGACCACTGACAACGAAGCGCATGGAGACGATCGACGAAGAGATCCATACGGCGGCAATGGACTTCGTCGATCGGCAGGTCAAGGCCGATACGCCCTTCTTCCTCTGGTACAACAGCACCCGGATGCATGTCTGGACCCACCTGAAGCCCGAGTCCGTGGGCAAGACCGGTATCGGCCTCTACCCGGATGGCATGGTCGAGCACGACGGCTACGTGGGCCGGGTTCTGCAGAAGATCGACGATCTCGGCATCGCCGACAAGACCATCGTCATCTACAGCACGGACAACGGTGCTGAGACCTTTTCCTGGCCCGATGGCGGCGTCACCCCCTTCCAGGGAGAAAAGGGCACCACCTGGGAGGGTGGATTCCGCGTCCCGCTGATGGTGCGCTGGCCAGGCGTCATCAAGCCGGGTACGACCTATAACGACATTATTTCCCAGGAAGACTGGATGCCGACGCTGCTGGCTGCCGCCGGCGTGCCTGACCTGGTGGCGAAACTGGAGAGCAAAGACGGCTATGCGGCGAACGGCAAGACGTGGCGGATTCACCCCGACGGCTACAACTACCTGCCTTATCTCAAGGGCGAGACGGATCAGGCGCCGCGCAAGGAGATCTACTATTTCGGCCAAGGCGGAGAGCTGAACGCCATCCGGGTCGGCAACTGGAAGATCCACTTCGCCACCATCGCCGGCAACATCGCCACCGGCGTGCGCCAGACGCCCGGCTGGCCGCTCATCATCAATCTGCGGGCCGACCCCTACGAAAAGATGTGGAAGGAGGGCGAACTGGGCTACTTCCGCTGGTACGCCGACAACCTCTGGACCTTTGTGCCGGCCCAGGAGTACATCCGCAAATTCCTGGACACCATCCCGGACTACCCATTCCAGGAGGGCAGCAGCCTGAATGCCGCCGGGATCAATTACCAGACGCTCAAGGCGGCTCAGGTCCTGAAACAGCTCGAAACGCTGTCGTCGCCGGTGAATTGACACGGGAAATCGAGCTGGCGCTCGGCGAGGTCAAGCAATTGGGAGCGTTCCCGAACGAGCCCTACCAACTGCATCGGCTGCCTGGCGGCCTGATCGAGCGGGATCGCGACGGGCTCGCCCGTCACGCTGCGGCCAAGAGCGAGCTGACCCAGGCTGTCGAGCGTCGGCTGGAACGCTCCGGGAGCAAGCAGATCATGCTCTATGTTCATGGCTTCAACGAGACCTTCGCCACCGCCGCCTACACGGCCGCCGAGCTCTGCCATTTCCTCGGACGCGAAGACGTTTCCTGGAAGTTTCCACCACCAGCGGCCGTGCGCGACGCGCGCTGATCGTCCGGTGCAGCTTCAGCGCCCGGCCAAGGCATCCACGATGCGCATACGCATCGCCTTGAGCGCCGGCGGCAGTCCGACCGCGATCCCGATGACGGTCATCAGCCCCAGACCGAGCACCCAGCTTTCGGTTTGCATGCTCAGGTCGATCTGACCGGCGGTGGCCTCGCGGATGGCGGGCAGGGACAGGCGCGCCAGCACGAGGCCGAGCAGACCGCCGATCCACAGCAGCAGCACCGCCTCGGCCAGCACCAGCAGCAGCACCGCCCGATTGGTGAAGCCGATGGTCTTGAGCACCGCCAGTTCCGGGATGCGTTCGCGCAGCGACTGCGCCATGGTGTTGCCGGTGAGCAGCACCAGCGTAAAGAAGACGGCACCCATGATGGCCTTGACGATCAGTCCGATATCGCCGATCTGTTCGGCGAATGCCAACTGGAACTCGCGCTCGCTCTGGGTCCTGGTCTCGTAGGCCGAGTTGGCGAATTGCCGATCGATCGCCTGGGCGACCCGCGCGGCCTGGGTGGGATCGGTCACCCGCTCCACATACCACCCGACCGTGCCCTGGTCCAGGTCGCGTCCCTCGTCGAAATAGTCGTGGTGAAACAGCATCTGCCGTTCGGAGGCGCGCAGTTCCGGGGCCGCGGCCTGAAAGATGCCGACCAGCGCGAAGGTCCATACCGCGCTGCCGTCCCGGTTGGGGAAGATGGTGGCCTTGAGCGGAATCCGGTCGCCGACCCGCCAGCCGAACCGGTCGGCGAGTGTCTGACCGACCACGGCGCCGGTGCGGGTCTTGAGGAACGCCAGACGTTGCGCCGGGGGCAACACCAGTTCCGGGTACATGTCGAAATAAGTCGCCGGGTCGACCGCGAAATTGGCGAAGAAGTTCTTGGGGTCCTGATAGATGCCGCCAAACCAACTGGCGAAGGTGACGGCCCGCACGCCAGGCAACGACGCAATCCGCGCGCGATAGGCCGCGGGGAGCGGCTGGATCAGCGACAGGCGCGAGGACGTGATAAGGCGGTCGATGCCGACCACGCTCCGCGGCGCTTCGAAGGCCACGCGTACGGCGTCCAGCATGCCGAACAGGGCAAAGGCCGCCGCGACCGACAGCAAGGTCAGCAGAGTGCGCACCTTCTTGCGCAGGAGCGCGGCGATCAGCAGCGGCAGGTATTTCACGCGCAGATCCAGATCGGGCGGTCAGGGAGAGTTCACTGATAAGTTAAACAAGTCTATTAGGGAACACCGTTGGTGCCTTGGTCGTTATCGTTGTCGTTGTCGTAATCGAGGCACGACGCACGTTGCTGGAGTAACCGCTTCGCAGGCTTGCAGACGCTCCTGAATCGATCCGGAATCCGATAACGATTACGACAACGACAACGACAACACTTGTATTCGTTGTATAACTGATTTCTGACTCGTTATTCAGCCATCAACCAAAGTCCCCTTATCCAATTGCAGGGTGCGCCGCGAAAACTCCGCCGCCTTGGGGTCGTGGGTGACCATGATCATGGTCTTACCATACTCCCGGTTCAGCCGCTGCAACAGCGTCAGCACCTCCTCGGCGGAATGACGGTCGAGATCGCCGGTCGGTTCGTCGCACACCAGGAGTTGCGGGTCCGAGACGATGGCGCGGGCGATGGCGACCCGTTGTTGCTGACCGCCGGAGAGTTCGTTGGGTTGGTGGGCGGCGCGGTCGCTGAGCCCCACCAATTCCAGCGCGATGGCGGCATGACGCCGCCGCCGGGCGGCGGACAGCCGGGTCAACAGCAGCGGCAATTCGACATTGCGCTGCGCCGAGAGTGCCGGCAGCAGGTTGTAGAACTGGAAGACAAAACCGACATTGGCCGCCCGCCAGCGCGCCAGCGCGGTGGCCGACAGGCGATCGATGCGCTGACCGTCGACGCTCAGTGAGCCCTGGGTAGGCAGGTCCAGACCGGCGATCAGATTGAGCAGGGTGCTCTTGCCGGAGCCGGACGGCCCCATCAGCGCCAGGAAATCGCCGCGCGGAATGTCCAGGTTGACGTGGTGGAGGACTTCGATACGCTGCCGGCCGCGTTCATAGACCTTGCTCAGATCGCGGATCACGACCAGGGGCGGCGCCTGCGGCAGAATGCGGGTCGGGGCGGACTCGGTCATCGGCTAGTACACCGTTCCAACTTAAGTTGCATCGTCATTCCGGCAGGATGCCGGAATCCAGTGCCATGGATGGTACCTTGCAGCAAGCACGGACCCGCAAGACAAGATGGAACGCTCTACTAGGTGCCGTCGCGCCTGATCACGCGTCCGCCGTCCACCAGTCCCGGCGGCGGCTCGCTCACCACCCGCTCGCCGACCGCCAGTCCCTGCAGGACCTGACGCCGCTCGCCGAACAACTCGCCCAAGGTGACGCGGCGCTCGCGGACCCGATCGCCGTCCAGCACGAAGACCAGGCTGTGGTCCGCGCGCGCGACGATGGCGCCGGCAGGCACCAGCACCCCCTCCCTGGCCTGGCCGAGTTCCTCAAGGAAGGACACCCGCACGCCCATCTCGGGCAGCAGGCGCGGGTCTTTGGCCGTGATCGCGATGCGCACCTTGACGGTCGCCTTGGCGCGGTCCGCGGTGGGGATGATGGCGATCACCGTGGCCGGGATCTTCCAGTCGGGATAGGCATCCAGCACCGCCTGCACCGGTTGATCCGGCTTGACGCGATTGATGAATGACTCGTTCACATCGACCTCGATCTCCAGCGAGTCCATGTCGACGATGGTCCCGATGCCGGTGCGGGTGAAGCCGCCGCCGGCGGACATGGGCGACACGATCTCGCCGAGTTGGGCCGCCTTGGCGACGACCACGCCGGTGAAGGGGGCGCGTACGATGGTGTTGTCGACCGCCACTTGGGCGACCGCAACCTCCGCCTCCGCCACCCGCACCTGACTGCGCTGGGCTTCGAGCAGGGCGGCCCGGGTCTCGACCTGGGTGCGTGCGTTTTCCAATAACTCTTCCGAGGTCAGTTGTCTGGCCCCCAGCCCCTCCTGGCGCTTGAGGTCGCGCCGGGCCTGCTCCAACGCGATCCGCAGTTGATCGAGTTGGGACCGGGCTGCCGACAGCCGCGCCTGCGCCAGGCCGAGTTGCGCCCTGGCGTCGGTATCATCCAGGCGCGCCAATATCTGACCGGTCGCGACCTGGACGCCTTCCTCGATCAGCACCTCGGCAAGTTTGCCCGAGATCTTGCTCGACACCGTGGCCTGGCGCCGCGCGATCACATACCCGGTGGCGTCGAGCACGGTCGCCGCCCCGACGCCCGGCGCTTCGGCCGGCACCGTCTCGACTGTCGGGGTTTGACTCAATCGCATGACGTAACCGCCGACCGCGAGCCCGCCGATCACCAGGACCAGCAAGAGCCGCCACAGCCAGGGTTGCCCGCCGCCCTCACGGGCCTCGTGATCGAGGTGCAACTCCTGCAAAATGTCCTGTTTCGGCATAGCGCCTTTGCACCTGATATAGCGTTCGCACCTGAAATCAAGACAGACCTTCGTGTAGGGGCGGGTTTGAAACCCGCTCCTACATCCGGCTATCACGTCCGAAAGCTCTATTCAGACCTGGCCTTGGCGTAGGGGCGGGTTTGAAAACCACACCACGTCCGAATCGTCGCGTTCGACGCCGTTGCGATACGCTATTTTAGCCGGAAACGCGCGCGGGTCTTGATCGTCGTTCCAGCGAGCGCCAAAGGCTGCTTCAGCCGGATGTGAGCGGCGTCAAGCAGCTTCCCTGGTTCGTATCCCCCGCTGAAAAGCGCAGGTCCGGGTGGCGAGATCCTCACCCGCAGTGCTGACTGCGTCGACCTGAAGGGGCCGCTCGGGTTACCCTAGCCCGACCCGGGACGCCACCGGAGACATTCATCCACGTAGTCGAGTCCATGCAGCGTCGCCCCCCGCCCACATCCCTCCTGCCGCGGCCTCTGCTGCGGTTGTGCCTGATCCTTGTTTGGGCGCTGACGGCCCCGGCCATGGCGCTTGCGGCAGAGCCGATCCCGGCCGCCCGCGACTTGCCCGCCCCCGCGCCGCGCACCATCATCGCTGCCTTGGGCCGGATCGAGCCCGCTTCGGAGGAGATCCGCGTCGCCGCGGCCATGACCGGACGGCTGGCCGAGGTGGCGTTGGACGAAGGTCAACCGGTCCGTCGGGGGCAGGTGGTGGCCACCCTGGAGAATGACGACCATCTGGCGCGCATGCAGGCGGCCGCGGCCAATGTCGGGGTCGCGCGGGCGGCCCTGGACCGGGTGATCAACGGGGCACGTCCGTCCGAGCGGGAGGAGGCCGCGGCCGCGGTGCGCGAGGCGCAGGCGGTGCTGGCGCGTGCCGAGCGCGAGGCGGGGCGTCAGCAAGGCTTGGCGGACAAGCGGCTCGGCAGCGGTCAGGATTTGGACAACGCGCGCAGCAACCTGGATGTCGCCCGCGCTCAGGTCGCGCGCAGCCAGGCGCACCTGGCAGTGGTCGACAGTCCGGCGCGGGAAGACGAGCAAGCCAGGGCCGAGGCGGAGCTGGCCCTGGCGCAGGCGCGGCTGGCGGAGGCGCGGGCGGTCTATGAGAAGTCATTCGTGCGCAGTCCGATCGACGGAGTGGTGTTGCGCCGCTTCCGACGTGCCGGGGAGCAGGTCACCGAGATGGGCGATACGCCCATTCTGGCAGTCGGTGACCTGTCGCACCTGCGGGTGCGCGCGGAAGTGGATGAGGCGGACATTGATTTACTGCGCCTGGGTCAGAATGCCTACATCGAGGCCACCGCCTATGGCGAACGCCGCATCCCCGGCAAGGTTGTCCGTATCGGTAATCTCATGGGACGTAAGCAAATCGTCTCCGACGATCCCGCGGAGCGCAAGGACAGCCGCGTGCTGGAAGTGCTCATCGACCTGGAGCCGGGGATCGCCATCCCGGTGGGTTTGCGGGTCGATGCCTTTATCGTACTCGATCGTTCCCAATGATGCGCGGCCAAGCCTATCGCTGGGGTATGGGAATGGCCGGGCTTCTGGCCTGGCGCAACCTCGCCCATGACCGCTCGCGCTTTGTGGTCACCCTGGTGGGGATCAGCTTCGCGGTGGTCCTGATCGCGATGCAGATCGGGCTCTTTCTGGGCTTTACCGACAGCGCTACCAATGTGATCCGCCACACCCGCGCGGACTTTTGGATTGTTCCCAAGGGGTCCCGCAACTTCGAGATCACGATGCCGCTCAGTGAGCGCGAGTTGTATCTGGCGCGCTCGGTGCCTGGTGTTGCCCATGCGGAAGCCCTGTTGGTCCAGTTCGCAATCTGGAAGAAGCCCGGCGGGGGCGACGAGAGCGTCCTGCTGGTGGGGGCGGACCTCAATACGGGCCTCGCCGGTCCCTGGAACATCGTGGCGGGTCACCTGGAGGACCTGCGGCGGCCGGATACGGTGATGATCGACCGTCTCTTTGCCGAGACGCTCGGGGTCAGCGCGCTCGGCACGACGGTCGAGATCCGTGACCAGCGGGCGCGCGTGGTTGGGTTTACCCAGGGTATCCGTTCCTTTACCACCAATCCCTGGGTCTTCGCCTCGTATCGGACCGCACAGCACCTGACGCAGTTTGCCGAGTCCGAGACCAACTATGTCATCGGCACCTTTGAGCCCGGAGCCGACCCGGTGCGGGTGCAGGATGCCCTGGCCCGCATTCTCCCGCGGACCGACGTCGATCTGAGCGAGCAATTTGCCGCTCGTACCCGCGATTACTGGATGTTCACCACGGGCGCCGGCGCCTCGGTGCTGGTTTCAGCCGTCCTGGGTCTGCTCGTGGGGATGGTCATTGTCGCCCAGGTGCTCTACGCCACGACGGTGGATCATTTGCCTGAGTTCGGGACGCTGCGTGCCATGGGTGCGCCGCGCGCCTTTGTCTACAAGGTGATCCTGAGTCAGGCCGTGATCAGCGCCACCTTGGGTCACCTGCCGGGGATCGCCGCGTCGCTGCTGCTGGCCAAGGCCAGCGAGTCGGGGGCTGCATTGGTTCTGATACCACCCAGCTTGGCCGTTGGGCTCTTTGGCGTGACGCTGATCATGTGCGTGTTCGCTTCGATCATCTCCATCCGTAAGGCCATGGACATCGACCCGGCGATGGTCTTCCAGCGGTGAGCGCAGCAGCGCTCGAAGCGCGTGGTCTGACCCTGGTCTACGGGAGCGGGGAGACCGCCGTGCGTGCCCTGGATGGTGTGGACTTTCAGGCCAACGCGGGCGAGATCCAGGCACTGATGGGGCCGTCGGGAAGCGGCAAGACAACGCTGCTGATGATTCTTGGCTGCCTGCTGCACCCCACTGCCGGCGAGGTCCGGGTGGAGGGTCAGCTGGTGGCGGGGCTGCCCAATCCCGCGCTGGCGCGGCTGCGGCTCCAGCGCATGGGTTTTATCTTCCAAAGCTATAACCTGTTTCCGGCCCTGACCGCGGCGGAGAACGTCCAGGTCGCGCTGGAACTGAAGGGGCACGACCTGGGGGAGGCGCCCGCGCTGTTGGAACTGGTCGGGCTGGGCGGGCGTTTGCACAACTTCCCCCGGCAACTCTCCGGTGGCGAGAAGCAGCGGGTGGCGATCGCCCGCGCCCTGGCCGGCGCCCCGCCGATCCTGCTGGCCGACGAGCCGACGGCCGCGCTGGACTCGATCAATGGTCGGGCCGTGGTCAAGCTGTTGGCGCAGTTGGCCCACGAGCAGAGACGCGCGGTGGTGGTGGTGACCCATGACCCGCGGGTCGGCGATCTGGCCGATCGGATTGTTCATATCGAGGATGGACGCATCCAGTGTTGAGTCTGCACGCACGTTTCGAAAAGACCGTCCTCGGCCTTCTGCTGACAGTCTGGGCTGGGGCCTTGCTGGCCCAGTCTTCGCGTGAGACGCCGTTTCCCGGCATCACCTACCGGCACGAGCGTCGGCAGGATCCGCCGATGCGTTTGTTCATCGCCGAGGTGAACCTAACCAACCCGCGGTTGAACATCCGGGTCGTCCCCGGCGGCCCCGACCCGGACGGGCCGGGCGAGTGGGAAACCACGCTCATGACGCCGACCCGGATCGCCGCCCGCGAAGGATTCGACCTGGCGGTGAACGGCGATTTCTACCGCACAGCGCCGGAAGGCTGGGCGAACGTCATCGGACCGGCGGTCAGCGACCGCAAGCGCTGGTCGACCAGCAACAAGAAGCGGCCTTGTCTGGTCGTGCGGGGCAGGGGACAGGTCTCGATCGAGATGATCGGCAAGCCCGCGAACGACATGCAGCAGCTCATTGCCGGCAACGTCATGCTCGTCGAAAATGGGAAAAGCGTGCTGCGGCAAAACCAGGATCGTCATCCGCGCACCGCGGTCGGGCTGAATTCCAAGCGCACGCGGCTGCTGATCCTGGTGGTCGACGGTCGCAGCCCGAGCCATTCGGTCGGCATGCGTTATGACGAATTGGCCGATGAGATGATCCGTCTGGGCGCCAAGACGGCCATCAACCTCGACGGGGGCGGCAGTTCCGTGATGGTCCTGCGCGATCCAGGCACGCAGCGCCTGCAGGTGCTCAATCAACCCAGCGACGGTCAGGAGCGCGCGGTGGCCAACGTGCTTGGCATCACTGTCGGTGACGGCAAGTTGCCCCCGCACCAACCTCCCGATCCGGTTCCTGCTTCCCGGCCTTGATCTTCGATCTGCCGATTTGGCGTCCGGTGTTGTTGACAGCCTGCGCCCTAATCCCAGCTCGACAAAATCAGGTGTCGTCGAGTGATCAAAGCGGACGAACGAAAAGACCGAACTCGAACCGGACACAGTTGACCTGAAGGAGTCGACCCTCTACCCGTGGACAAAAGCGCGCAACCGCGCACGGAAGACCTTGAGCGTCACTTCAATCGCTGGAGCCAGAACATTTAAGTAGAGATGTAGTTATAATCATCTCAACAGACCAAGGAAGGCAGGGGGCAGGGTATGTCGGCACCGGGGGGAGAGGCCGTCCGTGATACGTCTGGTGGCCGGCGTGCCCTGATCCCCGCAGACCGGAATACGCTCCGGGCGGGGTGAAACGCGCCGACCGTTTTCATCCTCGCGCCGCTCGGAATGTCCCCGTGGGAGCGGCGTCCCGCCGCGAGCGGTGCCGCGGTGACCTCGAACGCTGCGGTTACGCGCGCGGCCCCATCGCGGCGGGACGCCGCTCCCACAGGCTCGCTGCGCGACTTTTTCCAGCAAAGCCTCGACCTCCAATGGTCGGGACGATGATCAAAGCCAGCCCGTGCCGAAAGAACCACGGCGGAAAAGGTAACGCTGGTGCAGCGCCCTCAAGGCGTACACTCGTGATTGCCGATAATGTATATTATGTTAAGTCATGTGTCAGGATCGCGTTTGCCGCGGTTGCGCAACCGGTGCACCTGATACACCATTATCGAGAAGCCTTTCATGGCTTCTTATCTCCCTTTTCTTCTTCGTGTCTTTGTGTCTTTGTGTCTTTGTGAGAGCATCTTCTTTTGGTGCCGGCCAGGAGTCAGCGTCATGAACCCTTTATTGCGTATCGATCCCGACGATCCTTACCCTGAGAGTGACGGAGCACCCATGGCGGAGAACACGCTGCAGTTCGACTGGATCGTTAAGATCAAGGAGAACCTGGAAATTCTGTTCGCGGACCGCCCGGATGTCTTCGTCGCCGGGGATCTCTTCTGGTACCCGGTGCCGGACCGGCACGTGATCGGCCCGATGGCGCCGGACGCCATGGTGGTCTTTGGACGGCCAAAAGGCCCGCGCGGCTCTTACCGCCAGTGGGAGGAAGCCGACGTCGGGCCGCAGGTGGTTTTCGAGGTGCTGTCGCCGTCGAACAGTGCCAAGGAGATGCGGGACAAGCTGGAGTTTTACGACACCTACGGCGTCGAGGAGTATTACGTCTACGACCCCGCGCACAATCGATTGGAGATTTGGATTCGTCAGGCAAGCCAGTTACGTCCGGTGTCACACCTGCACGGCTGGACCAGCCCGCGGCTCGGGATTCGCTTTGCCGTGCGCCCGGAGACGCTGGAGATTTTCGACCCGGCGGGCCGTCCCTTCCTGAGCCCGGTGGAGCTGGCGCGGCAGGCCGAGCAGGAACGGCTGCGTGCCGAACAGGAACGGCTGCGCGCTGAGCAGGAATGGCTGCGCGCTGAGCAGGAACGTGTGCGCGCTGAGCAGGAACGTGTGCGTGCTGAGCAGGAACGGCTGCGCGCCGAACAGGAACAGCTTCGTGCCGAGCAGGCCGACGAGCGCGCCGACCGGGAGCGGCTGCGAGCGGAACAGGAGCACCAACGCGCCGAGCAGTTGGCGCGGCGGTTGCGGGCGCTTGGGATTGACCCTGACGCCCCCGACGGTTCGGGCTAGCAGCCTGTCGGACTTCCCCTACGGATAAGGGCATGAGTCAACATAAAGGCTTTTTGTTGCTCCACAATCTAACGTAAAGTGATTGCCGCGAAAAATCCAACCCGTAGGAGCCCGCTTGCGGGCGACGGGTGGGGGCACAATGACGCGATTCCGGCAGGTCACGTCGCCCGCAAGCGGGCTCCTACAAGGTCGAAATCCGCACCGCGTAGACCCCGCCGATCACCACGTACTCGTCCTCGCCTTTGAGCATCCCCGGCAGCAGGCGGTTGTAGAAGAAGATTTTCGGGCGCGGCACCTCAACCGTCAGCAGATAGTCGCCGAACTCGTCGGCGCGCTCGCGCTCGCTGGTGAAGCTGTTCAGGTTGTTGAGCAGCACCAGATAGCCGCCGTCGGCCTCGCGCCCCAAGACCTCATGATCACCGATATGGTTGATGCCCCGGTGCAGGGTGAGATGGGTGACCCCCGGGTTCTGGCGCGCCAGTTCGTACTGACAATAGGTGTAGAGGAGGTCGAGTTGGGACTCCACGGCATTGGTGGCGTAGATGCCGCGGGCCGCCTCGGTCAGATAGTCCTGATAGGCCTCGCTGCCGCGTCCGTACAGCGGTCCCCCGTGATGGCGGGTGAGCAGGCCGAAGCGCGTCTCCGCCCAGTGCTTGAGCACCGCCCCCTCGCGGCCGTCCGAGTCGAAGGACCAGCCTCGCACCAAGCGCAGATAGTTGGCGTTGGCCCGGGATTTCTTGCGTCCACCGGGCGTCAGCCCCGCTTCTTCGAGTTCCTCCAGGCAGAACCGGACCGTCATGTAATCGACGAAACGCTCCGCTCTGACCCGATGATCGGGGACCTGATCCAGGCGCCGACACAGATCCGCGTGAAAATCCCGCACCCCGTCGATCGCCAGTGGGACCGGGTGTCGCTGGAAGGTCAGACTGCCCAGGATCACTGCTGGCAGATTGCAGCGATTGATCGACAGCCGGGCCGACCCGGGCAAGGTCGGCACCGGCGTTTCCCGCCCGCTATCGAAAGCGCTCAGGCAATCGGCGGCGGGATGCGCTTCCCCCCCATTCGATACATGACGCGAACCCTGTGTCGTTCTCATTTCCGACTAATGATCTCTGTTGTTATCCATACAGCCGCTTTGGACTTGTCGTGGATGCTACCAATGGCTGCAACCCGGAATACTTGTCACAAACCTTTATATAACAATATTTTACAATATTCTTCATGGATGGCACGGTGCTTGCTCTAGTGGGCATGAGCGCGAAATTTGTTCAACCGCTGCGAAAGCGACCCACAGGAGACCCTCCCCATGGCACTGCGTCAATGCGCCATCTACGGCAAAGGCGGAATCGGCAAGTCCACCACCACCCAGAATCTCGTTGCCGGCCTTGCCGAAGCCGGCAAAAAGGTCATGATCGTTGGCTGCGACCCGAAAGCTGACTCCACCCGTCTGATTCTCCATGCCAAGGCCCAGAACTCCATCATGGAGATGGCGGCCAACGCCGGCAGCGTCGAGGACCTGGAACTGGAGGACGTCCTCAAGGTCGGCTATCGCGACATCAAGTGCGTCGAGTCCGGCGGCCCGGAGCCGGGTGTCGGCTGCGCCGGCCGCGGTGTCATCACCGCCATCAACTTCCTGGAAGAGGAAGGCGCCTACGAGGCCGACCTCGACTTCGTATTCTACGACGTGTTGGGCGACGTGGTGTGCGGCGGTTTCGCCATGCCCATCCGTGAGAACAAGGCGCAAGAGATTTACATCGTCTGCTCCGGCGAGATGATGGCCATGTACGCGGCCAACAACATCGCCAAGGGCATCGTGAAGTATGCCAACTCCGGCAGTGTGCGTCTGGCCGGCCTGATCTGCAACAGCCGTAACACCGCCCGTGAAGACGAGCTGATCATGGAGCTGGCCCGTCAGCTCGGCACCCAGATGATCCACTTCGTGCCGCGCGATAACGTCGTGCAGCGCGCCGAAATCCGCCGGATGACCGTCATCGAGTACGACCCCAAGGCCAAGCAGGCCCAGGAGTACCGCGATCTGGCGCACAAGATCATCAATAACAAGAACTTCGTGATTCCGACCCCGATCACCATGGATGCCCTCGAAGCCTTGCTGATGGACTTCGGCCTGATGGACGAAGAGGACGAGTCCATCATCGGCAAATCCGCTGTTGCGGAAGCCACGGCCTAATCCGGCAGGGACCAAGATCGAGCCCCAGGGCGCCGACGGCGCCGCGGTGGTTCAGAACAGCGTTGTTGCAGAGCGTCTTGTCGGCGGATTAGCCGCGGCGCCCTTCGTGGAGAGCCAGAATGGCAAATTTGACTCGTGAAGAGACCCTCGACCTCATTCAGGAGGTCTTGGAAGTCTACCCGGAGAAGGCCAAGAAAGACCGGGCCAAGCACTTGGCGGTCAACGATCAGTCGATCGAACAGTCCAAGAAGTGCATCACCTCCAACCGCAAGTCCCTGCCCGGGGTGATGACGGTGCGCGGCTGTGCCTATGCCGGCTCCAAGGGCGTGGTCTGGGGTCCGATCAAGGACATGATCCACATCTCTCACGGCCCGGTCGGCTGCGGCCAGTACTCGCGCGCCGGTCGCCGGAACTACTATGTCGGCATGACCGGGGTCAACACCTTCGGCACCATGAACTTCACCTCGGATTTCCAGGAGAAGGACATCGTCTTCGGCGGCGACAAGAAGCTCGCCAAACTGATCGACGAGATCGAAGGCCTGTTCCCTCTCAATAAGGGGATCACTGTCCAGTCCGAGTGTCCGATCGGTCTGATTGGCGACGATATCGAGGCGGTCTCCAAGAAGAAGGCGAAGGAACTCGATAAGCCGATCGTTCCGGTGCGCTGCGAGGGTTTTCGCGGCGTCTCGCAGTCCTTGGGTCATCATATTGCCTGCGACTCGATCCGTGACTGGGTCATCGGCAATCGCGACGGCGACGACAGTTTCCAGACCACCCCTTATGACGTGGCGGTGATCGGCGACTACAACATCGGCGGTGACGCCTGGGCGTCGCGCATCCTGCTCGAAGAGATGGGTCTGCGCGTGGTTGCCCAGTGGGCCGGCGACGGCACCCTGGCCGAGATCGAGCTGACCCCCAAGGTCAAGCTCAACCTGATCCATTGCTACCGCTCGATGAACTACATCAGCCGGCACATGGAAGAGAAGTACGGGATTCCGTGGATGGAATACAACTTCTTCGGGCCGACCAAGATCGCCGAATCGCTGCGCAAGATTGCCGCCTGCTTCGACGAGACCATTCAGGCCGGTGCCGAGCGGGTCATCGCCAAATACGAGGCGCAGTACGCCGCCGTGATCGCCAAGTACCGTCCGCGCCTGGAAGGCAAGCGCGTCATGCTCTACGTCGGCGGCCTGCGTCCGCGGCACGTGATCGGCGCCTATGAGGATCTGGGAATGGAGGTGGTCGGCACCGGGTACGAGTTCGCCCACAACGACGACTACGACCGGACCATCAAGGATATGTCCGACTCCACTCTGCTCTATGACGACGTGACCGGGTATGAGTTCGAGGAATTCGTCAAGCGCATCAAGCCCGACCTGATCGGCTCCGGCATCAAGGAGAAGTACATCTTCCAGAAGATGGGCATCCCCTTCCGCCAGATGCACTCCTGGGACTATTCCGGCCCCTATCACGGCTATGACGGCTTCGCCATCTTTGCCCGCGATATGGATATGACCATCAACAATCCCTGCTGGGCCAAGCTGCATGCGCCCTGGCTCGCCGACCAGGCGGCCCAGTCCGAGCAGCCCGCGCTGAAGCGCGCCAGCGCCTGATGGTTGCCGGCCGCCGGCGTCGAGCCGGCGGCCGGGAGCAGGATTCCCATAGACCGCACAGCAGTCTCAATCATGCCGTCGTCCGCGGATTAGCGGCGCGGCAGGAGCATACGAATGAGCCAAATAGTCGACGACATCAAGCCGAGCTTCCCCCTGTTCAGGCAGCCGGAATACAAGGAAAACCTCGCCAAGAAGCGCGACGGGGTGGAGGAGCGTTATTCCGACGAGAAGATTCAGCAGGTCTTTCAGTGGACCACCACTGAGGAATACAAAGAACTCAACTTCAAGCGCGAAGCCCTGACCATCAACCCGGCCAAGGCCTGCCAGCCGCTGGGCGCCGTGCTCTGTGCCCTGGGCTTTGAGAAGACCCTGCCCTATGTGCATGGTTCGCAGGGGTGTGTGGCCTATTTCCGCTCCTACTTCAACCGGCACTTCAAGGAGCCGATCGCCTGTGTCTCCGACTCGATGACGGAAGACGCGGCGGTGTTCGGCGGCCAGAAGAACATGTTCGACGGTCTGGAGAACGCCATCGCGCTCTACAAGCCGGAGATGATCGCCGTCTCCACCACCTGTATGGCCGAAGTCATCGGGGACGACCTCAACAGCTTCATCAACAACGCGCGTAAAGAAGGGCATATTGCGGAGGGCTTCCCGGTGCCTTTCGCGCACACCCCGAGCTTCGTGGGTTCCCATACCACCGGCTGGGACAACATGTTCGAGGGGATCGTCCGGCATTTCACCCTGAACACCATGGACGATAAGGTGGTCGGCAGCAACGGCAAGATCAACCTGGTGCCGGGCTTCGAGACCTACCTGGGCAATTACCGCGTCATGCATCGTATGATGACCGAGATGGGCGTCGACTATTCGATGCTCTGCGATCCGACCGAAGTGCTGGATACCCCGGCCGACGGCGAGTTCCGGATGTATGCGGGCGGCACCACCCAGGACGAGATCAAGGACGCCCCCAACGCCATCGACACTCTGCTGCTCCAGCCTTGGCAGTTGCCCAAGACCAAGAAGCATGTGGAGATCACCTGGCGCCAGAACGCCGCCCACATCAATATCCCGATGGGGTTGGACTGGACCGATGATTTCCTGATGAAGGTCTCGGAACTGACCGGCAAAGCCATTCCGGAGTCCCTGGCCAAGGAGCGCGGCCGACTGGTCGACATGATGACCGACAGCCACGCCTGGCTGCACGGCAAGCGCTTCGCCGTCTATGGCGATGCCGATTTCGTGCTGGGCATGGTGAAGTTCCTGTTGGAGCTGGGCGCCGAGCCGACCGATATTCTGTGCCACCATGCCAACAAGCGCTGGAAAAAGGAGGTGGAAGGGATCTTGGCGAAATCGCCCTACGGCAAGCTTGGTCAGGTGCATACCGGCGCCGATCTGTGGCACTTCCGGTCACTGATGTTCACCAACAAGCCGGACTTCATGATCGGCAACTCCTACGCCAAGTTCATTCAGCGTGATACCTTGCACAAGGGCAAGGAATTCGAAGTTCCACTGATCCGGATCGGTTTCCCGATCTTCGACCGTCATCATCTGCACCGGATGACGACCATGGGTTACGAGGGGGCGATGTACATTCTCACGACCCTGGTCAATGCGGTCCTGGAGCGGCTCGATGAAGAGACCCGCGGCATGGGCACCACGGACTACAATTACGACCTGGTTCGCTAGGCCGCTACCGTCGACCGGCCGGCGCGTTCGCGCCGGCCGGCGACGCCAGGAGAGAAGTGAATGCCCAGTGTAATGATCCGCAAGAGTGATTCCGGCGCCCTGTTATTCTACGTGGCGAAAAAGGACATGGAGGAGACCATCGCCACCGTTGAAACCGATACCGCGGAGAGCTGGGGCGGTGAGGTCGAGCTGACCGATGGGTCCAAATGGTATGTGGACCCGATCAGCCCGCCGCCGGTCTTTCCGACCACCTTGCGCTTCAAGCGTGCTGAATAAATCCGGGTCGGGATGCGTGCCGCATCCCCGCCCCCATTGACTGGAGAAATCGAATGGCCATGCAAATCGTTAGATCCGCTTGCACCGCATGTGGCGACTGCGAGCCCATCTGCCCTACCAAGTCCATCACCCCTTTCAAGGGCGTGTATAAGATCGATCCGAACACCTGCAACGAGTGCGAAGGTGAGTTCGATATGCCGCAGTGCGTCAATGCCTGCATGGAAGACAACTGCATCATCGCGGCTTGATCCCCATGGCTAGCCCAATCTCAGACGCTATTGCCCTGCGCATCGGGCTGGCCGCCCGGACCCTGCCGGAGACCGATCCGGCGCGGTTGATCAAAGTATTGGCTTCCGCCGTCGGCTTGCCGCCGACGGTGGAGAAGCTCGCCACCTTGCGCGTCAAGGACCTCAAGTCCGCGGCCGATGGTGAACTGGCCGATATCGATCAGGACGCGCTCAAGGCCGCGTTGGCCATTCTCAAAGGCGAGGGTGTGGCGGAGTCCGACCCCCCTCCCCCGCTCGACCCCTATCGCGACGGCGACCTGCCCGGGTCGATCCGGGTCGCCTGCGCCTCGGATACCGGCGAGTTGCTGGACGGACATTTCGGCGCCGCCCGCCGTTTTCTGGTCTATCAGGTTTCGGCGTCCGAGGTACGGCTGATCGACGTGCGGCGTATCGATGACAGCGGCGCCGAGGATCGCAACGCCTATCGCGCCGGACTGATCGCCGATTGCCAGGTGTTGTATGTGGCCAGCATCGGCGGTCCGGCGGCCGCGAAAGTCATCAAGCTGGATATCCATCCGATCAAAGACGCGGCCGGCGGCAGCGCCCGCGAGCGCATGGTCAAGCTGCAGGATGTGTTGTCCCGGAAAGCCCCGCCCTGGCTCGCCAAGGTGATGGGTCAAGCGCCCGAGGAACGTATCCGCTTCGAAGCGACCGCGGACCTGCTGGACGGGGATAGGGCATGATCAGCGCGGAACGGATCGAGCAGGTGGTGCAGGTCGTGGAGCGCGCCGGGCTCAACGACCAGACCCTCTCGGCCTTGCGCGAGGCGTTTCGGCCGATCCATTTCACCTACTGCATGGATGACGATATCGGCACCGGGATCGGTGCGCCCGTCCCGGTCCGAACCACCGACACTTTCAATCTTTACCTGATCGACGGACAGGCGCACTGTATGCGCTTTACCGCCGATCCGGACGCCGCCACCGGCCTGGTGCTGGCGCAACTGGACGTCGCGTCCTGATCCTGTGCGCCGAGCGTGTCTGGCGTGACCGCGAAACCCCTCGTCAGTTGTGCCGGGTGCCCGCACCGCGGTGACCTGCTGACGCAAGGTCGGTGCCTGCCGGGTGACGTGTGCGTGCGCGCCATGAGCGGGCGTCAGATCGAGCGCTTCTTCCGGGTCAATCCGTCCCTGGCGGACGACTACGCCGGGGATACCTTCTGGGAACGCCGCGCCATCGCCGCGCGCTATCTCTCCCAGCAGAAACTCCTGAGTCTGATCACCGACCCCGACGAGGTCGTACGCCGGGTCTTGGCCTACCGGCTGCCGGTCGAGGCCCTGGGACCCCTGATCACCGACCCGGACCGCGAGGTGCGGATCACGGTCGCCGACCGCCTGCCCCCGGCCGGTCTCGAGACCCTGGCCGGCGACCCGGACTATCTGGTGCGCCAGACCGTCGCCCGGCGCCTCCCGGTCGGGCGGCTGTTCCGGATGATCCGCGATCCCGACCGCCAGGTGCGCTGCACCGTCGCCGAACGCCTCCCGCCCGAGAGTCTGGGATTGATGCGCGACGATCCGGAGTCGGAAGTCCGCCTCAAGGTGGCCGGGCGCATCCGCTGCGACGAGGCTGCCGACCTGCTCCGGGACCCGGACTGGCGGGTGCGTCTGTGTCTGGCGGAACGCTTGCCGACGGCGCAGCTCGCCGCGCTGCTGGAGGATGCCGACGCCGATGTCCGGTCGGCGGCCCAGGCACGCATCGAGGGCGGGGGAAACCCGTCCGTACCTGAACGCAAATGAACGCAACTCACCAACTGAAAGGCCCGACATGGTAGCGACAGCCACTGACCTTGATCCAGACCAGTTCCAGACGCCCGCGTTGCGCGTCGCGAATGCCTGTGCCGCGCTGCCTGCCGGTGCGGATCTCGACGCCTTGATCGCGGCCGTTCGGGAGACCTTGGGCGCGGAGGACGTCCAGCACGCCATGACGCGGGGCGGCTGGCACCGCTTGGGCGGGGTGGTGGGTCTGGACGGGACACGCATCGCCGATCACGTCGCTGAATGGGCGGTGACGGTGTCGGGCGGCGACATCGACGAACTGATGGCCTACGTCAGTGACCTGCGCTGCTTTGTCACCCGTCTCAACGGCCAGACCCACTACCTGGTGGTCCCGACCGGCCCGGCCGCGCGTGACTACATTCAGATCGAGGTCGAAGAGGTGCAGGAAGTCCTGGATCGGGTGATCTCGGATCCGGACTGGTTCCCCGACAGCATCGCCGAGTTCGTCGACCCGCTCGACTTCCCCCGGCTGGAACCTGAACCGGTGGGACCGGCACGGATGATCTTTCGGCGTCTGGTGCCGGTCAACGAACTGATGGACTCCAGTGATTCGGGTCCCCGTCTGCGCCGCTTCCTCGACGACTGGGACCGCAGCAGCGCCGGCGAAACCAGCGCCTTTTGCGAACACTGGGTACTCTCGATCCGCGAGTATCGCGACCAGGACGGTGACGATCACCTCAGCGCCAAACCGGTGCCCATTCCGCGGGTGGAGATCCCCAGCCTGGCGGATGCCGAGGTGGCGCGCGGCGTCAAGCTTGCCAATCAGATCCATGGCTTCGATCGGGTGCTCGGCTACCCCTTCGCCTGGTACTTCCACATGCTCACCAACCCCAAGGTCTCCCACCGGTTGGCGGAGGCCGTCCACGCCGACCTGATCGGCGCCTACGCCTACCTGCCGGTGCGCGATTTGAAGGTCCTGCGCGATTGGTACAACCAACCCTATGGCATCTGAAACACCGATCCCGGCCGCGCCCCTCGCCTGGCCCAAACACGCGGCTCCCATCTGCCCGTCCGCCGAGCTGGCGGAATTGGGGCGACACCGGTTTCGCGTCCTGTATCGCGGCACCCCGCGGGAAGCCATCCTGGTGCGCTTCCAGGGTGTCGTCTACGGGTATCTGAATCAGTGCGTGCACATGCCCAAAGAACTGGACTGCGAGCAGCCGCGCGTCTTCGACGCCGCCGGCGAATCCATTCGCTGCTCCATGCACGGCATCACCTATGTCCCCGCCACCGGGGCCTGTCTGAGTGAAATCTGCGCCGGTGAATCACTGACCGCGCTGCGGGTGCAGGAGCGCGACGGGATGCTCTATCTCACCGAGAAGCGGACCACACTGCTCGGTACTGACTGATGACTCAAGAGGCTCACTCCGATGCTGCTCGAAACCTACCAGGAACAGGAACGCTACTGGCTCATTACCGCCCAGGGTCAAACCAGCACCGACGGGCTCTATGCCTTTCGCGGTGACTTCATCGTGCTGGCCGGCGAATTCGACGAGGTCGCCCGCAAACGCGCGCCGCCGCGCGCACTGCTCAAGGAAGCGGTGCTGCTCGCGAGCGCCGCCCAGTTGCAATTCGTCGCCGGCAACTTCGCGAGTATCGACGAGGTATCCGAGTTCGTGTCACTGTTCCAGGCCGATCTGGGTCCGGACTGCATCCCGATCTTCTACGTGGACAACATCTCCGCCAGCGCCCTGGTGCAAATCGGCGCCCACCGTTACTGCCTGATCCGGTTCGACGAAGGGATCGTCTGGAACAACCTGATGGAAGAGTTCTACGTGGAGAAAAGCGACCTCAAGAACCTCGGCGCGGAAGACAAGGTGCTTGCGCTCGCCCAGGCCGCCAAGGGGCATGCCTATAAATACCCCCAGCAGACCCTGGACCAGGTCATCGCCGGCAAGACCGAGCGCCGTCGCGAGGGTTGGGGGGCGGTTTGACGCATAGCCGTCGAACGTAACAACCGGATGTAGGGGCGGGTTTCAAACCCGCCCCTACTCCAACGGTCGGTCTGGATATCAGTGCCGTAGGTTGGGGTGACGAAGGAACCCCAACGATCCCAGGCGTTGGCCGTTGGGGTTCCTTCGTCACCCCAACCTACCGGGCTAACTTGCACTATCATTCCGGCAGGATGCCGGAATCCAGGGCCAGGGGATCCATGCCACAACAGACGCCTTTGACACGACTCCATGCCGACATTGATGCGCGTGTGCGCATCACCCTGGCGGAGCATCCCGGCTGGCTGTGCGGCAAGGGCTGCGGCGGTTGCTGTCGGGCACTCGCCGACGTGCCGCAACTGACGGCAGCGGAATGGGACCTCCTGCGCGAGGGTCTCGCCGGACTCGCGCCGGAGCAGTTACGGGACATCGAGCGCGACATCGCGGCCTTGGCCGGTCAGCAAGCACGGCCCCTGACCTGCCCGCTCCTGGACCAGCAGTCCAGCACCTGCCTGGTCTACGCACAGCGCCCAACGGCGTGCCGCACCTACGGCTTCTATGTCCAGCGCGATCTGGGGCTGTATTGTCACGACCTCGAAGCACACGTGGCAAACGGCTCTTTGGCGGACGTGGTCTGGGGCAATCAGGATGCGATCGATCATCGACTCGCCGGCTTGGGCGAGAGCCGGCCCCTGACCGAGTGGTTCGCGGCTGGGCGACTGCCAAGCGACACCAGAAGCGGTACTTGAAGGTCCTCGGCAACAGAACCAGGCGCTCAGGGGCCGGACCGCGGTCAGTCAAGCACCAGACTGACCATCCCATCCGCCAGCTTGGTTTCGAACCAGGTGCACTTGGGCGGCATGGTCTCGCCGCGGTCGGCGACCGCGAACAGGTCGGATAAGGCCGTCGGATAGAGCGAGAAGGCCAGGCGCATGGCGCCGCTGTCCACCGGTTGCATCAGCCCTTCCAGACCGCGGATGCCGCCGACGAAGTCGATGCGCGGATCATGGCGGGGATCGCCGAGCCCCAGTATCGGTACCAGCAATTGATCCTGGAGCAACCGCACATCCAGACGGGCGACCGGGTCGGCGGGTGGGATGCGGCGCGGGTCCAGGGTCAGGCGATACCAGGCCCGGTGCCCGATCTGATCACGAGACTCATCAAGATACAGGCCGAACTCACCCGGTCGGTCGGGCAGCACCGGCACCGGGCTTGCGGTCACGGTGAAGCGCGCGGCGACCCGACGCAGGAAGTCCGCCGCGCCCAGGCCATTGAGATCACGCACCAGCCGGTTGACTGACAGGACCTGCAGCACATCGGCGGGGAAACTGACCGCCAGGAAACGGTTGTAGGCTTCGGCGCCGGTATGCTCCGGGTTGGCGGCCTGGCGGGCGGTGCCGATGCGCTTGGCCGCCGCGGTGCGATGGTGTCCGTCGGCGATGTAGAGACGCTGCTGGACCTCAAAGCCGGCGGTGAGCAGGTCGATCAGCGGCTGGTCCGCGATCGGCCAAAGTGTGTGCCGCACCTCGTCCGCCGCCAGGATGTCCACGTCCGGC
Source organism: Lamprocystis purpurea DSM 4197 (assembly GCF_000379525.1). GTDB lineage: Bacteria > Pseudomonadota > Gammaproteobacteria > Chromatiales > Chromatiaceae > Thiodictyon > Thiodictyon purpureum. Next base: position 22,715 of record NZ_KB902496.1, on the reverse strand, counting down.
TCCCCCCGGGTGATGGCCGCCAGGGTATCATCGATCTGCGGCAGGCGCCGGTGGATCAGCAAGGCCGGCCCGGTCTGAGCGTTCAGGGCCGCAATCTGCAGCACCCGACCCTCTTCCTTGGCCGCCAGCGTGACCTCGTGGCGCCTGATGCGCCCCTTGCGGTAGGCCGCCAGCGACGCCGCCACCACCAGCCCGGTCTGAACTTGGGCGCCGCGGATGAGTCGATAACAGTAGTAGCAGGGCCGCGCGTCGCGCCGCAGCAGTCCGGCCGCCTGCATCCGCGCCAGCGTGGTCGCGGCCCGCGCAAAGCAGACCGGATCGTCGGGGCACTGATCGGCAGGAAAGTCCACCTCCGGGCGCGACAAGTGCAGGAAGCTCCAGGGGCGTCCGGCGACCAGGGCGCGCGCCTCGGCGGTGTCCATCACATCATAGGGCGGTGCGATCAACTCGGCGGCGCGTCCGGCGGCCGGGCGCAGGCCGGTGAAGGGGGCGATCAGAGGCATGGTGAAAGGGTCCGCGGCGGTCATGGGTGCGACTATAGCGCGGGACCTGAGAGTCAAGAACAGGTTAAACACGACCGCAATCGTTGTCGTTGTCGTTGTCGTTGTCGTTGTCGTAATCGGAGAAACGATTCAACTCAGGCATGAACATGCCGTTGTCGATCCGGTTTCGGGTTTGAATTCTCGATTACGACAACGACAACGACAACGACCGGGATCGCTGTGCCTCAAGATCCGGTAGACTCCCGCCCTGCGCAACCTGTCTCCTAAAAGCTCGCCACACGATCCACGATGACCGTCCACTGCCCTGCCCTGTTCATCGCCGCCCCGGCCTCCGGTCAGGGTAAGACCACGGTGACCGCGGGGCTTGCCCGACTGCATCGGCGCCTCGGCCGCCGGGTCCGCATCTTCAAGACCGGACCGGACTTTCTCGATCCCATGACGCTGGAGCGCGCCGTCGGCAGTCCCGTGTATAACCTCGACCTGTGGATGGGTGGTGAGGATCACTGTCGGGCGCTGCTGCACCTGGCCGCCGGCGAGGTCGACCTGATCCTGGTGGAGGGGGTGATGGGCCTCTATGATGGTGTGCCCTCGGGTGCCGATCTGGCCGCCCGCTTCGAACTGCCGCTGCTGTGCGTGATCGACGCCGCCGCCATGGCGCAGACCTTCGCCGCGCTGGCCTGGGGGCTGACCCGGTTTCGTCCGGGGCTGCGCCTCGCCGGGGTCTTGGCCAACCGGGTCGGGGGCGCGCGTCACGCGGCCATGCTGACCGAACACCTGCCGGCTGACCTCCCCTTCCTGGGAGCGCTGGCCCGTGACGCCGGGATGGAGTTGCCGCATCGTCACCTGGGACTCTGGCAGGCGGCGGAGATCGCCGACTTGGACGCGCGCCTGGAGCGCGGCGCCGACGCGCTGGCCCGGACCGGGCTCGCGCAACTGCCGGTCCGGGTCGCCTTCCGCCCGGCCGCGCCCCAGCCGGCGATCGAACCGCTGCTGACCGGGGTGCGGATCGGCGTGGCGCGGGATCTGGCTTTCTCTTTCCTCTATCAAGCCAATCTGGACACCCTGTGCGAAGCGGGTGCCGAACTGTGCTTCTTCTCGCCGCTCGCGGACCCGACGCTCCCCGTGTGCGACGCGCTCTATCTGCCCGGCGGCTACCCGGAACTGCACCTGGACGGGCTCGCCGCCAACCGGGCCATGAAGGACGCCATCCGCGCCCACCAGGCCGCCGGGCGCCCGCTCCTGGCCGAATGCGGCGGGCTGCTCTATCTGCTCGATTCATTGGCCAACCCGGATGCCGATCCGGCCCCCATGATCGGTCTGCTGCCCGGCCGGGCGCGAATGCAGACACGCCTTGCCAACCTGGGGCTGCACGGCGTGACCCTTCCCGAGGGGGACCTCAGAGGTCATACCTTTCACCATTCCAACGCGATGATCGACCTGGAGCCGCTGGTCCGCACCACGCCGCTCCGCGATCAGGGTACCCCCGAAGCGGTTTACCGCCTGGGCCGGCTCACCGCCTCCTATCTGCACCTGTATTTCCCATCCAACCCCGGCGCTGCCATCCGACTGTTTCTGCCATGAACCGATTCGCTGAACCCGAGATCACCGCGCTCGACCTCGACGCGCTGCTGCCCCACGGCGGCCGACTGCGTCAGGCCGCCGCCCGCTACCGGATTCCCCTGGCGGACTGGCTCGACCTGTCCACCGGTATCAATCCGCAGAGCTGGGCACTGTCCTGGTCCGGAGCGACCGAACCGGGCTGGTGGTCGCGCCTGCCCGAGGATGACGACGGGCTGGAACAGGCCGCCGCAAGTTACTACGGCACCCGGCACCTGCTGCCGGTGGCGGGAACCCAGGCGGCGATCCAGGCCCTGCCGCGCCTGCGTGCGCCCGGCCGGGTCGGCGTCATCGCGCCCGGCTATGGCGAACACGCCCGCGCTTGGGCGCTCGCGGGACACCGGGTCACCCCGCTGGCGGTAGAGGCCATCGAGTCCGCACTGCCGAGCCTCGATGTCCTGGTGCTGATCCATCCCAACAACCCGACTGGCGCCCGTTTCCTGCGGGCCGACCTGTTGCGTTGGCATGGCTTACTCGCCGAGCGCGGCGGCTGGCTGCTGGTGGACGAGGCCTTCATGGACACCACGCCGGGGAAGAGCCTCGCCGCCGTGTGCCCGCGGCCCGGCCTGATCCTGCTGCGCTCACTCGGCAAGTTCTTCGGTCTGGCGGGGGCGCGGGTCGGCTTCGTGCTCGCCGATGCGGCGGTGACTCAACCGCTGGCCGCGCTGCTCGGCCCCTGGACCATCGCCGCGCCGTCGCGCTGGATCGCCACCCAGGCACTCGCCGACACCCCCTGGCAACTGGCGGCCCAGGCCCGGCTGGTCGCGGCCGGGTCCCGCCTTGCCGAGTTACTGCGCGGCCATGGTTTGCCGCCCCAGGGCGGCTGCGCACTGTTCCAGTGGGTGCCCACCGACCGGGCGCCTGAGATCCACGAGTCACTGGCCCGTGCCGGCATCCTCACCCGTCTGTTCGACAACCCGCCGGCGCTGCGCTTTGGACTGCCGGGAACCGAAGCCGCATGGACCCGGCTGGACGCGGCCCTGAGCACAACGGTTTGACGGCCTTGATCACGGTTCCGACCACGGGACATCGTAGGGTGGACAAGCGCTAGCGCAGCCCACCGAATCCCGCGTCGTTGCTGGTGGACTGCACTGCGCTTGTCCACCCTACGACCGGAACGATGATCAAGGCCGGTTTGACCCTCAGACCCTAAGCCTGCCAGTCTGCCGCCGTCCGGCCCTGTTGGCACGGCAGCGCCCGGTCCGTGAACCCCCAGCCGCAACCCCGAGTCGAAACCCCGAGTCGAAACCCCGAGTCGTAACCAGGATGAAGACGCCCACTCTCATGGTGCAAGGCACCACCTCCGATGCCGGAAAGAGCCTGCTGGTCACCGCCCTGTGCCGCTGGGCGACCCGCCGCGGGCTGCGGGTGGCGCCTTTCAAGCCGCAGAACATGGCCCTGAACAGCGCCGTGACCAGCGACGGCGGCGAGATCGGCCGCGCCCAGGCGGTGCAGGCCCAGGCCGCCGGCCTGCCGCCCCACACCGACATGAACCCGGTGCTGCTCAAGCCCAACACCGACATCGGCGCCCAAGTCATCATCCAGGGTCAGGCCGTCGGCAACATGAACGCGGTCAGCTACCAGGACTACAAACGCATCGCCTGGAACGCGGTGCTGGAATCCTATGAGCGGCTGGCCGACCAGTACGACGCCATTCTTGTCGAGGGCGCCGGCTCGCCGGCCGAGATCAACCTGCGCGCCCAGGACATCGCCAACATGGGTTTTGCCGAAGGCGTGGACTGCCCGGTGATCCTCATCGCCGATATCGACCGCGGCGGGGTCTTCGCCCATCTGGTCGGCACCCTGGCGCTGCTGTCCGCGAGCGAACAGGCGCGGGTTCAGGGCTTCGTCATCAACCGCTTTCGCGGCGATCTCGCGCTGCTGCAATCGGGTCTCGACTGGCTCACCGCGCACACCGGCAAACCGGTGCTCGGGGTGCTGCCCTACCTCAAAGGGCTACACCTGGAAGCCGAGGACGCGGTGGCCCGTGACCAGGACGACAAGACCGGGGCCGGGCTGCGGGTGGTGGTGCCGGTGTTGCCGCGCATCAGCAACCATACCGATCTCGACCCGCTGCGCCTGCATCCGGGGGTGGACTTGCGCCTGGTCGGACCGGGCGACCCCATCCCGGTGGCGGACCTGATCCTGCTGCCCGGCTCCAAGTCGGTGGCGGCGGACCTCGACTGGCTGCGCGCGCGCGGCTGGGTGGCGGCCATCAACCGCCACCTGCGCTACGGGGGCAAGCTGATCGGCATCTGCGGCGGCTTCCAGATGCTCGGTCAGGCCATTCATGACCCGCTGGGCCTGGAGGGTGTGCCCGGCCGCACCGCCGGTCTCGGGCTGCTGAACTTCGAGACGACCCTGGACGCACACAAGCGCTTGACCAACGTCAGCGGCCGGCTCGCCCTGGATGACGCGCCGGTCACCGGCTACGAGATCCATGCCGGAATCAGCACCGGACCCGCCCTGGAGCGGCCGGCGGCCTGGCTGGATGAGGGCCCGGACGGAGCCATCAGCGCCGACGGCCAAGTGCTGGGCACCTATCTGCACGGCCTCTTCGAATCCCCGGCCGCCTGCGACGCCCTGCTCGCCTGGGCTGGTCTGGACCATCCCCGGACTCGCGATTATGCCGCCCTGCGCGAGGCCGCCATCGAGCGGTTGGCCGATGCGGTGGAGGCCCATCTGGATACCGCTGCCATTGAGCGCCTGCTGCTGCGGCAACCGGGTTGAACTGGCCCAGCAGATCCAAATTTGGGTGGCCTCCGCCGACCGCGTCCCGTCGGCGAGGCGGATGGTGGATGCGCTGCGCCTATCCACCCTACGAAACCGGCTCCGCTGTAGGGTGGATAAGGCGCGCTGCTCGGTGTCAGGGACTCGGCACGGCGGTCGCGCGCGCCGCATCCACCAGAGATCGCGCGATGCCGCCCAAATTTGGAATTGCTGGGACTGGCCGCAGCGTCATCTGATCGGATTTTTCGGCTTGGGGAGGCCGCACGGTCGGATTACAAACACTAGCCGATGCCTCGAAGCGAAATGCCTGGGATTGCACGCGCCGACAAGCAACCGACCTGCGGGATAACCCCATGAAATGTACTCTGAGCGACCTGGAACTAGCCCACATGTTCGCGGATGCCGCCGGAACATTGGGCGGCGGAGCCTATCTGGACCGGGAGACCGGGGCCTTCCATTATATCGGTGACGAGTGGTCCGGCCAGGACGATCCGAACGCCGAACCGGAAGAATTCGACCTGTCGGACCGGTATCTGCGCGTCCCCGGCAAACGCGAGCTCGATCTCGGCAATGTGCTGGTCTACGACTTCGCGGCGACGCGGCTGCCGGACGACTACGACCGGGTGCGGGACATGTTCCGGCACCGCGGTGCCTATCGCCGGTTCAAGGAATTCCTGGAGCACCAGGACCTGCTCGAAGCGTGGCAGGACTACGAGCACAGTAAGACACTGGAGGCCCTGCGCGAGTGGGCGCAGGACAAAGGCATCGAACTCGTCGAGGCTGGGACGCCGCGTTAAGGACCCGAGCCGGCTGCGGCTGCGGTCTTGGACTTGAACGGATTTCGACCCGCACCGTTTGGTTCGCCTCAGCGTGAGCGCTCGTGTGGACGAGCCGGGGAGGCGCAGGTCGAGGGCGGCCAGGTTCCTGAGCTAAAGACCCATTGCCGATCCCCGCTGCGCCCAAGCGGGGACCAGGGTCCAGGCGTCCCGCATACTGCCATGCAGTACATCCGCTTTAGGCTCGAATTGGCGAAGCAGTGCCCAGTAGCGAATGGAGTGGTTGAGTTCCAGCGTGTGGCAAAGCTCATGGACCATCACGTAGCGAACTTGATCCCGATTTAAGAACAGAAGCTTGCAGTTCAGGCTCACGCACCCCTGGCGCGTGCAACTGCCCCAGCGGGTGCGCTGATTCTTCACGCCCCAGTCGGTGTAGCGAAGCCCGGTCTGTTGGGCGACCATGGCCAGCCATGGGCCGAGCGTCTCTTTGGCCCGTCGCGCAAGCCAACGTCGCAGTGCCGCCTGACAGGCCCCCAAGTCCTCGACCGCACCCACCACGACGACCCGCCCGGGTTGGTCGGTGCGCGCACCGACCGTCCCGGCGCGGGTCTCGCGATACTCCACGCGCCACGACTCGGCCAAGGCAGGCAGATCGAATGCCTGGGGACGGGCCGGCACGGCATCGCCGATCAACTGGCGCACGGTGTCGAACTGAGTCAAGCGATCCGCGATCCATTGTGCCTTGCTTGCCACCAGTTCCATGACGCGAGCGCGATCGATTCCACGGGGCGCCGTCACGGTCAACCCATCACGGGCACTGATCTTCAGCCGGAGCGACCGCGCCTTGTCCGATGAGCGGATCTCAAAATCGATCCCTTGCCCATCCGGCAGATCGAGATGAGCGGGCTGCCGATCCTCATGCGGACTTGCTGCCACTGACCTAGCCCTCGTGCAGCGGCTGGTAATGCCGGCCCCTGAGCAGTTGCACCAGGGTCGCGATGAAGCCCATCGCGTCATCGGCCAGGAGCCCGGACGCGGGAAAGCGCGTGGCGATCATGAACAGCAAGGCACGCGACAGATCGGGGTCCACCGCGCTGCTGTTCCACCAGCCGGGAAAGCACAGCTTATCGGCCTCGTCCAGCGTGGCGGCGGCGATGGCGGCGGCCTGGACATCGGCGATGGCGGGATTGCGCGCCTTGACCTTGAGCGCGATTTGCTGGGCAATGGGTCGGTTGCCTTCATCCACCGCGGCACGGACGGCCTCGCTCAGCCGCTCCAGTTCCTCGATCAGCGCAATACCGGCCAGCGTACCCGCCCGTTTCTCATCGATCAAGCGTTGCAACCGCTCGGACAGCGACCGGAATGACTCGTCCTGATCGAGCCGGATGCGTAACTCGGCCGACAACATGGCCTCGATCTCAAGTGCCTTGGCGTCGGGTTTCTTGTCTTTGAGCTTGGTCAGGAAATGCTCGTCCAGCACATAGGTTGGAAACTCGATCTCCAGCGCATCGACGTCGATATGCGCGCGGATCAGCTCGCGGGTGCGCGCGGCATCTTCCGTGGTGGCCTCGATGCTCCTGCTCGCATCCGGGTAGAACTTCTTGCGATAGAGCAGGTAGAGCTTGGTCAGCCAGGCATAGGGGCGGACGAAGTCACGCAGTTGTTCATCGGGCTGTAGCGCCTCATAGAGTACGCGCAGATTGCGATAGCCGGTATCGAACTGCTTTTCCGCAGCCTCCTGATCGCGCAGAACCTTCATCGCCGCGATAAAGGAATCGTGCGACCCGTCGCGCGGCACTGCATCCGTCGGGAACAGGTCCCAGACCTGCGCAAAGGTCTTGCGGAAATGCTCGCGGATGGCGTCGAATGGAAAGGCTACATCGCCCAGCTCGTCCGGTCGGTAATTCAGTGCCTCGTTGAGATGATCGAAGATGCCGTAATAGTCCAGAATCAGCCCATGGCCCTTGATCTCGTTATAGGGCCGGTTCACTCGGGCGATGGTCTGTAACAGGTTGTGATTCAGCAGTTTCTTGTCGAGATAAAGTGCTTGAAGAATGGGTGCATCGAAGCCGGTGAGGAGCATGTCGCACACCACCAGCAACTCGACCTTGCGGTAAGGCTTGTCCTGGTGCTCGGCCAGCTCGGACTGCGCCGGCAGCAGGAACTCATTGAGCAGCTTCTTGCGCTTGGCATCGCTGAGATAGAGCGTCTGGATGTCCGCGGAGTCTTCTTTCGGCGCCTGAGAGATCACCGCGGTGACCACCTCATCGCCGAGCAAGGTGCGCAAGGCCCGCGTATACAGCAGCACGGCCTTCTTGTCCTTGCAGACCAGCATCCCCTTGAGAGCGTTGGGCCGGACGTGTTCGGTCAAGTGGCTGGCGACATCCTCGGTAATCTGGGCGATGCGCTGGGGGTGGAACAACAGCGCGTCGAGTCGCGCCCCTTCCGAAGTCAGTTTGTTCTGTTCTGCTTCCGGCAGATGACCGAACGCGCGTTTGAATGCCAAATCGAGTTTGGTGCCCTGCAACTGCCAGTCGGTCACACGCGGCTGCCAGTGAATGGGCTGCACCACCCCGTCGCGGAGTGCATCGGTTACCGTGTAGGGACGCCCCATATAGCGCTCGATCCGGCCGTCGTCCTTCACATAGCCCCACGCCTTGGGAGTGTTGTGGTCATCGTTCTCGATCGGCGTACCCGTGAAACCGAATAGCGAGGCGCCTTCGAGCGCGGAGCGCATATAGGTCCCGAGCTCGCGCTCCTGGGTGCGGTGTGCCTCGTCGGCCATGACGATGACATTGGCGCGGCCCTTCGTCACCCGCTTGGGCATGCCCTCGAACAGATGCACCGTGGTCAGGATGACGCCGCGATAGTCGCCGCTGAGCATCTCCTCCAAATCGCGTTTCGTGGCCGCCACATGAACGTTCTCGGTGCCGACGGAGCTCAGCTCACGGTCCATCTGATCGCCCAACTGCGTGCGGTCCACCAGCAGGATGACGGTCGGCTGCTCCAGATCAGGCTCTTCCCATAGGCTGCGGGCGGCGAAGATCATGGTCAGGGTCTTGCCCGAGCCCTGAGTCTGCCAGATCAGGCCGCGCCGCTTCTCCGGCGGCACGGTCAGATTCTTTGCGCGGCTAAGGACATCCTTCACTGTCAGGTATTGCTGGTAGCGCACGACGACCTTCTCGGTCTTGCCGTCGCGGGTCGCGAAGACGATGAAATGGCGGATGACATCGAGCAGATTATTGCGGTCGAAGAGTCCGTAGAGCGAGACCCGCATCTCGTCGTATTCATCGATCTCGTGCGGCCAGGGGTCACGCCATTGCAGCCAGAACTGGAGCCGCCGGCCGGGCACGCCGTACATCATCCGCGTTTCATTGACGCCGACGCCATAGGCGTTGGTGTAGAAGAGCTGGTCGATCTCCTGCGCATACATGCCCAGTTGCTTGGCGCCCTCCCGCCAATCCGGCTTGGCGCGGCTCGCCGTCTTGGCCTCGATCACCACGATGGGGATGCCGTTGATGATCAGCACAATGTCGGGGCGGCGCAGCGAATGGCCCTCGACCGAGAACTGGTTGGTCACCCACCAGTCGTTGGCCTCCAGGTCGTCGTAGGCGATGAGCCGCACATCCTGGGCCTTTTCCCCCGGATCGAACTGGTAATTGACGCCCTGTTTCAGCCAACTCAGCCATTGCTGGTTGTCGCGGCAGGCGCGAAGCCGGGTGATGATGGCCTCGACTCGGTCATCGTCGGTCAGTATCGTCGGATTGAGGGCTTTAAGCTTTTCCCGCAGCACCGGCAGCAACAGCACCTCGCGCTCGTCGGGGCGGTACAGCGACAGTTCCTCGCGCGAACGCCAGGTCCAGCCGAGCTTGGCGGATCGCAGGTGTTCGATGATCTCCCGCTCGACGGTGGTCTCCTCGTTGAACAGCCGGACCACATCATAGGGCGTGGGCGGCTTTTCGACCCGGTGGACTCCCCCGAAAAATGGCTCACTCATAGCGGTGTCTCCCTGAGCGGCGGCTTGGCAACACGGTAATCACTGAAGGGGCGGCAATGCCGGAGCGATGATGTCGGCAAACTGTCGCACGCTGACGATCCGCGGGTCGATCAACTGTTGGGCCTCGCTGAAATCGCCGTCGCCGGTAATCAGGTAATCGGCCTGCCCGGATTGGGCGCAAATCAGGAAGCGCGCGTCCTTTCGGTCACGCGGAAACTCTAACTTGACTGTCGGCGCTATGACACGGGTATCCGCCGCCAGCAGTTCCAGCCACCAGTTCACCGTCTCCTCGGGCAGGTCAAACTTCGGGCGGCGAATCACCGTGACATACTCCGCGAGGATATCCGGGGTCACCAGACACTCCACGTCGGCCTGACCTAGGCACCACAGCAGGACCTGTTCCGGCAGCCGGTCGCGAATGACCGCGGATACCAGGACATTGGTGTCTATCACCACCCTCACTGACCACTCCGGCAGGCGTCGATCTCGGCCGCGATGTCCTCGTCCGTGATGGTCTGGGCCTGCGGGAGTGACTGCACGTGACGCATCAAGGCACTCCATTCCTCCGCCCGCTCCTGTGGCGGTCGGCTCTGATCGATGATTAGCACCTCCAGCAGCGCGCCCTGGCGAAACGGCAGCCCCTCCAGGACCAGCCGGCCGGTCGCATCGATCTGGACGTAGGTCTTATAGGCGTTCATGCGGCACCTCGATCGGGTAATGGGGCATCAGCGGGGATGCGGATCTTGCCGGTGAGCAGGTTGTGTAGGAGCGACTTCTTGACCTCGTAAAGCGCAGCAAGCTTTTCGGCCGCCTTAATCTCTGCTGTCCTTGCCGCAAACATCACGTCAAGAATCTCTCTGCGTTCTTCGGGACCCGGCAGGGCTATCAAGAATTTCCCGATATCGCGCTGGTTGATGCTCAGTTGTGCGACTGCCGGGCGTCCCATTGCCCAGATCCTCTTTTTCACGGAGGGCACAGACAAGTAGAGCGAGAGGTATTGGGCAATCTCGGCTGTACCGAAGCGAAGGCGCATCATGTTCGACTCAAACACACAGAATTCATCCATGCGATCGACGTAGACGACTTTACCAAGAAAGGGGATGCTGTTCACGCGGTTGACCAGAAGATCTCCGGCCTCCAGTGAAAAGGCTGTTACATCTGCCTTATCGACCCGGATACGTTTGAATTCTCTTGTGTCGAAAAAGCCGTCACTGAATGTGTCAATTCGGATGATGGGGATACCGCTACCATATTGGTTTTCCGGCACATAAATCCCGTTGGTCGAACTCTTCCAAATTGAGCGCAGTTCCGCAGTTGTCCAGTCAATGGGAATCAAGCCAAGCTTCGTTTCTTGAGTCTTTCTAACCTTGCTCCGAATGCCTCTGGTGAAAACCTCTGTCATCAGCGACCTTTTCAAGTCCCGTGTTGCATCTAGTGCGACCCTTGCCGTTGAGATGGCGTTGTCTGCCAGCTTTATAGCGCCGACGATTGGACTTTGCTCATTCTGGTCCGGCGACGGCAATAAGAGCCGCTGATACTCGCGCCAGTTGAGGTTACGCATCTGCGTGGACTGCTGCTGCACCCGCTCGATGATTCCGGTACGCTGCAACTCAAAGAGGACCCAGCCGAGAAACGCAGGGGCCACCTTTTTCGGATCTGGTCGCAACACCTGAACGAAGTTCGATACCATTGCGCCCGGCATGTCGTTGGTAATGAAGCCAATCCGTCCAACTGGCTGGTCTGGCCCTCCTCCCGAGCGCTCGACCAACAAATCCCCGCATTTGAGCCCAGACTGGTCCGCCTTCTGCTTTGGGAAATAACGCGTGGCGACATTGCTCATGTCGAGATTGCCGTTATTGGTAAAATTAGTTGACCGTATTACCGGGACCGCGATTTCGCCATCGTCATCGCCCCAGTCACCGGCAAACTGCTCGGCAATGAGTTCTCTGATCGGCTTGGCCTGCCAGTCATCGGGAATATCACCCAGGATTGTCTTGTATCGGTGGGTAAGCATCACCCTTCACTCGCGATGGCAGCGGCCGTACCGATGTCGGCAAGCAGCGATTGTAAGGCGTTCTGTGCCGCTTGAGCTGCTGCGGCGGCCGTCGCCAGTTGCGTTGTCGCTTCTGTCAGAGGCAGCAGCCTCTCCACTTCAAAGGTATCGACATACCTCGGCAGATTGAGATTGAACTCGTTCTCCTCGATCTCCTCCCGCTCGACCACCGCGAAATAGCGCCGCGCCTCGTCCGCATTCGCGCAGATACGCCGCAAGTCCGTGGCGGTCTCGCGCAGGTGCGTGATCTCACGCTCGGCGGCGAGTCGGACCTCCTGCTCGCGGGTGTCGCGCTCCTCCTGGAGCTTGCCGATTTCCTTGACTGCCTTGGCGACCTGTTTGTGCCGCGCCTTGATCGCCGCGATCAGACGCTTGCGGGCGCCATCGAATCGGGCCTTGGGCATGACCAGCCGCGCCTTGAGTGTGGCCTTGTCGCCCCGATCGGCGGCGTCGATCTGGCCTTCGATGCGCTCGACCTCGGCCTTGAGCGGGGCCAGTGGGCCGAACCAGGGGTGCTCGGGGGTGATGGCATCCTTGACTGCCTGAAGCTTCAGGTCCAGTGCATCCAGTGTGGCCAGTTCGGCCGTGAGCCTCGGGAGCGGCTCCAGCACCGGGCCGAAGGCGTCCTCGATGTCGGTGAGGCGGGCGTCGCGTTTGGTCTCTTCCTCCAGGATCAGTTGGGCCTCCTGCTTGTCGATCAGGAGTCGCGCCTGCTCCAGATCGCCGAAGGCGCGCCAGGGCACGAGGATGCGCATCAGATCGGAGGGCCGCAACAGGTTCTGCGGGTTGCCCTTCTGGAAGTGACGCGAGGCCCAGATCATCAGGACCTTGCCCCGGCGCTCGGCGGGTTTGGCCTTGTTGAGCAGGATGAGGCTGCCCGGCACGCCGTTGCCGTAGAAGAGCTTGCTCGGCAGGACGACGATGGCCTCGATCAGGTCGGCCTCGATGAAGCCGCGGCGGATCAGATATTCGGCATCGGCTTTCTGGTTCTGGCCGTCCTCGGCCTCGGTCTGCTCGGGCTGGCCGCGGAAGAGCACGCCCTGGGACATCACGACCATGCCCTGACCGCCCTCGCCGGTATCCGGGTCGGCGTCCTTGAGCGACTTGACGATCTGTTGCAACCAGGCCCAGTCGCCGTTACTCGCGGGCGGCATGCCGAACGACAACCGTCCGAACTTGTCGCCGGCGGCGACGGTGTCGTAGCCCCAGTCCTCCAGCGAGAAGGGCGGATTCATGATGACGCGGTCGAACTGTTTGACGCGGTGTTCCGCGGTCAAGTGGCGCGGGTCGCGCAGGCTGTCGCCCTGCTTGTGCTCCCACACTGGGATGCCGTGCAGGATCATGTTGATGCGGGAGATGTTGTAGGTGGTGCCGTTGGATTCCTGGCCGTGCAGACGCAGTTGGCGCAGGTCGCCGCCATGTTTCTTGACGTGGCGGATGCACTGCAAGAGCAGGCCGCCGGAGCCGCTGGCCCAGTCGCAGATGGACATGCCGGCCTTGGGTTGCAGCACCTCGGCCATGAGAAAACCGACCTCGGCCGGGGTGTAGAACTCGCCGCTGGACTTGCCGGCGCGGCTGGCGAAGTTGCGGATCAGATACTCGTAGGCGTTGCCGAACAGGTCGTCGGAGACATGGGCGCGGTCGAAGGTCTGGCTGCCGAAGTGGTTGATCAGGTTGACCAGCTTGTCGCGCGGTAGTTCGTCGTGCCGGTTGAAGTCGATCTTGCCGGTGAGGATGCCGTCGAAGTTGTTCTCGCGGTGGGCATTGGCGCGTTCGATGGCGAGCATGGCGTTGTTGAGCGCGAGCCCGAGTATACCCTTGACGGAGCGCGCGACCTTGCCCCAGGCCGCCGACTCGGGCACGATGAAGTGGTGGTTCTGCGGGTCGCGCGCCAGCACCAGCGCCTGTTCCCGCGGGACCCCGGCGCCGGTCAGGGTCGCGGCCTGGGTGCGGACCTCCTCATCGAAGCAGTCATTGATGCGTTTGTAGAAGAGCAGCGCGAAGACGTAGCCGCGAAATTCGGAGTGGTCGGCATTGCCGCGCAGGATATCGGCCGCCTTGTCGAGATAGGATTCAAGCTCTCCCTGGGTCATCCGGCGCGTCGGGCGCACCAAGATGGGCGATTCGAGGGTGCTCAGGAGTTCGTCGAGGTTCATTCACGTCCAGTCAGTCGCGTACGGTGCTGGGAGGGTAGCAGGTGTCGCGGTCAGGGAGTAGAGTTTGGCAAATTGCGGTAAGCTGGAATCGTGAACACAGAATCGCCGCGCACCCTCGACCCGGATACGACGCTGGCCCTGCGTCTTTATTCTGGCGCAGGTTGCGACACGCTACGCCGTCAGCGGCGCCTACCTGTTTGGCAGCCGCGCCAGGGGCGATTGTCGTGTGGACAGTGACGCCGATGTCGCGATCCTGCTGCGCGGCCAGCCAGGCGATTTTCTCGACACCAAACTGGACTTGGCGGATATCGCGTATGACGTCCTGCTGGAGACCGGAATCCGCATCCAGCCACTGCCGGTCTGGGATCTGGAGTGGTCTCACCCGGAGGTCTACCCCAATCCAAGATTGCTCGGGAACATCCGCCGTGAGGGAATACGCCTGTGAACGCCGCCGAAGTGTCTACAGCGATTCTATAAGCGCAGCGAAGATCGCTTCCTGGACCTGATCTGGCCGCAAGTCGCGGAGGATGCCCGCCCGGCATTGAGGGGCTGGACCGCAGCGGCTAGCCGTCCGCCAGCAGATCGGCCAGATCGAGTTCGATGGCATCGAACGGCGGGATGCGGCCACGGCCCTGATCCTTCAGGGTCGCGATTTCGCGCCAGTCCCCGCCGTCCAGGGCATAGGCGACCAGCGTCCTGTCCTCGGGCCAGATCAGCCAATAGCAGGGCACCCGGTGACGTTTGAGCAATTGCGGCAGGTGGCGGGTATCCTTGCGCTCGTGGCCGGGGGAGACGATCTCGCAGGCCCAGTCCGGCGGCAGTTCGATGACACCGGCGGGCGGGTGCGGCAGGCGTTCGCGGCGCCAGCCGGCCAGGTCGTGCGACGGGCACTCGTGGGGCTCGTAGGCGACGCTGATTTCGGTTGCGAACCACCAGTCGCCGCCGGGGCCGCCATCGCGATCGAAGGGCCCGAGCCGGCGCGCGGTACGCATTTGTGTCTGTCCATGGGCGAACCGCGTCATCGGCCGGCGCACGATCTCCCCGCCGATCAGTTCCACCCGCTCCTCGGACGACAGCAGCAGGTCATCGAGTGTCTTGAGTTTCAGCGCTTCCACCGGGTACCTCCAGCCAAGACGGCGACATGGAGTCATCATGGTGCCGCAACCGTCGCGCGCGCTAGGATCCACCGATGAACTTAGCCACTCACCTCGAAATCATCCTCACCGCCTGTCTGCTCGACGCCCTGTTCGGCGACCCGGTCTATCGCCTGCACCCCGTGCGGTTGATGGGTGCCTTGAGCCTTGCCGGGGAGCGTCTGCTCTTTGCCGTCGGACTCGATGGTCGACTTGGCGGCCTGCTGCACTGGGTCCTGGTAGTCGGCGGGGCGCTCTTGGTTTGGTGGGGTGTCCGCCTGGGGCTTGCGTGGTGGCATCCCTGGCTGGCCCTGGCCTGGGACTGCTTCATCGCCTATAGCCTGCTGTGTATGCGTGACCTGTTGGTTCATGGACAGCGGGTGCTGGAAGCGCTGGACGACCTGCCGACCGCGCGCCGACGGCTCGGGATGCTGGTCGGCCGTGACACGGATCAACTCCAGCGCGACGGCGTGGTGCGCGCCACCATCGAGAGTCTGGCGGAGAATCTGACCGATGGGGTGCTGACCCCGCTGTGGGCGCTCTGTCTGTTCGGGCTGCCGGGGCTGATTGTGGTCAAGGCGGTGTCGACGCTGGATTCGATGGTCGGCTACAAAAACGCGCGCTATGCCCGCTTCGGCTGGGCCGGGGCGCGTTCAGACGATCTGGTGCACTGGCTGCCGGCGCGCCTCTCGGTTCCCTTGATCGCGCTGGCTGCCGCACTGCTCCGGCTGGACCCGCGCCTTGCTGTCCAGGCCGCCTGGCGCTATCACGCCCGCTTGCCGAGCCCCAACTCCGGCTGGAGCGAGGCCGCCTGTGCCGGCGCCCTGCGGGTACGCCTGGTCGGACCGGCGCGCTATCACGGTGAATGGGTCGAACGTGACTGGATCGGCGACTCCGACTGGCCGGCCGATCTGGATGGCGGCCACCTGCGCCGCGCGCTGCGGCTGATTCTGGTGTGCTGCGTGCTGGCGCTGGTGGCCGGGTTGGCGCTCGCACCGCTGCGACCGCTGCTGCCTTGGTGATCGTCGCCCACCGGCTAACGGCCATGGAAGGAACATCAGCTACCCCGGAAGATGAATGTCCCCCGTGGGAGCGGCGTCCCGCCGCGATGCGGTGCCGCGGTGATCTGCAACTTCGCGCCCGGCCCCGTCGCGGCGGGACGCCGCTCCCACAGGGTCGCTGCGCGACTTTCACGGTAAAGCCTCGACGGTTGATGTGATGCGGCGGTCATGACCGAAAGGGTCAGCGAGGCTCCGAGTCCGGTTCATCGGCCGCCGTGTCTTCCTCAGCGGCCCCGGCGTCCACCGCATCGCGCAAGAACCGGAACAGCTTACGCGGGGCCTCGGGTTTGCCGCGCTCGGTGTCGCGTTTGGCGGCGCGCACCAGGGTGCGCAATTGCTGACGGTCGGTGTCCGGGTGGTCGTCAAGGAAGTCGCTCAGGGCGGCGTCGCCCTCGGTGATCAGGCGTTCGCGCCAGCGCTCCAGGCGATGGTGGCCGGCGGCGGCCGCGCGTTCGCGGGCCTCGGTCTCGTCCATCAGAGCGTGAACAGCGTGCATGTCCTCGCGTTGCAGAAGGTTGGCGATGCGCTTGTAGTGCCGCCCCAGGGCGCGTACGTCCTTGATGCGCACAGTCTCGTCGAGCGCGAGCCAGGTGACCGGGCTGAGCTTGAGCCGCTCCAATTGGGCGCGGGGCATCCTGGTCATCCGCTCGGCCAGGGCTTGGAGCGCCTGATGCTCGCGTTTGAACTGGCTTTTGCTCGGACCCTCCGGGCGTTCCTCCCAGTCCTCACCCGCCGCGGGGACTTGGTGACCGGCGCCGCGGATCGGATCGGCCGTGTCCTCGGCGTCTTCCGCATCCTCGGCATCAAAAGGGTCGATGGTATCGTCTAGGTGGTCGATTGCAGGTGCTCCAGAATCAGTTGGGGGGTCCGTTCACCCCGGTATTCATTGACGTCCAGGCGGTAAGCCAGGTGCACCCGGCCGCGCGCCAGTTCCAGGCGTTCGCCTTGGCCGAACCCGATGGCTTCCAGCAGCGGGCCCCGCTCGGGTTTCAGCCGCAACTTCAGGTGCCGTTCACCGACCAGCCGCGCGCCAATGACCTCGAACTCCCCGTCGAACAGGGGTTCCGGGAAGCCCTTACCCCAGGGTCCGCCCAGGCGCAGGGCGTCGCAGGTCTCCAGGTTCATCAGCCGCGGCGGCAGTTCGCCGTCCGAACGAATCTCATGCACCGGCGGGGCCTCGCCCAGTTGCTCACGCACCGCGTCGCGGAAAGCGAGCCGGAAGTCGCTCAGGCATTCGGGTTTCAGGGTCACCCCGGCAGCCATGGCGTGTCCGCCGAAGCGCGCGATCAGTCCGGGGCGGCGCCGGTCGACCAGGTCGATGGCGTCGCGGATGTTCAACCCCTCCACTGAGCGGGCCGAGCCGCGCAGTAAGCCGTCGGCGGCGTCCGCGAAAGCGATGACGGGGCGATGATAGCGCTCGCGGATGCGCGCGGCGACGATCCCCGACACGCCCTCGTGCCAGCCCTTGCCGTAGAGACACAGACCGGGCGGCAGATCGTCACCGCGCAGGACGATGCGCTCGACCAGCGTCTCGGCCTGATCGCGCATGGTCCCTTCGATCTCGCGGCGCTCGCGGTTGAGTGCATCGAGCTGCGCGGCCAGGTCCAGGGCGCGGATCGGATCGTCACACAGCAGGCATTCGACCCCCAGACTCATTTCGGTGAGCCGGCCGGCAGCATTGAGCCGTGGGCCGACATAGAATCCCAGGTCCGCCGCGGTGGCCCGGGCCGGATCGCGCCCCGCCGCCTGGAGCAGTGCGCGGATGCCCGGCCGGCAGCGTCCGGCCCGGATACGCCGCAGGCCCTGCTCCACCAGGATGCGGTTGTTGCGGTCGAGCGTCACCACGTCGGCCACCGTGCCCAGGGCGACCAGATCCAGGTACTCGGCCAGGTTCGGCTCCGGCCGGTCGGCAGTGAACCAGCCCGCCGCGCGCAGGTGGGCGCGCAGGGCGGCCAGCACGTAGAAGACCACGCCGACCCCGGCCAGGTGCTTGCTCGGGAAAGGACAGCCGGGCTGATTAGGGTTGACGATGGCCGCTGCAGCGGGCAACTGCGCCCCGGCCAGGTGGTGGTCGGTGATCAGCACCGGGATGCCGAGCTGATTGGCCCGCTCCACCCCGGCGACACTGGCAATGCCGTTATCGACGGTGATCAGCAGGCCGGGAGATTGCGGCGCCGCGGCCTCGACCACCGGCGGGCTCAGACCATAGCCGTAGGCGAAGCGGCTCGGCACCAGATAGGATACGGCGCGGGCGCCCAGGGCGCGCAGACCCAGCACGGCCAGCGCACTGCCGGTGGCGCCGTCGGCGTCATAGTCGCCCACCACCAGGATCGACGCGCCGCAACGCAGGGTCGAGGCGAGCAGCGCGACCGCGGGCTCCAGCCCCGCGAGCGTCTCATAGGGCGCCAGATCCGCGAGGCCCAGCGCGGTCCCGGATGCGTCCTGTCCACGGCTGCGGTAGAGTTGATGCAGCAGTTCGCGCGGGTTGGCGGCAGGTGGCTGCGCCGGGTCGACACCGATACGGCGGATGTGGGTGGGGGTCACTTGGGCTCGTTGCGGCAAGAGGTGGGTGGACGCGTTCGGTCGGAGTATCGGCAGCCGGCGGTCAGCCCTCAGCGTGCATCCGGGAACGCGGTTAGGCGATTGCCGAAACATCATGTCGGCGGCGGATCGCGTTTCCGGCAACAAAAACCGCATCGGTGCTTAACCTGCGGCCGCGACCCGGCTACCATATTGCGCTTGCGGGGAACAGACAACCCGAAAATCACGCGGCCCCGATTCCGCGGCACTCGCCGCAACACCTTTAGTTATGGATCCTCAGATGAGCGTGAATCACCGAACCGCGCGCGTCCTGCTCGCCCTCGCCCTCGCTCTCCCCCTGGGCGTGGCCCTCGGGGCCGACCCGGAGCGCAACAGCGCGGCAGGCACTGCCCCGTCCCGCAAGACCACCCCCAACCTGAACCTCCAGTCGGCGGCCGTGCTGGTGGTGGATGAGAGCGGACAGCCGCTCTATGCCAAACACAGCCATGATCAGAAGCCGATCGCCTCGATCACCAAGCTGATGACGGCCATGGTGGTGCTGGATTCCGGCGCACCGCTGGATGAACCGCTGACCATCCTGGAATCCGATCGCGATCAACTGCGCCACAGCCGCTCGCGCCTGCGCATCGATCGGGCGGCCACCCTGCAGCGTTGGGAGACCCTGGCGGTGGCGCTGATGTCCTCCGACAATCGGGCGGCCTCCGCCCTGGGGCGGACCACCTTCCCCGGCGGTAAGCCGGACTTCGTCGCCGCCATGAACCGCAAGGCGGCCGCGCTCGGGATGGCCGACACGCGCTACGCGGACCCGACCGGGCTGGACGGCGGCAATCGCTCCACGGCGGAAGACCTGGTGAAGCTGATCCGCGCCGCCGCCGGTTACCCGCTGATTCAGGAACTCACCACCCGCGCGACCATGGAAGTGCAGCCCTACGGCGACGCCGACCGCCTGGCCTACCGCAATACCAATCCGCTGGTGCAGGACCCGAACTGGCGGGTGGAACTGAGCAAGACCGGCTATGTCAGCGAATCCGGCCATTGCCTGGTGATGCGGGCGGTGATCAGCGGGCGGCGGCTCGACATGGTGTTCCTGGATTCAGCCGGCAAACGCACGCCGATGGGCGATTCACAGCGCATGCGTCAGTGGCTCGAAGCACAATTTCGCGGTCGTTCGGGCTGATCGGCAGAGGGCATAACCAACATGTACCGCGGCGAGCGCTTCAACAGCATTTCCCATCTGGTCGGCGCGGTCCTGGCGCTGATCGGGGCCACGGTGCTGGTCACCCTGGCCGGCGTGAAGGGCGAAGCGATCCGCATTGTTAGCTTCTCCGTGTATGGGGCCACACTGTTTCTGCTGTATCTTTCCTCCACGCTCTATCACAGTCTGCGCGGGCGTGCGAAAGACTTCTTCCAGGTCATGGACCACCATGCGATCTATCTGCTGATCGCCGGGACCTATACCCCCTTTACCCTGGTCGCGTTGAAGGGCAAAACGGGTTGGTGGCTGTTTGGCGCGGTCTGGGGTTTGGCCGTCGCGGGGATGGTGATCGACACCCTGCGCAGCGGCGGCGGGCGGCTCTTGTCGGTCGCCATCTATCTGCTGATGGGCTGGCTGATCCTGTTCGCACTAGGCCCCATCATCGCCGCCCTGCCCCCGGCCGGCTTCTGGTGGCTGGTGGCCGGTGGTCTGTTTTATACGGTCGGGGTGATCTTCTACGCGCTGGATAACCGCTGGCCCTGGTGTCACGGGATCTGGCACCTCTTTGTCCTTGCCGGCAGTGTGAGCCATTATTTCGCGATCCTGCTGTACTTGTAGCAGCGAGTAGGGGCGGGTTTGAAACCCGCCCCTACGACAAGGCCATGCCTGGGTACGAAGGCGATGTCACGCCAAGCCCGGCGTATACTCGGTTCAGCGTGACAGACGGCTCCGCTACCGCCCGCCCTGCCAAACACGCGCGGCGGCGTTGCGCAGCCGCGGCTTGCGCGGCTCCGACTCCATCCCGGCCAGTGACAGCAGCAGCTTGCGCTCGTCGTCGAGCAGCGGCCGCCAGTTGCCGGGGAAGAGCCGCCGACCTAATTCCACGTTGCCGTAGCGGACCCGGATCAGGCGGCTGACCTGGCAATCGGCCGCCTCCCACAGGCGGCGCACCTCGCGGTTGCGGCCTTCTTTCAGCACCACGTGGTACCAGGTGTTGGCACCGGTGCCGCCGCGCGCGCTGACCGCATCGAAATGCGCGGGGCCGTCTTCGAGCGCAATGCCGCTGGTCAGCCGGTCCAGGGTGCCGTCCGGGACCTGACCCAGGATGCGCACCGCATACTCACGCTCCAGTTCCCGCGACGGGTGCATGAGCCGGTTGGCCAGTTCGCCGTCGGTGGTGAAGAGAATCAAGCCGGAGGTGTTGATGTCCAGCCGGCCGACCGCGATCCAGCGCCCGGTTTTCGGCCGCGGCAGATGCCGGAAGACGGTCGGACGCCCCTCCGGATCGCGGCGGGTGACCATCTCGCCCTCCGGCTTGTGGTAGGCGATGATCTGCATGTCCTCGTCGCGCCGCGGACGACGGCGGATCTCCTGACCATCCACCCGCACCCGATCCAGGGGCGTGACCCGGTCGCCGAGTGTGGCGACCTGACCGTTGACCCGCACCCGCCCGATGCGAATCCAGGCCTCGATCTCACGGCGTGAGCCCAGCCCCTGGTCGGCCAGTACCTTTTGCAGGCGCTCGCCGGGCGCATCCACGGGAGCCGGCAGGTCGACCGGGTCGTTGCGGCCGCGCCGCCCGACGTTGCGGTTCAGCGGCGGCCGGTTGCCGGATGGGGCGCGATGATGCACTCAGATCTCCGAGACGACTTTGTCGTAGAAGGCCAGGAAGTCATCCCGATTGGGGCCCTCGGTCCACTCGATGGCGGAGCGCGGGTGCTGGTTGAGCTGGCCGGTGAGGTTGAAGGGCAGCGACGGCCCCCAGATCAGTTCCTTGCGCAGGGGTGCCACATGATGCTGGATCACGTCGACGATGGGCCGCAAATCGAACTTGGGGTTGCGCAGGAAGCCGAGCAAGAGTTCGGTATGACAGTTGCCGGCACCGCGGCCGAAGCCGTAGATCGTCGAGTCTACCCGATTGCAGCCCAGGATGATCGCTTCGATCGTGTTGGCGAAGGCGAGTTGCAGGTTGTTGTGGGCATGGATGCCGATCTCCTTGCCGCTCCCCGCCATGGCCGCGGCGTATTTCTTGTAGAGCCGATCGATCTGCTCGCGATAGAGATAGCCGAAGCTGTCGACGATGACCATGGTGCTGGCCGGGGTCTCGGCGATCGCCTCCAGGACGGTGTCGATCTCCTCCTCGGTGATATTGGAGACGGCCATCAGGTTGGCGGTGGTCTCGTAGCCCAGCCCGTGGCAGTGGTGGATCATTTCCACCGCCTCCGAGACCTGATGGGCGTAGAAGGCGACCCGGATCACGTCGAGCGGGCTGTCCGCGCAGGGACAGATATCCGTCTGCCAGTCACTCTTGCCGGCGTCGGCCATCGCGGCGAGCTTCAGCCCAGTGCGGGCGGCGTCATGGTCGCCGACGACCCGCCGGATATCGGCCTCATCGCAGTGCCGCCAGGGGCCGAACTTGTCTTTCGGGAAGACTTTTTTCGAATTCTTGTAGCCGATCTCCATGTAATCCAGGCCGGCGTCGACGCAGGCGCGATAGACGGCACCGACGAAGGTGTCGGAAAACTGGTGGGCATTGACCAGACCGCCGTCGCGGATGGTGCAGTCGAGGACCTTGAGTTCAGGACGGTAGGTGATCCAAGGGGCCTTGTCGGACATCGGGGGTGTTCTCGGTAGCGTGGTTAGCCGACCATTGTCCCCAGATTCGGGCATGGCGGCAAACCGGATGCGTCAGTGAGACATTTGCGCTGCGGCGTTTTTCGCGGACGCGCCGGAACCCGGGGTCGGCGCCAGGTGGGCTGACGCACAGGCATTTCCTGGCGAGCATCGGCGAAATCGGGTCGCCGGGGCGCCCATTTGAGAATTATTCTCAACAACCCTGTCCCGCGGACAGCCGCGCCCGCAGGCGACGCGCGAGCGGCCTGGCCGGACGTGGCAGTCGGTGAGGGGCTATCCGGTCGCGGGGATGGGCTGAACCAGCGAACGCATTTGTTCG
>NZ_KB902495.1:32913-80462 GCF_000379525.1 Lamprocystis purpurea DSM 4197 | reverse complement strand
ATAAATATGTCCGTTAGCACATTTGTAGTATAGAACTGGCGCGCGATCTCTTCTGTGAATTTTCGAATCTTCAACTGGGCATTGACAAACAGGGCACCCTAGACCAGTCGGATGAAGTATATTAACCAAGAAATCATAGCATTTCTGTTCGTCCATTAACTCGATGACGGAAAAAATGAGCATATCAGTCCAAAAAGATAATTATGTGCTGTGCGGTATTTCATTATCGTCTATCATTCTAAATTAATAAAGGCTCACACACTTGGCCTCATGAGTCGAACTCATAACCCCTCATGGGGATTCGGAACGTATCA
The DNA here is from genome assembly GCF_000379525.1 of Lamprocystis purpurea DSM 4197. Classification (GTDB taxonomy): domain Bacteria; phylum Pseudomonadota; class Gammaproteobacteria; order Chromatiales; family Chromatiaceae; genus Thiodictyon; species Thiodictyon purpureum. The sequence continues at coordinate 80,148 of NZ_KB902495.1, read as the reverse complement.
AGACAGTGCAGGCACGACTCCCGTTACGGCCTCATAACCCCTCATGGGGATTCGGAACCGAACTCGATTGACTTCACTGCTACGGATGAGATGACCTCATAACCCCTCATGGGGATTCGGAACCCCTCAGCGCGTACCTCATGTGGAGCGTCGTGCAAGCTCATAACCCCTCATGGGGATTCGGAACCCGAATCCTTATCGGCAGTAGCGCGCGCGATCTCAGCCTCATAACCCCTCATGGGGATTCGGAACAACTCATGACACTACCGCCCAATAAACGCCATCTTCCTCATAACCCCTCATGGGGATTCGGAACGCGGCGGTTGGTGGCGCTGTTGTATGCCGGGATCGTCTCATAACCCCTCATGGGGATTCGGAACGGGCAGGCGCTCGGTGACGGGGGTCCAGGGGGTGGGCTCATAACCCCTCATGGGGATTCGGAACCTGGTCGCGCCGCCGCCGGGCGGAGGATAGGCCAGCTCATAACCCCTCATGGGGATTCGGAACCGGTCTGCATCAGCCAGGCCGGGACCCAGTAGTACCCTCATAACCCCTCATGGGGATTCGGAACACGCGCCTGGTGGCCGCACTGCCGTTCCGCGACCGCGTCTCATAACCCCTCATGGGGATTCGGAACGGCGCCGCCGTTGCTGTAGGCGCGGCGAATGGCCAGCTCATAACCCCTCATGGGGATTCGGAACTCGAGCGTGACGATCGCCCCCTGGGATGCCTACATCCTCATAACCCCTCATGGGGATTCGGAACCACCACGCCCCCGCGCACCCACACCGCCCCGCCGATCTCATAACCCCTCATGGGGATTCGGAACCCCGCAGTTGCACATCATCGACATAAACCAACAACTCATAACCCCTCATGGGGATTCGGAACCTTTTGCTCTATTGCATCCGCCTGTATCTCCCGATAACTCATAACCCCTCATGGGGATTCGGAACTTGCATCCTCAGAATGTCATCACGATGCCGGGCGCTCTCATAACCCCTCATGGGGATTCGGAACCGCCGGACGCGACGGCCGAGGCGGACTATCTGCCGCCTCATAACCCCTCATGGGGATTCGGAACTTCTCCGCGTTTACCACGGGCGGAACCGCCACGCGCCTCATAACCCCTCATGGGGATTCGGAACTGGCCTGGCCCGGAAACATCTGCGTCAACAGGTCGCCTCATAACCCCTCATGGGGATTCGGAACGGATGATCCGGAGTTCGCGGAAATCTGCGTGAACCCCTCATAACCCCTCATGGGGATTCGGAACCTTCTGCCGCATCTTATCCACGGCCTCCGCGACAAACTCATAACCCCTCATGGGGATTCGGAACCCGGTTGCGGTTGCTCCGGCGCCGAAAACAGCGCCCTCATAACCCCTCATGGGGATTCGGAACTGCGCAGGAACCGCAGGCCCTGAACGACCTGCTCCACTCATAACCCCTCATGGGGATTCGGAACGCGGGCTGCGCTTCAACGTCGGGCAAATGGGCGGCCTCATAACCCCTCATGGGGATTCGGAACTTGGGGCGCGCGGGGCTGCCGTCTGCCCATGTCAGCTCATAACCCCTCATGGGGATTCGGAACCCACACGTAGGACACTAGGGCGGCGGGGCGCCAACGCTCATAACCCCTCATGGGGATTCGGAACTTCTCCCAACCAGCGGGGGCGCGCTTGACGCTGATCTCATAACCCCTCATGGGGATTCGGAACTCCCCGATGCCCCCGTGTGGGAACTGGCGAGCAGCAACTCATAACCCCTCATGGGGATTCGGAACCCTCGTAGTGTAGAGCAAATGCCCATCTCCGCCCTTGCTCCGGTGGTGCTTGACGCCCCTCCGGACCAGCAAAGCCATCGTCTGAGCTGGCTGCCGGTGACTTCAGCGAAGGTCGACGTAAGTCGTCAAAGGACAGAAAAGTCTGTCTGATGGCGTGTGTCTGGCTGCCTTGCAACCTCGCCCTTGCCCGAGTCTGACTTGACCAAGTGAGTGATCTGGACATTCTTGCGGTTGGCCGCCGTGATTTCAGTGAGGCGGTCGCCGGGGATCATGACCTCGCTGAGTTCGCGGCGCAAGCGGATGGCGACAGCCTCAGTGATGTCTCCCGTGAACACGGAATACTGCTCATGGTTGAGATAGCGACGTAAGATCTTGCGGAAGATGAGGGTCCGTTTGGCTTCCACGTCGTAAGTCATCAGCATGAACATGATCAGGCGCGACGCTTGAAGGATTCGTACTCGGCCACCTCCATGACGTGGCGCTCAAGCCCAAGCGCCTCGCGGTAGACCCACTCACGCAGGGTGCGCTCGGCATACTGTTCTTCAAGGCGTTGCGAAAACTGCTCGGCTACAAGGCGGCGCCCTGCTTCAGTGAGTAGACAGACACCGTCCCGAATGTTGAACGCATTGTCGGACAGCATGCGACGGCGGACCATGCGGAAGATGAGCATATCGGTCAGGACCGGCTTGAACGGTTCGGCCAGATCCAGGCTCAGCGACGCCCGTCCCTGACCTGGGCTATGCAATACGCTGAACGTCTCCTCAAGGTGCGTCTTACTCGCCTCGTGACGGGCCACCGTGTAGGTCAACTGATTCAGAAAAGAGATGAGGCAGTTGACCGGATTGTTCGGTGGGCGCTTGACGCGCGGGGTGAAGTCCAGATCTGCATCAATGTGCTTCCAGCCGCTGTAGTACCACTCATGCAGGTTGCCTTCAATTCCCATCAGGGATTCTGTGCTCGTGGTTTTTCCGAGCTTGTCGGTCAGCCGTTCCATAGCGACGATGATCTCGGTCAACGCGACCGCGCCGCGGTAGCGATAATATCTCAGATTCGAGAGCATGTTATGTGCGGCACCACGCACGATCTCCCGGGCAACCGCGAGTCGCTTGTCCTCGTTAAGCAATAATGCCGCCTGCTTGAGCTTGACCACCCCGGCCGGATTGCGGTCGATGGGCTCGAAGCTGCCTTTCCAATTTCCGTAGTAATCGAAGACCGAGACGCGTACCCCATGCTTGCCGCACAGGGTCAGGAGGCGCGTATTGAGTCGGCTCTCGCCTAGCAGCACGAGGTGTTCGACTGATTCCACCGGCAACGAGCGGGTGATACCGTCGATTTGAATGGAAAGGGTGTTCTCTCGCTGTTTGAGAACGGCATTTCGGGTAACGAACAGGGTTTCCATTAATCGTGTCCGCAAAATGAGGCGAAAGAGCAACTCGCACAGAGTCCGATGCGCGGGGCTGCCGGCACTTGTGGGGTGGCGATGAGTTCTTCCAATGCAATACTGTCTTCCCAGAGCCCAGTCAGCAGTGGGCCATCCAACAACACCTCCCGCCCGCGCCGGCTGGTCAACACCTGCACCTGTCCGCGCCATTCGCGTTGGGTGGCGATGGAGAGCATCACGGCATAAAAACCGACCTGCCGATCCACCGCCCCGGCGGCGCCTCCGGTGCCCTTGTGTTCGAAGACGATCGCCTGTTCCCAATCGAGTCGATCCGGCGCGAGCCCGAAGAGTCCAACGACAGAGCGGTCACGTTTATGGTGAGTTACCTGATGAGCGATACCGCTCGCGACCCGGCTGTTCCATTGCGCGAAATTGATTCGGTGCAGGTACATCCAGGCGCGCCGCCGACAGAGGTTGATATGCTGGAAGTGCAGGCCGTGCAGTTCCAGCCGGTCGACGCGCTCAGAGAATGCCGTGGATCGATTCCAGTGGAATGTCTGGGTCATGTCCGGGTACCAGGCCAGTCAGACGGATGAGCTTCTTGGCGGCAGCGAGTGCCTGCGGGTAGGCGTCCCAATCGACACCATAAGGGTCGATCGTTTCCAGGCGTCGGCACCATTGCTCGACCAGGCCGGCGTCATGGGCCAGGGTGGTGACCTCACCGGTATGCGGAAAGTGACAAACCCAGGCACGTTTGGCTTGTGCATCCCGCTGGTCACGCCAATAGTCGTCCACGCTGCCGCGGATGTGGACTTCGTCGCCCACTTGAGTGAACCGCTCAAAGACCGTGGTCTCTCGTTGCAGCCAGACCCGTGGGTAGTCGAACGATTCGCCGGTGTCGCTGACGACCCGCACTTTGGGCTCGATACCGCGCAGGTCGAAGGCCTGAGCGCGAAATAGCTTGAGCCACTGCTCCACGGGCTCGGCCAACCCCTGTTCGCTGGCCAATGCACGCACATCCTGTTCCAGTCGATACAGGGCTCGCGCACTGGTCGGTTGATGCTCCAACAGGTGTCGGCCGCGATGACCGCGGTTGCTGGGATGCGCCAACAGCACAGACCAATACAGGCCGCTGCACCAGATGGCGCGGCTGGAGAGACGCCCGAAGGTGCCGACGGCCAGCGGGCCGCCCGATGTTTCGGCCAACTGGGCGCGCACCGAGCGACTCAAAACCTCGGTCAGTGCGTCGATTCTTGCGTGTTCGCCGTCATGCTGTCGCACCCAATCGGTCAGTTCACGCAACCAGGAGTCACGGTTCTCTTGGTCTGTATCCAGCCGGACGATGACTTGGCCGTTCGCGCCACGGCGGGCGGCACGGCCGTAACGTTGCAGGAAATTCATGGCCTCGAAGCCGGGTTCCATGAGCATGAAATCGGCGTTGCGGAAGGTCACGCCCATCTCGACACTGGCGGTGGCGAGGATCAGGTCATAGGCTAGCGGATCACGCCGACGCCCGAAGGAAAAACCGCCGCGATGCAGACATTCGGCGACGCTGTCGCGTACGCTGTTGATGACCAGTACCCGGTCGGGTTGGATGCCGTGCTCGGGCAGCACCCGGGCCAGGGCGGGCAGGTCCCTTTCCAGGGTAACCAGCGCGTTGTAGATGACGACGACCTGCCGCCCGGCCGCCAATTCGGTGCCGATCCGCGGTAGATTGTCGAGGATCATGTCGTAGAGGTTGGGTGTCTCGACCAGGGACAACCGGACATCGCCATGGAGTGCCCGTCCCTCCGGGGCCAAGGTTTCCTGCAGCACGATCATCCGTTCCTCGGGAACGCCAACCTCCAGCAGCGTCGGCCGCAGGTCCAACGGGGTTGCGGAGAGGAAGCTGATCCGGGCACTTCCGAAGCCGGAGCGATGCTCCAATGGCGCCGTGGCCAGCCGGGCCAAGAGTGCGGCCAGCCCGAACCCACGCGACTCGATGCTGTGGAATTCATCGAAGACGATGTGATCGAAGTGGTCGAGGAGGTCGAAGACACCCTCGTCGGCGTGCCCTGCCTCCAAGCGGCGTCTCACCAAGAGGGCGCTGACCACCTCGGGTACGGAGAAGATCATCTCGCCGTCCGTGCTCCCGAGCTTCAACGCCTGCATTTGGCGCACGCGCACACCGCTGACGCTGATCTCGCCCGCGGCCTTGAGCGCGGCGGTCTGTTCGCTGCTCCAGATGGCCACGCTGTCACGTGCCCGCGCCTCGCTCCAACCGGCGTCCTGGGTCAGGTCCTTGATGAGACTGGTGGCCAGGTTCTGGGTCAGCCGCCGGGTGGGTACGATGAACAGAATCCGCCGGCCGTGTCGGCGCATGGCCACCTGAAACGCATAGCTCTTACCGGCACCAGTGGGGGCCGAGGCGATGCGGACCCGGCTGGGGTGCTCAAGCAACGCCCGCTGCAATGGCGACAACCCATCGGCGTCCTGTGGAACGCAATGCCTGGCGATCGTCACTTCCATTGCGCAACCTCCTCGGCAGCTTCTGCCGGCGACATTTTCGGTGTGAGTTGCAGGCCGTACAGCAGAAAGCGATCCACCGGCAAGTCGCGTCCGAACAGGGCCGCGGTGGCGGCGTTCAACCGCACCGGCGCCGGGTCCGCCGCTCGTTGCAGTCTGACCATCCCGTTGCGGTGCAGCCCGATACGGATGACGAGGGTCTCCCGGCCGGTCTCGGCGAAGGGGTCCGGACCGAAGATCGCGCCGCGAAACACCTGGCCAGGCGGCACTTCTTGGATGGTCCAGAACTGCTTCATGTTGCCTTTCGCGACCACGTCCTGGAGTTTCTTCGGGAAGCCGCCTTCCTCCTCCAGATTCAGCCGCCTGGATAGAGGCGGTAAGAGTCGGGGATCGTCGGCGGTGAGTACCGATGCACGCCAGGGCATTGCCAGCAGATCGCGCCGATAGTCTTTGCTGGGCAAGGCGACGCTGGCCCGGGCATGGCCCAGCGCGGTCGCCAGCCCGAAGATCAGCGCATTATCGCCGATCAACTCGGGTAAGGTGGCCGTTCCCCCCTGGACCGCCAGCGAATGGTAGGCAAAGGGGGTCAAGGTTTCGGCACGCAGCCCGATCCAGGATTTCATTGCCCGAACCAGCCATCAAACAGTTGGCCGACGGCCGTCGCGGCCGCGCGGTATTCGGCCTCCAAGGGACCGCCAAGTTGGTTGAAGTCCGCGATCAGCCCGGTGACCCAGGTTTGGACATCGCTGCCGGGAATCGCGGTTCGGTGCAATGGCTCCAGCAGATCATGCAAGGCCGCGGATGCAGCGGTAATGTCCTGGTTGGCATCGGCCGGGATGTGTTTGATCAGCTCGTAGGGGGAGGTCTCGGCACGCTCGAACCAATCGGCGTAAAGACCAACGAAGTGGGTCCGCAGATTGATGCCGGTGACCGAGGTCTGACCGCCGTAGCTCCCCGCGAGTCCGACCGACAACAACAGGTGCTTAAGTCCGATCAGCGGCAGCAGCTTGCCGCGGGTGGACAGGACCTGGACCAGCAGTGTTCCGGGCCGCACGAAATGGCGGCTGAACAGATTGTCGGTATTTTTCTTCGCCTCCGCATCCCAGAGGGTGCCGTCCTCCATGCCGCGGTTGTGGAAGCTCTCCTCGACACAGAAGTACTTCGGCTTGAGACTGAGACCGTCGGAATAGTTGACGGCGGCCCGTACCGGCAGGACCTTGTTGTCCCGATTGGCGGAGTCACCGAAGACCAGGGTGTTCAGGTCGAACGACTCCGACGGCCGGCTGCCCTTGGGGATGGCGGTGCGGTTCTGTGGGTAGCGCCCGCCCGCCTGCATCGCGCGCAGGATCTGCAAGGCGCGCCCCCGCTCCGGGTATTTGAATTTGTTCGGGACGGCGCGGACATAGGTTTCGTTATTGAACTCGATATCGGTGATCTCCTGCTCGGCGTTGCGAAAGACGACCGGCGCGATGGCTTCGCGCAGCAGGACCAGGGAGACACTGCCGAGGTTCTTGCGCTTGGGGTGCATGTACGCGGCATCTTTTCCCTGGCTTTGTTCCATCAGTGCGGACAATTGCGGCAGATAGTCGTTGAGGCGTTCCATGGGTCGGCTCCGATTAGTCGTTGGGCTGCTGGTCCACGTCGTCGCTTTTGGCGCGCGGCGCGGTCAAGAAGGACATGCGGTAAATGCTCGCGAGGATGCGGCGGTTGGCCTGGGACGGAGGACGGCCGTTGAGCACGCCCAGCCAGACGTCGTTTACGAACTGGCGCGCGAAGTCGAGGCAGCCGTCCTGGAAGGACTGCCCGTCGCGATGGGTGCGGGCAGCGCCCTTGTCTTTGCGCGCCAGATTGGTATCCAGCTCTCCGGCGATGGCCATCGCCAGCGATTCCCGATCGCGCTGACCTAGCCGCCACGCCTGGATTGCAGCCTCCAGGCCGCAGTTGAAGCTCAACATCTCTTCATTGGCCGATGCACCATGGAAGGGGCGTCGTTGGATGCGGGCGGCCGCCCGGCCGAGTGCGACCAGTGGGCCTTCGGTATCGCTCATCGTATTCTCCGTCAGCAGTTGCTCGAATTCCTGCCGGAACCGTTTGCTGCGGTCCGGCTTGCCATCGCGTGCCGCGTCGTGTAGGTGCGCCCACGTCAGACAGACAGCGCCCAGACGCGTTTCCGGCCGGGCATAGCGGTCGAAAACATCCAAACCGAGTCCGTTGGTCTCCAGGATCAGCAGGGCGGTGTCCAGCCGATCCACCGCGCTGGGAATCTGCTCCAGGCGGAGTCGATTTCCGCCGATCACATCAGCGAGGCGTCCCGGCATGGCATCGAAGAAGAAAAACGCCTTCTCGGCGACCGGCAGTCCGCGGAACAGGTGCAGGGGGCGGCCGATGCGCAGGCTGGCTCGCAACAGCAGGCGCAGCAGGACTGCTTGATCCTCAAGCCGCTCGGGCATCCGCTCGAAACGCGCGACACGATAACGGTGGCGATAGACATCCAGCCCGCGATAGACCTGTCCCTTGGCCACTTGCTCGCGCGCGAGGTCGTAGACCGATAACGTCCGGAAGTCCTGATCGTTATTCAGTGCCAGCCCGCCGAACAGGCCGGTTGCGCAGGGCGAGGAGAGCAGGGTCGGAATACCGTCCGTCCTGCCGCCGACCGCCTGATGAACCTGGGCGCGCAGCCGGTGCTCGGCGTAAGAGACTGGCGAGATGTGGGTCTCGCCAAGGTCCGACTCGATGCTCTCCAGGCGACCGTCGCGGCCGGAGAAGGCCGACTTCTTGATTTCATAAAGCCCGTCAGACTCTTTGAAGGTCGCATCCTTCGGCACCGGCGAGTCGGTAAACAGGCAATGCTTGTCCGTACTGCGGTTGCCGGTCATCGCCTTGGCGTTCAGTCGCTCTCGAAGGTGATGAATCACGGCACTCATGATGTCGCCGCCCTTGCCTTGTACCGTGTCGCGCAGACCGCGTCCGTTCTCAGGCCCTTCCAGCCAGCGGGCCAGAATGCCGTCGCCGCCCCAGATGCGCTCATAGAGATCAGGGTCGTCCACGGCCAACCGGGTAGCCCAGAGGCAGGTGATGGTGCGCCGGGAGGCGTCGTCGGGCATCGCGGCAATCCAAGCGGGGCGCGCTGCGTCGATGCTGCTCATGATGGTCCGCTCGCGTTCTGCATAGTCAGGCAGGTCTCTGACCTGTTTGTGATTGACTAATAGGGCGAGATGGGCCGCGTGGCGCAGGTGTGCCTGTGCATTCTCCGACAGCGTCGCCGGGCTCGGGTAGGGCGTGATGGTCTGTCCGGGGGATTTCGGCCAATTGGGGGCAAGACCAATGCCTTGGAGCAAAGTATCCATTTCACGGGTGATTGCCCGATCGGCGAGATCCTTCTTCACGCGGAACAGATTAGCCAATTCGGAGGCGGGCAGGTTGTGGGCCATGAACAGCATCAGTTCTTCGTGGTCCGGTTGGGCGTCCAGTAACTCCGGTATGCCACGATTCGATACATTGATGCGCAATCCAAACAGCTCGCGGCTGAGAAACCCGCTTACCCGCTTGATCGCAGCGTCAAGAATCTTCGGGGCGCGATCGGCCGGTACGAGCGAGATCAAGCGACCATCATGGTGAATCTCAAGCAGGGGTGGAATGGGACGGCAGCAGGCCGAGATGGCGCGCTGCAGCTCATCGACCAGAAACGGGTGATGGGGATCGAACAGGTCGATGACCGCCCAGTCGCGAAACAGATCGGTGCGTAGTTGGCGGTCTGCACGCAGGCGCGCGAGGACCGCATCGATACCTTCTTTCAACCACAACCCGTCGAGCTTGTCGGCCAGGGCCACATAGCCGATCAGATTGACGATCCGTCGCGGCGGATCTTCGGCGGGCGGGCTGCGATGGGACTGGGTAGCCTCGGCCTGCTCGATGAGTGAACGGACCTGATCGGGTGCCAGGGCGCCGCGTTCACCGACGAAGCGGTCAAGCCCATAGGCGGTCCAGCGCTCGGAAACCGACTCCAGCGACAGGACGGTATCGCGGTTCAGTTCCAGGTCTTTGTCCAGGTCGTGCATGAAGGCGATGGCCGCGAGTACGCGCAGGTCCGCGGCCAGCAGGTCGCGATTGGCCTCGGGATTGGTTGCCAGCACATCAATGGCGGCAAAGGTCAGTGCGCCGCGCACCACCGACAGCAGGTGATCGAGCAGGGTGATGTTGGCGCTGTCGGCGCGGCGCGCGCGCTGTACCGGGTCTGGGTGCCAGCCGCCCTTGCCGCTGAGGGTCATCAGGTGCATCGGCCGGCTGTCGATCGCGCGGCCGGCATCCAGGTCCCGCTGCTTCTTCTGGTCGAGGACTGGCCCGGTGCGGTGTCGCAGGACACCAACCTCGACGACTTCGGTCAAGAACGCCCCGTAAACCTCTGCCGCCAAGGCCATGGCGTGCACGATCGGCGTACTCATCGGCCAACCCCCGCCTCGGCAAGACCGATACAGCCGAATCCATTGCGGGTTTTCTCGCCGATGCCCGCATACCAGGCGAACAGCACGTCTTCACGACTGCCGGCCAGCACCAGGGGCGCCTCCATCCCGATGACGAAGGCGGATCGGCCAGCTTTATCGCTCTTGGTACTGACGAGGACGGAGTGTCGCGGATTGGCGCGCAGATAGAGGCTGTCAGGCTGGATGTTGAGCGTGACACGCCGCCCGGCGAGCCGACTCAGACGCGCGTTGACGGCGGCCGACAGATCGCAGGCATCGAGACGCGTGTGCCAACGCTTGCCTGGCTTGCTGGGGTCGCTGATGGCGATGGGTGAGAGGGTGAGCACGCCCAGGACTGCCTGCTCCGTGAGCAGGGGCGGCGGCTCCGGGATCAGTTCGGCGTCTGCGAAGTCGACCAGCTCGCCGGTTGCCGCTCGGGCATAGCGCAGGGTGGCGGGATCGATCCGCCCCAGCACTTGGGCGAGGGTTGTGCTTGGGGTCGAGACAACCAGACTGTGAACCACGCCCTCGTGCTTCCGGTGATGACCGAGGGCCGCGAAGTTCCAAGGCAGAGCCCCGTGGCCGACGACTTGGTCCGAAGCAGCTCCTGCGGCGGTCAGTGCATTGACCAGCGCGTCGTGGACAAGATCAAGATGACGATAAACCGCATGGCGGCCCTTCGGGAGACCTAACCGAACCCTGAACATTGCGCCGTCCCTCTTCGTTGACGATTGGGGTAGTCTAGCAGCTATTGCTCACCTATAATTTTTTAACATGACATGAATCATGACATGATGAGGCGATTCGCCTTCATCGAGACCAGGCTGTTGTGGGGCGGCGGCTTCACCGCCTCCGAGCTGGCGGCGGCCTTCGGGATCGCACGCCAGAACGCCCAGTTGACCATCGCCAGCTACTGCCGCAAGCATCCGCGACAGATGGCATACGATCGGCGATGCCGCCGACAGGTTCGCACCGAGGACTTCAGGGCCAACTATGTTCGCGACGACGTTGGTCGCTTCTTGGAGTATCAACGGGCCGCTGCTCATACCGCCCTGTATCTCGATGATCCGACCTGGGTGGACTTGCCGTTCACCGATGTCGATGATCTGGTGAAGCCCTTCTACGATAAGGAGGCAGCGCGCGCTGTGCTTGCGGCGCTCCGCCGACAGGAGGTGGTGGAGATCGAATACTGGTCGAAGTCCGCGACTCGGGTCCGCCGCATCTCGCCGCATCACCTCGTGTTTGCTGATGGGCGTTATCACGTGCGTGCGTACTGTCACGACTTGCTCAATTGGTTCGATTTGGTGCTGCCGCGGATCATCGCCGCGCAGCATGCGGACGATCCCTGGGTGTCCGGCGACGGCGATACCGACTGGCACCAGCGCGAAGACCTGAGCTTCTTCGTCAACCCCGACCTGCCGGAGAGCGCCCAGGCGGCGGTGCGGCTCGACTATCTTCCTCAAGGGGCAGAGCGTTTATTGGTCCGTGGCGTCCGTAAGGCACTGACCATGTACATCCAACGGCGTCTTTGCCGTCTGGACTGGCGGTTTGGGGTACCGCTCTGGATCGTTGCCGAGAACCCAGGGGCCGCCTGAGGCTTCAATGGCGCGGAACAGCAGCGCTTTGAGGTCCTAAGCCGCGCCGCCCAGCGATGCGACGGCGGGCCGGGCTCACTCCACCGGCACGTCCAGGGAATCGCCGTAGGTCTCGATGCCCAGCGCCTGCGCCACGGGGGCTGCCCGGGGGTCGATCATCGGCGAGATGACGATCAGCCGGTCGGCCTTGCGGTTGTGATGGCGTTCGTAGAAGCGGGCCTTGCGCTCGAAGATGTACATGCCGCCCTTGTCGATGGATGACTTCAGTTCCATGAGCAACAGCATGCCATTCTTGACGATGATGTCGATCTCCACCTGATCCGGCCGCCCGAAGACCTCGCCGGCGTCGTCGCATTCACAGACGTTGCGCACGCTGACGCCGAAGCTGGTCTCGAGGATGCCGGCCAGGGCATTGCGGAAGGCGGCCTCGGATTGCAGGCCCCAGCGGGCGCCCAGGGCGCCGATAGAGCGGTCGTGCTTCTTCGCCTGCGCCATGATCTCCTCGTGAACCCGATCGAACTCCCGGCGGGACTCCTCCCACTTGCGGTTCTGCTCGTCCCACTTGCGGTTTTGCTCGTCCCAGTTGAGCCTCTGCTCGCGGCTCTGCTCATCCCACTTGCGGTTTTGCTCGTCCCACTTGCGTGCCTGCTCCTCGCGGTCGCGGCGCAGCTCGTCGAGGACGCGGTCGAAGCGGTCATCGGTCTGCACCCGGTCGGCGAAGTGTCCGCGGGCAATCTCCAGGACGTAGCGGCGCAGCTCCGGGTCTTCCCGCAGCAGGCGCGGTAGTTCGCGTTTGATGGTCTCGACGGTGATGTCCATGAACGGCCTCGCGCGCAGGATCGCGGGCGACGGCTGCCCGCTTGTGTCGAATCATAAACTCTTTCTGGTGAAGCCGTTCTACGACAAGGAGACCGCGCGCGCTGGACTTGCGGCGCTCCGCCGGCCGGAGGCGGTGGAGATCGTCTGGACCCTTGCCGGGAAATCAGGGGTCATCGGACAGGTCAACCGGCCTTGGTTGTCACCGCATTGTTGCAATTCCGGCAACAGATCATTCGCCGTTGCGCTCTATTTCCGACTGTTTCTATCGACTAAAATGGACCCATGGCCGATACCTGCCGCGCGTAAACGACCGCGGCAGTCAAAGTCCCATCTCCCCAACCTCAACAGGAAATCGTCCATGAACACCTTATGTCGGCGACTAGGTCAGCATCACCGTCTCGCTTGAGGCGGTGAGGGGCTGAGCCTGACTTCACCGGGTCCGGTGCCGCCCGCGACACCGGCTCCTCTTCAAAGATATTCAGGAGATCACCATGTTGGAACTGAGACACTCGGCCGATCGCGGTCTTGCCGATCATGGGTGGCTGCATTCCCGGCACACCTTTTCGTTCGGCAGTTACTACGACCCGGAGCAATCCGGCTTTTCGGACTTGCTGGTGATCAACGACGATCGCGTGCGTCCGGGCCGCGGCTTCGACACCCACGGTCACTGCGACATGGAGATCATCTCCTACGTGCTCGAAGGCGCGCTGGAGCATAAGGACTCGATGGGGAACGGCTCGATCATCCGCCCCGGCGACGTTCAGGTGATGAGTGCCGGCACCGGCATCCGACACAGCGAGTTCAACGCTTCAGGCGAGGAGCCGGTGCATTTCCTGCAGATTTGGATCGTCCCGGATCGTGAAGGCGTCACACCGCGCTACCAGCAGCAGCACATCGCCGAGGCCGATAAACGGGGCCGCCTGCGCCTGATCATCGCGCCCGACGGTGCCGACGGCGCTCTGTCGGTGTATCAGGATGCGCGTGTCTACGCCGGATGCTTCAATGGCGCGGAACAACAACACTTTGCGTTGCCTGCCGACCGCTATGCCTATGTGCAGGTCGCGCGCGGTGCGCTCACCGTGAACGGCGAGCGTCTGGCGGAGGGTGACGGCGCACGCCTGCGCAATGTGCGGGAACTGGAGTTTGGCGAGGGCGACAACGCCGAAGTGCTGTTGTTCGACCTGCGTGCGCATGAGCTGCACTATCACTGAGCGGACCCCAGTTTGCTTGCGCATTCGGGTCTTAGGTGATTTCCGACAATTTGGATACCGGTCAGTGTAGGTGCGACTTTAGTCGCACCTGAGTACGAATCGGTGCGACTGAAGTCGCACCTACATGTCACCCCTACCTGTTGGTAGAATCTTTCCCGGAAATCGCCTTAAGCCGCGCCGCCCAGCGGTGCGACGGCGGATCGGGCTCACTCGACCGGCACGTCCAAGGAATCGCCGTAGGTCTCGATGCCCAGCGCCTGCGCTACGGGGATTGCCCGGGGGTCGATCATCGGCGAGATGACGATGAGCCGGTCGGCCTTGCGGTTGTGATGGCGCTCGTAGAANCGGGCCTTGCGCTCGAAGATGTACATGCCGCTCTTGTCGATGGATGACTTCAGCTCCATGAGCAACAGCATGCCATTCTTGACAATGATGTCGATCTCCACCTGATCCGGCCGCCCGAAGACCTCGCCGGCGTCGTCGAATTCACAGACGTTGCGCACGCTGACGCCGAAGCTCGTCTCCAGAATGCCGGCCAGGGCATTGCGGAAGGCGGCCTCGGATTGCAGGCCCCAGCGGGCGCCAAGGGCGCCGATGGAGCGGTCGTGCTTCTTCGCCTGGGCCATGATTTCCTCGTGAACCCGATCGAACTCCCGGCGGGACTCTTCCCACTTTCGGTTCTGCTCGTCCCGGTTGAGCTTCTGCTCGCGGTTTTGCTCGTCCCACTTGCGGTTTTGCTCCTCCCACTTGCGGTTCTGCTCGTCCCAGTTGAGCCTCTGCTCGCGGTTCTGCTCGTCCCACTTGCGGTTCTGCTCGCGCCACAGTTGGGTTTGCTCATCCCACTTGCGGGCCTGCTCCTCGCGGTCGCGGCGCAGCTCGTCGAGGACGCGGTCGAAGCGGTCATCGGTCTGCACCCGGTCGGCGAAGTGTCCGCGGGCGATCTCCAGGAGGTAGTGGCGCAGCTCCGGGTCTTCCCGCAGCAGGCGCGGGAGTTCGCGTTTGATGGTCTCGACTGTGATGTCCATGAATGGCCTCGCGCGGGAGGGTTACGGGCGACGGGTGCCCGCTTGCCCAGAATCATAAACCCTTTCTCAATTGGCCGGTGCCGCGGAGGAAAAAAGCACTCGCGACGCTAGCCGGACGAGGGCCGTCCGGATCATTCGGGAACGCCGGGCCAACGGGAGGGAGATCATCGACTTCTCCTCAGCACGTCGGTACGGGGCGCCTTAAGGATTCCACCGCCAAAGGCGGTGGCTTTTCCCTGTTACGCGTTAGTTTCTGCCCGGTGTGGTCGCGTTCTGGACCTTGTCACCGGCATTTTCAATCTTCTGACCCGCGCTTTGTACCGTATTGTCAACGGCCTGGCCGGCATTCTCTGCGGGGCCTTTCTGCTGCTCGCAACCGGGAAGCGCGACAAACAACGTACCCATCACCAACGCTGTGCTGACGATCTCAACGAATTTCATAATAACTACCTTCAGTGATACAGGATTAGGGGATGCACCGGCAACCCGTGTCGGCACAAGGTTCCCTGGGCCAAGACCGCGCGACCGTCGAGCATCGCGGGGGTGCCGCCATGCGGCCATTGTCGGTACATTGACTCAGATAGTGCGACGGTACGGATAATCTGGACCTCCGTCTGTCTTCTGGCACACACTGCCCGAACATCGGCGAGGGGGCACCTCCCGGCTTCGGTCAGAGATGTATCGCCTTCGGACGTGATAACCGGACGTAGGGGCGGGTTTCAAACCCGCCCCTACACGAAGGTCTGTCTGGATAGCAGGTGCGAACGCTATATCAGCGTGTGTCCATGCCGCCCTTGTCGATGGATGCCTTCAACTCCATGAGCAACAGCATGCCATTCGACCTCCACCACGGTCGAACGCGCCTCGGGGTTCAGGGTCGAAGAGTCAAGGATGCCGGGGGGTCGGGATAAGGTACTGTTCATTCCTGGCTTCCACATCCGCGAGAGGTACCGACGATGCGTATGGCACTCCGCTTTCTCGTTCCGCTGCTCCTGCTGTTGGGGGGCATCGCCTGGGCCACCACGCCGCTCTTGGGCGAACTGATCGCACAGTGGCTGCGTGCCGACGTGGAGATGCGGTCCCAACTGGTTTTCGAATCAATCCAGGATACGGTGATCCGCAACGCGACGGCGTCCGACAGCCGACGGATCGACGGACTCTTCCAGCGTGTCGCCCGCGACGAGCGGCTGTTGGCGGTGGGTCTGTGTTCGCCCGAGGGTCGCTTGATCCACCGTTCGGCCACTTGGCCCCTGACCTTGAAATGCCCGCCTGGAGCGGCGAATGGGGCGGCCTTCCAGGTCGAGCCGCTGAACGGCGGGACTGTCCTCAGCGCGGCCTTTGCGCTCCAGGAAGAAGGCGCCCGGATTGGCGATCTGGTGATCGTTCACGATCTCAGCTTTATCGAGCGGCGCAGTGCGAAGCTTGAGCGTTATCTGACGGTTTTTCTCGCCGGGCTCGGTCTGGTGGTTGCGGCGACGACGGTGGTCGTTGCCCGACTGGCCCGCCGCGACTGGGTGCGCGCGGTGCGCCGGGGGTTGGCGCCGACTGCGCGTGGGGGCACGGCGGATCGCAGTCTGCCCGCGGATATTGCCCCGCTGGTCCGGGAAATGCGGGAGATGCTCCGCAATCTGGACGTCCCGCGCGGGATTTCCGATGCCATCCGGGTCGAGTGGACGCCGGATACACTCAGGAGTTTGCTCAAGTCGGAGCTGCCGGGGGCCGAAGTGCTGGTGGTCTCCAACCGGGAGCCCTATATCCACAACCAGGAGGGCGCCGACATCCGGGTCCAGCGCCCGGCGAGCGGGCTGGTCACCGCCCTGGAACCCATTGTCCGCGCCTGCGGCGGAACCTGGATCGCGCACGGGAGCGGCTCGGCCGATGCCGCCACCGTCGACCGCAAGGACCATATCCAGGTCCCCCCGGAGTCGCCCGCCTACACGCTGCGCCGGGTCTGGCTCTCCGATGAGGAGCAGGATGGCTACTATTATGGCCTCGCCAATGAGGGCCTCTGGCCCTTGTGTCATATCGTTTTCGTGCGCCCCACCTTCCGCGCCGCCGATTGGGCACAGTATGTTGCGGTGAACCGTAAGTTCGCGGACGCGGTGGTGGCCGAGGCGCAATCGCCCGATCCCGTGGTGCTGGTCCAGGATTATCACTTTGCGCTGTTGCCCAAGATGGTGCGCGAACGCTTACCGGGGGCCACCGTCATCACCTTCTGGCATATCCCCTGGCCCAATCCGGAGGTCTTTGGTATCTGCCCCTGGCGGGAGGAGATTCTCCAAGGCCTCCTGGGCAGCAGCATCCTGGGATTCCACACGCAGTTGCACTGTCTGAATTTCCTGGACTCGGTCGATCGCTTGCTGGAATGCCGCATCGATCGGGAGCATGGGACAGCCCGGACCGGCGGTCGGGAAACCCTGGTACGCCCCTATCCCATCTCGATCGAATGGCCGCCGTCCGCGTTGGTCGGTCAGGCTCCGGTGCCCGAGTGCCGGGTGGCGGTGCGCCGGGGCTACGGCGTGCCGCCCGCGGCGCTGCTGGCCGTGGGGGTCGAGCGTTTCGACTACACCAAAGGGATCGTCGATCGGTTCCGCGCCGTCGAACACCTGCTCGATCGGCATCCCGAGTGGATCGGGCGCTTCAGCCTGTTGCAGATCGCCGCGCCGACTCGCAGCAAATTGCCGATCTATCGTCAAACCCAGGCCGAGGCCGAGGCGGCCGCGAACGCGATCAATGAGCGCTTCGGCCGCGGCGATTGGCGCCCCATCGTGCTGGTTGCCCGGCATCATGAGCCGGAACAGGTGTTCACGCTGTTCCGTGCCGCGGATCTCTGTCTGGTTTCCAGTCTGCACGACGGGATGAATCTGGTGGCGAAGGAGTTCGTTGCCGCCCGCGATGACGAGGACGGCGTGCTGGTGTTGAGCAGTTTCGCCGGGGTCTCGCGGGAGCTGAGCGAAGCCCTGATCGTCAATCCCTACGATCATGGTGCGATGGGCGAGGCCATTCACCGCGGACTCCTGATGGCACCCGAGCAGCGCCGCGAGCGGATGCACCTGATGCGCGCCATGGTCAGCGAGAACAATGTCTATTTCTGGGCCGGGCGGATGCTCCTGGAGGCCGCCCGCTTGCGTAAACGCCGGCATATCGAGGAGCAGATCGATCGGGTCACGGCCCCCTTCGGCCGGCGCCCGCGGGGGACTGCCTGATGTGCCCGCCGCGACCTGCACCGCCGGATAGCCGCGCCTGGTTGCGCCAGGCCGCGCTCTTTCTGGATATCGACGGGACTCTGCTCGATCTGGCTCCCACGCCCGAGGGGGTTCGGGTACCGCCCGCGCTCCCGGCGTCACTGCGTGCGCTGACACTGGGTCTGGGTGGAGCGCTGGCCTTGGTGAGCGGCCGCCCGCTGGGCGATATCGACCGGCTGTTTCCTGATCGCTTCGATGCGGCCGGGACCCATGGGGCCGAGTGGCGGCTCGGCGGCAGCAAGCAAGGGGCGGAGTTGCCCGGCACGGCAGATCTGGCCTTGGTGACGGCGATGCTACGCGACGGTCTGAACCGTCTGCCCGGTGTGCGCCTAGAGCACAAGCCCCTGGCCCTGGCCCTGCACTACCGTGCGGCCCCGCAGTGGGAGGTCGCGACCCAGGCCCTCGCGGCGCAGGCGGCGCAGACGCTCGGACCGGCGTATCGCCTTCAGGCCGGCAAGGCGGTCGTGGAGATCCTGCCGGCCGGGGCCGGCAAAGGCAGCGCCATCCGGCGTTTCATGGAGCATCCACCCTACGTCGGGCGCACCCCCGTCTTCGTCGGCGACGACCTGACGGACGAGGACGGATTCGCCGCGGTCAACGCGCTGGGCGGGCTGTCGATTCGGGTGGGCACGGGCGCCGGGAGCCAGGCCTGCTATGGACTGCCCGGCCCGGCCGAGTTACGCGACTGGCTGGTGCAGTTGGTCGCGGCGCTGCCCTGACGGCGCTTCGGTTAGGGCGAGATCCTGGGCGGCGTCGGTACGGTCGAACGCCGCACGGCGGTCTTTTTCGTTCCGGTCTGAACCGTCGGTTTACGCAATTTCGAACGGCTCGCCCCCGCCTGGTCGCGACGTGGCTTCTTGGCTTGTTTGGGCTTCAGGCTAACCGGGACCAAGGCGGGATCGGTGCCCGCAATGCCTGGTTGCCGATCGACTGGATGATCCGCTGCGCTCGATCGCTTCGCCCGCAGGATCTGCGCGCTGAGTGAGTCGGTTCCCTGCGCTAAAGGACTCATCCGGTGCACCGGCAGCGCCGGGGTCGGCACGTTCAGTTCAGCCGCGACCGCCGCGGCGGGACCGCGCAGTCCATGCACTTGCCGGACGAGCAGCGTGGGTGAGACTGCCATGAACACCAGTGCTGCCGCGAGGGTGCCATGCCTGAGCCACACCCAGGGTAAACCAAGGGCGCCGGTCGGTGCGGGTGCACCACCGGAGTCGGTCGCGGCGTGGGCCAGCGCCCGCGCTGCCTGCTTCCAGGGCTTCTGCCCCAGCCAGGCCAGCGCCTGGGCCGCCAGCAGCAGGAGTGCGATCCCGCCCAGATTGACCAGTGCGGTCGTGATCAGGGTTCGCCCGGCCTGATCGAGTGCCATCCCGGCGAGGAACGAGAGGGCCATGCCGAACAGGAAGATCGATAACGATTGCTGTCCCGCGGTGGCGATCAGGCTGGGCAGGGCCCGCGTGAGCCAGTGCTGACGGGTCCGCAGCAGGCAGACGGCCAGATACGCCAGACAGATGAAATGGAGTATGCGCAATGGCCCCAGGCGCGTCTTATCGAACCAGGGCTCCAGGGTTGCACGCAAATCGCCCCAGAAAGCGTCGGCCTGATAGATCGGCGGGTAGCCGATGGGGATGGCGATGACGACACAACCAAGCGCCAGCGCAATCAGCCAACCCCTGCTCGCAGGGGCTTTGATCCAGCCGCTGCCGAACGCGAATCCGAGAAAAAAGAGGAACTGCCAGCCGAACGGATTGAAGAACCAGGGGCGATCACCGAGCGGGTCCGCCGGGAGTTCGATGTGCAACCACCACATGGCCAGGTAGACGCCGAGCGAGGCTCCCAGGGCCGCGCCGACATGCAGCCGCGACAGCGCCCAAAACAGCGGCAGCCAGAGCAAGACCACCAGGTACATCGGCAGGATGTCGAAATAATTGGGAACATAGGTCAGGGTCACGAGACCCAGCAGGGCGGCGGGCGTGTGATCGAAGAAATAGCCCAGATTCAGGCGGCTGACATAGTCCGGCCCGGCCAGCCAGGCGTCGCCGATGACGCAGATGGCGGCCAGCGCGAAGAACAGTCCCAGGTGGGCCGCATAGATCTGCCCGCCGCGCACCAAGACCGGCGCGCTGCCGACCACGAGCCCGGCGGATCGGAAGCTGCGGCCATACGCCAGGGCCGCGGCGAAGCCGGAGAGGAACACGAAGATCTCGGAGGCATCGCTGAGTCCGAACCGCGATGGCGTGAACAAGGACAGTCCGTTGACCGGGATGTGGTTGACGAAAATGACCAGCAGTGCCCAACCCCGAAAAAAGTCGAGCAGCAGATTGCGTCCAGGTGAGGGCAGCGTCGGCGGTGCGGTTTGGCGCACCGGATTGACGCCGCCGCCGGGTCCCAGATCCAGGGTCGCCGCGGCGGCGGGTGATTCGGGGGCCTGCGTGGTACGGCTCATGGACGGACCCTGATACAACTGGATGATCGCCGCTTAAGTGTACCCTATAGAAACCACAGGCGCGCTGTCCCTAACGCTGCCCCTTGCCCCAGGTGTCCTTGAGTCCGACGGTCAGGTTAAACACGGGGCGCTGCGCAGTGCTGTCCGGATCGGTGACGAAGTAGCCCTCGCGTTCGAACTGGAAACGCTCGCCGGGGGCGGCACCCGCAAGTGCCGGCTCCACCACGCTGTCGGTGAGCACCACGAGTGAATCATGGTTGATATCATCCAGGAAACCGGCACCGCCCGCGCCTGGTACCGGGACGCGGAACAGCCGGTCATAGAGCCGCAGCTCGGCCCGCAGTCCGTGGGCGGCGCTGACCCAGTGGATGACGCCGCCGACCTTGCGGCCCTCCGGGTTGCGGCCCAGGGTGTCGAGATCCGCGGTGGCGCGCAATTCGACGACCGTCCCCTCGGCATCCTTGATCACCTGATCGCAGCGGATCACATAGGCGTTGCGCAGCCGGACCTCGGTGCCCGGCATCAGGCGCTTGAACCCCTTGGGCGGCTGTTCGGAAAAGTCGTTGCGGTCGATATAGATCTCGCGGTCGAAGGGCAGGGTGCGGGTACCCAGCGCGGTGTCCTTGGGGTGGTTGCCGGCCGGCAGTTGCTCCACCTGACCCGCCGGGATGTTCTCGATGACGACTTTGAGCGGGCGCAGCACCGCCATCCGCCGCGGGGCGGTGGCGTCCAGGTCCTCGCGGATGGCGCTCTCCAGCATGGCCATCTCGACCATGTTGTCCGACTTGGTGACGCCGATGCGCTCGCAGAAGGCGCGGATGGCCGCGGGTGTGTAGCCGCGACGGCGCAGCCCGGCGATGGTCGGCATCCGCGGGTCGTCCCAGCCCGTGACATGCCCCTCGGCAACCAGTTGGGTGAGCAGCCGCTTGCTCATCACCGTGTATTCCAGATTGAGCCGGGAGAACTCGATCTGCCGCGGCTTGCAGGGCACCGAGACGTTGGCGACGCACCAATCGTAGAAGGGCCGATGGTCCTCGAACTCCAGAGTACAAATGGAGTGGGTGATGCACTCCAGTGCATCCGAGAGCGGATGGGTGTAGTCGTAGGTCGGATACAGACACCAGGCGGTGCCGGTCTGGTGGTGGATCACGCCGTGGCGGATGCGGTAGAGCACCGGATCGCGCAGGTTGATGTTCGGCGAAGCCATGTCGATGCGGGCGCGCAGGCTGCGGGCGCCGTCCGGGAACTCGCCGGCCCGCATGCGGGCGAAGAGGTCCAGATTCTCCTCCACCGAACGGTTGCGGTAGGGACTCTCGCGGCCGGGCTCGGTGAGGGTGCCGCGATAGGCGCGGACCTCCTCGGCACTGAGATCACAGACATAGGCCAGGCCCTTACCGATCAGTTCGATGGCGAAGCCGTACAGTTGCTCGAAATAATCCGAGGCGAAATAGAGCCGGTCGGCCCAGTCGAACCCGAGCCAGCGCACATCCGCCTGGATGGCGTCGACGAACTCCACATCCTCCTTGTTCGGGTTGGTGTCGTCGAAGCGCAGGTTGCAGGTCCCCGGATAATCCAGGGCGAGCCCGAAGTTGAGCACGATCGACTTGGCGTGGCCGATATGCAGATAGCCGTTGGGCTCCGGCGGGAAGCGCGTGGCGATGCGCTGGTGGCGCCCGGCTGCCAGGTCGTCCTCGATGATCTGACGGATGAAATTGGAACGGGGCGAATCTGTGGGGTCGGTCATGGTGTTCGGGGTCGACAAGGGAAAAAACGACAGGGGAAGGCGCTAGACCGCATTCTAGCAGCCTGTCGGCAGCTACCGTCGCGCCAACAGAATCAACTGATCGCCCCGCTGCACATGCAGGCTCCGCACCCCGCCGGATTGGCGCAGGACCTTGGTCAGGTCGCGCACGTCGACGATCGGTATCCCGTTGGCCTGGCGGATCAGGTCGCCTTCGCGCAGACCGGATTGCCAGGCCGGGCTGTCGACGGTGACGGTGCCCACGGCGACTCCGGCGGGGCGTCCGGGGGCCTCGCCCAGCAGGGCACCGGCCAGGGTGGCGGCGAGCTTGTCGCCGCGGGTGAAGTCGCGGTAGGGATCGGCGATCTCGCCGGTCAGGGTCCGGGGTTTGCCGTCGCGCAGAATGTCGAGCTGCACGCGCGCGCCGACCCGCAGCAGTCCGAACTGGTTCCTGACATCCGCCGCGCTGGTCACCGGGCGGCCATCCAGGCGCAGGATCAGATCCCCTTCGCGCAGGCCGGCCGCGGCGGCGGCCGAATCGGGTTCGATGGCCGAGATCAGCACGCCGCGGCGCTCCACCCCCATGGCATTGGCCAGGTCCGGGGTCAGGTCCTGTACGGCGACCCCGAACTGGCCGCGCCGCACCGCTCCGTGATCCAGGATTTGGTCCATGATCGAACGGGCCATATTGATCGGGATGGCGAAGCCGATGCCGATGTTGCCGCCGCCGGGCGCCAGGATGGCGGTGTTGATGCCCACCAGTTCGCCGCGCAGGTTGACCAGGGGGCCGCCGGAGTTGCCGGGGTTGATCGAGGCGTCGGTCTGGATAAAGCTCTCATAACCCTCGATTCCCAACCCGGCGCGGCCCAGCCCGCTGATGATGCCGGAGGTCACCGTCTGGCTCAGGCCGAAGGGGTTGCCGACGGCGACCACGAAATCGCCGACCTTGAGCCGGTCCGAGTCCGCCAGCGCGAGGGCGGTCAGCCCCTGGGAAGGCACGCGCAGTACCGCCACGTCCGTTTCCGGATCGGCGCCCACCAGGTCGGCTTTCAAGGTGCGGCCGTCGCCCAGGGTCACCCGGATCTCGTCCGCCTTGGCGATGACATGGTGATTGGTGAGGACCAGACCTTGTTTCGCGTCGACGATGACGCCGGAGCCCAGGCTGCTGTCCTGCCGCTCACGGTGTTGCGGGATGTCGAAAAAGTGCCGGAAGAAGGGGTCGCGCAGCAGCGGATGATCCGCTTGCTCGATGCGGGTGACGGTCGAGATGTTGACCACCGCGGGCATGGCCCGCTCCAGCATCGGGGCCAGCGTCGGCAGGGCCTGGCCGTCAACTCCCGTTGGCAGGGCGGCCTGTGCCGGGAGTCCGCAGCCAAGCAGGGCCGCGGCCAGCGCCGGGACCAGTGAGCGGGGCAGGGTTCGGTAGGTGTGCCTCATGGGTCTGGATTCCAAAATAACCATGGGGCGGATATGGCGGCGCCAGGGCTGGGAGGCAATCCGGGGATGGCATGGAGAATGGCCGACCGCTCTGAAAAAAAGAAGGCCGGGCTTGCGCCCGGCCTCCGTTCTACCCGTCAGTCAGCCCGCGCTTATGCAACAGCGCGCAGCTTCTCGGACTCGATCAGACGGCTCTGATCGGTGCGGATTTCGACCTTGCGAGGCTTCATCGCCTCGGGTACTTCGCGCCGCAGATCGACATGCAACAGGCCATTCTCCAGCCGCGCATCCACGACCCGCACATAGTCCGCCAACTGGAACTTACGCTCGAAGCTGCGGTTGGCAATGCCGCGGTAGAGATAACGGGTTTCAGCCGTTTCCTCCTCATCGCCGCGGGCGCCGGAGACGGTCAGGATGTTCTCCTTGACCTCGATGGCCAGGTCCTTGTCGGCGAAGCCGGCCACCGCCATGGTCACGCGGTAGTCATTCTCACCGCTGACCTCGACGTTGTAGGGCGGATAGCCGCCGGGCTCGGAACGATAGGCGGTCTCCAACGCGTTGGAGAACCGGTCAAACCCGATCATGGACCGGAACAGGGGAGAGAAGTCAATCGTCGTCATGGACATATCCTCAAGTTGAGCAATATGGATCGATGCGTTCTTACGAACCGCGTCACCTGCAAGCCTCGGTTGAGCGCCTGTGTTATGTAAAATAGATCCTGGTAGCGCGGGTGTCAAGGGGTCGGAGAAAAATATTATGTGAAGTCGTAACCCGGACTCGCCGCGGCCCGCTGCGCCCGGCAAGCAGGGTGATCGGCGGTGTCGTCGGAAGTTCTTGCGCCTCAAGTGCCGACTCGGTGACACTGCAAGGCGCGGCCAAGGATCAGCCGTCAGCGTTCAGGCGTGCGCTGTGGCTGGTTTCCGTACCGGGCGTACCGCTTGTCAGGTCACCGCGCGGCGGCCTGGACGCGCGCCCAGGACATTGTTCCAATCCACTCCGATCTGACGGCTGGTGGCTGACCGCCGGCCGGGTCTCCCAGGCGAACCCAGGTACGTGCACCGCATCCCAGTCAAACCGGTCCTGACGCGCTTGTTACGGCGTGTCCCCATGCCGTTGATCGCGATCCTGGTCGGGTTGATCGCGGGACTTGGCGTATGGGGCATCCTCGATCAGATTCAGACGCGCCAGGTGGGCAAGATCTTCGGTCAGGAACTGCGCAATCAACTCGACGTCCAGGCCCGCGAGAGCCTGATTCGCTTCGACCGCTACCTGGCCGGGTATGGAATGACCACGCGTCTCTTGGCCAACCATCGGCGTCTGGCGGAATACCTGGAGCCGCTGTTCTGGTCCGACAGCGATGTCGTGCGGCCGGTGGTCTACCTGGAGTTCCGTCCGTATTGGCTGCCCGATTTCTTCGCGCGGGACGCACTGCGTCCGCCCAGCCATGTGCTGCTGACCGATCCCCAGGGCCGGGTGCGGGAGGTCTATCAGGCCGGCTCGGATCCGCTGCCGGTCGAACTGGCGGCCAGTCTCCCGGCCCACTCGCTGGATACCAGCGCGGTGCGGACGGTGCCGGTCAAGCTCGGTGAGGTGCTGTACCTGCTGGTCAGCGACGCGGTCGAAGATTCGGGCGGCTACCATATGGGGTATCTGGTGGTCCTGGTCCCCATCGATGACGCCTTTCTGACCGCCTCCCAGCGGGGTGTGGACCTGAGCCGGGTGGCGGTGGCGCTGGTGGACGGGGACGATCAGCGCATCCTGGCGAGCGTGGATTCGGCCGAGTTGCCCCCCGGGACGACGCTCACGACGCTCCGTGACGGCTATCTGGTCACGTCACAGTCGCTGCCGGAATATGAGGGGGCGGACGCCAACCTGTTGTTTGCCACCCTGGTCACCCAGGGCAATCTGGAGCGCATGTCCCGCCATGTGCGCATCTTCGAGCGGCGGCAGCGCTTCTTCGCCGCCGCGGCCTTCATCCTGGTGTTCGCCTGGGTGATCTATCTGGTCTCGGCGCGGCTCAATCGGGTCTTGAAGCGCATGACCCGGTTTTCGCAGCGGGCGCTGGGGATCAAGGAACCCGGCTTTCAGCGGGCCGGCAATCAGTTGCTGCTGCTGGAGGAGTGGATCGCGCACTTCACCCAACTGGTGCTCAAGGCGCGTGAGGAGATGAGCCTCCGCCATCAGGCGGAAATGCGCGAGAGCGAGGCGCTCAAGGCGGCGGTGATGGAGGCGGCGCTGGACGCCATCGTGACCCTCAACCATGCGGGCTGCATCAGCGAGGTCAATCCGGCCGCCGAGCGGATGTTTGGTCTGCAACGTCAGGAGGTGATCGGCAGCCCTTTCGGCGAGCGGCTGTTGCCCGAGGTGGCGCGAACCGCCTTCCGGCGGCTGCTCGATCGGTCCCGCCACGATGGGCTGGAACCCAAGGGCCGTGGTGAGTTGGTTGCCCTCAAAGGCGACGGCGCGGAGATCCCGGTGGAGATCTCCATCGTGCCGATCGACCTGGAGGCCGAGCGCTTTTACACCGTTTATATTCATGACATCAGCAGCCGCAAGCAGGCGGAGCGTGAGATCAAGAGCCTGGCGCGGCTGGCCAGCGAGAGCCCGAACCCGATCCTGCGGGTGACCGCGGGCGGGCAGATCGCCTATGCCAACAACGCGAGTCGCCCCCTGCTGCTCGCCTGGGGGACCGAGCAGGGCGGGGCGCTGCCCGATGAGTGGGCGGCGGAAGTGACCCAGGTCCTGGAGCAGGGTGCGCCACGGGAGCGGGAGACCGACCTCTCGGGGACGATCTATGCCTTGCTGTTCGCCCCGATCCGGGATCTGGGCTACGTTAACATCTATGCGCGTGACATCACCGCCGTGCGCCGCGCCGAGCAGGAGTCCCGCCAACACCAGGCCGAACTGGTGCACGTGAGCCGATTGAGCACCATGGGCGAGGTGGCGACCGGCATGGCCCATGAACTGAATCAACCCCTGTCGGCGATCGTCAATTACGCCAATGGCTGTACCCGGCGGATGCAGAGCGGCCAGGGCCAGACCGAGGATTTGCTGGGCGCTCTGGCGCAGATCACCAGCCAGGCGAAGCGTGCCAGTGAGATTATCCGGCGGCTGCGTGCCCTGGTCGGCAAGCAGCCGCCGCTGCGCGCCGATCTGGATTTGAATCATCTGGTCCGTGAAGTCTGTACCTTCGTCGAGTTCGAGACCGCGAAGCTCGGCGTCCAGATTGAATTGGATCTGGCTCCCGAGGGCATCCCGGTGCATGTGGACCTGGTGCAGATCGAACAGGTCTTGCTCAACCTGTTGCGCAACGCGCTCGATGCACTCGAAGAGACCCCCGAGGCGTCGCGGCGGCTGGTCATTCATACCAGGGTCCGCAAGGCCCAGGCCTTGGTCGCGGTGCAGGACACCGGTCCCGGCGTGGAGGGCGAGCGTCTGGCCCAGTGGTTCGATCCCTTTTTTACCACCAAATCCGGGGGCATGGGTATGGGTCTGCCGATCAGCCAGACCATCCTGGAAAACCATGACGGGCGCATCTGGGCCGAGTCCGAGCCGGGTCAGGGCACCGTTTTTCATGTCGCGCTGCCGCTTGCGGAGATCCCCGCCGCGGAGGACCCCGAGCCGGAGCCGCCCACTGCCATAGGAACTACCCGATGAGCACCAATCCCACTGTCTTTGTCGTCGATGACGACCAGGCCATGCGCACCTCGCTGCAATGGCTGATCGAATCCACGGGGATGCAGGTCAAGACCTTCGAGTCCGCCGACGCCTTTCTGAGCAACTTTTATCCGGAACGCGCCGGCTGTCTGTTACTCGACGTGCGCATGCCCGGTATGAGCGGACTGGAGCTCCAGAGCTATCTGGCGCGGGAGGGTTATCACCTCCCGGTCATCATCATTACCGGCCATGGCGACGTGGGCATGGCGGTCAAGGCAATGCGCGCCGGGGCCATGGACTTCATCGAAAAGCCCTTCCATGACGAGGATCTGCTGCGCAGCATCCAACGGGCGCTGGAAGTCGATCAGCGGCAGCGTCTGAGCCGCGCGGCCCGTGCCGACATCCTGGCGCGCGTGGCGGACCTGACCCCGCGCGAGCATGAGGTCATGGGCATGGTCACCGACGGCAAGGCCAATCGGGAGATCGCCGTCGCCCTGGGGGTGACGCCGAAAACGGTCGAGGCCCATCGTGCGCGGGTGATGGAGAAGATGCGCGCCGAATCGCTGGCCGAGCTGGTGCGGATGGTCCTGATCGCGGGGCGGGAGGAGGGGTGATTGTCGGTGGCCCAGCGCCCATTCACTGTCGTTGTCGTTGTCGTAATCGAATTGGATCTGGCTCCCACGCTCCAGCGTGGGAGCAAGTCGCGACGCTCCGGCGTCGCGTGGCACCACTGGCCGCTGGAGCGGCCGGACGGCATTCCCACGCTGGAGCGTGGGAACGAGAAAAGCGTGGGAACGAGAAACGTATTCGTGAACTGTTCCTTAATGAGCGATCCTAATGACATCGAATCCCATCGATCGCCCAGGTCCGCGCCGTCAGGTTTTGGCCTGGGCCTGCTATGACTGGGCTAATTCGGCCTTCGCCACCGTGGTCATCGCCGGATTTTTCCCGGTCTTCTTCAAGGAATTCTGGGCCGCGGATCTGGCCGTCACCGAGAGCACCCGCGCGCTCGGTTACGCGAGCAGCACCGCCAGCCTGATCCTGGTGTGCGTGGCGCCCCTGCTCGGTGCGCTGGCCGATCAACTGGGAGCGAAGAAGCGCTTCCTGCTGTTCTTTACAGCGCTCGGGGTGCTGGCGACCGGCGGGCTCTTCTGGCTGGCTGCCGGGCATTGGCTCGCCGCCCTGTCGCTCTATTTGCTGGGACTCCTGGGCTTCCTGGCGAGTAACATCTTCAATGACGCGCTCATCACCGATATCGCCGCGCCCGGCGATTACGAGCGGGTCTCCTCGCTCGCGTACGCGCTCGGCTACCTGGGGGGCGGCCTGCTGTTCGCACTCAATGTCGTCATGGTTTTGACCCCGACGACCTTCGGTCTGGCGGATCAGGGGCAGGCGGTGCAGGTCGCCTTCCTCGGGGTCGCCCTGTGGTGGGCGGTCTTCACCCTCCCGCTGGCGCTCCTGGTTCCCGAGTCACGGGGTCAGGGAGGCAAGACCCTCGGCGCGGCGCTGCGCGGCGCCTTCGCCGAACTGGCGCAGACCTTCCGGACGATCCGCTTGCTGCGCAACACCTTTCTGTTTCTCATCGCCTACTGGTTCTATATCGACGGGGTGGACACCATCATCTTCATGGCCGTGGACTTCGGGCTTTCCCTGGGATTCCCGGCGTCCAGTTTGATGGTGGCGCTGCTGATCACCCAATTCGTCGGGTTCCCGGCGGCGCTGGTGTTCGGTCACCTCGGCACGCGCTGGGGGCCCAAGCCCAGCATCCTGCTGGCCATCGGCGTTTACCTGCTGGTCGTGGCCGCCGCCTCGCAGATGCAGCAATTGGCGCATTTCTACGCCCTGGCGGTCGCCATCGGCCTGGTTCAGGGCGGTGTGCAGGCACTCTCGCGCGCGCTCTTCGCCGGCCTGATCCCGGCCGGCCAAACCGCCGAATTGTTCGGGTTCTACAACATGGTCGGCAAGTTCGGCGCCGTGCTCGGACCCTTCCTGGTCGGCACCACCGCGGCCCTGACCGGCGACCCCCGACTGTCGCTGCTGCCCATCCTGGCGCTGTTTCTGATCGGCGCCTTGCTGCTGACGCGGGTCGATGTGGCGGCGGGGCGGGCGGCGGCGCGGGCCTGACTCCTATGAAAGCCGCGGCACTGGGGCCGGACTTTGCTTTTCGACCCATGCGCGAGCCCGATCTCGACGCGATCATGCAGTCGGAGGCGGCGGCTTGTGACTTTCCGTGGGAGGAGGAGGTCTTTCGGGAATGTCTGCGGGTGGGCTACAACTGCTGGGTGGCGGACTTGGGCCGACTGGTGGTGGCCCACGCGGTCATGTCCATCGGGGCCGACGAGTGTCATGTGCTCAATATCTGCGTCCATCCGCAGTGGCAGGGTCTGGGTGTCGGGCGACGGCTGCTCCGACGCCTTTTGGCGCAGGCGCGGGAACGCGGCGCGGATACGGCATTTCTGGAGGTGCGGGTTTCCAATCAACTCGCGCGCCGACTCTATGCCGCTGAGGGCTTCTGTGAGATCGGCACGCGCCGGGGCTATTACCCGGCGCGCAATGGGCGGGAGGATGCGGTGGTGTTGGCGCTGGCGCTCTGACGCGGGCCCGGCGACAGCGCCGCCTGGGTCACTGAGGCGCGGTGATATAGACGTAGGCCGGCGGCACCCCGGCGCCGACGATGGCGAATTTCTGGGACTGCCAATAGCCGCCCAGATTCACCGTCTGGCCGGCCGGAAAACTGCCGACCCGCACTTCGTTACCGGTGACCTCGAAGCTCCCCTGGCCGGGCGGCATGACCAGGTTCACCTGGCAGGGGGTCGACTCGCAGGTGCCGGTGTCGCCGGGTTTCACGGTGATCGAGATGACACCGGTCGGGTCGTTCGGTGATGAGGCACAGGCCGCAAGCACGAGCGTTGCCAGCGCACCGATCGCGAATCGGGGCAGGAAGCGGGGCGCGTGCGCGACGCCCGACCAAGCGCAGGTTGCAATGGTGTTATTCATTGTTGGTATTTCGATTGGAAGCGACGGATGCCAAGGAAGTGGCGGGCGGATCCCGCCCGCCGCCGGAGGGCCGCTTACTTGGTCTTGGCGGGCACCTCGGCCGCATCGCTCGCGGCAGGCGCTGCCGCGTTGGAGGTGTCCGCGGGGGCATCCATCCCGTCCTTCTTTTCGATTGCTTCTTCTTCTTTGACCTGGGTCGGATCTTCGGATTCGGCGAAGGCCGCCGCATCCAGCATTTTCTCGGACTGGGTTTCCGCCTGAACCAGGGCGGCACCGGACAGGCCAAGGGTGAGGAAGGCGGCAGCGACTACAGGCAGTGCGGGACGCATCGTCAAGCTCTCCTACAAGGTGGGGTGGCGGGCGCTGATGACCTGGCGCCTAGCGCGCCCGGTCATTCACACCATCATCGCCGATTCGCGCGCGAGTTTCGAGTGGCGGGCACGGAAGAGGCATTTTCGCCGTGGCGTTTTGCGCGGGCGCCGCAGGGCCAGATCGGCTTCAGGCGGTTCTGGCGCGCCGGATCTCCTTGCGAGCGCTTGGTACCCGTCCGAGCCCGGCCCGGGACATTCCCCCTAATATGCCAGCTCGTTGGCCACGTCCGCAGGGAAACCATACTCAACAAGGTCATCCGGGGTGATTCCGGTTCCTTGGTCTACGATTATCCAGTTGCCGCCTGTCTTCTTGAGATAGGCAATGGCACTTTCGCAGTCCTGCTTCTTGCATCCAAAGCCAACAGTGGCGTATTCGCCGAGTACGGTTCCGATCCTCGGAGTGCACCAGTCAGGCGTACATTGGTTCGCGACAGCCCTTAAGATGGCGTCGTTTTCAGACACATTAGAAGTCCGGCGTGCTTGCCTGACAACAGGACTGGTGGTGAGGCCGCTGGACAGTCTTGTTACATATTTTTCCAGAACCCAGCCACCTTTACCTTGATACGCGGTCCTACACCAGCGGGCGTTTGAAGCACTTGACGTGCACTCGGATAGATCTATTAATGCGCCGTGAGGGATTTTCGACAGCCGAACTCCGTGTTTAGCGCTCGGCTCGCTGCGTAACGCCAAGAAGCCATCGCCGGGGGTGTTTACCGAGACCGTCTCTCCGAAACTCACGGAAGCGAGAAGAATGCCGACCGCCGCTAATACAGCGCGAATTTTCATGGCCTTGCTCCTATTAGGTCTGAATGTCATGCTCTCTACTCCAAACCCAACGAGTAGGTGGGCGGGATGATGCTGTAGATAGGCGGCGCTATCGGGGTGCTCTGGGCGGGCCAACACCGCTCGCGCCCGCGGCACAGGATGGGCAAAGCGAACAGATGGATTGTCAGGTGGTTGCCGGTCTTGACGCAACTTTAAAGTGCGATTTTTTCCCGTTTCGTGAGTTGACTCCCCTAAAACACAGTCATCCACGCCTAATCGGCCGGCACCAATCTTGTCGACAATGAAGTTTTTTGGAAAGCTCAGTATCCGGTATGATCGTCACCCCCATGCTCACCAACGCAGTAAAAATCTTGTCTGTTAACTTCTTGGCGTCACCGCCCTGCAGTTGGGTGATCGCGTATGGAACGATCATGCACCACTGCTCCCTGGTCCCTCTGACTGAAAGCATTATACCGATCGGCGTGCCGTTGACCGCTTCAAGACTCAAATATGTAGAACTGTATGGGTTCTTGCCCGGGAGTTTTCCCTTCCACCATCTCTCCACTCCGTCCGGCTCAAACCGGCATGTGTTGGCCGCTTCAGGGACGTAAAGCGAGCGCAAGAAAGCCAATGCCTGATCTTTAGGCAGTTCTTTGGCAACATCATGGCGAATGCCCACCTGTGCGTGGGTGACGCGAGAGGGTGCAGTGCCGCTTGCGCCTAGACGGGGGCCTAGAGACGCAATGGGCTTCCCGCTTCCGGTGCTCAAGCGTACGGTCACGCAACCAACGAGAAACAAAACGAGAAGGGAAACGGCTAGGCACTCAAGAAAAATTCGCGTCTTCATACGTTATTACCAATGCCATCATTCAGCATCCAACCAGCCATGACATTACGTTCACACCCATTAGTAAACGACTGATTAAGAGTGGGCCAGTCATTTAACTTGTCGCAATCAACAGTTTCTGGGATCCGCGAGCGATCGATAAGTATTATCATAAGAAACCCCCGGCTTTACCGTGGGATAGTCACTGAGGCACCGGGGCTGCCGAGCGGTTTCTTGCCTGCGGAACCGGCAGCGACTTTCCCTACATGTTGTTGAAGTCCTTAATTGCCCGCAATTGCCTCTCGTTATATCCACCTGAACCGGATTTGCCGGTATCGCGTGACGGTTGTTTCGGAGACCGGGCCTCAGACGCCTTTTTTCCCGTCGACCCAGCCGCCCCGGCGCTTTTGACCTTCGGCTGACTCGACTGTTTGTTCCGGGCACTGGCTCCGCTCTTCTTCTTAGGAACCTCAGGAGGGATCGGCGTTGCTTCCACTGTTGACGGCCTCCGAGTGGCCGGGACGGGTTCCGCCACCGACGCCGGTGGTCTTGCATCGCTCGGGCTCTGCGGCCTCGGTTGTTGAGCGGCGTCCATGCGCGCGCCGAGTGGTTGGGAGGTCACTGTCTCGTCCGCCGGTTGTTGCTCTGAAGAAGGCCCCTGGGGCCGCCCCTCGGCCGGGTAAGCGGCCCTTTGAGCAGGGGGGGTGGCGACGCCCTGATCGGCCACGTGAGCCCCGTCCTTTTCCTTGGCTGCAGGCGTAGTAGTCAACGCGTTCAGATTGGTGACCGCCGGCGTGAGAGTTGCCGCGGGCGCAGCCTGTGCCGACACTGCTGCCGTCTCTGGTTTGGCAGGCTGCTCCGAACTCGAATTTCGGAGGTAGGTGAAGGCTCCGACCCCCGCCAACCCCGTCATCGCGAGTCCCGCCAAGGTCCACCCGATTGTCGCCAGCCCACTGCGCTTCGGCGCAGGCGCCTGCGCCGGAATCGCACACTCTTGCCCTGAGTCGTGTGTGGAAGGCAATTTAACGCTTGGCAGGCGCACGTCCCGATTGCTGCCTAGACCCCCTGCAAGACTACTGGCATCGGAAACAAAGACCGTCCGCTCGCTCGTCCCACTGCCACGCACAAGGGCGAGCGTTTGAGCCAGTTCCGCAACGGTTTGCTGTCTGGCGTTAAGGTTCAACTCCAGGGCTTGCCGGATTGTCGCATCCAGCAGCAGTGGCATTTCCGCAACCAAACTCGCCGGCGGCACCAAGGCTGTGCCCGTCACGCGCTCATGGGCCGGTGGAGGCGGCTTGCCGGTAGTTCCGAAGTACAGGATAGCGCCCAGGGCATATACATCCGAGCGCACATCCGTGCCCGTGCCGAGTACCTGCTCGGGTGGGCTGAACCCGTGGGTGACGGCGCGCCCGATGGTACGGGTCACGTTCTCATCGCCTGCCTCCTTGGCGATGCCAAAGTCGATCAGCATCACCCGATCGTTGTCGTCGAGGAGGATGTTTTCTGGTTTGAGATCCCGATGGATGATCGGTGGTTCTTGGGAATGCAAGTAAATGAGCGCGTCGCAGGCCTGCT
Source organism: Lamprocystis purpurea DSM 4197 (assembly GCF_000379525.1). Classification (GTDB taxonomy): domain Bacteria; phylum Pseudomonadota; class Gammaproteobacteria; order Chromatiales; family Chromatiaceae; genus Thiodictyon; species Thiodictyon purpureum. The sequence goes on along the minus strand of NZ_KB902495.1, from coordinate 46,310 downwards.
CGACCCAGGGTAGCAGGATGAATGCGGGGATTCGCCCACCGAGACGATCCTGTTCCGTTTTCAGGGTACGTGTGCCGCCGAATTCCAGCACCAGATAGACCATGCCGCCCTGATCAAGGCGGTCGGTGATGTCCGGTATGGCGGGATGATTGAGGCGCCCGAGCAGCTTCGTCTCGTACTCGTCGAAGAGCAGCGCCGGGATCTCTTTCAACGCCCGCCGCTTACCCGCCAACCGCAGGTCCTCCACGAGGTAGGTGACCCCAAAGCCGCCTTTTCCCAGCAGGCCGCTGACGCGATAGCGCTCGCTGACGATCGCGCCCTGATCCAACAGCCATCCGAAAACGCCGCGCGGAGCTCCGTTCGGCGCGGTGTCCACGTGGGCCAGTTCCAGACCGCAGACGGCGCAGCGGTATGCACGCTTGATCAAGGCCCTCAGCTCGTTCGGGGTCTGGCACTTCGGGCATGTCTTTGGATCAATCATCGGGATCCTGGAAAGCGTAGCGGACATCAGATGCGCTCCGGTGGGCCTAGACCTTGCGGTCGCGCAGCTTGAGACCGAGCGCCGTGATGATCACAAAGCCCAACGCGAGTGCCGCGGTGGCCCACAGATCCGTCTGCCAGTCGGCGTTTACGGAAACGATCGGAGACCCATCAGCGCCGCGCAGTGCCAGAACCCCGTCATCAAGGGTCGCGCGCATCGCGTCTAAGGCCCAATAGGAAATGACCGAAACCTTGGCGACTGCTTCGGCAGGCCCGTCAAGCTGGACGACCGCGTTGGAAAGGATGAATTGAGGGATCAAGAGCAGGGGGAGTGTGGCGATGGCCTTGTCGTTGCTGGTGACGAAAGCGCTCACCGCCAGACCCATGCCGGTCGCCGCGAATCCGGCGACGAACAGAACCAGGAAGCGGTCCAGGAAAGATCCCGGGAAATCCAGCATGCCCATGACGATGGCAAGAAAGCTCGCGCACTGGATCGCGCACAGCACCGCCAGCGGCAGCAGCTTGCTCACCAAATAGGGGGGGATGCGCAGCACCACGGCCCGTTCCCGGAGATAGACCGGTAGCTCCTTCACAATCTCCCGGGCGGAGTTGATGCAGCCAAACCAAACTGCGGAAAGCACCAGGACGAACGCGATCTGGCTCTCGGCCTGAGCACGCTCCAGGGGGCTTCCGGAGGTGTCGAAGATTGCCCCGACCACCAAGGCAATGAGCGGGGCCTGCAAGAGCAGCATCGCCAGGTTGAGCCGATCCGAGTAGAGCAAATCGACATAGCGGCGCGTCAGCGTCCAAGCCTGTCGCGGATTGAACCAGCCGGCTCGGCCCGATCCCGCCTTGCCTCGATCGGCCACGAGCGTTCTGGGCGCCTCGGTTGCAGCTTTGGATAAACGTGCCTGCACGTGGCGCCGGTACTGGTCCGACTGGCGAAACCGATCCCCCCAGGCCCGCGCATCCTGCCCTTCGAGCCGCTCGTACACCTCCGAGAGCCGATCCACGCCGAAGTAGGCCGCCGCCTCTTCCGGAGGCCCGAAATACACCAGGAACCCAAAGTGCAGGAGCGCCACCAGATGACAGACGCCGACGTTCTCGAGGCTGTGCGTCACGCAGATGACCGTCTTGCCATCCGCCGCCAAGTCGGCGAAGAGGCGCATCATCTTCTTGTCGGTACCGGCGTCCAGGCCGCTGGTCGCCTCATCGAGAAACAGGATATTCGGATTCGCAACCAGCTCTACAGCCAGATTCACACGCTTGAGCTGCCCGCCGCTCAAGGGCTCCGGCGTGTCGACGGCGAGGTCTTGCTTCTCCAGCAGCCCCACCCGCTGGAGGACTCGCTCGATGTAGACGGCGATCTCGCCCGCGCGCGTGTCGCCGGGCAGCCGCAGCCTCGCCGTGTATTCCAGCGCCCGCCGGATGCTGATCTTGCGGTGGACGATGTCCTGTTGGGGCACATAGCCGATGCCCGCTCGAAAGGCGGCGAAGCCCTCGTACAGGTCTACACCGTTATAGAGGACCCGACCCGAGGTGGCCGGGCGCCGACCGTTCAGCGAGTCCATCAGCGTCGACTTGCCCGATCCGCTGGTCCCAAAGATGACAACAAACTCCCCGGGCTCGATCGCCAGATCGATCGCGTCCAGCAGATTGCGGGGCTGCTTCGAGGTCCGATCGATCACGGTCTTGGTTAGGCTTCGTGCTTCGATCCTGACACGCCCACCGGACTCCGCTGGCTCAAGGGCCGCTCCCGTAAACCGATAGACGAAGGTCGCGAACGACACCCGGTCGCCGGGATGCAGCAAGGCCTCACCAACGATGCGTTGTCCGTTAACGAAGGTGCCGTTGGTGCTGCGCAGATCCTGAAGGCGGAGCCCCTCCGGGGTGAATAGCAGCCTCGCGTGCTCACGCGACATCAAGGGGGAGTCGATGACGAGATCGCACTGCCGGTCGCGGCCCACCACAACCGGTTTGGGCTGCGCGGCCGAGTGCAGACCAGGTGACTTCCCCGCGCTAGCCCCGCTCGCGGGCCCAGCCCCATGGGGGATCTGGACCTGAACGGAGGTGGAGCCTAGAACCAGCCAATCGCCGTCCTCGACTTTCGCCCGTTTGGATATCGGCTGGCTGTTCAGCAGGATTGGGGCCGCGTCGATGGGTTCGACGTAGATGACCCCGCGAACTGAAAAGAAGCGCGCGTGGCAAGGGGCGACGTCACTGCCGCTCACACAAATGTGCTGCGCGGCGTCACTACCGACAGAGCAGTCCGAACCGTCATCGAGCCGGTGGCGCCCTGCGACTTGCCTGAAGGTCTTAAGGATGAGATCTTGTGACTCTGGCAACGGGGACCTCTAAATACAAGCTATTCTTCGCGAACGGCGAGGCAGACACCGTGTATTCCGTCAGGGAGCGACGCGAGCCAGAAAAGACCGGATCCGGAATGGTTGGAGCTTGGAATGAGACCGGGCCATTTGCCCGAATGAATGGAGGATCCGCGCCAGGGTGGCGAGGGCTTCGACCGACCGCGCGGCGGCGGATCGAAGATCGGTGAGGATGGTGCGCCCGGGCGCGAGCCGCCAGTACCAGAAAACTTTTTGTGTCTGCGCGGACCTGAACGATCCGGCGCCGCCTCTCCCCGCGGCCGAAGATGTCATCGCGCTTCCCCCCTCTCCAGAAACTGAAAAGCCGGACGCCGCACGCGACCATGACGATGGTCACTCTTGGCAATCCGGCTGTCCTGGATTCCAGGATCCGCGACTTTCCGCCCCTACCTTACGATAGGTTTAGCTTTTTTTGTGCGGGAAGATGCTGGCACTCGAACTACCGATTGTCAACGGAGCATCACGGTCAGGTTTTCCGTGCCATAGCGCTCGCACCTGATATCCAGACAGACCTTCGTGTAGGGGCGGGTTTGAAACCCGCCCCTACGGCCGGTTATCACGTTCGAAGGCTATAAACCGTGTCCAGCGCGCAATGCGTAATTTTCATGGTGTGTTCGGCGTCACCACGCAATCAGGTCAATCAGTGCCCTGGTTGTTGGATCGCGTCGATAAAGGCGGCAGCCTGAGCGCGGACCTGGTCCAACGCCTGATCGTCCAGCGGCGGGGGCATCAAGGCGCGGTGGTCGATTTTGACCTCATCCATCAAATCGTCCAGCCAGCGGGCGGCGCGCTGTGCCGCGCGCGTTTCACCCGCGCCCGCGATGGCCCGCTCGAGGGCGAGCAGGTAGCGGTAGTCGTCGATCGCCTCGCCGAAGCGGAACAGGTCCAGCGTGGGGATCAGGACGCCGGGCTGGCGGGTCGGCAGGGCGGCGGCGAAGTCGTCTTCGCGGCCGTCGAGGGCATAATAGGGATCGACATGGGTGGCGTTGAAGGCGAACTGGAAGTAACCGGAACGGCAGCCCAGGCGGCGCAGGCGGTACTGGTAGAGACCGCGGGCATAGCGTCCGCTCAGATTGTAGGTGCCGCACTGGCCCCCGGCCTGCAGGATGCGCTCGAATCCCCAGGCGTTATGCAGGGTGAGAAAGAGGTGATCCACGCGGCCGACCAGGGCCAGCGCGGGCGATTTTTCATCGGTGAGGCTGGTGAACACCGAGCTTTGCGAGCCCGCGGCACGCACGGCGTCAGCCAGGGCGGCGGTGAATCCGGCGGCGTCGCCGGTGGGTTCGTCGCCCACACTATAGATGGGTTCAGGCCAGCCGAGTCCCTGCAGGTGCGCGCGGGTGGCGCCGAGGACGCGGCCCAGCACCTCGGCGTAGGGGGCGCCGAAGCCGCGTTGGGTGTCGGTGACCCGGTAGCGTTCGAACCCGAGTCCACGTGGGGCCAGGCCGCCGTAGCTGTGGGGCGGGAAGGGAAAGCGCCGGGCCTGCTCCAGGACCGTGTCGAGGCTGGAGAAGTCGATGTTCAGGCCCGCTGCCCCGCGGGTCGGCAGCACCCCGCCGATGCCGCCGCTGAACTGGGTCATGCCCTGGCGGCGGACCAGGTCGAACGCCGGCCCGATGTCGGCCCGCCGCTTGGCTGCCAACGCCTGCGGAAAGGCGCTCTCGGTATAGACCGGAACGCTGCCCAGATAGCCGAAGGGCAGGTTGGCGGTGGGCAGGACGAAGGGCCGGACGGTTGCCTGCACCGGCAGGCTGAGCTGTCGGCCGCCGTCGATGGTCAGGCGCGCTTCGCCCGCGTAGGCACCCGGCGGGGTGTCCGCGTCCGGGCTGACGCTGAACCAGAGTCGGCGGGTCTGGCCGGCGGAAAGGCGCAGCGGGAGTTCCAGGGGGTCCAGCAAGCGTGGTGCGTTGACATAGCGGGCGCCATCGTCCGTTGCGCGGGTCAGTTTGCTGCGGACCTTGTAGGCATCGGCGCTCAAGCCCGGCAGCCTGAGTTCCGCCGCGGTGAGTGTCAGGTCGCTGACGGCGTGGAGCTCCAGGGTCAGTGGTTCCTGTTCACCGCGGGCGAGTGCGAGTGTGAATGGTCCGCTCAATTCATCCGCGCGCGGTCGCTCCGTGGGTTGGACGTCCTGATCCCAATGGCGCCGAAAGACGTGCAGTTCCGGGATCGGGCCCGGCGCCGGGGCCAGCGGGGCCGCGGTCCGGGGGGCGGTGTCGATCACGTTCTCCGCGTATTCGATCCGGTATTGCTCGCGCAAACGCTCCCAGACCTCGTCGATGAAGGCCCGCGCCTGCCGATCGTCCGCCAGGGGCCAAATCAACAACGCGGACAGGGTGTTGGCGAAGGTCTTGGCGGACCCCGCGGAAAATTCCAGGTTGAGTTGGCCGTCGTTGACCTGAGCCTGAAACTCGATCGGGCGGTAACGGGTCTTGATATAGCGTGCCCAGATGTCGTCGCCGGGCAGGTCCTCGGTCGTCTGATGGGCGAAGATGCGTGCCAACAGCCCGTCCGCGGTCATCTGCTCGGAATAGACCGGCGTGCCCTCGGCCAGCACGGCGCGCCGGTCGTAGTTCTGTACGTATTCCCAGTAGCCGGGATCTTCGAGCATCAGCCAGACGCCGTATTCGCCATTGGGCAGGTCGAACCGCAGACCGCCGGAGGCGATCGAGATCCAGTCGCGCAGTAAGTTATCCGGGTGGCGGCGATCCTCGCTCTTGGGGATGCGCACGGCCGCGTCGAAGCCGTAGCCTCGGTCGGGCCGATAGCCCAGGGCGGCGGTGAGTGGACTGAAGCCGGCCATGACCGGGCTGACATCGGTACCGGCATCGAGCTTCAGCAGTTGCGGGAAATCGTGACGGTAAGGGGGCTCCGCGGTGAGGCGCACCCGCGACACCGCGACCTCACCGGCACCGACCACGCTGACGAACAGGCGGCTGATGGCGGTGGTGTCCAGGCGGCGGCGCTCGCGGATAACGGATTTTTCGCCGACGAAGAGCGCGAGCGGGATGCGCAATTGCTGATCGCCCGGCGGAAAATGGGTATACCAGTTGACCCGCGACCAGTAATTCTTCGATTGCGCATCGCGGATTTCGATCAGACCCTCCAGGATGGCGCGGCCGGGGTTGTGGATCTGAATGTCGAGATAATCATAGCCGCTCCAGTCCGTGGGCAGCCCGTTGCGGGGACTGAGATCCAGTGGCCCTGGGCGGTCACCGACCGAGCGTGGCGGGCTGAAGTCGGCGATGGATCGCGGTTCCAAGGGCCGCGTGGGAGCCATGCCGGTCGGATCGGCCTTGCTCAAGCGCCGACAATGGGGCCGTTGCGCCTGGTCCGGGGCGGCGCAGTAGCCGGTGAGCAGCAGGTCAGTCCGGGTGATCGGCGGGTCGAACCGCAGGGGTGCGATCACCTGGCCGAGTTGCATCCCCAAGGGCGTGGCGTCATCCGCGCCGAGTCGTTCGAGCCGCAGCGCGTCGAGCCACAGGTCCCCGGTGCCGTAGAGAAAGCAGTAGAGCGTCGCATCCAGCGCCTGATCCACCTGGAACACCAGATCCACGGGGGTCCAGTCCCGATTCCCCTGGCCCAGGTTCGCGACCGCCTGGCGCCCGCTCCCCAGCTCCAGGTGCAGCCGGGCGGTCAGGTTATCCTTGCCGGGCCGCAGATCCGCGGCGGCGGTCAGGGCAGCGAGTCGATAGCGTCCGGGCGCCAGGTGAATCCGCTGATGCAGCGCGGCTTTGCCCGCGATGGGCGCGTGCAGGTGGGCCGCGGCGCCGCCTCCCGGCCGGGCCTCGTGATCCAGGGCGGCCTGCGTGCTGCCGCTCCAGCGATAGAAGGTCCAGCCGGTGAAGGGGGCGTCTGCGGACTGCGCCGGTTGCTCGAAATCACCATTCGCGATCAATGTGTCGGCGGTGACCGCGGCGGCCGTGCACAGGAAGAACAACAGGACGAGCGTGAGTGCCGGCAGGGCAGGGCGCATGGTGGGAGTCTCCTCGATCAGCGGTTGGTTCGGGCGGAGTCAAGCGGGTGAGCGTGGCCGTCGAAACCAACCGAATAATTGCGCGACCTTAACAAAAACCCTGCGAAGCGAGTACACTTTCGACCCGATTTGCGGATGGGTTTGGCGCATGGGACTTAAGCCGAACAGCCCCGCCGACGCCGCCCCGTTTTGAGCGTGGTGCCGCGGCGCACGGGAGGACGCCCAGCGTATCGACTCAACCAAGGTATCCCCAATGACCATTCTCGCCGGGATTTTCTCGCCTGACCGCTGGAGCGCGCAAGACCAGGGTCTGGCGGATGAGATCCGGATCCAAATTTCGCGCGCCGCGACCGATGTGCGCCAGGTTTTCTTCGATGACACCCTGTTTGTCTGCAAGGTGGACATCGGCGCCTATGGACAGCCCGCCTGGCATGAAACCGCGGCCGAGTTCGCCACCCTCATCGGGCGGCCCCTGCTTGGGGGTCCGGATCGTCAGTCGGACCTGGAAACCCTGAACTGCCGGGACCCGGGACCGCGCATTGTCGGCGATTGCCATGGCGCATTCTGTGCGTTGCTCTACGATCGGGCCGCCGGACAACTGCGGTTGCTGACCGATCCCCTGGGCCTGCGCCCCTTCTTCGTCTACGCGCTGCCGGGTCGGTGGCTCTTCAGCACCAGCCTGCGGGTGCTCCAATCGCTCTCGATCGACCTGGCTCTGGATCTCAACGGGGTCGCGGAGGTGGCGACCCTCGGCTATTTTCTGCTCGACCATACCTCCTACGCCGAGGTCACGGGCGCCCCGCCGGCCGCGTGTTGGACCTTTGATCGGACCGGTCTGAAGCGCACGGACTATCTGGTTTGGCAGGACCTGGACGAGGTCGTGGCGCGGGATGAGGGGATTGCGGCAATCCACGGTGCCTGTGAGTCGGCACTGACCGCTGAACTGGTCGGGAACGACGGCACGGCCGTGGTGAGTTTGAGTGGGTCGTTGAACTCGAATCTGATCGCCGCGGCTCTGCGGCGGCGCGGGGTCCGCGTGTTCGGGGTGGCCGCCGACGCTGGGGATGGGCGCAGCGGCGATTGTGCGGCGGTCTTTGCCGAGGCGAATGCGATCCCGCTCATCAAGGTGAGTTCAGCGGCTGGGTTCATGAGCCTGGAGAAGCGCCTGGGACTCCATTGGGACCAGTCCGCCGCGCCGCCGGACCTGCCGACTCCGCGGCCCCACCTGGTCTGGACCGGCAAGGGCGGGAGTGTCGGCACGGGCACCATGGCCCTCAGTCCGGCCGATGCGGATTTGGCGCGGTGGGGCGACGCGGCCAAGCTCGTCGACCGCTGGATGCAGCGGGCGGACATCCACCTGCCGCCGCGGATCATTGTGAACTATGAGATTCTGGAAGCGAACCTCCGGGCCAACCTGATCGCCGCCATCGGCGCCTTCCCTGGGCTATCCCAGGCGCGCTCACTGATGCTGCTGCTGTCGCTCCAGCATCAGCGGCGCCACCAGGTGCTGCAGCGCGAGGACATCGACCGGCACCGTATCGAGCTTCAGGTTCCTTTGAGTTCGCCCCAGGTGGCGCGGGCGGCGCTCGCCCTGTCCATCGAGGATCTGAGTGAAGGGACCGTCTTTCGACTGCTGCTCGAGCGCCATTACCCGGAAGTGATGGCGACTCCCTGGCGCAGTTCACCCGGTCAACTGCCGTGCCCGCTGCCCATCCCGTCTCCTGTCAAGGGCCGGATGCGTTGGTTCGCACAGGACCCGCGGCGGCGTGCGACCCTGCGCCACGCCTGGCAGTTGGCGCGCGAGTGGCCGGTGCCGCCCGGGGTGCTTCGCCGGACGGGTTTCGTCATCACGCTGGCCTTGACCGCGGCGCATGTGCGCGAGGGGATTTACAGTCTGCAACGGGCTGAAGCCTTTGCGCGGTGGCTGCAGCGGTCATGAAGGGTGCACCATTAGTTAAATAAGCCCATCAGACGACACCCCATCGCCGCCACCTCGGGTCGGCTGAAGCTCCAATGTCACCCACAGTCCCACCGGCGGCAATGCCGCCCGCGCCACCGCGGCGACATGCCCCGGTGCCGGGATGCAATGCATGACCTGGGGCGGGTGCGCACCGGGTGCGCGTGGGCGGAACAGACCGCGGCCGTCCGCTTTGGCGTCCGCCTCCAGGGCGGTCCAGGCGCGGTAGAAGCACTCCAGGCGCTCTTCAGCCGGGGTGTCCAGGAGCAATTGCGTCTGTTCCCTGCTGAACATCCGGCGGGCGATGGCATCGAGATCACGGCGCGGGCGCAGCCGCTCGCAGTCGATGCCCACCTCCTGCGCGGCGGAGATCGCCACCAGGGCCAGATCCGCGGTGGTGGTCAGGTTGAAGGCCAGTCCAGTCGGGTTGCGCTCAAGCATCGGCTTGCCGGCCGGCCCGTGGGCGAAGTCGATGGTGCGCGGAGGAACGCCGAGATACAGCCCGAGGATGCGGCGCAAACCGGATTGGGCGCGGATGTAACGCTCCCGATAGCCCGCATGATGCATGCCGTGGGCCCGGCTGCGCTGGTGTTCTCCCAGGTCATCGAGGCAGGTGGCGACGCGGTCGCCGCCGGAGTCCGTCCGGATATGCCACAGGTGCAGCCCGCCGGGGGCGAGCGCGGGGGCGCTGTTGGTCGACTGCCACTGGATCAGGTTGCTGTCAGTGAGGTTAAGCGTATTCATCCCCATCGCCTCGGGTCGCCTGCCGGGCCCTTTGCCGGCTCGGGTGCTTGTTACGCGCTACGATCAGGATTTCTGTTTGAATGTCAACAGTGTGGCTTGCTCTGCCCCCTGTTTGGCGCGTGGAATACACTTATAGTTTACGTCATCATGCACGAACAGCGCGGAGTCAACCCGACGATTTCGGTAGAATGGTCAGTCGCAACGCGTCGGCCCGCCGCGGACCGGTGCGTTGACAATCAAGGCCCAACACCAGACCGGGCGCCGGGGCGTTCGGTACTGCTCGGGAGAGACGCCGGTGCAGAGAGTCGAGTTACCCTCAGTCGAGACGCGCGCGGCAACGCGCGGCGAAGGCCCGTTGGATGCGGTCATCGAAGCCCTGTGCCGCCAGGGCTGCCGTCAGGTCCGCTTGAGCATGGCGCGTTTGGAACAGGGCGAGGATGTACCCGAGACCCGCGGTCTGACGGCCGCCGCGCGACTGGAGGTCCTCGCTGAATTGCGCGCGATCATGGCCGTTTACGGTGAGACTTGCCGGATCGATTGATTGGGTCAGGAACCGTTCACGAATAGGCTGAACAAGTTCACTAGGAAACGCCTCTGGCGTCTCGGTCGTTGTCGTTGTCGTAATCGAGTTGATGATCCCCGCGAGGATGCGTTAGTCCCATGCGTGGCGACCGAAGCCTTTCAAACCCTTGGCGGCCTCGTACGGTCAGACTGTGTAGCGAATCGAAATCCGACAGACGGCTGGCTGCTCATGGCTGACTTGAATCGCTTATCCGATTACGACAACGACAACGATTTTGTTCGTGTTTAACATAAACTGAAACCCGCCCTTTTTCGCCCTCGCCACAGCCCGCGATACCCACTCAAGCAGGACCGCTTCACCGATGCAGACTATCACCGAGACCATCAGCCAAGAGCTCAACGCCCGCGCTTCCCAGGTGGAGGCGGCCATTCGGCTGCTGGACGAGGGTGCAACCGTGCCCTTCATTGCCCGTTACCGCAAGGAGGCCACTGACGGTCTCGATGATACGCAGCTCCGTCACCTGGAAGAACGGCTGGGCTATCTGCGGGAGCTCAACGACCGGCGGGCCGCGATCATCGCCAGTATCGAGGAGCAGGGCAAGCTTACCGCCGCCCTACGCGCCGATATCGAGGCCGCGGACACCAAGCAGCGTCTGGAAGACCTCTACTTGCCCTATAAGCCCAAGCGCCGCACCAAGGCCCAGATCGCCCGTGAAGCGGGGCTGGAACCGTTGGCCGATGGCCTGCTGGCGGATCCCACCCAGGAGCCGGCGACGCAGGCCGAGCACTATGTAGACGCCGGCAAAGGGGTGGCCGATGGCGCCGCGGCACTCGAAGGGGCGCGGCAGATCCTGATGGAGCGCTTCGCCGAGGACCCCGAGTTGACCGGTCGCCTGCGGGATCGCCTCTGGGAGGAGGGCGTGCTGGTGTCGAAGGTGGTCGTCGGCAAGGAGCAGGAGGGCAACAAGTTCTCCGACTATTTCGATTACCGGGAAGCCATCGCCAAGGTCCCGTCCCACCGGGCGCTCGCCCTGTTCCGCGGCCGCAATCAAGGGGTGCTGAATCTCGATCTGGTGCCCGGCGAGGACGAGGACCCGGACGCCCACTTCCGTGCCATGGTCGCCGCTCGCTTCGGCATTTGCTCCCAGGGCCGGGCGGCGGACGACTGGCTCGTCGAGACGGTGCGCAAGACCTGGCGCATCAAGCTGCTGACCCGGCTCGACCTGGACCTCAAAGGCCGGGTACTGGAGGCCGCCGAGGAGGAGGCGATCCGCGTCTTCGGCTTGAATCTCAAGGCCCTGCTGCTCGCCGCGCCGGCCGGGCGCCTGCCGACCCTGGGCCTGGACCCGGGGCTGCGGACCGGGGTCAAGGTGGCCATCGTCGATGGGACCGGGCGGGTTGCCGCCACCGATACCATTTACCCACATCAGCCCCGCAATCAGTGGGATGCCTCGATCGCCACCTTGGCCACACTGTGCCGGGCGCATCAGGTCAAACTGATCAGCATCGGCAACGGCACCGCCTCGCGCGAGACCGACAAGCTCACCCGCGAACTGATCAAGGCGCACCCCGAGCTGGGCCTACGCTCGCTGGTGGTGAGCGAGGCCGGTGCCTCGGTCTACTCGGCCTCGGAGTTCGCCTCCAAGGAGTTGCCGGGGATGGACGTGTCGCTGCGCGGTGCCGTCTCCATCGCGCGGCGTCTGCAGGACCCCTTGGCCGAGTTGGTCAAGATCGACCCCAAGGCCATTGGCGTCGGCCAATACCAGCACGACGTCAATCAGCCCCGCCTGGCGCGCGCCCTGGAGTCGGTGGTGGAGGACTGCGTGAACGCGGTTGGCGTGGATCTCAACACCGCCTCGGTCCCCCTGCTGGCACAGGTCTCCGGGCTCAACAAGGGCCTGGCCGAGCACATCGTCGCCTTCCGCGAGGCCAACGGCGCCTTTCCCAACCGGAGGAAATTGATGGCCGTGCCGCGCTTCGGCGACAAAGCCTTCCAGCAGAGCGCCGGCTTCCTGCGCGTGCCGGACAGCGACGAGCCGCTGGATGCCTCCGCTGTTCATCCCGAGGCCTATCCGGTGGTGCGGCGCATCTGCGAGCGGGCAGGCAAGGGCATCCGCGAGTTGATCGGCGACACCGCGACCTTGCGTCGGCTGGATGCCGGGGAATTCACGGACGAGCGTTTCGGCCTGCCGACGGTACAGGACATCCTGAGCGAACTGCAGAAGCCCGGACGCGATCCGCGTCCCGAGTTCAAGGCGGCGGTGTTCCGGGAGGGGGTCGAGACGCTGAAAGACCTGCAACCCGAGATGATCCTGGAGGGCACGGTCACCAACGTCACCAACTTCGGCGCCTTTGTCGATATCGGCGTGCACCAGGATGGTCTGGTCCACATCTCCATGCTCGCCGACCATTTCGTCAAGGACCCCCATCAGGTGGTCAAGTCCGGTGACCTGGTGAAGGTCAAGGTGCTGGAAGTGGATCTGCCGCGCAAGCGCATCGCCCTGACCATGCGACTGGGTGAACCGGCGCAGCCGCGGGCAGGCGAGCCCGGTCGCGAACGCACCGAACGCCGGGAGCGCGGTGCCCCGCGCGGCCAGCCGCCGCGGCAGCAAGACCAGTCCCGACGCGCGGGCGGCGACCGCCGGCCGGCGCCCCAGCGCCAGCCCGCGGAGCAGCCGGTTCCCGCGGGCGGTGCGCTGGCCGCGGCCTTCGAGAAGGCGCGCAAGGGGTAGGGGGCAATGTAGCCTTCGTACCTGATATCCAGACAGACCCTTGGTGTAGGGCCGGGTTTAGAACCCGACCCGATCGTTCGGTTATCACGTCCGAAAGCTATAGCGCAGCGCAGGGCATGCGGTTTTCCGCATCCGGCGGTTGAGCCGGCGGTTGAGCCGACGGGCCAGCGGACGGCCGGCTGAATACTTCCGCCGGACGGTGGTTGATGCGCGACCAACGGGGATTTCCCCGCCTTTGGCTGGAATGTTATCGTCCGCTCTCTCAAAGTGTGACGCTGATCACAGTTTTGCACGCATCGGCAACGCCATGCAGACTGTTTACCCAAGGAGCCTCGGTATGTCCAAGATCCCTCGACGACGGCGCCTGTTCCCCGCCGTGCTGGCGCTTGGCAGCGGCCTGCTGGCCGCCGCTGCCGCACCCGACCCCATTGCGCCTGCTGGCGGCGGGGCGGGCATCACCGCTCTCGCGGTGCCGCTGATCCAACCGGCCGCACCGCCGGCCAGCGCGGTGACCGCTCCAGCCGCCCCGGCCCAGGCGCGGATTCAGGCCGACTACGGCAAGTTGCCCTACACCTTCGAGGCCAACGGCGGCCAGGCTGATGCCG
>NZ_KB902495.1:0-32773 GCF_000379525.1 Lamprocystis purpurea DSM 4197 | reverse complement strand
GGTCGGGCGGGTCACCGCAGCGTTCGAGATCAGCGCGGCACCGCATCGCGGCGGGACGCCGCTCCCACGGGGCCATTCATCGTCCGGGGTGGCGGATGTTCCTTCCATGGCCGTTAGCCGGACCAAGGCCACGCAGCTGCGAGGTCGACCGGCTAAAGTCTCGATCTCCGGTGTCCCAGTGTCCGGAACGACGATCAAGGCCGCCTCACCGCACCCGACCACCGGCGATGGTTGAAGCCAGGTAACGTTCTTCGATAGCACTTCAAAGGAGCTTTGGTATGTTCGACATCCTTCCACGCCTGCGCCTGATCCCCGCCGTGCTGGCGCTCGGCAGTGGCCTGCTGGCCGCCGCCGCACCCGACCCCATCGCGCCCACCGGCGAGGCGGGTGCCACCGCCCTCGCGGTCCCACTGATCCAACCGGCCCCACCGCCGGCCAGTGCGGCGGCCGCCCCAGCCGCCCCGGCCCAGGCGCGGATTCAGGCCGACTACGGCAAGCTTCCCTACACCTTCGAAGCCAACGGCGGCCAGGCTGATGCCGCGGTCAAATTCCTCGCCCGCGGTCCCGGCTACAGCCTGTTCCTGACGCCCGGTGAGGCGGTGCTGTCACTGCACACCAGCCAACCGAACCCGGCGCCGCGGCCCCGGCCCGGTGCCGGGCCGGAGCCGGTGCCCGCGCCGACGCCGGCCGCCGCGCCGGAACCGACCGCCGCGGCGACGCCCCCGGCGGTGCTGCGTCTGAGCCTGGTCGGTGCCAATCCCGAGCCGGTCATCCACGGCGAGGCGGCCCTGCCGGGCAAAGTCAACTATCTGCGCGGCAAGGACCCTGCGGCCTGGCGGACCGGCCTGTCGACCTATGCCAAGGTCCGCTATGAAGGCGTCTATCCCGGCGTCGATCTGGTCTATTACGGCACCCAGGGCCAACTGGAGTATGACCTGGTGTTGGCCCCCGGGGCGGACCCCACGGTCATCCGACTCGCCTTTGCGGGGGCGGATCGGGTGACATTGGATGACACCGGCAATCTGGTGCTGACCCTGGGCGAGCAGCAGGTGATCCAGCAGACCCCGCGGGTTTATCAGGAGACCAACGGCGAGCGCACGACGATTCCGACCCGGTATGTGCTGGCGGATAACCGGCAGGTGACTCTGGCGATCGGGGACTATGATGCCGGGCGGGCGTTGGTGATCGATCCGGTGTTGGAGTATTCCAGCTACCTCGGCGGGAGCGACTACGACTTTGGCGCGGGCATCGCCGTGGACAGCGCCGGGAATGCCTACCTGGCGGGCGCGACCTGGTCCACCGACTTCCCGATCCGCAACGCCCTGCAGCCTGACAAGGGTCGATCCGACAGCGATGCCTTTGTCGCTAAGCTCAGTGCCGATGGTGCCACGCTCGTCTATGCCACCTACCTCGGCGGTAGTAGCAACCAGGAGCACGCCCTAGGCATCGCCGTGGACGGCGCCGGGAATGCCTACCTGACGGGCGAGACCCACTCCTCCGATTTCCCGACCCGCCAGGCCGTGCAGCCTGACTTCGGCGGCGGCGAAGATGCCTTCGTCGCCAAGCTCAGTGCCGATGGTGCTACGCTGGTCTACGCGACCTACCTCGGTGGTCGCAACGAAGACCATGGCGCCGGCATCGCCGTGGACGGCGCCGGGAATACCTACGTGACGGGAACGACCACGTCTCCCGACTTCCCGACCCGCGACGCCCTGCAGCCCGATCTTCGGGGATACCAGGATGCCTTTGTTTCCAAGTTCAGTGCCGATGGTGCCGCGCTGGTCTACGCCAGCTACCTCGGCGGTGCCGGCGGCGAAAACGGCATTGGCATCGCCGTGGACGGCGCCGGGAGTGCCTACCTGACTGGAGAAACCCAATCCGCTGACTTCCCGATCCGCAACGCCCTGCAGCCTGACTTTGGTGGCGGATACTCCGATGCTTTTGTTGCCAAGCTCAGTGCCGACGGCGCCGCGCTGGTCTACTCCACTTACCTCGGTGGCTCGGATAGCGAGTATCGCGCTTACATCGCGGTGGACAGCGCCGGGAATGCCTACCTGACGGGAACGACCTACTCCCCCGACTTCCCGACCCGGAACGCCCTGCAGCCCGATCTTCGGGGATCCCCCGATGCCTTTGTCTCCAAGTTCAGTGCCGACGGCGCCGCGCTGGTCTACGCCAGCTACCTCGGCGGTAACGGTTTGGACAATGGCGCTGGCATCGCCGTGGACGGCACCGGGAATGCCTATGTGACGGGGCAGACCAACTCCACCGATTTCCCGACGCGCAACGCCCTACAACTCGTTACCGAAGGCGGTGATGCTTTTGTCGCCAAGTTCAGTGTCGACGGCGCCGCGCTGGTCTACGCGAGCTACCTCGGCGGTAGCGACTTAGACTCCGGTACTGGCATCGCCGTGGACGGCATCGGGAATGCCTACGTGACGGGAACGACCTTCTCCGCCGACTTCCCGACCCGCCAGGCCCTGCAGCCTGACCGCGGCGGACCCAACGATGCGTTTGTCACCAAGATCGCGGACCTGTCCACCGCGCCCATCGCGGTGCCGCGCGGGCTGGTGGCGCTCGGCGACCTCGATGGTGATGGCACCCAAGACCTTGCGGTCTGGTTCCAGGACTTGGCCGCGGGCACCTTGACCGCCCTGGTCCGGGACGCGGCCAATGGCACATTGCTGCAAACCATCGATTTCGATCCGGCCTATGCACCACTCGACCTGGTGGCGGTGCCCGATCTCGACGGCAACGGTGCCCCCGAGTTGGCGCTGCTGGGTCAGCGTGCTACCGATCACCGTGTGCAGGTGGAGACATTCGACGCGCTCTCGGGCGTGCGGCTGAGCGTGATCGCCTTCGACCCCGTCTTTGCGCCTCAGCGGCTGGCGGTGGTGCCGGGGTTCGATGGCGCTGGCGGGGCGGCACTGGCGGTGCTGGGTTACAACGGGACGACCGGGGGAATCGCGGTGGAACTCAAGGATGCCCGCACGGGCGTGCGGCTGGGGCAGGTCTTGTTCAAGAAGAGCGTGAGACCACCCGTCGACTTCGCCGCGGTGGCCGACGCCAACGGCAACGGCAGCAAGGAACTGGCCGTGCTCATGTTCGATACGTCGACGCCGCGGAACCAGAAGAAGGTTGAATTACGCGACAGCCGCGACGGGACACTGATCAAGAACCTGTGGTCGCCATTGTGGACGACACCGCTGGGCTTGGTCGAGTTGCCGGATGTGAACGGCAACGGCACTCCGGAGATCGCCGTGCTTGGCCAGGCGAATGCCGCCGTGGTGGTGAAGACGGCAGACGCCGGCACTGCCGCCGCACTGCCGATCGTGTTTTTCAATCCGACCTTTGTCCCCCAACAATTGGCCGCCCTACCTGACCTCGACGGTAACGGTGTGGCCGAACTGGCGGTATTGGGCCGCGCCAATGGCCTGCGCAAGACCGAGTTGCGAGACGCTGCTACCGGTGACTTGGTAAGCAACCTCTGGTTCGGTCAGCTTACGCCGATCGACATGGCGGTCATGCCCGACATGAATGGCACCGGCAGCCCGGAGATCGCCGTGCTCGGCGTGACGCCAGCGGACGGGACCCAGGTCCTGATCAAAGACACCGTGACCCAGGCGGTGGTCAGCCGGTTGGACTTCTAGCCCCCGGTGCGCTGGTTTCCAACCGGCGCGCATCCGGACGGTGCGGTGAGGCACGAACCGCACCGTTCGCGATTCGGCAGTTTGGAGAATTCGCCATCAGTATCAGTGCCTCGCCCAGCCTTGTTCAGCGTTGCGGCCAGTACCGGGGCATGGCGCACTGGAGGTCGAGGCTTTACCGTGAACGTCGCGTAGCGACCCTGTGGGAGCGGCGTCCCGCCGCGATGGGGTCGTGAACGTCGCGTAGCGACCCTGTGGGAGCGGCGTCCCGCCGCGATGGGGTCGGGCGGGTCACCGCAGCGTTCGAGATCAGCGCGGCACCGCATCGCGGCGGGACGCCGCTCCCCGGGGGCCATTCATCGTCCGGGGTGGCGGATGTTCCTTCCATGGCCGTTAGCCGGACCAAGGCCACGCAGCTGCGAGGTCGACCGGCTAAAGCCTCGGCCTTCGGTGTTCCAGCGTCCGGAACGACGATCAAGGCCGCCTCACCGCGCCCGACCACCGGCGATGGTTGAAGCCACGTAACGTTCTTCGATAGCCCTTCAAAGGAGCTTTGGTATGTTCGACATCCTTCCACGACTGCGCCTGATCCCCGCCGTGCTGGCGCTCGGCAGCGGCCTGCTGGCCGCCGCCGCACCCAACCCCATGCCGCCTGCCGGCGGGGCAGGTGTAACCGGCCTTGCGGCGCCGCTGATCCAACCGGCTGCACCGCCGGCCAGTGCGGCGACCGCTCCAGCCGCCCCGGCCCAGGCGCGGATTCAGGCCGACTACGGCAAGTTGCCCTACACCTTCGAGGCCAACGGCGGCCAGGCTGATGCCGCGGTGAAGTTCCTCGCCCGCGGCCCCGGCTACAGCCTGTTCCTGACGCCCGGTGAGGCGGTGCTGTCACTGCACACCAGTCAACCGAACCCGGCGCCACGGCCCCGGCCCGGCGCCCGGCCGGAGGCGGTGTCCGCGCCGACGCCGGCCGCCGCGCCGGAACCGACCGCCGCGGCGACGCCCCCGGCGGTGCTGCGTCTGAGCCTGATCGGTGCCAATCCCGAGCCGGTCATCCACGGCGAGGCGGCCCTGCCGGGCAAGGTCAACTATCTGCGCGGAAAGGATCCCGCAGCCTGGCGCACCGGCCTGTCGACCTATGCCAAGGTCCGCTATGAAGGCGTCTATCCCGGCGTCGATCTGGTCTATTACGGCACCCAGGGNCAACTGGAGTATGACCTGGTGNTGGCNCCNGGNGCGGACCCCACGGTCATCCGNCTCGCCTTTGCGGGGGCGGATCAGATGCGGCTTGATGACACCGGCAATCTGGTGCTGACCCTGGGCGAGCAGCAGGTGATCCAGCAGACCCCGCGGGTTTATCAGGAGACCAACGGCGAGCGCACGACGATTCCGACCCGGTATGTGCTGGCGGATAACCGGCAGGTGACTCTGGCGATCGGGGACTATGATGCCGGGCGGGCGTTGGTGATTGATCCGGTGTTGGTGTATTCCAGTTACCTGGGCGGCAGTGGCATGGACCAAGGCTATAGCATCGCCGTGGACGGTGTCGGGAATGCCTACCTGACAGGATACACAGACTCGACCGACTTCCCGACCCGCCAGGCCCTGCAGCCTGACTTCAACGGCGGATCCTACGACGCTTTTGTCGTCAAGCTCAGTGCCGATGGTGCCAGGCTTGTCTACGCGACCTACCTCGGCGGCAGCAACTTCGACATTGGCACTGGCATCGCCGTGGGCCGCGCTGGGACTGCTTACCTGACGGGATGGACCAACTCCACCGACTTTCCGACCCGTCAGGCCCCGCAGCCTGACTTCGGCGGGGGATCCTACGATGCCTTTGTCGCCAAGCTCAGTGCCGATGGTGCCGCGCTGGTCTACGCCAGCTACCTCGGTGGCAGCGAGTCGGAGGAAGGCGCCGGCATCGCCGTGGACGGCGTCGGGAATGCCTACTTGACGGGATGGACCCAGTCCAGCGATTTCCCGACCCACCAAGCTCTGCAGGCGGACTTCGGTGGCGGAACCATTGATGCCTTCGTCGCCAAGTTTAGCGCCGATGGCGCCGCGCTGGTCTACGCCAGCTACCTTGGCGGTGGCAGCGCCGACTTTGGCAACGGTATCGCCGTGGACAGTGCAGGGAATGCCTATCTGACCGGATCGACCGGCAACTTCCCGACGCGTAGCGCCCTGCAACCTGACTTCGGGGGCGGATCCGCCGATGCCTTTGTCGCCAAGCTCAGTGCCGACGGCTCCACACTCGTCTACGCCAGCTACCTCGGCGGCAGCAGCGGCGAGGAGGGCACAGGCATCGCCGTGGACGGTGCAGGGGATGCCTACCTGACGGGGTGGACCGCCTCCCGAGACTTCCCGACACGCGATGCGTTGCAGCGCGACTTCGGCGGCGGCTGGGATGACGCTTTTGTCGCCAAGCTCAGTGCCGATGGTGCCAACCTGCACTACGCCACCTACCTCGGCGGCAGCGATGACGACTATAGCGCCGGTATCGCGGTGGACGGTGCCGGGGATGCCTACCTGACGGGCTTTACCGCGTCGACAGACTTCCCGACACGCGATGCCTTGCAGTCTGACTTCGGCGGATGGGATGACGCTTTTGTTGTCAAACTCAGTGCGGATGGCGCTGCGCTGCTCTACGCCAGATCCCTCGGTGGTGACGGCTTAGATCGGGGCACTGGTATCGCCGTAGACGGCGCCGGGAATGCTTATCTGACGGGGTATACCCTGTTCGGCGACTTCCCGACCCGCCGGGCACTGCAACCTGACCCCGGCGGAAACTACGATGCCTTTGTCACCAAGATCGCGGATGAGACGACCGCACCGCCGACGGCGTTGCCCTGGTTGGCGGCCCTCGGCGATCTGACGAGCGACGGTTCTCAGCACCTCGCGGTCTTGTTCGATGATGCCGTGGCGGGGACGGTGACCGCCCAGATCAAGCAGGCTCTCAGTGACTCACTGATCCAGACCTTCGTCTTTGACCAGGGGTATGCCCCCCTGGACCTCGCCGTGGTCCCCGACCAGAACAGCAACGGCGCCCCGGAATTGGCCCTGCTGGGCCGCCATGCCGCGAACGGCCGCGTCCAGGTCGAAGTGCGCGACACCCGCACCGGCGCGCGGCTGAGCGCGGTCGCCTTCAAGTCCGCCTTCGCGCCCCAGCGGCTGGCGGTGCTGCCCGATCGTAACGGCAACGGCGCGGCGGAATTGGCGGTGCTCGGCATCAAGGCCGGTAACGGCTCGGTCGCCGCCGAGATCAAAGACGCCGCCACCGGCGCTGGGCTGGGCCAGGTGTTCTTCGCCAAGACCTTCCGCCCCGTCGATTTCGCCGTGGTCGCCGACGCCAACGGCAACGGGGCCGCGGAACTCGCCGTGCTCGGGGTCGATGCCGCCGGTCAGCCGCGAGTCGAACTGCGCGACAGCGGCANGGCAAGTTGCCCTACACCTTCGAGGCCAACGGCGGCCAGGCTGATGCCGCGGTGAAGTTCCTCGCCCGCGGCCCCGGCTACAGCCTGTTCCTGACTCCCGGTGAGGCGGTGCTGTCACTGCACACCAGCCAACCGAACCTGGCGCCGCGGTCCCGGCCCGGCGCCCGGCCGGAGCCGGTGCCCGCGCCGACGCCGGCCGCCGCTCCGGAACCGACCGCCGCGGCGACGCCCCCGGCGGTGCTGCGCCTGAGCCTGGTCGGCGCCAATCCCGACCCGGTCATCCACGGCGAGGCCGCTCTGCCGGGCAAGGTCAACTATCTGCGCGGCAAAGACCCCGCGGCCTGGCGCACTGGACTCGCCACCTATGCCAAGGTGCGCTACGAGGGCGTCTATCCCGGTGTCGATCTGGTCTATTACGGTACCCAGGGGCAACTGGAGTATGACCTGGTGCTGGCCCCGGGGGCGGACCCCATGGTCATCCGGCTGGCCTTTGCGGGGGCGGATCGGATGCGGCTTGATGACACCGGCAATCTGGTGCTGACGCTGGGTGAGCAGCAGGTCATCCAGCACAGTCCGCGGGTCTATCAGGAGAGCAACGGTGAGCGCACGCTGGTTCCGACGCGCTATGTGCTGGCGGACAACCGGCAGGTGAGTCTTGCCGTTGGGGACTATGACGCCGGGCGGGCGCTGGTGATCGATCCGGTGTTGGTGTACTCCACGTACCTCGGCGGCAGCGGCCACGACAGGGGCACCGGCATCGCCGTGGACGGCGCTGGGAATGCCTACGTAACGGGCTTTACCAGCTACGACTTTCCGACCCGCCAGGCCCTGCAACCGGACGGCCATGGGTGGGATGCCTTTGTCGCCAAGCTCAGTGCCGATGGCGCCACGTTGCTTTACGCGACCTACCTCGGTGGTAGCGCCTCTGACGGAGGCGAGGGCATCGCCGTGGACGGCGCTGGGAATGCCTACGTAACGGGCTTTACCAGGTCCACCGACTTCCCGACCCACCAGGCCCTGCAGCCGCACTACGGCGGCGGAAATGATGCCTTTGTCGCCAAGCTCAGCGCCGATGGCGCCACGCTCGTCTACGCGACCTACCTCGGCGGCAGCGACAACGACTATGGCACTGGGATCGCCGTGGACGGTGCCGGGACTGCCTACCTGACGGGAGGGACCTGGTCCTCCGACTTCCCGACCCGCCAGGCCCTGCAGCCTGACAACGACACAAGCCGCGATGCCTTTGTTGCCAAGCTCAGTGCCGATGGCACCACGCTGGTCTATTCAACCTACCTCGGCGGCAGCCTCTGGGACGAGGGCGCTGACATCGCCGTGGACGGCGCCGGGAATGCCTACCTGACTGGAGCGACCGAGTCCGCTGACTTCCCGACCCGGAACGCCCCGCAGTCTGACTTTGGCGGCGGATACTCCGATGTTTTTATTGCCGAGGTCAGTGCCGATGGCACCACGCTGGTCTACGCCACCTACCTCGGTGGCAACGGCATGGACCGGGGCAATGGCATCGCCGTAGACGGTGCCGGGACTGCCTACCTGACGGGACAGACCAGCTCCGCTCACTTCCCGACCCGGAACGCCCTGCAGCCGGACTTCGGCGGCGGATATGACGATGCCTTTGTCGCCAAGCTCAGTGCCG
The DNA here is from genome assembly GCF_000379525.1 of Lamprocystis purpurea DSM 4197. Classification (GTDB taxonomy): domain Bacteria; phylum Pseudomonadota; class Gammaproteobacteria; order Chromatiales; family Chromatiaceae; genus Thiodictyon; species Thiodictyon purpureum. Next base: position 24,041 of record NZ_KB902495.1, on the reverse strand, counting down.
ATGGTGCCGCGCTGGTCTACGCCACCTACCTCGGTGGTAGCGCCTCTGACGGAGGCAATGGCATCGCCGTAGACGGTGCCGGGACTGCCTACCTGACGGGAGGGACCTACTCCTCCGACTTCCCCCGCCAGGCCCTGCAGCCCGACCTCAGTAGTTATGGCGGTGCCTTTGTCACCAAGATCAGTGCCGATGGCGCCACGCTGGTCTACTCGACCTACCTCGGCGGTAGCTCCGGCACTGGCATCGCCTTGGACGGCGCCGGGACTGCCTACCTGACGGGATGGACCGACTCCCCCGACTTCCCGACGCGCAACGCTCTGCAGCGCGATTATGGCGACGGTGGTTATGATTCCTTTGTCGCCAAGATCGCGGATGAGACGACCGCACCGGCGATGGCGTTGCCCTGGCTCGCGGCCCTCGGCGATCTGACGGGTGACGGCACCCAGCACCTTGCGGTCTTGTTTGCCGATGCCACGGCAGGGACGGTGACCGCGCAGATCAAGCAGGCTGTCAGCGGGACATTGGTACAGACCTTTGTTTTTGATCAAGGGTATGCGCCCCTGGACCTCGCCGTGGTCCCCGATCAGAACGCCAACGGCACCCCGGAGCTAGCCTTGCTGGGCCGCCATGCCGCGAACGGCAGCGTCCAGGTCGAAGTGCGCGACACACTCACCGGCGACCGGCTGAGCGCGGTCGCCTTCAACCCTGCCTTTGCGCCTCAGCGGCTGGCGATGCTGCCCGATCGTAACGGCAACGGCGCGGCGGAATTGGCGGTGCTCGGTATCAAGGCCAGTAACGGCGCAATTGCCGCCGAGATCAAGGATGCCGCCACCGGCGCCGGGCTGGGCCAGATTTTCTTCGCCAAGGCATTTCAACCCGTGGATTTCGCCGCGGTCGCCGACGCCAACGGCAACGGGGCCGCGGAACTCGCCGTGCTCGGGGTCGATGCCGCCGGTCAGCCGCGAGTCGAACTGCGCGACAGCGGCAGCGCGGCCCTGGCGAAGGTCCTGTGGTCGCCGAAATGGACCACCCCGCTCGGCCTGGCCGAACTGCCGGATGCCAACGGCAACGGGACGCCGGAGGTGGCGGTGCTGGGACGCAGCGGATCGGCCGTCCTGGTCAAGACCGCGGATACGGGCACCGGCGACCAACTCGGGTTCGTCTACTACAACCCGAACTTCGCGCCGCGCCAGATGGCCGCGCTGCCCGACCTCAATGCCAATGGCGTAGCCGAACTGGCGGTGTTGAGCCGCGATGCCGGCGGTCAGCTCAAGACCGAGCTGCGTGATGCCGTCACCGGTGCGCTGGTGCGTAACCTCTGGTTCGATCAGCTCGCCCCGCTGGACCTGGCGGTGTTGCCCGACCTGAACGGCAACGGCAGTCCGGAGATCGCCGTGCTCGGCGTGACGACAGCGGGTGGGATCCAGGTCCTGATCAAAGACACCGCGACCCAGGCGGAGGTCAGTCGGTTGGAATTCCAGTAGGGCGTTCCAGCTTATCTTGCGGATACGTACTCGCTGAGGGTTACCATCCGTGGCACTGGATTCCGGCATCCTGCCGGAATGACGGCGCAACTTAAGTTGGAATGGGGTACTAGCCCCCTTGTGGCGCCGGCTTCCAGCCGGCGCAAACCCGGCGGTTGTGCTGAGGAACAGACACTGGCAGCGAATTCTGCAAACCGATTCCAACGCTACGGCTCATACCGCAGCGTGAGATAGAAGGCCCGCCCCGGCTGGTTGTAGAAAGCGGCGGTCTCGTAGTCCTGGTCAAAGACGTTTTTCAGCCGGCCTTGGAGGCGCAGGCTGGGGGTGAAGGCGTATTCGGCGCGCAGGTCCAGCAGGGTATAGGGATCGAGTGTGTAGACATTGGCCAGGTCGTCGTAACTGCGCCCGGCGGCGAACAGGGTGGCGCCCAGTGACCAGCGCGCGAAGCGTCGGTCCAGGTCGAGTTGGCCCTGCTGCTGTGGGCGGCGCGGCAGGAGATTGCCGTCGTCCGCGCCATTGGAGCGGTTGCGGGGGTCCAGCAGCGTGAGGCTGAAGCCCAGGTCCCAATCCTGCATCGCCGCGTTGGCGCTGAGTTCCAGCCCCTGGATCTCGGCCTGGGCGATGTTGTTGGCGCTCTGGGTGAAGGCGTCGAAGGCGATCATCTGGTCCAGTTCGGTACGGTAGAGATTGAGTCCCCAGCGTCCATCGACCCAAGACTCCGGCAGCGCCCCGTCGAACCCCAGTTCCAGGCTGTTGGATTCCTCGGGGTCCAGGTCCGGGTTACCGAAGAAGGGATAGTAGAGTTCGTTGAAGGTCGGGGCCTTGAAGGCGGTGCCGTAGGACACCGACGCCTGCAGGGTGGGGGCGAAGCGGTAGCCCAGGGCGGCGCTGCCGGTGGTGTAGCTGCCGAACTGCTCGTTGTCATCCTGGCGCAGGCTCAGATTCATGGTCGCGGCCCGCCATTCGCCTTGGTATTCGCCGAAGACGCCGGTGTCCGCGCGGGAGTCTTCGGCATAGATGACGCTGCTGTCGATGCGGTCGCGCTGGTAATCGACCCCGAGGCTGACGAGGTGTCCGGCGTGGATGCTGATGTCGTTCTGCCAACTCAAGCTGTCACGCTGGGTGTCGAAGTCACCGGCGGCAACGCGCTCGACCGCGGCGTCGCTGTAGTCGGCCGTGTATTTGTCCAGGCTGTAGCCGGCGGACAGGGTGACGACCCAGGGGGTGAAGGGCACCAGGCGGGTGCGGGCACCGAAGACCTGCTGGGCGCTGCGCGAGCGGTTGCCGGAGACGAGGGTGCCGTCGAAGTCCGTGGTGGTGTTGGCACCCAGGTAGCTCAGGTCGATCTCGGCGCGTTCACTGAAGCGGTAGCCGAAGCGGGCGCTGCCGCCCACTTGGGTGGAACCGTCGCGATCCGGTTCGAACACACCGCAGCCGGCGAAGGGGGCGATCTGGCCGTAGCAGGCGTTGAATCCGTCGGTCTGCGCGAAATCGCCGCTGACGTTGAACCAGGCGTGATCTCCACCGCCGGAAAGGCCGCCGGAGATGGCGGCGGTGTTGAATGACCCACCGGTGACCGCCACCCTCGGGGTCAGGTCGCCGCCGCCGCGGCGGGTGAAGATCTGAATCACGCCGCCGATCGCCTTGGAGCCATACAGGCTTGAGCGGGGTCCGCGCACCACCTCGATCCGCTCGATCTGCGCAATGGGCAGGTCGGCCCAAGGGGTGGTCCCGAGGGTGGCCGAACCGACCTTCACGCCATCCACCAGGACCAGCACGCTGTCCGAGTTGGTCCCGCGCAGGTAGACGGAGGCAACGCCGCCGCTGCTGGAGACGGTGACACCCGGCAGCCCGCGCAGGGCATCCGGAACCGAGCGTAATTGACGTTTTTCGATCATCGCGCGGTCCACCACCGAGACGGAGGCGAGGGTACGGTCGGCGCGCTCGGGGGTGCGGGTGGCGGTGACCACGACCGGGTCCAGGACGGTCTGCACTGCGGCGGACGGATCACTCTCGGCCAGGGCCGAGAGCGCGAACGGCAGCCCCAGGGCGGCCACGAACGGAAGATGCTTCAAGGTACGACTCCACGACAACGCCGATGGCCCGTGCACACCCGCAGGGGACCTGGGCAAGATGAAGGATGTTGGAGGCGTAACGAACGGGGGCGTGGCAGACGCCGTGCAGACGACGGCCTGACTACCCGGTCGGCCGCACCCCGCGACCCCGGTGATGATCCTCCGGCCGGTCTCCGGGCTCACGAGTGGGAGTGGAACTCCCCGGTGCGGCGCCTTCCCGTGTGTAGACACAGTGGCATAGTGCCGAACTTCGACTCGTTTACCGTTGCGGGGGCAGCGCCGGGTTGGCGCCCGGACTGGAGCGCGCACCGACTTCCCGTTTAACCCCTGGGGCGAAGGCCCGCGGGGCACCGGAAGATCAAGGGGTGGCACTCTAGGGCGTGACCGCCGAGCCGTCAATCACCGTAACGGCCGGCGCGGGTCCACGCGCCGGCCTGGCGATTTCAGGTTGATTTGTTCGCGCCAGCCCTGACAGTCCGGATCATTGACGGATTAACATGCATTTCGTGTCGGACCTGCGCTACTCTAGTCCACAAACCGAGCCACCACCGACCGAGGTCCCCATGAACGACACTGCCGCCAAGACCGCGCCCGCCGCCGATCTTACCCATCGCATCGGTACCCGCCTGCGTCAGGCAAGGCATGACTTGGGGCTCTCATTGAGCGAACTGGCGGAGCGCACCGGCTGCTACTCCAAGTCGCGGATCAGTAATTACGAGCAAGGATTGCGCCGCATGGGTCTGGAAGAGTCCGCTATCCTCGCGTCCGCGCTGGGGACCGTCTCTCCCACCTGGCTGCTCTGTCTGGATGACGATCCACCGGTCGAGCCGGAGGAGGCCGACCTGATCGCCCGTTATCGCGCCACCGACGACGAGGGCCGCGCACGCCTGCGCGAACTGGCGCAATCTCTGCCCGCCGCGAAGGCTAAGCGCGCCAAGAAGACGGCTTGAGTCGCCGGCCGCGGCCCTGATCACCATTTCCGGGGTTGTCGACGCGACGCTCAGGCCAGGATCGACGGGGTTCGCGGGCCGAGGGCCCTAGAGGTACCAGACCGGTATCGCCGAAACCGTTGTGGAGAGCGGCACATCCGTCTCCTTGAGACAGAGTACCGCACCCTCGCCGATGCGCCGTCCGGTTTTGTCCAGGACGCCGAAATTGCCCGCGGCATGACGGCTGGGGGTCGCCGTCTTCTTGATCTCGACCGGGTAGAGCGTGTCGTCCTGCTCGATCAGCAGATCAATCTCCTTCATGTCGCGATCTCGGTAAAAGAAGAGGTTGCCGGTGCGTCCGTTATGCCAATAGCCCTTTAAAACCTCGGTGATCACATGGGTCTCCAGAGCGGGGCCGGACATGGCTCCCGCCTCCAGTGATTGCGGCGATGTCCATTGCGTAAGCCAGGCGCACAGACCGGTATCGAGAAAATACAGTTTCGGTGTCTTCACCAGTCGCTTGGTCACGTTGCTGTGCCATGGCGGCAGCAGATAAACGAGCCCCGACGTCTCCAGGATACTCAACCAGGCTTTCACGGTTTTCTGATCGACATCAACATCGCGCGCCAGATCGGCGAAATTGACCAACTGTCCGGTCCTGGCCGCTGCCGCCCGCACACAACGCTGGAAAGCCAATGTGTCGCCGACTCGGGCAAGACTGCGTACGTCCCGTTCGATGTAGGTCTGGAGATAGGAGCGATAGAAAATGTCCCGCGGCATGTCAGGGTCCAACGCGATCCGCGGGAAAGCGCCGCGCCAGATCGCGTGATAAAGCTCCAGCAGGGTTGGCGGCGGACCGGCCCGCCCCCGCGCCGACACCAGCCACTCGGCTGTCGGCACGAAGGGCAGCGAGCGCGCGGCATGACCGGCGAGTTCCGCCTGGGACAGACCGAGCAGATCGAGGATCGCCACCCGCCCGGCCAGGGACTCGGTAATCCCCTGCATCAGATGGAACTTCTGGGAACCGGTAAGCCAGTACATACCTGGTTGCCGTGCCCGGTCGACGGCCAGTTTGATCCCGCTGAACAGTTGGGGGGCGTACTGGACCTCGTCGATGATGACCGGCGAGGTATGGCGTTGCAGAAATAACGCGGGATCACGCTGCGCCAAGTCACGTTGGTCCAGATCGTCCAGCGTGACATAGCCCCGGCCCGGCTCCGCGCAGGACTCCAACAGCGTGGTCTTGCCGACTTGCCGTGGGCCGGTCAGCAGAATAACCGGAAAGCTTGCAGAAACTTGTCGGAGGGTCGTGGTCAGGGTGCGATCGACAAGTGGCGGCATGGTCTTCGGCTAATCTGGAGTGTAGTTCCAGATTAGCCGAAGAAATGGCCGATGTCATCTGCCGTGCGCTACGTGTGCCGTCGGCAGGCAGGCCGTCGATCCGTCGATCGCTGTCTCTGGTATCAAAACCGATAGACCTTGGCTGTCGCTTTGCCTTGAGTCTGAATACCGGGTGTGGTGGTGAGGATGTGCCGTCTGGCTTTGGCGCCATAGCCGAGCTTGGCCAGCGCCTGTCCGACCTCGCTGGCAGTGTAGGTCCCTTCGGGTGTTGGTGTGCACATGCTGCGTAGTTTGGCGAGGACTTGGGTGTGGTTACTGTCCGTGTTCAGCTTGGCAGAGGGGTTGGCGTTCGCCGACGACGGCGCGGCGGCCTTGTTGAGGGCGCCGACGGGAGACGCTGCGGCCTGACGGGCGCCGCTCGGCAGCGTGCTGATCAGTCGCCTGACGGGCGGCTTGGCGGTACGCTGTTTACCGGGGGTCGGTAACAGCAGGGTGGTGACCCGACTGCTGCGGGCGCAGGGGGGATCGCTGTCGACGTAGGCGGCCAGGGCTCGGCAACCGTGCGTCTTGGCGTGCTCGGCGGCGCCCACCAACAAATCGTCGCGCGAGACAATGACTACCAGTTCACCGCACTGGATGTGGCGCTCCAGGTTAGCCCCTAATTCCATGATCAAAGCGATATCTGCGGCGTCCTTGCGGCTGGGGACCTCGATCCCGATCGTCTGGATGTCGGGGGCGGCGGCCTGGAGTTCCTGGGCCCAGACCGCGATCAGGCTGCCGCAATTGTTGCCGGCGATGACGCCACTGAGGTTACGCACGCCAAAGTCGTCGCGAAACAGCGAGATCAGGTCCGCGGCGCATTGGGCGGACTGATTGTCGGCATCGATGTAGAGCGTCGCTGAGGGTGTGGCGCTGGTCGGTCGGGACTGGGATGTTTGTTCCTCAGCCGTCGGCCAGTCGTCGGCCCGACCGCATTCTGCCGACCAGGTTGGCTCCCACTCCGCCACCTGCGCCCAGGCGGTGTTGATCAAGCCAGGGTTGGGCGCTGTATCCGGGGTCTCGCACCACGGCAGCTGGTCATACTCCGGATCCTCTGATGACAGCGCTGTTACCGGTTCCGAAGGCGGGTGTGGCAATGGGTTCTGGCCGTCAAAATCGAGTGCCGTAGGTTGGGGTGACGAAGGAACCCCAACGGACAACGCCTGAGATCGTTGGGGTTCCTTCGTCACCCCAACCTACCGGACTTCATCTGCTGCTGGCTGCAAATCAATCCCAATTCAGCGCCCCGCCGGTCTGATATTCGGTGACCCGTGTCTCGAAGAAATTCTTCTCTTTCTTCAGGTCCAGAACCTCGGACATCCAGGGGAACGGATTTCCGGCGCCCGGGTATTGCTCCGCCAGACCGATCTGGGCGCAGCGGCGGTTGGCGATGAATTGCAGGTAGTCCTCGAACATCGGGGCGTTCAGCCCGAGTACGCCGCGCGGCATGGTGTCATAGGCGTAGCGTGCTTCGAGTTCCACCGCCTCGCGGATCATCGCCACCAATTCCTGTTTGAAGGCTTCAGTCCACAGGTGCGGGTTCTCGATCTTGATCTGATTGATGACATCGATGCCGAAGTTCATGTGCATGGACTCGTCGCGCAGGATGTATTGGAACTGCTCGGCGGTGCCGGTCATCTTGTTGCGGCGGCCCATGGACAGCACTTGCACGAAGCCGACGTAGAAATAAATCCCCTCGAAGATGACATAGAAGGCGACCAGTTCGCGCAACAGCTTCTGATCGTTCTCGGGGGTGCCGGTATGGAAATGCGGGTCCGCCAGATAGCGCGTGAAGGGCAGCGCCCATTCGGCCTTGCGGGCGACGGCCGGGACCTCCCGATACATGTTGAAGATCTCGCCCTCGTCCAGGCCCAGGCTTTCCACGACATATTGATAGGCGTGGGTGTGCACGGCCTCCTCGAACGCCTGGCGCAGCAGGTATTGGCGGCACTCCGGGTTGGTGAGGTGGCGGTAGACGGCCAGCACGAGATTGTTGGCGACCAGCGAATCGGCGGTCGAGAAGAAGCCCAGGTTGCGCTTGATGATGGTGCGCTCGTCCTCGGTCAGACCGTTCGGGTCCTTCCAGAGGGCGATGTCCGCATTCATGTTGATTTCCTGCGGCATCCAGTGGTTGGCGCAGGCGTCCAGGTACTTCTGCCAGGCCCAGTCGTACTTGAAGGGGACGAGCTGGTTCAGATCCGCACGGCAGTTGATGATGCGCTTGTCATCCACCCGCACGCGGCCGGCGCCTAATTCAAGTGACTCGAGACCGGTGGCCCCGCCCGCGGCCGCGGCGGCGCTGTCGGCGGTGCGGCGTGCCGTCGGCGCCAGGCCGGACAGCAGGGTGTCCTCGAAGGGCAGTTCCACCTGCGGGGCGAACGGATTGGGGTCGACCACGGGCGCCGCACCGGCGGTCTGCATCAGCGCCTCGTTGCTGACCAGTCCATGCCCAGGACGCACCTGGGTCCGGAGGTCAGGGGCACCCGACCGGGTCGCGAAGGGGGTCGCCGCCGGGGCGTCAGAGGCCATCCTGGGCCGCTGGGGCAGTTCGGCGAGCGGATCGAACGCGGCCAAAGGCGGTACCGGGCGGGTCGTGCCGGGCTTGGCGGCGGCGAGTGGATCGTCCCAGTTCAACATCGTGGTCAGTCCTCGGGATTCGGCTGCTGGTTCAGGTGCCTGGGCAAGGTCCTGGTGGTCGCCGCGCGGCGAATAGGGCGTAGGGCGGCGCGTCTGGAGTCTCGGCGGTGATCTTATTATTCTAGGCGATTGCTCGGAGATGTCCAGTCTCAATCACAAGATATAGTGGTAAAATGCAGAAGAACACACTTCATCGTGTGTTTGGCGTCAGGACGCGCGCCCGACCAGCGCTCCGCGCCCGGTCAGGTAGGCGAGCCCGACCATCAGCGCCAGGACCGCCGCCGTGGTGCCGATCAGCGGCAGCGCGGCGGCGCCGGCCAGTCCGGCGGCGAACCCGAGCGACGCGGCCAGATAGGTCGCGAACAGCACTGCGATGGCAGGCACCGGATAGGGTAACGGGCGGTTGCGTTGGCTGATGCCGTAGAAGAGCCCGAGGCGCAGCGCCGCACCGGCCGTCAGGGCCAGCACCAGGCCGGGGAATCCGAGCCAGGGGATCAGGGTGAAGACCCCCAGCACGGTCAGCGCGGCGGCGGCATATTGGATGAACATTTGCTGGTGGCTGGTGTTGCCGAGGAAAAGCCCCATCGAGGTCAGGTCCGCGACGGTGCGCAGCAGCATGACCAACAGCAGGGCACTCGGCCACCAGACGGGTACCGCAAAGGCCGCGCCGAAGAGCACCCGCAGGAGCAGCGGGTTGAGTAACGAGACGCCGGTACAGAGCAGAAAGATCAGCAGGATGCCGATCGCGGCATAGTGCACCAGGCGGCGCTCCCCATCCGGGCCGGCGATGAGCCGGTAACGCTGGGCGCTCCACCAGAGGGTGAAGGGCTGGAAGGCGATCGCGCAGAGCATGAACAGCTTCACGGCCGCCGCGTAGTGGCCGTAGCTCTCGGCATCCAGGTGCGCGGCCAGGACCCAGCGCTCCATGCCGTTCATCATGAACGCGGCGATGCCGCTGCCGAGGATCGGCACGCCGAAGATGAGCAGGCGCCTGGCCGCCGGTAACTGCAGGGCGATGCCGCTGTCACGGACCTGGCTGATCACCGCCGCCGCCGCCATCACGCAGGCCGCCCCGGCACTGACCGTCATGATGCCGAAGACCCCAAACCCCAGGTAGACGGCGATGACGTTGCCCGACGCCTGGAGCATGGCATAGATGATCATGAAGCGGGCATAGGCCGCGGCCCGGTCCTGCATCCGCAGGATCATGTTCGGCAGGGCGATCCAGGACGAGGCGATGCCGGCCAGGATAGCCAGGCGCAGCAGACCCGGTTCCTGATCGCCCGGCAAGACCTGCACCAGCCAGGGCACCAAGGCCAGCAGAACGAGCAGAAACAGCAATCCGCCCAACAGGGTCAGCCCGAGGCCGTTGGCCTTGGCCGAACGGTCGTCCAGGGGCACCTGCCCGGCGGCTGCCGCGGCAGATTGGGCGCCCGTGCCGGCAAACCGCAGCACCGCCTCCAGCAGTCCGAAGCCCGCGAGCAGTCCGACCGCCTGGGTGGCGGTGACCAGCAGGTCGAGTTGACCGAACTCGACCGGCCCCAGGACCCGCGCCACGTAGGGCAGGGTCAGAAACGACACGCTACGCATGAGGATGTAGCTGCCGGCGTAGGTCAGGGTCGATTTAATCACGGGCGGGACGCGCTCGGCTGGTTGATCGCGGGGTCGATCCCGGGGTTGATCGGGACGATGCAGTGGAAGCAGGTTTGCTTGAAAGGAACGAAAGCGTCTATCGTTGTCACCTTGCACGATCGTGGAGCCTGGTCATGGGGCCGGGGTCCCGACGGCCGGTCACGGCTTGACGGGTTGCCGCGGAGCCGCTTGACCGAAACGTCCGAAACACACACTGCCGCCAGGAGACGGCCCTATGATCGAGAAGATCGAAGTTGATACCCCCACCTGCATCGGCTGCGGAACCTGCTGGGTGGTTTGCCCGGACTCCTTTCGCGAGGTCGAAATAGGCGATGAATTCAAGGCCGCGACCACCGGCCGTCTGGCGGCCGAGAAGGTCCTGCAGGAGGTCGCGCAAGGTTGCCCCAGCCTCTCCATCTCGCTGTACGACAGTGCCGGGGCGGTGATCTTCCCCTCCGAGGCGCAACGCGAGGAGTTGCGCCAACGCCTCCAGTGGTGAGCCCGGCGGCCGGCGACTGCTGACGCCATCGGCCGCTGTTGCATCAAGGAAGAAAGGAACAGCAGTAATCGGTCACGGTGCGCACCCGCAATCCAAACCGCTCCCCGGCCCCGACCGTGAAGGACTCACCGCCCTTGAAGGTGCGCCAATCGGCGGTGTTGGGGAGTTGGACATCCAGGTCCCCGGACAGGATCTCCATCAGTTCCCCGCTGTTGGTGTTGAACGCGTACTCACCGGGCTGCATGATCCCCAACGTCTTGCGGCTGCCGTCGGCAAAGCGGATGGTGCGGCTGGTCACGCCGCCGTCGAAGAAAATGTTGGCCTCACGGACGACGTTGACCTGCTCAAACTCGGACATAGCGTGTCTCTCGACTGACGGTTGGGCTGATTATTGTTGAATGGAGAGCATCAAGGGTTCGAGTTGGTCCCAGACCTGCTCAGCCTGGCGCGGCGAGAGGAGCTTGGGCAGGACGTCCCGCAGTTCGTCCAACTCCGCGCGCAGTTCGCTGGCGTCGGTTGCCGCATCGATCCGTTCGACCCGATGCGCCCCGACCGGACCCAGCGCACCCAGTACGACATAGCGGGCGAAACCCTTCGCCTTCTCCAGATTGAAGTGCGGCTCGGGCGGAATGTCGACTCCCGCCGGTGCCGCTTCCTGCAGCGCCTGATGTTCGTACGCGAGCAGGTCCCACTCATCAATGCTGTAGGCACCCATTTCGAATGCCGACTCATGCGGAGCGAGGAACCCGCCGGCGAGCAGGGTATCGAGCTGCGCCTCGACCTCGCCGCCGATCTCGGGGTGTCGCGACAGAATCTCTTCGACGGTCCGGTGTCCGTCGAGCAGGATCAACAGGTGACGCAACTCCTGGGACAGTCCAAAGGTCCTGCTGCGAATCTCTTCCTGGCCTTCCGCGGTCCTGATCAGTATCTGGTGATGGTCCATGGACGGCTCCCGACCTCGTTCGGTTAGGAAAAAAGTAGGTTATGCAATCGCCTTGGTGGCTTCGTGCGGATGCTACCCGCGTTCCGTGGGGTGTTCAAGACCTCACAAGAAAACCGGAGATCGGGGCTTTACCGTGAAAGTGCGTAGTCAGGCCATCCTGGCCTGGCGGCGTCGGGGCTGGAACAGTCAGGGCTGGAAGCCCTGACTACGGCTATTGACAGGACTCGCACTCCGGCTCCAGGATCGAACAAGCCTTGGGCGCGGCGCCGTTCCCCTTATCTTTATCCAGTGTGATATAGCTCCCGCCCACCGCGCTCAGCCGATTGGCCTTGCTTGCATCATCCATGGTGGATTTCTCCACATGGGTGGCGCCCATGGACCGCAGATAGTAGGTGGTCTTGAGGCCCCGCACCCAGGCGAGCTTATAGAGGTTGTCGAGTTTCTTACCGCTCGGCTCGCGCAGGTAAAGGTTGAGACTCTGCGCCTGGTCGAGCCATTTCTGGCGGCGGCTGCCGGCCTCGATGAGCCAGCGGGCGTCGACTTCGAAGGCGGTGGCGTAGAGGCCTTTCAGTTCGTCCGGGATGCGGTCGATCTGCTGCACCGACCCGTCGAAATATTTGAGATCATTGACCATGACGGCGTCCCATAACCCGCGTTCCTTCAAATCCGCGACCAGGTAGGGATTGACCACGGTGAATTCGCCGGAGAGGTTCGACTTGACGAACAGGTTCTGATAGGTCGGCTCGATGGACTGGCTGACGCCGACGATGTTGCTGATGGTGGCGGTCGGCGCGATGGCCATGCAATTGGAGTTGCGCATCCCGACGGTCTGCACCCGGCTGCGCAGGCTGTCCCAGTCCAGCGTGTGGCTGGTGTCCATCTGGAGATAACCGCCGCGGCCCTCGGCCAGCAGTTGGATGCTGTCGAGCGGGAGGATGCCGCGGCTCCACAATGAGCCCGTGAAACTCGGATAGCGCCCGCGCTCCTCGGCCAGGTCCGCGCTGGCCCCAATCGCGTAGTAGCTCAGGTATTCCATGCTGGTATCGGCGAACTGCACGGCGTCCTGACTCTCGTAGGGGATGCGCAGTTGGTAGAGCGCATCCTGGAAGCCCATGATGCCGAGTCCGACCGGGCGGTGACGCAGGTTGGACTTGCGCGCCTGCGGGACGTTGTAGAAGTTGTAGTCGATGACATTGTCGAGCATCCGCATGGCGGTGCGGACCGTGGCTTGCAGGCGCTTGGTATCCAGGCCCTGGTCGGTGACATGAGCGGCCAGATTGACCGAGCCGAGATTGCAGACGGCAATCTCCTGGTCATTCGTATGCAACGTAATCTCGGTGCACAGGTTGGAGCTGTGCACGGTGCCGACGTGCTGATTGGTATAGCGCAGGTTGCACGGGTCCTTGAAGGCGATCCAGGGGTGACCGGTCTCAAACAGCATGGCGAGCATCTTGCGCCACAGGTCGAGCGCCTTGATGCGCTTGCTGACCTTCATCTCGCCGCGCTCGGCGCGCGCCTCGTAGGCGGTGTAGGCGGTCTCGAAGGCCTGGCCCATCAGGTCGTGCAGGTCCGGGGTTTCGTCCGGTGAGAACAGGGTCCACTGCTGATCTTCGGCCACCCGCTTCATGAACAGATCAGGCACCCAGTTGGCGGTGTTCATGTCATGGGTGCGACGGCGGTCGTCGCCGGTGTTTTTGCGCAGATCCAGGAATTCCTCGATATCGATGTGCCAGGTTTCCAGATAGGCACAGACGGCGCCCTTGCGTTTCCCCCCCTGGTTCACCGCCACGGCCGTGTCATTGGCGACCTTGAGGAATGGCACTACACCTTGACTGCGTCCGTTAGTCCCCTTGATGTGCGCACCCATGCCGCGCACCCGGGTCCAGTCATTGCCCAGGCCGCCGGCGAATTTGGACAGCAGCGCATTGTCCTTGATGGCGCTGTAGATGCCGTCGAGGTCATCCGGTACGCTGGTGAGGAAGCAGGAGGACAGCTGCGGCCGCAGGGTGCCCGAGTTGAATAGGGTCGGCGTGCTGCTCATGAACGCGAAGCTGGAGAGCAGTTCATAAAACTCGATGGCCCGCTCTTCGCGCTCGATTTCGTTGATGGCGAGCCCCATGGCGACGCGCATGAAGAAGGCCTGAGGCAGCTCGAAGCGCAGGCCGGCGGCGGTGTGGATGAAATAGCGGTCGTAGAGTGTCTGGAGCCCTAGATAGTTGAACTGGAGGTCGCGCTCGGGCCGCAAGGCCGCGCCCAGGCGCGCGAGATCGAAGCGGGCGAGTTGGCGGTCCAGCAGTTCCAGGTCGCCGGCACGCCGGATATAGGCGCTGAAATAGTCGCCGTAGCGCTCGGCCAGATCGGCCTGGGTTTCGACCCCGACGGCCATCTCCAGGTAGCCCAGGGTCTCGCGGCGCAGCAGGTCCAGCAGCAGCCGGGCGGCGACCTGGCTGTAGGCGGGGTCGGTCTCGATCAGGGTGCGGGCGGACATCACCAGCGCCTGGCCCACGTCGGCCTCGCGGACGCCGTCGAAGAGGTTGCGGGTGGTGTCGGTGAGGATGGCCGCCGCGTCAACTCCGGCGAGTTCGCGGCACGCTTCGTCTACCAGACGACCCATGCGCGCGACGTCCAGGGGTCGGGTGCTGCCGTCGGCGAGGGTGACGTGCAGTGGGTGTGCAGCCGCCGGTGTGGTGTCGGCGGCGGCCTGGTGGGCGCGCTCGCGGGCCCGCTCCTCGCGGTAGAGCACATAATCGCGGGCGACCTTGTGTTCACCAGCCCGCATCAGGGCGAGTTCGACCTGATCCTGAATATCTTCGATGTGAACGATGCCGCCGCCGGGCAGCCGCCGGGTCAGGGCGGACGCGACCTGTTCGGTCAGTTCATGCACCCGGTCATGAACACGGCTTGATGCTGCGGCACTGCCGCCTTCCACGGCCAGGAAGGCTTTGGTCATGGCGACCATGATCTTGTTGGGGTCGAACGCGGTGGCCTGACCGTTGCGGCGGATGACCTGAAGTCGCCCCGGGGTCTGCGCGGTACCGGCTCCGCCCGCTGATTGGCGGCTGAAGTGCGGTGTCGACTCGCGGGCGGCGAGGTCGGGTTCGCGCGGTTCTGGACTTGCCGCGCGCGGCGGTACTGGTGTGGACATGGCTCCTCCTGATCGGCCCGAGGGGTCGGGGCGGGTGGTGTCGAAGCGGGGATGCAGCGGCCTGATCGTCTGGCGCGCATAGGGATGAGACACAATATATGCGCTTCAGGAAGCGCGTCAACCACTATATCTTGTTCGCGGGCCGTGGATCATGCCGAGTCTGGATGGTGACGCATGGCGCGCTGGACGCGTCTTAGCGGGTCTCGACCAGGAAATAGAACGGTGGGTCTGGACGGATGGGTTCGATCCGCGCGGAGTAGGTGCGGGTCTCTCCTGGTTCTAGCATGTCGTGTTCGACCGGCGGAGATGCGGCCTCGCGGATCAGGCGGGCGGCACCCGTCTGGAGCCCCTTGCGGTCGAACAGCAGGATCGTCGCGTAAGGGCTGATCGTTGCCGCGCTGGTGTTCTTGAGCACCGCATAGCAGGCGAGCGCTTTGTCATCACCCGGTCCGGCAGTCGAGAAGCTCAACTTCTTGACATATTGATTGTCGACATCAAAAATCCTGTCGATAGCGAGTACGGCGAGGCCGGGGATTCTCTCCTTCATCAGCGTGTTTCGTTCCACCTCTTGGGCTGCCAGCAGTTGCTTGGTCTGCTCCAGTTCATTCTGAACACGGTTGACTTCGCTCGCGAGGAGTCCGGCCTCGGCGTCCAGCGTCTCGCCCCGGAAGTGGGAGCGGATCAGGAGTATGGCCAGTACGACCGCGGCGATGATCGCGGTCAGCGCGATCAGGCGGGTGGCCCAGAGTTGTCGGCTGCGCTTGGCCCGGCTGATGGCGTGGGCCGACAGGTGTCGCCCGTTGGGGCGGCGGCTGTCACGGTGCGACCCCGATCCATGGTGGCCGTGGCGCGTTCGCTGGTAGAGCCCGCTACGGGCGTCGATCGTATAGCGGGCGGCGGTCGTCGCCGACACGGACGTGTCCCGGGTCGGGTCGGCGGGGGGGGTGCCGACTCCGGTGAGCGGCGGGATCTGCGCGTCCGGGCTGGGCCCGGCAGCGGGCGTCGGCGCGTCGTTGCTGCCCATTCTGTGCGATCTATCTTTGGAAGCTGCGGTCAAAGGATAACGTAGCGCCCGGCCCTGGGGCAAACCCGACGCCGGGTATGGGTCTCCGGCAGGACGCGTCGCATCACTGTCACGGGACCGCTATACTGCGGTCACATCCGTGAACGCGACGCGCAACGGTCCCAGCGGGACCCGACCTGAATCGATCAACGCGGTGACGCCGACCATCGGGGTCAGTCATTCCCGGAGGAGGAACATGCAGATGAAAGTCGGCGATGTCATGAGCCGCGAGGTGCGCACGGTGCAGCCGGGCCAGCGCATCCTGGAGGTCGCTTCATTGATGTGTCTGTATCGCTATCATGGGTTGCCCGTGGTGGACGACGCGGGGCGATTGGTCGGTGTGGTCGCCGAGCGGGACGTGCTGCACAGCCTGTTTCCGACCATCGACAGCCTCGTTGCCGAGGGTATGCATGGCGTGGATTTGGACCGCCAGTTGGAGACCTACGGCGAGGTATTGGAACGCAGTGTCGAGGAACTGATGACGCACAGCCCGATCTCGGTTGATCCGGAAATGCATCTGTTGCGTGCCGCAACGGTCATGGTGCGGCACAACTTCAGGCGGATACCGGTGACCGAGCATGGTCGTCTCGTGGGTATGCTGAGCCTGGGTGATGTCCATAAAGCGATCTTCCATGCTAACATCACGGGAGCGTTGGCGCGTTGAACATGTCCGAGGCCCTCTGGTATCGTTGGTCCGGCGAGGACCTTGAAGTGACGTTGCGCGTGCAGCCGCGCGCCCGTCACGACGCTTTCGGGGAAGCGCAGGACGGGAGCCTGCGGGTGCGCATCCAGGCCCCGCCGGTCGAGGGTCAGGCCAATGCCGCACTGCGCCGGTTTATCGCCGGTGCGTTCGGAGTCGCCCCCTCGCGGGTGACCTTTCTCAGCGGCGAGCAGTCACGCATCAAACGACTGCTGATTCGCTCGCCGGGCCAATTTCCGGTGCCCATTGATCGCTCCCAGGGTCCGCCGGTGCCGCGTCGGCGCTGAGCGGCAGGTCAGGTCTGAGCCGCCGCGGCGGGGGCCGGAACCCTGTCTTTATTCCGTGTATACTCTGGCTGGATACCAACTCATCACGGCGGTTGAGACAGACTCGAAGGGCCATGCAAACCCCCGCACTGCAACGACGGCTCGCCACTTACCAGCATTGGAAACTGCGGGTGACGCGCGCTATCCAGGATTTGGAGACCTGGCTTGCAGCGCACCGGCGTGCCACTCCGCCGGCGCGCGAGCACCTGCGCGCCGCGCACGAGGCCGTGTCACAAGACCGCCTGAGGGTCGCCTTGGTGGGGGAGTCCGCACGCGGCAAGACCGAACTCATCAACAGTCTCTTTTCCGCCAACCTCGGTGCCCGCCTGCTGCCGTCGGCGGCCGGGCGCACCACCCGGTGCCCCACCGAACTGTTGTGGGATGACCAGTACGACGAGGCGTATCTGCGCCTGTTGCCGGTTGAGACCCGCGCCCTGGATACGCCGCTTGCCGCGTTGCGGTCCGATCCCAAGCATTGGGTCCATTACCCGCTCGATGATGCGCATCCCGAGCAGTTGGCGGGAATCGTCGCGGAAATTCTGCTGACCAAGACGGTGTCGATGGGCGAGGCGGCCCGCCTTGGCCTGTCCAGTGTGGCCCAGGTGCCCGTCGGCCAACCGGCAACGGCCAATGTCGAGATCGCCAAATGGCGCTATGCCGTTCTGAGCTTTCCTCATCCGTTGCTCAAGCAGGGACTCGTCATCCTGGATATCCCTGGGGTTGATGTGCTGGACAGCGAGCCGGATATCACGGGTAGTGTGCTCTCCTCGGTCCAGGCCGTGCTGTTCGTGCTGGCCGCGGACACCGGCGTGACGCGCGGCGACTTGGCAATCTGGCAACACCACTTGCAGGGATTTCAGGGTGGCCGCCAGCGTGCCATGCTGGTGGTTCTCAACAAGATCGATGCGCTGGGCGGTGCGCCGCACGATCTTGCACAGCAGGATGACTTGATCGCCGCGCGACGGCGCGACACGGCGCAGGCGCTGGGTATCGGCGAAGACGCTGTGTTTCCGGTCTCGGCCCGGCAGGCCCTGGCGGCCACCGACGGCAAGGACGAGATGCTGCTGCGGCGTAGCGCTCTGCCGGCCTTGGAGCGGCACCTCGCCACCAAGATGCTCGAGACCAAACATCAGTCGCTGATCGACGTGATCGACGCGAGTGTCGGCCAGGTCTTGGATCGCAACAGAGCACGTATCGCGTCGCGTATCAGCCGTGTCAAGTCCCAGTTGGAGGAACTGGAACAACTGCGCGACAAAAGTCATGACGTGATCGCCCAACTGCTGGATCGGACCCGGCGAGAACAAGAACGCTATCTCAAGGGCTTGCAACAGTTTCAGCAAAGTCGGGAGGAGTTGCTCATCCAGACACGCGAGTGTCGTCGTCTTCTGGAAGTCGAGAACATCGAGGCGATGATCGACCGTGCCCAGCGTGACCTGACGGGGAGTTGGACGACCGCCGGACTGACGGCCGCCATGAAGCGACTCTTCGACGAGTTGCGCCGGACCATGCAGTCGATCGCGACGGAGAGTGAGCGTATCCGCAGGTTGGTGCGGGAGACCTACCAGATTTTTCGCGAGGGTTTTGGCTTCGACCTGGTCATGCCGAAGGTCTTTTTGCCCATGAAGTACCGGGTCGAGATCGAATTGTTGTACCAGGAAATGGATGGATTCCGCCGCAGTCCACGGATGATTCTGGTTCCGCGGGGCATGGTGACCCGCCATTTCAACCAACGGCTGGTGAGTCGTGCGCAGGTGCTGTTCGATCAGTTGCGGGTCGCCTTCGACGGCTGGATTCGCGATAGCTTGCAGCCCCTGGCGGAAGAGATACAAGATCATAAACAGATGATGGAAAAGCGTCTTGAGAATCTGCAGCGGATCGGACGCTCGAAGGATGCCCTGCAGAAGCGGATCGACGATATGCAGACTCAGTACGTCGGCTTTGCCCAAGAGTTGACCGCCCTGCGCAATATTCACAATGCTTTGCACTATGACCCGCTCACCGAGCAAGAGGCGCCGCAGCGGCCGCGTCTCGTGTGTGGCTGAGCGGTAACCCAGCGCCTATTCAACGACGGAATCATCCTTGATGTTCAAACACATTGCCCTGGCGATATTCGCGGCGGTCACCCTGATTCATGGCGTTCGGCTAGCGGCTGAACCCATGACACGCGCCGGTGAGTTCACGATTTACCACAATGCGGTCAATGCCGACACATTGAGTCCGGAAGTCGCGAAGACCCACAGGATCGAACGCAGTCAATACCGTGGGGTCTTGAACGTCAGCGTCATCAAGGACCAGGTCGGAACGACCGGCATCCCGGTCAAAGCGCTGGTGGACGTGGCGATCATCGACGCGGCCGACCAGCCGCTTCGGGTTCCCATGCACGAGATCGAGGAGCGCGGCTTTGTCTCTTATATTGGCGCGTTTCCGATCGCCGACGGGCAAGAGATCAAATTCGAAATCAAGGTGCGGCCGGTGGGCGCTGCTGAGTCGACGGTCGTGCGGATGAGCCAGGAGTTCTTTACCGACTGAGATAGGCAATCCAGGAGCAACGCATCTTCGTGGGGGCCTCGATCAAGATTCCGGCCACTTGGGCTCGCCGGGTGCGTAGTCAGGCCATCCTGGCCTGGCACCGTCAGGGCTGGAAGCCCTGACGACGCACGCCGCTGGTCGGGATT
The DNA here is from genome assembly GCF_000379525.1 of Lamprocystis purpurea DSM 4197. Lineage (GTDB taxonomy): Bacteria > Pseudomonadota > Gammaproteobacteria > Chromatiales > Chromatiaceae > Thiodictyon > Thiodictyon purpureum. The sequence continues at coordinate 4,553 of NZ_KB902495.1, read as the reverse complement.
ACGATCAATGCCTTCGTAGGGATCAGCAACTCGATTACGACAACGACGACGACGACGACGACGACGACCGCTACCGCGACGCCAAAGACGTTCCCTAAGAAAACAATTGCCACAGGCCGTAAACGCCGCACGCGATGACGATGAGCCCCGCGGACTGTCGCACGCGCGGTTGCTCCGCCAGGCGGGCGGCGGCGCCGGCCAGCAGGCCGATGCCAAGCAGGTTCGGCAGCGTGCCGACGCCGAAGGCGATCATGACCAACGCGCCGCGGCCGACACTGCCGGTGGACAGCGCGGTGATCAACATGCTGTAGACCAGGCCGCAGGGTATCCAGGCCCAGAAGAAGCCGATGGTGATCGCCTGCGTGACCCGTCGCACGGGTAGCCAGCGACGGGTCAGCGGCTCCAGTCGACGCCACAACCCCAGCCCTAAGCGTTCGGTGAGACGCAGGATGCGCCACCAACCGCCGAGGTACAGACCAAGCAGGATCATCATCACGGCGGCCAGTCCGTACAAGGCGCGCTGGGCGATTTGTAGTGTGTCCAATTGCAGCAGCACGGCACCCAGGCCGCCGACCAGTGCCCCGCCGAAGCCGTAGCCGAGAATCCGTCCCAGGTTATAGCCCAGTTGGAGCGGCAGCAGGCGCCAGGGGTCCCGGCGCGTGCGCGCGTCCAGGCCCAGCGTGAGCGAGCTGACCAGGCCCCCGCACATCGTCAGACAATGGACGCCGCCGAGCAGACCGACCAGCAGGGCGGTAAGGTAGATTCCGAGAGGGTTCATAGGGGAGTGGCCCGGCGCGGGGTGATGGCGGTAAGGACACGCGGGTTGGTCTGCCGCGAACACGGGGAGGCTAAGAGCGGTTTGGCGCCTGGGGGCGGCTCGACCGCGCCGACGGCGCCAGCATGTCCGTTGCTACAAGCGACCGGCATCCCGTTCTTGGCTCAGTGCCCGATGTATTATAACAAGGACAATTTCTTTCTAGCGCAACATGATCATGCAAGCCTACCAACGCGAGTTCCTCGGTTTCGCCGCCGCGATCGGTGCCCTGCGGTTCGGGGAGTTCACCCTGAAGTCCGGCCGCCGGAGCCCTTATTTTTTCAACGCCGGACTCTTTGATACCGGTGCACGGCTGGCGCGACTGGCCGCGGCCTACGCCGCGCGGATCGGTGCCTCTGCCGATGCCTTCGATGTCCTTTATGGTCCCGCCTACAAGGGGATCCCCCTGGCCGCGGCGACCAGTATCGCACTGGCCCGGGAAACCGGTCGGGATGTTCCCTACGCCTTCAATCGGAAGGAGGCGAAGGATCACGGTGAGGGCGGCGTGATCGTTGGGCATCCGCTCGCCGGGCGGGTGCTGATCATCGATGACGTCATCACCGCCGGCACCTCGGTGCGTGAGTCGATCGAGGTGATTCGTGCGGCGGGGGCGCAACCCATGGGCGTCGTGATTGCCCTGGATCGCCAGGAACGCGGTGCGGGCGAGCGCTCGGCCGTCGCTGAGGTTCAGGACCTGTTCGGCATCCCGGTCTTCAGTATCGTCTCACTCGATGACCTCATCGAATTCCTGGAGATTTCGGAGTCTGACAGTGCTTTGCGCGACGCGGTACGGACCTACCGGTCGCGTTATGGGGTCTAATGAAGTGGTATGAGCGCGATGCGGTGGTTTGGGTGGTTCCGCGAAGCGGTGCGTGATTGGCGTACCGGTGGCTCAAGTGTGACTGCGGAGATTGGAGACCCCATCATGGTAGGATCGGTCGCTTTCATGCAAGCACAGCGTTTCGTCCAGCGGCGGTTAGGTCTGCGGCGGGTACCGGTCGCCGTGCTGTTGATGTTGGGTGTCCTGGGTCCGGCGCTCGGTGACGGGCCGAAGACGTATCGCTGGACGGATGAGAGCGGGATCGTCCACTACACCGACCAGATTCCGCCAAACCAAGTCGACAAGGGACATGCGGAGTTGAGCAAGCAGGGCGTCCGTATCGATCAGGTGGCTCCCGCGCAAACGATCGAGGAGATCCAGCGTGAGCGCGCGCTGGATCGCCATCGCGCCCAACAGGAGCGCTTGGTCGATCAGCAGAAGGCCGCCGATCGGGTGCTGTTACGGACCTTCCGCTCGGTCGATGATCTGGTGATGGCGCGGGATGGAAAGCTGGCGGCCATTGATGTCGTCATCCAGGTCGCCCGCGGTAACATCCGTCGTCAGCAGGAATGGCTGCGCAAGCTGCGCACGGACGCGGCCGATCTGGAGCGGGCGGGCAAACCGCTCCCGCAGCACCATGTCGAGGGAATCAGCAAGACCGAGCGCCAAATTCGCGAGTCCTATGCCACCATTGTCGACCGTGAGCAGCAAAAGGAGGCGATCAGGCAGGATTTCGATCGCGATCTCAAGCGTTTCCGCCAGCTCAAGGACATCCCGGAAGAGCGGCCGGAGGCGCCGCGGGGATCGCCCCAGTTCGCCTTGCGTAATCTCGTGACCTGCGATACAGACACGCAATGTGATCAGTATTGGGCGCGAGCGGTTGCCTATGTCCAGGCGCACGCCACCACCGCGATTCAGACCAGCGGTTCGAATATCGTGATTACGGCCCCTGCGGAAACGCGCGAGGATCTGAGTCTGACGCTCTCCCGCATCCAGGAAGACGATGGTTCGACCGCATCCATTTTTCTCGACTTGCAGTGCAAGAACCACGCGTCAACCGACACCAGTTGCGGTGACCAACGCGCCGCCGGGGTGTTGAACGGGTTTCATGAAGCGGTGACTGGAGCAGCGCCCAGGGAGGCATTGAATTCAATCGAGATGGTCAATTGAGGTCGCGGCACGGTCGATCGGATTGGAAGGTGCTGCCAGCCGACCGATCCGGCGTGCCGCGACCGCCGCGGGATCCCGTCAGCGGCGGCGAATCAGGGTGCCGATGCCCTCATCGGTGAAAAGGTCGAGCATCACCGCGTGTTCGACCCGGCCGTCGATGATATGCGCGCTCTTCACTCCCGCCTGTACCGCGTCCAGGGCGCACTGCACCTTGGGCAGCATGCCCCCGGCAATGACGCCGGTGCGGATCAATTCCTGCACCCGCCCAACGTCGAGTTCCGGAATCAGGCAGCCGTCCGCATCCAGCAGGCCGGGGGTGTTGGTCAGCAGCAGGAGCTTTTCCGCCTTCAGCACTTCGGCGACCTTGCCGGCGACCAGGTCGGCATTGATGTTGTAGGAGCGGCCATCGGCACCGACCCCGATCGGGGCGATGACGGGGATGAAATGACCGCCGATCAGCAGATCGACGACCGAGACATCGATACTCTCGACCTCACCCACGTGGCCGAGATCAATGATCTCCGGCTCGGCCAACTCGGGCGCATCGCGGCGCAGGAGCAGTTTGCGGGCGTGGATCAGGTCGCCGTCCTTGCCCGTCAGGCCCACCGCGGATCCCCCATGCCGATTGATCAGACTGACGATTTCCTTGTTGACGAGACCGCCTAAGACCATCTCCACCACGTCCATCGTATCCGCGTCGGTGACCCGCATGCCTTGGATGAACTCGCTGTCCTTGCCCAGCCGTTTGAGCAGTGAGCCGATCTGCGGTCCACCGCCGTGGACCACCACCGGATTGAGCCCCACCAGCTTCATCAGGACCACATCGCGGGCGAAACTCTGCTTGAGTTCCTGGTCAACCATCGCGTTGCCGCCGTACTTGATCACGACGGTGGTGCCGCGGAAGCGGCGGATGTAGGGGAGGGCTTCGATCAGGACATGGGCGATCGTGTGCGCCCGTTCACTCGGCAATGACATAGGTTCTCCGCGTGTGCTGGGTAAAGAGTCGGAAGTAAGTAAAACAACGACAACGACAACACTGGTGCTTAAGGCATGGTCTAACGGACCTGTTTACGCTGTTAGTGAACCGTTCCTTAGGGTGCGAAGCGGCCGGTGCAAGACCGGTGTCAGAAAGGTAACGGCAGACCAGGGGCCGCCTTCTCCATCAGGCGGCGGAACAGCGATTGAATTTTTTCCAGTGCCTGAGCGTCGTCGCCTTCAAAGCGGAAGGTCAGTTGCGGCAGGGTGTTGGATGCACGCACCACACCGAAACCGCGGTCGAACTCGGCGCGCAGGCCATCGATGCGAATCACCTCCACCCCGTCGAGTCGGTCGGCCAGGCGCAGCACGGCCCGCATGATGCGCTCAGGCTCGCCCTCGGCCAGCGGCATGGCGAGTTCCGGTGTCGTCAGTCCACCGGGTAACGCTGCGAAAATCTCGGTCGTCGAGCGGGGATCGAGCGACAAGACCTCGAGCAGGCGCGCCCCGGCGTAAAGCGCGTCGTCAAAACCGAACCAGCGCTCCTTGAAATAAAGATGTCCGGTCAATTCGCCGGCCAGCAGTGCCCCGCTTTCGCGCACCTTGGTTTTGATCGGGGCATGGCCCGAACGCCACATGACGGGTCGCCCGCTGGCTTGGCGGATCACCTCGGCCAAGTGTCAGGGCTAAACCGTTCTAGCTAACTTTCAGTGATTCAACGTGCGGTTGTCCTCGACTCTGGACACTGCCCGGCCGCTCGGGTATAAAGCGCGT
>NZ_KB902494.1 GCF_000379525.1 Lamprocystis purpurea DSM 4197 | reverse complement strand
GCAACTGCCGTCCGCCGAGAGCGCCTGGGTCATGAACATCGCCAAGGTCTCCGTCGGGGGAAAGGCCCGCTCACGATGGGCCGGCACTAACGCGGCGACCTGATCCAGCAGCTGCGGGCCGGTCAACAAATTGACGAATCCGCCGGTGTCGATCCGACCGGCCTCCTTAACCCATCTTTAACATGACCCCATTGATAACCACCCCTAGATGGCATCTAACCATCTGACCCTTATGTACACGCCTGCCGAAAATCGCAATGTAGTGCCAAGTTATTCAATAGGGTTAGAGTAAAGCCGGTGCTGGGTGTCGTAGAGTACCGGGATGTACATCCGTCGCACCCATACCACGAACAGCGCCACCGGGGAGCGCTACACCACCCACCGCCTGGTGCAGTCCGAGCGCGTGGGCGGCCGGGTGCGGCAGGTCACCCTGCTGAACCTGGGCCGCCAGTTCACGCTGCCCCAGGAGGAGTGGCCGGCACTCTGTGCGCGGCTGGAGGAGCTGCGCAGCGGCCAGGGGGCCTTGCTGGCCGGCGCCGCGCCCGTCGAACGGGAGGCGCAGCGGCTGCTCGCCCGGCTGTTGGCGCGTCAGGGCGTGGCCCCGCCGACCGGCGGCCCCGCGGGCGGCGATGTGCAGGCGGTCGACATCGACTCGCTGGAACTGAGCCGCCCGCGCAGCGTCGGGGTGGAGTCGGTCGCCCTGTGGGCGATGGCGGAGGTGAATTTTGTCGCGCTGCTCCAGAGCTTGGGGCTGAGCGGCCCGCAACGGGCGCTGATCGTCGGGGCGGTGGTCGGGCGCATGGCCGCGCCGGGCTCGGAACGGGCGACCCACCGCTGGCTGGGTGAGCGCAGTGCGTTGGGGGAATTGCTGGAGGTCGATTTCGCGACCCTCCCCCTGGCCCCGTTCTACCGCGCGGCGGACCTGCTGATGCGGCACCGGACGGTGATCGAGCAGACGGTTTTTACGCGCGTCAGTGACCTGTTCGGGCTGGACTGGACCGTCACCCTCTATGATCTGACCAACACCTTCTTTGAGGGGGCGGCGGCGGGTAACCCCAAGGCCCAGCGCGGACACTCCAAGGAGAAGCGCAGTGACTGCCCGCTGGTGACCCTGGGGCTGGTGCTTGATGGCAGTGGCTTTGTGCGCCGCTCCCAAACCTTCGACGGCGCGGTGACCGAGGGCACGACCCTGGACGGCATGCTGCGGGGATTGGGGGCGCCGCGCGGCGCCCTGGTGGTGATGGATGCCGGGATCGCGACCGCCGACAATATTCTTTGGCTGCGCACCCAGGGCTACCGCTACCTGGTGGTCAGCCGCGAGCGCCAGCGCCAGTTCGATGCCACTGCCGCCACGTCGCTGACGACGGCCAGTGGTGAGGCGCTGGCCATCCAACGGGTGCTTGACGACGACGGCGCGGAAGTGCGGCTGTATTGCTTTTCCGAATGCCGGGCCGGCAAGGAGAAAGGGATCTCCGAGCGCTTCACCCAGCGCTTTGAAACCGCCTTGCAAGCCCTGCATGATGGCTTGGCGCGGCCACGGACCACCAAACAAATCGATAAGCTCTGGGAGCGCATCGGGCGCCTGAAGGCCAAGAGTCACGGGGTCGGTCAACATTACCGCATTGAGATCGATGCGGATGCCACGGGTCAGCTCGCTACGGCGATCCGCTGGGAACGCCAGCCGGTCGCCGGGACCATGCTGACCCACCCCGGGGTCTACTGCCTGCGCACCAATGAATTGACCTGGGACGCCGAGCAACTGTGGCGAACCTACACCATGCTCACCGACCTGGAGGCCGTGTTCCGCTCCCTGAAATCCGAATTGGGCTTGCGCCCGATCGATCACCGCACTGAGGCGCGGGTCGACGGCCACCTGTTTATCTCGGTGCTGGCCTATCAATTCGTGCAACTGATCCGTCGCCGCTTGCGCGCGCACGGCATCAGCGAACGCTGGTCGACCCTGCGCGACATCCTCGCCGGCCAGTGCCGGGTGACCGCCACCTTCCGCCGGGCGGACGGGCGCACCCTGCATGTGCGCAAGGCGACGCGCGCCGAGCCGGCGCAGCTGGCGATCATCCAGTCGCTGGGCAGCGATCCCAGCCCGGGAGGGATACAAAAAATGCTTGTCTGAACCGTCCGGTTTCACAGAATTTTACGAATGTAGTGCCACTGACCGATTTTTTCCGCTGTAAGCGGATGATCTTAAGAGAGAAATAATCTGAGGTGTTAAACTTGGGTTAACTGGCATCCGGGGCTGGGGTCCATTCCTTACGGCGCGATGTCGGCGGTGAGCTGCTGCAAGCGCTGACCCTCGGCCCGAGCCTCGGCCAGTAACCGGTCCCAGTTGTCTGGTGGATGGCCGCTTTCCAGCATCTTGCGGAATACCCGGTAGGCGTCGTTGCCGCTCTCGTAGGCGCGCTTGGTGTCCTCGTCGTTGACCCACGCGAGCACGATCACCTTGCTGGGCGCGTGGTAGCGGAAGAACAGCCGGTATTGCTGGAAGAACTTCGCCCGGAGCCAATGCTTGCGATCGTCGCCAAGGGTGCCGCCCTGGCGGTATTCCCGCCGCGCGGGGTCTTGCGGAATGACGTCGAACGCCAATTTAGTGATCGCCGCCAAGCGCTTGCCGGCGTTCTTCTTCGTGTACCCGAGCGGGTCCTTCCGCTTGAGGGCCTCCACCTGCCGGGCCAGCGCTTCGATCTGTGCGAGGAACAGCGGATGGGCAAAGACCGTCCAGCCGTGAACGACCAAGGGTGTGGGCTCGCCTGCACTCATTCATCGTCTGCCGACAGGGCGGCATCGAGATCGATCTCGACTTCGCCGACCAGCGACCGGAGCCGCTGCACGAGGCCGAAATCCACGGCCTGCAGGCGTTCGGGGTGGTTGGCGATGTCGCGTGCCAGGAACCCCAGAAACTGTCCGAGCACCGGGTCGTCTCCCTCGGAGGACTCGGCGCGGGTCAGCACTACCTCGCCGCCGGGGCGGATGGTGTAATGGATTTTGTCGCGCTTGCCGAGCCGAAGAGCCCGACGCACCGTCTCCGGTACCGTCGTCTGGTAGCGATCGGTCAGCGTGGATTCGGCTTCGAGGGTGGTCGGCATGGCGCGCTCCGGTTAAAGCGTGGGACGCCTCGCATGATAGTGCAGTCGCTTTGCCGTGGCAATGCATATGCATTGTCTGCGAGTGTTGCTATTCTGTTTTTTTGTGAATTCGACGGTCCGCGGAGCGAGCGTCGGGTGGTGGTGACGATCATCGCGGACGCGGGCTTGGAGCGTGCTGCGGGCTAGGTTGGCGATCCGGTCGCCCTCGCGTCTGCGCGGCCTTGGTCCTGCTAACGGCCATGGAAGGAACATCAGCCTCCCGAAACAGAAATGTTCCTCGTGGGAGCGGCGTCCCGCCGCGATGCGGTGCCGCGGTGACCTCTAAGGCTGCGGGTACGCGCCCGGCCCGTCGCGGCGGGACGCCGCTCCCACAGAGTCGCTGCGCGACTTTCACGGTCAAGCCTCCAAAACGCCACGCCCCGGCACTGGCTGGAACGATGATTAAGGCTCTGGTGCCGAATTTTTCGCTGTCGCTCAAATTGAAGCCTGCCGGTGTGCCCCGACGTTTACCATAGGGGCGTCCAAGGTCAGAGGATCCTGGGTGCCGCGGTCTTGCGGTGCCCGATCCGGGCCGCGGACCCGACGAATCGATTGGCGCCCCGAGGGTCCGCCGCGCGAACGCTCGACCGTGCCGTCGACTGCATCGCGGCAGCAATGATCAAGGCTCGTCCTGTCTTTTCCTGTTGATTCATTCGCACTGTCGGCCGGCTGCCACCTGATGATGCGGCGGCCGGCCGGCACTGCCTACAAGGGCGACTATGAAAGTTCCAAAAAGTCTCGAAGCGCTGGTGCGCGACGGTCTTGTCGATGAGGTGATCCGGCCACTGAAGAGCGGCAAAGAGGCCGCGGTCTATGTGGTGTTGTCCGAGGGCGCGGTCCGCTGTGCCAAGGTGTATAAGGAGGCGAATAAGCGCGGTTTTCACAAGCAGGTGTTGTATCGTGAGGGGCGCACGGTGCGCAATAGCCGGCAGGCGCGGGCGATGGAAAAAGGCACGCGGTTCGGACGCAAAGAGCAGGAAGAGGTCTGGCAGAATGCCGAGGTCGATGCCTTGTATCGGCTGGCGGCGGCCGGGGTGCGGGTGCCGCAGCCCTATCATTTCCTCGAAGGCGTGCTGCTGATGGAGTTGATCACCGACGAGGACGGGGTGGCCGCGCCCCGGCTGAATGATCTTGATCTGAACGGTGAGCTGGCGCTGCAGTACCACGACCAACTGATCCGGGAAGTAGTGAAGATGCTCTGTGCCGGTTTGGTGCACGGCGATCTGTCCGAGTTCAATGTGCTGGTCGACGCCCAGGGCCCGGTGATCATCGATCTGCCCCAGGCGATCGATGCCGCGGCGAACAATCATGCGCCCCGGATGCTGGAACGCGATGTCGGCAATCTGGCGCTCTACTTCGGCCAGTTCGCCCCGGAATTGCTGAGCACCAGTTACGGCAAAGAGATCTGGCACCTCTACGAGAGCGGCAAGCTGACGCCTGAATCCAAGCTCACCGGCCATTTCAAAGGCCGCAATCTGGAGGCCGACCTCGAGAGCATCCTGCGCGAGATCAATGATGCGCGGGACGAGGCGCTCGCCCGCAAACACGTTGACTGAGGCTTTACCATGAAAGTCGCGCAGCGACGCCGTGGGAGCGGCGTCCCGCCGCGATGGGGCCGGGCGCGCAGCCGCAGCGTTCGAGGTCACCGCGGCGCCGCATCGCGGCGGGACGCCGCTCCCACGGGGGCCTCGATCATCGTTTCGGCCACCGCGAAGCGGCCAGGGCTCGTAGAAGCGCCATCCTGGCGCTTCAAAGCGGCTGGAAGCCGCTTCTACGGCCGGAACGATGATCAAGATTGCCTTTGGCTTCTCGGTCGTTGTTCCACTTATTTCTGACGCGCGACTTCCCTCAAAACGCTCCGAACGTCAGACCCAGGACGATGATGGTGCCCAGCGCGAGCAGGGTGCCGATCAGCATGACGATGGCGACATCGCGGTAGCTGCCCCGATGGGTGGCGCCGCTGATGGCCAGCAGGGTGACCACGGCACCGTTATGAGGCAGGCTGGAGAGTCCGCCGGCGGCAATGGCCGCGACCCGGTGCATGAGTTCGGGGTCGATGCCGGCCTGCGCCGCCAGGGCGACATAGGTCCCGCCGAGCGCTTTCAAGGAGATCATCAGACCGCCGGCGGCTGAGCCGGTGATTCCGGCGATGACGTTGGTGGCGACCGCCAGCGACACCAGGGGTCCGCCGCCCACCGCCAGAAAGGCCGCGCTGATCAGGGCGAAGGCCGGCAGTGCGGCGATGACCGCGCCGAAGCCCACCACGCTCGCGGTGTTGAGCGACGGCAGCACCGAGGCATTGGCGCCGGCATTGATGGTCTTGCGCAGCACCGGCAGGCGTCGCCGATTGACCAGGACCAGGACCAGAATGGCGGTCAACAGGGCGGTCGCCACGGCCCAGATGCCGCCGACCGCGGCCAGCGAGGTCGCGCCCCAGCGCCGTTCGGCGAGATAGCCGTTCTGCAGCCCCGGCAGCACGGCCAGACTCATCGCCATATTGATCCCCACCACCACCAGCATCGGCAACACGGCCAGCCAGAACGGCGGCAGCGCCTCACTCTGGTGACCGCGGGCGGATTCGGCCAGGTCGAAGGTATCGGTCGTCGTGACCCGCTCGCGCGCCAGTTGGTCGCCGGTGCCGACCGCGGAGGTCGAGGTCGGTCCGTAGCCTTCACCGCGCAACCGGGCGCGGCGGGTGACCCGGCTCAGCCACCAGAGGCCGAAGCTCAACATGATGGCGGCGCCGATCAACCCCAGACCCGGCGCGGCGAAGGGCGTGGTGCCGAAATAGGGCATGGGGATGGCGTTCTGGATCGCCGGGGTGCCGGGCATGGCCGTCATGGTGAAGGTGAAGGCGCCGAGCGCCACCGTCGCCGGGATCAGTCGATGGGGGATGTTCGCCTGGCGGAACAGCGCGTCCGCGACCGGCACCACAACGAAGGCGACCACGAACAGGCTCACCCCGCCATAGGTCAGCAGGGCGCAGGCCAGCACCACGGCCAGCACCGCCCGTTCGCGTCCCAGCCGATCGGTCAGGGTGCGGGCGATGGCCAACGCCGATCCGCTGTCGTCCATCAGCTTGCCGAAGACGGCGCCGAGCAGGAAGATCGGGAAGAACTGCGACACGAAGCCGGCGGCGCCGCCCATGAAGATCTGGGTCCAGGACGCCAGCAGGGGTTGTCCGGCGAAGGCCGAGGCCAGCAGGGCCGCCGCGGGGGCGACCAGCAGGACGCTCCAACCCCGGTAGGCCAACCAGATGAGGAGCGCCAGTCCAGATACGATTCCGAGCAGGCCCAGGGTCTCAGGCGTCATCGGACACCTCGCGCGAAATCCTGATAAGGCGGGGCAGGGGGCGTGGCCGGGAGCGTGACCCGGCGGGACAGGCGGCCGTGACCGGCCGCCGGGTGAGGGGTCGCACGGCAGCGCCGGGCCAATCGAAGGGCTTGGTCAAGATTGAAAACACCATTCCGCAGGGCGGCCGGACACAGGGCCTTGGGCCGCATCAAAGCACGCGAGTTAGCAAGAATGATGCCGTACTTGCTCAGGTTTGTGGTCAGGTGTCGGCGGCCGGAGGCGGTGCGCGGTCAGCCTTGGATTTGTTGGCTCGAAAATGCCTGCGGCTGGGCCGGATGCCGCTTGTGGCGGTGATCGAAAGGCAAGGGCCTTGGCGGTTTTCCGACCGGATTTTGTGGATATACCGACAGTAGGCCGACACGCGGGTGGGAGCGGCCTCCGGCCGCGATGCGGTGCCGCGGTGAACATGCCAATCTTCATGATCCCGCGCGGCCCCGCATCGCGGCCGGAGGCCGCTCCCACGGGAGACGACACTTTTTCTCGTTCCCACGCTCCAGCGTGGGAATGCCGTCCGGCCGCTCCAGCGGCCGGTCGCCTTACGTGATCGCTTATCCGATTACGACAACGACAACGACAACGACAACGACAACGACTGTGTTTGACGTGTTACTTGACGACGAGCGGCGGGCGGTTGAGCCGACAGGCGATCGTGGTGCAGGGGTCAGCCTGCCCGTCGTTCGGGGTCTCGCTCCTGGGAGGCGCGTCGGCCGCCGCGTTGACGGCGCACTGCGGGCCGGACAGGGGCAGAAAGATGTCCGGCTCCAGTGGCGGCAGGCCCAGCATGTCGAGTGTCACGGCGTCCAGAACACCGTCCGTTCTGCGCAGGCCGTTGCGCATTTGAAAGGTGTTGAGCGCGGCAACCGTCGTCTGATCCGCTTTGCCGGCGAACGGCACCTTTTTGTAGTCCACATGCTTTTTGCGTTTCTTGTCGCGCCAGACGGACTTCTTGGTCGGCTGTGTCAGTAGTCCCTGCGTGGCCAGCGCCGACTGCACCGCGGCGAGGTGCGGTGATGCCAGCCGCTGGAACTTTTTTGGCATTTTCTTGATGCGGTTCAGGTCGGGGGCCTGACTCGAAGACGCCTGTTGGCCCGCCTGCAGCGCGGCATACCGGCCGATCCGCTGCCCATAGAGTTCCAGCGCGATCCGCTCGGCCGGCATCAGCAGGTTGACCTGCGCTGGATCATCCGGCGCATCCTTACCGACCTTGGCGCGGAACTTCTGCAGGGCATTGCGGACCTCCGGATGGCTGGTGCTGGTCTCCTGCACTTTCGTCGGGAGCACCTTGAGATGATGCAGCGCGGCCAAAGCCTCCGGTGGGAGTGTCTGCGTGGGTTTGTCCTCGCCCTGGTTGACCAGTGCGGCTAAACGCTGCTTATAGCGGCGCGCTTCGTCCGGGCTGAGCGTGCCGGTGACCAGCGCTTCCGGCAGCAGGACGCTTTGTTCGTTCGCATGGCGAAATTCGACCGCGTCGGTGACCTGATCCGGTTTGAAGGCCCGCTCCGGGAGATCGCCGCCCTTCAGGCTGAAGCCGACGCCATACTTGGCCCGTACCAGCGCCGGCTGGCTCTCGGCCCGGACGCGCTTGGCCAGATGGTCCATGAACTCGGCCCAGGTGTAGGGTTGGCTCTGTCCTTTGCCGTCGCGGTAGAACATGCCCAAATTGCCGGTGACCGTGCCCGAGTTGGCGGGCAGTCCCCATTCCGACGACACGGGCGGCGGTGCTTCGGGAATCGCCGGGTAGACCGGGTAGATCAGGGCGGATTCGGTGGTGATCGCGGATCCGGACTGGAGGGCCGCTTCGGCGTTCATCATGGCGATGATCTGATCCTGTGTCGGCAGCGCTGCCGGAGGTTCCAGCGTGCGCCGCGACCACACCAGCGGCGGCTCGCCGGGAGCCGTGCGCAACCCGGCGGCGGGTCCGGCGACCACCAGCGGCCGGGGTGGCGCGGCGGGCTGTAGTGTCGGTGCCGGCGGCAGGCCGGTGGCGATGGTCGGCTCCGGGTTGGTTTCCGGAGCAGGCGTCGGCGCCTCGACCGGTTTGACACAGAGGGTATCGCGCGCCTCGCCCCGCGCCAGCGCCAGTATCCGTCGGCCCTGCTTTTCGCCCAGAAAATGGAATAGATAATCCTCTTCCGGTGTGGTCGCCCCGTTGTCGACGCTCAGGTAGTGCTTGGCAAAGGCCAACACGGCGAAGTTATGACGCAGGAGCTGCAGTTCCTCATCGTCCGCTCCCCGTTTGCCGTCCACCGTGTCCTGAATCAGGCCCCGAACCTGGGTATCGGTGAAAGGCCCGTCGCTCAAGTCCATCTGGTCTCGGCCCGCTGCCGCATCCGCCGCGCTGGCGGCCAGCAGTTGCGTTCCGAACCGCTTGATGATGCCGTGGAAGGTGGCCGGCTGGAACTGCCAGACCCCGGTCGCCGACCCCAGGCTGCCGTTCTTGAGGGTGGGCCGGACATGATCGTTCCAGGTGCGGGCGCTCTCGTGTTCGCCGGTGGCCAGGGCCTGCCCGAGACTGGCCCCGATCCGTTCGGTCACTTCCAGCAGGATCAGCATCTGCCGGGGGGAGATGTCCTGGGTCCGGTCATAGTTGCGCGACTGGCTGGCGGACAGTGCCCGATAGGCCGTCAGCGTCACCTCCGGCGTGCCCCCGTCCGCTGAATAAACGGCAGAGGTCAGCGGCGGGTCGGCCGCCCAAGCCGACGGAAACACGGCAGCGGCGGCGGCCGTGGCGAGACCGGCGAGGAGTCTGCGTTGGTTAATGACTGTTTACCTGAGTGTCTTGTTCATCAGCCGCATACTTTATGGTGCAGTCGAGTCAAAAAACAACGCAATCCCGCGCGGCGCCATCGCGGCGGGACGCCGCTCCCACGGGAGGGGTGCTTCTACGCATCCTGTGGATGGCCTTGGGTTGTCCGGGCCGGTCAAGCAATTCCACCATATCAGTCTATACTGATCAGGCGGCAGCGTTGCGCGCCGCGAACGTGCATAACCGTATGAAAACCGGACGGGATCACGTCGATGACCGAACTTTCGCTGGCGCGCCAGATGCTCCGATGGGACAGGGCGACCAGGCCGGCCGGGATTCATACATTGGCTGGATGAGCCGCGGGTACCCGGCGACTGATCTGATCGACGGAGCCGAAGTCGGCACCCCACAGACCGTGGGGCCGCTATTCCTCCAAGCGGAAAAGGTGATCGATTTCTGATCCGCGCCGCGGGGGCGCGACTCAGCGCTCCCGCCATCGGGCGATCACATGGTCCAGCGAGAGGCGCCCCGGTCCCCGTGCCATCAGGTAGAGCAGGACCGCTGCCCAGACCCCGTGGGTGGGATAGGCCCCTGGGTAGACCAGGAACTGAATCACCGCCGGCACCGTCGCGGTCCTCGGCGAATCCTGCCAGGTGGCTCTCGCCGACGGCGGCCGGCGGCAACGCGGCGATCAGGTCCCAGGGGTCACGCCCATGGTTGACCGCGCTGACGTAGGCGTTGTTGACATCCAGCAGCAGGCCGCAGCCGGTGCGCTGCACGACCGCGGCAAGAAACTCACCCTCGTCCAGTGTCGATGCGGCGAAGGTGACATAGGTGCTGGGGTTTTCCAACAGCAGCCGGCGATCGAGCCGTTCCTGGACCTGGTCGATGAATGGAGAGCGCGAAGCGCTCGCGGATCTGTGTCAAGTGGCGCAGGAAAAGTCCGCCGGGGACCAGATAGTTCTCGGCGTGGACCTCGAAAAAGTCCAGGGGCGCGCCGGCCCCGCAGCAATTCCAAATTTGGGCGGCATCGCGCGATCCCGGTGGATGCGGCGCGCGCGACCGCTGTGCCGGGCCCCTGACACCGAGCAGCGCGCCTTATCCACCCTACAGCGGAGCCGGTTTTGTAGGGTGGATAAGCGCAGCGCATCCACCATCAGCCTCGCGGCCGGCACGCTGTTGGCGGCGGCCACCCAAATTTGGAACTGCTGCCGGCCCCGAGGATCTCCTGGACATGCATCGGCTTGAGGCCGATACCGACGGCGGTTGGGGGGGTGACCATACCGTTCATTGGGAAATCCTCGGGTGGCGCGCCGGCGGTGCGTCTTACTTCGCCTTGAAGGCAGTGAGTTGGCCGTTGCCGGTGGGTGACTTGGGGGAGGCGGTTTGCTCGCAGGTGCCGGCGGGGACGTATTTCCAGCCGCTGTTGCAGCCGCTGTGGACCCGTGCCCAGGCCGGTGACGAGGCCGCTTATCGGGAGGTGCTGATCCAGATCAGCGGCCGGCGCGAGGCGTTGCACGAGCCGCTGGACGACGTGGCGGAAGCTGCACTGCCCGCGGTTTGGGATGAACTGTCGGTGCAGCGTGACCTGGGGGCGCTGCTGGGCGGGCTCCCGGCAGCCCAACAGGCGGCGATCACCCTGATCAAACTGGAGGGCCTGTCGGTGGCCGAGGCGTCGCAACGCAGCGGAGTCTCGGTCGCGGCACTCAAGGTCCAGGTCCATCGCGGCCTGAAGCGGCTCGCCGAACTGGTGAGGAAGATGCTGCTGCCGTGGGGCCGCGGGTACTGCGCTGATAGTTGGCTACAACGGCTGTGGACTCGCGGCGGCCGGCTCGCCCGCCCCCGGGTCGGCCTCCAGTTTCACGGCGATCCAGGCGGTCAGCGGCATCAGCACCGCCCAGCCGACCGCCAGCACGGCGAGGGCCGCGACGGGGTCGGGAAAGCTCACGGCGCCGAGCCGCATGCCGGCGTAAAACGCGAGCGGTCCGCCGATGGCGCCGAACAGGCTCGCCAGCCACCAGCGTCCGAGCAGCCAGCGCATCGAGACATAGAAGGTGGTGGCGAACCCGGCCCACATGGCGATGATCCACACCGGGGCGAGCCAGGGCAGGATCATGCCCGAGGGGTAGACCAGCAGGCCGAGCCCGGCCAGCAGCCCGTCCCAGAGGGCACCGATCAAGGAAACCACGGTGATGAGGGCGGCATCCCGCCAGGGCGCGGGGCTGCCGGCCAACAGGATAGCCACTGCCCCCGCGGTCACGGCCACACCGACCCAGGGCAGCCCATGAGCGCCGCCGAGGACACAAGCGAACCAGGCGACCTGATACGCGACAAAATTCACGATAACACGAGACGACACGGGAACTCCGGTTAGGGCCACAGTCACTTGCTGAACGACGTGGCGCCGGATCCAACGAAAAGCAACATCTAAACCGCGTCCGGCGCGAAATGCGTAATTTTCATTTTGTGTTCGACCTTGAGGATTAAACCAACCTCGGTGGAGACGCGGTTTAAAATTGGTGGCCTTGGTCATCAACCCGGCCATCGCGCGACCTCACGGCCGCCGGTCCGCACAGCGGACCGTACAGGTCACGGCGTTACCGTGGGGTCCGCTGTGCGGACCGTCCGCGGCCGGCCGGAACGATGATCAAGGCCGCGGCGGTGCTGCACCGGGGGAGTTGGGGGGCCGGCAGCACCTGCGGAAAGTGTTGAAATCCATTCGCCAACAGGTGCATTCTGTCAATCTGCACCGTGCGCCGGCAGCAATTCCAAATTTGGGCGGTACCGCGCGACCTCTGGTGGATGCGGCGCGCGCGACCGCCGTGCCGAGTCCCTGAGACCGAGCGGCGCGCCTTATCTACCCTAGTCGCGCAGCGACCCCGTGGGAGCGGCGTCCCGCCGCGAGGGGGGCCGGGCGCGCAGCCGCAGCGTTCGCGGTCACCGCGGCACCGCATCGCGGCGGGACGCCGCTCCCACGGGGGACTTTTTCCGGGGTGGCTTGATGTTCCTTCCAGGGCTGTGATAGCCATCGGACGTGATAACCGGATGTAGGGGCGGGTTTCAAACCCGCCCCTACACCAAGGCGCTGTCCGGATCTGTGGTGTCTGCGCGCCGGACCGGCTAAAGCCTCGACCTCCGGTCGCCGGAACGATGACCAAGGCCGCATCAACGCCGCCGTCCGGCGTGCCCCCAGGTGACTTCGCTGTCCATCAGCCAGTAGATGAGCCCCAGGGCCAGGATGACCGCCGCGGTCGCCAGGACATACATCGGCTCGATCTTGGCGAAATCGAAGACGATGACCTTCCGGGCGATCGCCATCAGCGCGGTGGCGATCACTAGCTTGACGTGTACCACATCGTCGCGCAGATAGAGTGTGATGTTCATGAAGATTTCGATGGCGATCAACACCGCCAGGAAGGCCCCGAAGGTGACGACGATGTCGTGCGTGCCTAATTCCTCGACCGACGGCAGCAACACCTGGAGATAGAGCACCATGACCACGTCGGCCACGCCCCACAGGATGGTCACGACCATCAAGATCGCCAGCACCCGCACCGCGCCGCGAATGATGAAGTGCAGCACATTGATCATGCGGTCTTCTTCATCGACTCCCAGTTCACTTTGACCGATGGTTTTGAAGCGTTCCTTGCGGAAGTGATTCATGAGGCTCTGCACGATGGCATCGTGCTGCATGAGATAGTCGGGATTGAAGTCCCGCTCGCTAAAGTCACGCAGCCCCTCGACGCCCTGCAACTCCTTGGCGGCGACCCGCTTGAACCCCATGCTCCAGTCCGAGTATTGGCGGCGTTCGATCGTCTTGCGGTGCAGGATCTGCAGGTTGGTGTGGCGCGGGTCTTGGCGGATGCGCTCGATCAGGTCATCGATCACCTGCTCGTCGCCCTCCAGCACTTGCAGGAAGGTCGCGTTGCCGTAGAGCAGCATCCCGGTCACGCCGTTGCCGGCGTTGTGTTCCCGGCAGGATTGTAGCAGCCGCAGCAACTCGTCCGTGTGCATGGGCTCCGTGGCGGAACTGATGTAGGAAATCTGAATCATGGTTTTTCCGTTCGGTGGCGGTGGGTCGCGAGCCGCAACTCTGTTCGGCCTTGATCATAAACCCGGCCACCGCGCGATCTGCACGGTCGTCGGTCCGCACAGCGGACCCTACGGATCGCGGCCTTACCGTAGGGTCCGCTGTGCGGACCGTCCGCGGCCGGCCGAAACGATGATCAAGGCCCTCCGTTCGACTGGTCGGGTTATGGTAGCTTAAGCGTACGCTCAGTTTCCCGAGTTGATTCGGGCCGCCCTGCGAACCGGAGACCCTTGCCAACCATGGATTCCACTCAAGATCTGTCCGAGATCGACCTGACGCAGCCGCTCAGCATCGATGACGCCATGCGCCTCGCGATGAGTCTGCACCATGCCGGCCATCACGTGGAAGCCTTCGAGGTGTATAAGCGGGTGCTGGCCCAGGTGCCTGACCATGCGGACGCCCTGCATTTTCTGGGGGTGCTGGCGCACGATCGGGGGTGCGACGAGGATGCGTTGCGTCTGATGGGCCGCTCGGTCGAACTGATGCCGGAACATGCCGGATTTCGCAGTAACCTGGGTAATCTGTTGCTCGATAACCGACGGTTTGAAGACGCCGAACGGGAGTACCGCGCGGCGCTTGCCCTCGACCCGGATCGCCCGGGCGCGCTTCACAACTACGCGGTGCTGTGCAAGGCGCTTGGCCGTTACGCGGATGCGGAGCGCTGCCTGCTGCGTGCGCTCGAGCTGACCCCGGATTTCAACGAGGCCAGGAATGTCTTGGCCGGTCTTTATTTCCGGCAGGGACGGACCGACGAGGGACTCGCACAGGCGTGCGAGGTCTTGGCGCACGAGCCGAGAAATGCCTTGACACGCGAAATGTTGGGTAACGCCAAATGCCGGTTGGGGCACCCCGAGGAGGCTGCGCAGATTTATCGGGAGTGGCTGGCCGACGAGCCCGATCATCCCAAGGCCCTGCATTACCTTGCCGCCTGTACCGGGCAAGGCGTTCCGGAGCGCGCTTCCGACGCCTATGTGCAGTGTACTTTCGATCGCTTTGCCAATAGCTTCGATTCCCGCTTGGCGCTGCTGGAATACCGCGCGCCCACGCTGGTGGGTGAGGCGGTTGCGGCCTGCGTGGGCGCGCCCGCGGCGGACCTGGCGGTGCTCGATGCCGGCTGCGGGACCGGCTTGTGCGCGCCGCTGCTCAAACCCTATGCCGGGACCCTGACCGGGGTGGACCTCTCCAACGGGATGCTGGACAAGGCGCGTGGGCGCAACCTCTACGATGCGCTGGAGCAGGCGGAGCTCTGCGCCTATATGCAGCAACACCCCGGCGGCTTTGACCTCATTGTTTCGGCCGATACCCTGGTCTATTTCGGAACCCTGGTGGACGCCGTGGCGGCGGCGTCGCGGGCACTGCGCCCGGGCGGCTGGCTGTGCTTCACGGTCGAAGCGCTCGGGGAGGGCGAGCCCGGCGACTATCGGTTACAGCATCACGGCCGGTATGCCCACTCACGGACCTATTTGGCGGCGCTTGCGCAGCGGCAGGGCCTGGTCGTTCTGCGTTTGGAGCCGGTGATTCTGCGCCATGACGCGGGGCAGCCGGTCGCCGGCTGGCTGGCGCTGGTCCAACGACCGGGGAACCGCGCTGCGCTTATCCACCCTACAAAATCTGCGCTGTTGTAGGGTGGATAAGGCGCGCCGCTCGGTGTCAGGGACCCGGCACGTCGGTCGTGCGCGCCGCATCCACCATGGGCTGCACGCGATTTTCAAAACTGGAATTGCTGCACCCGCATAACAGCCCGGAGGTCGAGGTTTCAGCCGGCGCGGCGCCGCGCCTCGATCGCCTCCAGTACGCCATCCCAGAAGCGGATGCGCGCACAGATCGCCTCTTCCGCGGCGGTCTCGGCTTCTTCCAGACGCCGGGGGTCGTCGGCGCACAGCGCGGACAGCAACTCCATGGACAGGGGGCCGTGGAAGTCCTCATCCAGATGGATGTGGCGGTTCAGGTAGTAGTGAAAGGCCGGGGCCTGCTCGGGTCCTAACGCCATGCCCTTGAGAAACTCACGGAACATGCCGGGGATCAGGCGCTCGCGGCCCACCGCGAGGGCGGCAGCCACCACATGGGGCTTGTCCTCGTTGATGAAGCAAAAGGTGGTCTCGCTGAAATAGCGGGCGGGCAGCGGCACCAGATCGGAATAGAGCGCCTTGTCCAGGCCCTGCTCCGCGACCCGGGCGAGGAAGCGCCGGGGCAGGTCGCCGTCCGCGCCGATCTCGTTCATGGCCTCGCAGTAGAACTCGAAATGGCTCGCATGGCGAACGCCGCCGTCGGCCGTCGGGGCGGTGTCCGACTCTTCTTCCAGCACCAACTGGTTGATGAAATAACGCAGGCTGGGGTTGCCGGTGGGCCTCCAGGGCACCTGGACGGGTGCCACATGGCGCTGCAGGTACTTGATCAGGGACATGAAATCCCAGACCGAGAAGCAGTGGTGCTGCATGAAGACCCGCAGGTCCGCGAGATCGCGGATGGCCGCGTAGATCGGATGGGCGTTGAGCTGCTCCTGAAGGGGGCGGATATGCTCAAGGTTCGGTGCGGCCATGGTCGGGCTCCTCGTCAAGCGGTAGATCGCCAAATGCTGATGCGGCATCCTGGTGCGACACTATACGGCCTGTCGGGCAGAAAACCAGCCACCCCCGGTCGTCAACGAAGATCGAAGCGGATGGGAACCCGCATGGGCCAACTGGAGCGGCCGATCGCGGCCGGGATGGGCTTGAAGCGGCCCAACCGGTTGAGTGTCGCAACGGCAGCCTGGTCCAGGTCCGGGTCGCCGGAACTCTTGGCGATCCGCGCCTGGGTGATGCGGCCGTCGGCCATGACGACGAAGGCGACCGTCGCGACTCCGGTCTTGCGGCGTTTACGGGCTTCTTCCGGAAAGCGCTGCTGGCGGCTGATGGCGCGTTGGAGTTCGGCGAGATAGGCGCGCTCCGCCGCGGCGCGTGCGGCGGCGCTGGTCGCGCCGGCGGCCGGCCGCGTCCCTGCACCGGCGGTGCTCCCCTCCGCGGACTTGGACCGGGTGCCGATGCCGCTGCTCGCGGCGGCCGGTGCCGTCTGCTTGCGCGGGGATGCGCCCGGCGTGGACGCGGGGGTGGCGGCCTGGCGCGGGCTGGTCTGGGTCCGCGCGGATTCCGGCGGTTTGGGCCGCGGCTCGGAGGCCGGTTCGGCTGCGGACTTGGCTTCCGGTTTCGGCTTGGGTTCCGGTTTGGGTTTCACTTTTGGCGTCGCTTGCACCGGCTTGGGTTTGGTGCGCTTGGGCTCCTGCCGACGCTTGGGTTCCGCCGGGGGCGGCGGCTTGATGGCGCGCACCGGGGCCGGTTGGACGGATGCGACGGGTGCGGGTTGCAGGGCCGGCGGTGTCGCCGGCGCATCCGCGACTGCCGGGGTCGGCTCCGACGGCGCGGGCGGCAGTGCCGGTGGCGCGGGTTGCGGCGGCGCGGCCTCGGGTTGTTCCGGTGTCGGGGCCGCGTCGGACGGCGCTGCTCCGGTCAGAACAGGGTCATCGGCGCCGTCGGCACCTGCGCCGCCGGGCGCGTCCGCGAAAACGGCCAGGTCCAGATCGATGACGATCACGGGCGGTGTTGGCGGGGGCGTCGGTGCCGTCCGCCGTGCCAGGTGCAGCACAGCCCCGTGGATCAGGACAGAGGCGAGCAGGCCGAATGCGAGGCAGTGTCGGCAGGGGTGGTGCTTGGTCACGGTCGGCGGGTGACGATCGACAGCCGTTCCAGCCCCCGCGCCTTGAGCTGATCCACCACGGCGATGAAAGCGGCGAAGCGGGTCGCGGCGTCGACCCGCAGGACGATCGGGGTCCTGGGTTCGAGTTCGGCGAGTTGCGGCGCCAGGGCACGCAGCCCCGGTGCTCCGACGCCCAAGGGCAGCGATTGGAAGTAGAGTTGGCCGTCGGCGTCGATGGCGATTTCGCGCGGCTCGATGGACTCGGGCGCGCCCTGACTGGCCGCGGTGGGCAGCCGAATCTGCAGGCGCCCCTCGACGATGAAGGTGGCGGTGGTCAGCACGATCGCCAGCAACACCAACATGATGTCGATAAAGGGGATGACGTTGATCTGGTCCATTTTTTTCATCATGGATCGGTGCTCACGGCGGCGTCCGCGGCACGCCGTTGGCGGCCCCAGCGGACCTTGAGAACCTCGACCCGGCGCAGCAAGGCGTTGTAGAAAACGATCGAGGGAATGGCGACCAGCAGGCCCAGGGCCGTCGCCTTGAGTGCCAACGCCAGGCCGACCATGACGGCGGCGGTGTCGAGTGTGCCGCCGTGGCCGATATCATAGAAAGTGATGAGGATGCCGAACACGGTCCCGAGCAGGCCGACATAGGGGGCGTTGGCGCCCACGCTGGCGATCACGGTAAGGTGGCGGGTGAGGTCGAGCTCCAGGTCCTCCAGGTGGTCATAGGCGGCCAGATCGATCCGCGCCAGGTGCAGATAGCGCTCGATCACGAATGCGACGGTCAGGAAACTCATGAATCCGAGGACGCCGATGACGCCCAGGTCCAGATTGGCCTTCAGAAACTCCAAGGGAACGACTCCTCAGCTTGGCTGCTGCCTGGTGGAACGGGAATGAATACCGCCTATCTGCTGGCCCTCGCGGTCGGTCTGCTGAGTGCCCCGCACTGCGTGGGCATGTGCGGCGGTATTGTCGGGGCATTGAGTTTCTCGTTGCCGGTTTGCGTGCGTGAACGGCCGGTACGGTTCGGTGCCTTCTTGCTCGCCTATAACCTGGGCCGCATCCTCTCCTATGCCGCCGCCGGTGCCCTGTTCGGCTGGTTCGGCGCGCTGATGCTGGGTCTGAGCAACTACGCCTGGGCCTACGACGGGTTGCGGGTGCTGGCGGCCGTCATTGTGGTGGGCATCGGGCTCTCGATCGGCGGCTGGCTGCCGCGCATGGCAGCGGTCGAGCGGTTCGGCGAGCCCCTGTGGCGGCGCCTCGAGCCCTGGGGTCGGCGCCTGCTGCCGGTCCGCACCCTCCCGCGCGCGCTGCTCTTCGGTGCGGTCTGGGGCTGGCTGCCGTGCGGTCTGGTCTACGGCATGCTGATCAGCGCCCCGGCCCAGGGCGGTGCCGCGGCCGGTGCACTCTATCTGGCGCTGTTCGGCGTCGGGACCCTGCCGGCGCTGCTCACCACCGGGTTTCTGGCCGGCCGGCTCTATGGTTTGGGACAAAACCGCCGCTTCAAGGTCGCAGCAGGATTCCTGGTGATCGCCCTTGGTTTGGTGACGTTGCATTTCCAGGGATACAATGTGGCCAACTAGCAGTCTGTCGGACTTAGCCCCTAGGGTAAGGGCATGAGTCAACATAAAGGCTTTTTGTTGCTCCACAATCTAACGTAAGGTGATTTCCGCGAGAAATCCAACCCGTAGGAGCCCGCTTGCGGGCGACGGGTGGGGGCACAATGACGCGATTCCGGCAGGTCACGTCGCCCGCAAGCGGGCTCCTACGGAGCTTGATTCTTGATAGCGTCTTATTCGGAAATCGCCGAAAGTCCGACAGGCTGCTAGGCGATGTCTGTCAATCTCCCAAGGTCGCTGGCTCACGAGGTGCGCGATGATCGGTGTTTCCCCCGCTTTCCAACGGATGCGCAATGCCGCGCGGATGGTGGCGGCGACCGATGTCGGTGTGTTGCTGCGCGGCGAACCGGGCAGTGGGCGCGAGACGCTGGCCCGCGAGATCCATGCGCTCAGCCCGCGCGCCCAGGCCCCCTTTGTTTCGTTTCATTGCGCCGGCGCACCCGACGGTGCGTTGGTGACCTGCGTCGGCACGGCGACCGCCGGTGGTGCCGAGGCGGGCGTCACCCTCTACCTGGACGAGGTCGGTGAACTGACCGGCGCGGATCAGGCGCGGCTGCTCCATCTCATCGCCGCCGCGGATCGGACCGCCGCGGCCGATGCCCCGCGGGTGATCGCCGCCTCGACCCTGGATCTGCGCAGCGCGGTAGCCGACGGGCGCTTTCGCCGCGATCTCTACCTGCGTCTGTGTGTGGTCCCGATCGAGGTGCCGCCGCTGCGCGAGCGGGTGCTCGATATTCCGGTCCTGACCGCCCACTTCCTGAGTACCGCGGCGACGCGCCACGGCTTGGACCCATGCCGACTCAACGCCGCCGCCGAGCGGCTGTTGCGTCGGCATTGGTGGCCGGGCAACCTGCGCGAGCTCGCCAATCTGTGCGAACGACTGGTGATTCTGTTTCCCGGCCGGCAGGTGGTGCCGGAGGATTTGCCGCGCGAACTGGTCAGCGGGGAGCCGCCCGCGCAGGCCGTCGCCGACTTCCAGTTGCCGCCCCAGGGGATCGATCTCAATCTGCTGGAGGCGGAACTGATCCGCCAGGCCCTGGCGCTGGCCAGCGGCAACAAGAGCCGTGCCGCCCGGCTGCTGGGATTGACGCGCGACACCCTGTTGTATCGGCTGCAGAAGCATCTGGCGACAGGCTGAACCCGTCGTTCCGACGGCTAGGTGCCGCGCGGATTGAGTTGCTGCCTGGAACCGGTGACAATCCCCGGTCCCGGTTACCCCCTGCCTGTCGACCTCAGTCCGCCCATGATCCAGCTCGGAATCGATCGTCTGCTTACCGACCCGGCCGTGCGTCAACCCCTGCACGGCCGGCGTCTGGCCTTGCTCGGTCATCCCGCCTCGGTCACCGCCCAGGGCCGCCAAAGTCTGGATGCCCTGATGGCCCTGGGTGACCTGCGGATCACCGCCGCCTTCGGCCCCCAGCACGGGATGCGCGGGGACAAGCAGGACAACATGATGGAGACCGCCGATTTCCTGGACCCGCGGCACGGCATTCCGGTCTTCAGTCTCTACGGCGCCGTGCGCTACCCGACCCCGGCGATGCTGGAGCAGTTCGATGTGCTCCTGGTCGATCTGCAGGATATCGGCACCCGCATCTACACTTATGTGACCACCCTGGCGTACTTGATCGACGCCTGTGCCGCGGCCGGCAAATCCCTGTGGGTGCTGGATCGGCCCAATCCCGCGGGCCGGCCGGTCGAGGGCAGCATCCTGGAGCCGGGCTGGGAGAGCTTCGTCGGGGCCGGACCGCTGATCATGCGGCACGGACTCACCCTGGGTGAGCTGGCGCGGTGGTTCGTGTCCAGACGCGGCGGGGATCTGGATCTGCAGGTGGTGTCGATGGACGGCTATCGGCCGGATGCGGCACCGGGTTATGGCTGGCCGCTGGCGGAACTGGCTTGGGTCAACCCGAGCCCCAACGCCTCCAGCCTCAACATGGCGCGCTGCTTTCCGGGCACCGTGCTGGTGGAGGGGACTACGCTCTCGGAAGGGCGCGGGACCACGGTCGCGCTGGAACTGGTCGGCGCCCCGGATATCGATTGCGAGCGCATCCTGGCGCGCATGGAGTCACTCTGTCCCGCCTGGACCGCGGGTGTGCTGATCCGGCCCTGCTGGTTCGAGCCCACCTTCCACAAGCATGTCGGCACCCTGTGTTCCGGGCTCCAGTTGCATACCGACACCGCCGCTTACCGGCACGATCAGTTCCGGCCCTACCGGCTGACCGCGCTGCTGCTGAAGTCGCTGCGTCTGGAATATCCGGACTATCCGCTGTGGCGCGTCTTCCCTTACGAATACGAAACCGAACGTCTGGCCATCGACCTGCTGGCCGGCGGCCCCTTGCTGCGTGAGTGGGTGGATGACCCGCACGCCGCGCCGGGCGACCTGGAACAGCGTCTGGCTGCGGACGAGGCGCGCTGGCTGGATGAGACCCTGGGCCTGCGGATTTATCCCTGAGTGCTTTGGCCTGCGGAGCCGCACGGTGGCACAGTCCGTCGGGGCTTAGGGGCGCCTGTAGGGTGGATAAGCGCAGCGCATCCACCATCCACCTGCCCTCGGTGACTCGGAGGCGCTGGATCTGACCTACAAGACCCCAACCGGCAAGGTCGCTAGCGAGCTGCTCTACCGCCACGATGAGCCCCGTCTGGAGCTGGTTGAACAAGGCCGTCCCTGGAGCTTCGATGGCGATGGCGCCCTGTTCCGCCTGGTGTCGGAGGCGCACCGCATTCGCCTCGCCCACCTGTTCGACCCGGTGCTGGCGGTGCATACCTCCATGGTCGACCCGCTGCCGCACCAGATCATGGATGGAGCTTTCGAGTCTGCTTGGCGAGGTCTTCACCCCGGCCGCGTTGGGCGACCGCATCGAAGAACCCAAGGCGCCTTACGGCGCGGGATCGATCCCGCCGCCCACGCCGTCGCCGCACCAGAAGCTGGTCATCTTTACCGAGCACCGCGACACGCTGAACGACCTGGAGGGCCGCATCACCACCTTGCTCGGACGCAAGGACGCCGTGGTCATCATCCACGGCGGCATCGGTCGGGAGGCGCGCCTCAAGGTCCAGGAGTTCTTCAAGCACGACCCGCAAGTCCAGGTCCTGCTGGCCACCGACGCCGCGGGCGAGGGCATCAACCTCCAGCGCGCCAACCTGATGGGTGCCGAGGAGCTGAAGCTTCAAGAGTCCGCGGGCAAGCCCAACGCCCGACTCAACTCCGGCGAGGCGCGCAAGCGTGCGGACATCCTGCAAGGGCGGCTGCAAGAGCGGCTGGAAGATCTGAAGCTTGAGGCCCAGATCTCGCCGCTACCGCCGGTGGTGCTCGGCGGGGTGCTGGTGGTGCCGTTGGGACTGCTCCGTGCGATGACCGGTGAACGCAGGGGCGGGACGCCCCTGCTCCCAGTGGACACCCAGGCGAGCGCCGCCCGTGCCCGCACCATCGTGATGGACATTGAGCGCCGTCTGGGCTTCGACCCCATCGACCGGGAGTTCGACAAGCTCGGCTACGACATCGAGAGCCGCGTCCCCGGCACCGGGAAGCTGCGCTTTATCGAGGTGAAAGGTCGCGTCTCAGGGGCGCCGACGATTACCGTGACGCGCAACGAGATCCTCTACTCACTCAACAGGCCGGATGATTTCATCCTTGCCATCGTCGAGTTTCTGGACGACGACGGGCACCGGGTCCACTACCTGCGCCGCCCCTTCCAGCGGGAGCCGGATTTCGGCGTGACCAGCGTTAACTACGACTTTGCCGAACTGCCGGCACGCGCCGCAGCACCGGGATGACCCAGAGCAACGGCCCTGGCGTCCGATCCGGATCCCGTTGTATAAAGACGCATAGACGTCTATACGCTTAGGAGGCAACATGACCGAAGCAATCCGTTGGACAATCAAGGTGTCGCAAGACACTGATCGAGCGCTGCGCGGTTTCCTTGGTGCACAAGGCATGAAGAAGGGCGATCTCTCCAAGTTCGTCGAGGACGCGGTGCGTTGGCGGATGCTTGATCGCACGGTTCAGGTCGTGAAGGATCGCAATCAGGACATCGCGCCGGATCTGTTGGAGGCGATGATCGACGAAGCCACGCGCGAGGTCCGGGCGGAGATGCGTCGCCAGGGTCAGTAGCGTTGTCCCATGCGCCTCGTTCTCGATACCAACATCTTACTGTCCGCCTTGATGGTTCGCGGTACGCCACCGGACCGGCTCTATGAAGAATGGCGACATGGGCGCTATCAGCTTGCCTCCGCCGAACAGCAACTTGACGAACTGAGGCGGGTCTCGCGCCGCCCGTTTTTCCAGGAGCGGCTCACGGCGAGCGAGATTGGCCGCATGGTCAATGACATTCGCCGACTCGCCAAGATGTGTTCTCCGTTGCCCGACGTGTCCGCCTCGCCGGACCCGAACGATGATTTCTTGTTGGCCATCGCCCAGGCCGCCGACGCTGACTACCTCGTCACCGGCGACAAGAGCGATCTCCTTGCGCTTGGCTCGCATGGGCGGACGCGAATCGTTTCTGCACGGGCTATGGTGCAGTTGCTTAACCCCTAGATTTCTCGCCGACTTGGGTGGTCAATTACGTCTGGGACACCGAAAACTACTTTCGGGCCTTGGCCGCCACCGGTCACCATCGAGGTCGAGGCCGAGATCCCGGCCGGCGCCTCGGACCATGTGGTGCGTGCGGTCACCGAGAACTGCCGGACCTTGAAATTCACGAGTCAGGGGTTCGAGAAAGAGTAGGCGAGACCAGCGTAAACTACGACTTCGCTGAGCGACTGGCGCAATCCAACACACCGAGCTGACCATGACCGAGCAAGCGCTTTACGAATGGGTTTTTCCTGGTTGATACGGAGGGTGCCGTGGATCAAGGACCGGGGCTGCGCTACCAGCCGTTCTATTGTGAAGAGAACGCCTGGTGGCTGTGCGCCGATCCGGCGCTGGGACCCGGCGCGCGTCATGTCGTCTTCCTGGTCAGTCGGGCCGGGCGCTGTCCGCTGCTGCACCAGCACGCGGCGCCGCCGGGGCGGTTGATCGCCTGGGATTATCATGTGGTGGTGGTGGACGGCCAGGGCCGGGTGTGGGATCAGGATAGCCGGTTGCCGCTGCCGAGTCCGGGAGTCACCTGGCTGGATGCGACCTTTGCCCTGGCCGAGCGGCTGCCGGCGATCTATGCGCCGCGTCTGCGCGTGATTCCAGCCGAGGCCTTTCGTGCGTCCTTTGCCAGCGACCGCCGTCATATGCGCGACCGCCGCGGCCATTTCCAGCATCCGCCGCCGCCTTGGCCGACCATCGGTGAGGGGATGAACCTGGCGCGCTATTTGGACCCGGCGGCGCCCCGTCCGGGGCAGGTGTTCGATCTCGCCGCGGCGCGCCGGTGGCTGTCCGGGCTGGCGTCCTAGTCCCCCGTGGGAGCGGCCTCCGGCCGCGATGCGGTACCGCGGTGAACACCGATGTCGCATGTCGATGGCTGCCGAAACCTGCGGATAGCAAGCCGTTCGATCGGCATCACCTTCGGGCCGCGGGGCGCATCATGATCGACCTCGCCGTTGAAGCTCTGAAGGGGACAGGCGATAGTCGGTGACCGAAGGCCGCGGGCCAGCGGCACGCTTGGGCAGAAACCTGTCCTTCATATTCGTGGTCCCGACCTAGGTCTCATCGGTCCGGTGTCGCCGCGGCGATCGGTGCATCGATGATCGAAACCACCAGTCAGCGGTCGAGCAGCAGTGAGGCGCCGACCGCGATCCTGCGGCGGGCGGCCTCGCCGGCCTTGATCTCCAGGATATAACGCACCGCCGCGGACGCACTGGGGTAGATCGGACAGTTGCGCACGCGACAGGGCGGCACCGCGGGGACGATCTCGAGCAAGGTTCCGTCGATGTCGAAATACAGCAGGTCCAGCGGGATCAGGGTGTTCTTCATCCAGAATTCGGCCCGCCCCGGCGGCTGGACGAACAACATCCCCTGATCAGCCGGCAGGGTTTGGCGGAACATCAGCCCGCGTCGCCGTTCGTCCTCGCGTTGGACGACTTCGACCTGAAAATCCGCTCCGCCGACCTGAACGGTCGCCAGTTCAGTGGCCGACAGACACCTGCTCATCGGCAGCAGTGCCGCAAAGAGCCAGCAGACGACCGGGATTGCACGTCGCCAAGGGCGCAGCGATATCAACAGGTAACGAGTCAGCGCCAAGTCAAATACGCACATAATTTGTGGTGCGAACTGCCGAATTTAGGATGAATGGTCCCCGTGGGAGCGGCGTCCCGCCGCGATGCGGTGCCGCGGTGACCGCGAACGCTGCGGCTGCACGCCCGGCCCCATCGCGGCGGGACGCCGCTCCCACGGGGTCGCTGCGCGACTTTTACGGTAAAGCTTCGGCCTCCGGTCTTCCGGTGGGCAGAACGGCGACCAAGGCCATAACCTCGATGACGACAACGACAACGAGACTGCTTCAATGTTGGCATTGCGGGCAATAGAAACTCGACCGCTGCGCGATGCGCACCTGGCGCAACGGCGCGCCACAGCCTGGACAGGGTTCGCCGGTGCGGCCGTAGACGCGCAGCCAGCGGGCGAAATAGCCGGGGTTGCCGTCTTCCTGGACGAAGTCCCGCAGGGTGGTGCCGCCCTGGACGATGGAGGCATCGAGCACGGTCCGGATGGTCTGCGCGAGGCGCCGGTAACGCTCCAGCCCGACGCGGTGACAGGCGCGTGATGGGTGGATGCCGGCCAGATAGAGCGATTCGCTGGCGTAGATATTCCCCACGCCGACCACGACGCCGGCGTCCATGATGAATGATTTGACCGCGACCTGGCGCTTGCGGCTCAGCCGGTGCAGGTGGTCCCCGTCGAATCCGTCCTCCAGCGGCTCCGGCCCCAGGTCGCGCAGCAGGGCGTGGCGGGTCGCGGCCAGCGCGGGCGGGTCCGGCGTCCAGATCAGCAGCCCGAAGCGGCGGGGGTCATGGAAGCGCAGGGCGCGGCCGTCGGAGAGTGCCAGATCGACATGGTCATGTTTCAGCGGCGGGGTCTCGGCGGGCACCACGCGCAGGCTGCCCGACATGCCCAGATGCAGGATCAGGCTGCCGTCCTCGACCTGGATCAGAATGTACTTGGCCCGCCGCTGCAGCCCCAGAATGGCCTGACCGGTCAGGCGCAGGGCCAGGTCCGGCGGAATGGGCAGGCGCAGCCGCGGCTCGCGCACGATCATCCGCGCGATGCGCCGACCCAGCAGGTGCGGGCGGATGCCGCGCAGGGTGGTCTCGACCTCGGGCAGTTCGGGCACCTCAGGGCCTCCGGGCGGGCGGCGCGAGCAACGGCTGCACCTGCCAGGCCCCGCCGGGGGTGTCGCCGGTTTCCGGCGCGGCGGCTTCGGGGTCGGGCGCGAAGGGATCGACACCGAATCCGGTCGGCGGGTCCTTGTAGAGTTCATCCCCGAAGCCCGCCCGGCCTTCCCCCATGTCGTCCGGACTGAGCCTCACCGATGGCGGTGCCCCAGCGCTATCCGTCGGCACCGGGGCGTCCGGATCCGTCTCGGGTGCAAAGGGGTCGGGCGCCGCCGGAGCGGGCGCGAGCGCTTCGCCGGTCAGGGCTCCGGTATCCGACGGCAAGGTCAGGGACGGCGCTGCCGGGGTCTTGGGTCGAAGGTCCGGCGGTGGTGTCGGCGGGGTCGGATCGATCGCGGTGGGGTCCAGTTCCAGGAGCATGCCGTCGGTCAGGACATAGCGCAGCTTCAGATCCGGCCGACTCCAGCGGCGCCGATCCTCCGAGACCAGGAACCGCAGGGCGTTGCCGTCCGCAAACTTGAATTGCACCGGCTCTCCGGACCAGTCGCCGGTCATGGGCTCGACCCGCTCGGCCGTCAGGCCGATGAGTGACTTCAGCGACTTGGCGGCCAGCGGCACCCCATTGAGCGTGGCGAACAGCGGCGGGTGCGCGTGCGGCAGCAGTGCGCGTGAGCAGTAATCGATCGGCGGCGCGATCAGCAGGTGATGAAATCGGTCATCGATCAGGTGCACCAGCCCGTCCGCCATCACGTAACGGCGCTGACCCAGGGGGTCCAGCCCGCCGAAGGCCAGCGTCAGGCCGTCCAGGCGCAGGCGCAGCTTGATTGGGTCCAGACCCAGTTCATCGAGCGCCGCCGAGGGTGCCGGGAAGCTGCGCAGGACCGGGGCCTGAATAATGGTGAGCAATTGGTCGAGCCGACCCGGATCCGCATCCAGGGTCAAGGGTTCCAGCATGCGCCAGCCGTCGCCGGTGCGCTCCAGACGGATGCGGGGCTCGCCGGTGCGTTCCACCTCGATCAGGCGCAGGTCTGCCGCATCGATTCCCGCCAGGGTCTGGGGGAGACGCGCGCCGGTCAGTTCATGGTGAATGCCCAGCGCCAGGAGGCCGAGCATCAAGGCCAGGAGCAGATTCGCGAGCCAGCGTGCCGCCATGAATTAACCTCTCGAACGCGCCCAGCGTATCGTCAGACCAGCCACCAGAAAGAGGCCGGGCAACAGTATCAGCGTCGTCGTTCCCAGCAGCAGTCGATGGTTGTGGTTCAGGGTGAGGCCCGGCACGGGTTGCGGATGCGGCGGCAGGGCCGGCAGTCCGTCCTCACCGCTGAGCCAGCGCAGCAACTGGAGTCCGAGTGCGCGGTTGCCGTAAGCGCCGAGTTGCGCATTGCTCAGGAAATCCCCGTCGCCCACCACCAACACCCGCTGCACCCGGCCGTCTTCCGGCAGGTTGCGGGTCAGGGCCAGGACCACCGGCAGCGGCCCCGCCTGCTCGCCGATCACCTCGTCGCGGAACACCGTGCCGGTCAGGCGTCCGGTCTCGTTCCAGCTTTGCGCGCTGCTGCTGAGGAATCCGGCGAGGGTCCAGCCCGGCGCGGTGCGGGTCTCGAAGCCAACCGCGCCGGGCAGCAGGGCAGGGGCGCTGAGACCCTCCGCCAGCGCATCGGCCGGGAACTCGGCGATGACGGCGACCGCCGGGGTCGCGGACTCGAACCGCGCCGCGTCGGCGTCCACCAGGATGCCCGGCAGGATGCCGATGCCCAACTGATCGGCCAGTGCTTCAAGGCCGTTCTGTTCACCGGGGTCCAGCAGCCACAGCAGATTGCCGCCCTGATCGAGATAGCGGGCGAGCCGCTCGGTTTCGCCGGGAAAGAGCGCGATCTCCGGATGGGATACCAGGGCCAGATGGGTATTGACCGGGATCTCAGTCACCGTCGTCAGATCCAGGTTACGCAGCAGGTAGCCCCGCTCTTTCAGTTCCTGACCGAAGCGACCCAGGTCCGTCGCTCCCTCGCCGTCGATCTTGCGTTCGCCGTGTCCCTCCAGGACCGCGACCCAGGGTGCTCGCGTGGTCCCCAGCCGGGCGATGGCGGCGCTGATCTCACGCTCGCCGAGCTGACTCAGGGTTTCGCGGCGTCCCCGGTATTCCAGCATGATCTGACCGGCCATGGAGACCTTGGCGTCGCGGGCCTGTTCGGGAAAGCGCTGAGGGTCCACGAAACGCACTTCGAGGTCGGGCCGGGCGTGGCGATAGCGGGCCAGCAGACGGTCGATGGTCTTGCCCAAGGGGTTCTGGGCGTCGCTGAACACGGTCATCCGCAGCGGGGCCTCGAGCCGCGCCAGGATGGCCGCGGACTCCGGAGTCAGGGTATTGCCGTGCGCGCTGGTCCAATCCCAATACCGGTCGTTCTGGGCGATCAGCCAGCCGGCGGCGATCACCGTGGCGAACAGCAGCGCCGCGAAGAGCCCGTCTACAAGGGGCCGCTCGAGGCTCTGGAGTGCCGCCCGCACTATGGGGGTCAGGCGTTTCATGAGAGCCGCCGATTCGCCAGCCGGCGATGGGTCAGGGCGAGAAAAATCCCGGTGAACATCAAAAAATAGGCCAGGTCGCTAAGCCGCACCGCGCCCAGCAGGAACCAGAAGAGATGCTCGTTCCAGGCCAGCCAACCGAAGAGCGACAGCCCCTGGGCGGCGAGATCCTGGGCCCGGCCGATGATCGAGAACAACAGCAGGATGCCGAAGGCGGCGAGCACGGCCGTCCCCGGCTGGGCGCTCAGGCTGGCGGCGTAGAGCCCGACCGCACCGAACAACAGCGCCGCGAGCCAGAGCCCCAGGGTGGCCGCCGCGACCAGCCCCCAGTCCAGGTCGGCGGTGCCGGCCAGCAGAGCCAGGTTCAGCGCCGGCAGCAGACACAACGGCGTCAGCAGCACCGCGATCCCCAGAAACTTGCCCAGCACCACGCTGGAGAGGTGGACCGGCGCCGCTCCCAGCAGGTCGAAGCTGCCGTCCCGGAACTCGGCGCTGAGCATCCGCACGGCGATCAGCGGCGCGGCCAGCATCGCCACCACGGCGGCAATGCCGAAGAGATTGAGCGACAGCTCCTGCGACAGGCTGGCCACCCGCTCATCGGCGCCCAGACCGGTGAAGTCCTCGATCACCTTCAGAAAGACCCAGGCCAGGATCACCTGGCCGGCACCGAGCAGCACCCACAGCAGCGGCGTGAGCAGACCGCCGCGCAACTCACGGGCGGCGATGGTGCCGATCATAGTTGTTCCTCCACCCCGATCAGGTCGAAAAAGACCCGCTCCAGGTCACTGCGCTCAGCCCGCAATTCCCGTAAGCCCAGACCCGCGGCCACCAGTTGCCGCGTCAGTTCCTCCGGGCCTTGATCGGGTGCGAGCATCACCCGAAAGCGATCCTCGCGTAGCGGGTTCGCCTCGGCCACGCAGTCCAGGGCCGCGAGCGCCGCGGCGTCCGCCGGGGGTGCCAGGCGCAGGCGCCAGATCAAGGTCGGCGTGTCCGCCCCCAACTGATCGCCGACCACCAGCCGTCCCTGATGCAGGATCGCCACCCGGTCGCAGACCGCCTGCACCTCGGGCAGGATATGGCTGGAGAAGATCACCCCGCAGTCGCGCGCCAGTTCACGCACCAGGCCGCGGACTTCGCGAATCTGCACCGGGTCCAGTCCGTCGGTGGGTTCGTCCAGGATCAACACCCGCGGCCGGTGCAGGATCGCCTGGGCGATCCCGAGCCGTTGCCGGAACCCCTTGGACAGTCGGGCGATCGGCTGCCGCCCCAAATCCTCCAGACCGCAGCGGCGCAACGCCTCGGCCACCGCGGTACGCACCTCGGTGCGCGGGACCCGATGCAGCCGGGCGCAGAAACGCAGATACTCTTCAACCCGCAGGTCCTGATAGAGCGGCGGGCGCTCCGGCAGATAGCCCAGCAGCCGTTTGGCACCCACCGGGTCGCGCGTCAGATCGCGGCCCGCGATCTCCACCCGCCCGCTGCTCGGCGCCAGATTGCCGCTCAGGATGCGCAGACAGGTCGTCTTGCCCGCCCCGTTGGGGCCGAGCAACCCCAGCACCTCACCGCGCGCCAGCGTCAGGTCGACGCCCGCCAAGGCCGTGTGGCGGCCGAAGCGGCGGGTGAGGTCAGTGACGCGAACCAGGGTTTCCATAACCGACGCACGATACCGCCTGAAGGGCGACTTGCCAAAGGAAAGAATGCAGTCATGTAGTCCATCCGGCCAGGATGCCGGTGGCGATCATGGGCCCTGATGAAGACCGCGAGGTCGACTTGGCCCGGCCGGCCTGCGCCGACCGGCCGCACTGTTCGGCTGGGGCTCCTTGATGCCATCGACGAGACCCCTCTACCGGCAACAGCAGGATCGCAAGGCGTTGAAACGCTTTAACCTCCTGATTTTTTTCTGGTGACACCGCTCCCGCGGTGTCACCCAGGTCTGCGCCGCTTTGCGGCCCGCATTCGCTCTTGCCGCCGGTTTTCAAGTACACCGCGCGCCGCGGATTTCCAGATCGTGCGTGGAGAGGGTGAAGCCGGCACCCTCTCGGGGCGCTGCTGGGCGAGTAGGGTGGTCGGCATCTTTGCCAAAAAAGCTTCGTGATAACCGGACCTAGCAGCCTGTCGGACTTAGCCCCTAGGATTAGGGTATGAGTCAACATAAAGGCTTTTTATTGCTCCACAATCTAACGTAAGGTGATTTCCGCGAAAAATCCANCCCGTAGGAGCCCGCTTGCGGGCGACGGGTGGGGCACAATGACGCGATTCCGGCAGGTCACGTCGCCCGCAAGCGGGCTCCTACGGAGCTTGATTCTTGATAGCGTCTTATTCGGAAATCGCCTAAAGTCCGACAGGCTGCTAGGGGCGGGTTTCAAACCCGCCCCTACACGAAGGCATCGCGGCAACTTGGTGTCGTCGGCAAGCCACCTGAGTCGGGTGTCGACCGGCTGAAGCCTCGACCTCCAGTCTCCTTGCGGCTGAGCCGCGGCCGCAACGCTCATCGACATCCGCTGTCCCGACTACGAAGACCTGGCCCGAGCAGGTCCGTTGCTCTACTGCTGCTGGTCATAGGACCAGGGCAACAGCCCGCTGGTCCAGGTCAGCAGTCCGCGCCCGCCGGGGCTAGGACCGGCACGCGGCCAGGGTGGCCTGGGCCTCGGCCAGGTCCGGGGAGCGCAGTCCGGTGTAGAGTGCGACGGCGCGCTCGGCGTGGCAACGGCCCTCGGCACCGCGGCCCTGGCGGGCCTGTGCCAGTCGCTGGCAGTCCCGCGCGATCAATTCCTTACGTCCGAGCGGCTCGGCCAGGGTCAGGGCCTCACGGGCCAGTCGCTCGGCTGCGGGCCAGTCCTCGCGGTCCAGGGCCAGTAAGGCGAGGCTGCTGGTGCAGACCGCAACACTCGCGGGATGGGGCGGGTCGCGGGCGATGGCTAGGGCCTCGCAGTAATGCCTCTCGGCTTCGTCGTATCGCCCGGCGGCCCGTAGCGCGAAGGCGAGTGAGTTCAGTCCAGCGGTGACGGCGAGACTGTGTGGCGACCGGCCACGATCCAGTTCCAGCGCCTCGCGTAGGGCAGCAATGGCGGCTGGATTGTCCTTTGCAAGCCGATGGCCCTCACCGCGCAGCCGGATCGCGGCCGCCCGTTCGCGGGCACCGGCGTTGGCCTGTTGCCAGTGGGCTGCGGCGTGTCCGGCGCAGTCGACCACGCCCTCGGCGTTGCCGCGCAATAGATGGCAGGTGCCGGCGTTATAGGCCCGCCACCCGGCATTGCCGTGGTCGTCGGCCGCCAAGGCCCGGGACTCCGCGGCAAGGCTCAGCTTCAGCCAGTCGTCCCAGCGGCCGGAGAAGTTGAAAAACCCGCTCAGCGCTCTGCAGAGCCTTTGCAACCGAGGGTTGGCCCCGCCGATCAGCACCGGCAGCGCGGCGGCCAGCTCGGGCCAGGCGGCCTCCAGGATCTGGAAGCGGTCGTGTTGCTGAAAGCCGTTCTCATGGGCCAGCGCATAGGCGCGCCCGGCCAGTCGCTCGCCGGTCGTGGCGACCACCTCCGGGCGCACCCGACGCAGATAGCGGGCGGCCAGGGCCGGCAGCAGCCAGGTGCCGTGGTCGTCGTCGGTGAGCAGCAGTGAGCGGTCGCGGAGATCATCCAGCGCGGTGCGGGCGGCGGTCGCGCTCAGCGTCGTCAGGGGCAGCAGCCAGCGCAGCGGCGCGGGCTCGCTGAAGTGGACCAGCGCGGCGAGCACCGCGGTCTCGTCCGCGGTGAAGCCGTCCACCAGGTCGCCGAAGATGAACGCCAGCGGGTCGTTGTGCCGCTGGGCCTGTTGCAGCCGGTCGATGGCGTCATCGACGCTATGGCAGCGGCCCCGGTCCAGCCCGAGTTGGCCGGCGGTCCAGGTGAGCAGCAGCGGGTTGCCCTCGGTCTCGGCATAGAGCCGGGCGCGGTCCGCAGCATTGAGCCGCCCGACCGGCGGCCAGCGCCGGGCCAGTTCGGCCAGCAGTGCGTCGGCAGCGGCGCGGTCCAATCGGTCGAGTGCGAGCCAGTTGCCGGGGCTTGCGCCGCTCGCACGGCGGCTGGTGACCAAGGCGCGGCAGTCGTCGGGGAGGTTGCGCAATAGGTCGAAGACGCGCTGCCGCTCGGCGGTGTTCAGGGTCTCCAGGTTGTCGATGACCAGCAGCACCCGCTGTCCGGCCAGGGCGTGGCGCACCAGGGTCGCGCGCTCGGCGGGATCGCTGCGGGGGATGTCCTCGCGCGCCAGGGCGCGGCCCAATTCGGCGAGCAGGCTGTCGAAGTCATGCACCGGCTGGTCCGGAAGCCTGCGCACGCCGTCCGGGTCCAGTTCACGGCCCTTGGCGGTGACCCAGAGCTTGAGCGGGAAGCGCTCGGCCGGGGCGCGGTGGGCGGCCTCCAGTGCCAGCGCGGTCTTGCCGATGCCGCCGGGGCCGGCGAGACCCAAGCCCCAGGAGCGATCCGTGGGCTCCAGCGCGGCGGCGATGCGGGCGAGTTCATCCACGCGGCCGAAGAAGGGCTGACGCCGCGGCAGGGTCGAGTGCGGGGCGGGCCGGGGCGGAGGGGGCGTTGGCGTGTCGGCGGGGGCGGCGGGGGTAATCGCTGCCGGATCGGGCCGGCGGCGCTGGGTCAGCGGTTCAGGGTGGGTGCCCTGATCCGGTTTCAAATGGAAGTGGTCGTGGTCTGGGATCAGGCGCCACGGGCCGGTCCTGTTGGTCGCGACACGCGGCCACAGCCGCAGTTCCGGCCCACCCTCGGTGAAAAGGACCTGGCCGGCGCAGTAGCCGTGGGCGCGTTGCAACTGGGGCGGTTCGCCGAAGTGCTCCATGCCGAAGACCGAGCAGCCCTGACACAGCCGCACCGCCTCCGGGTTGGCGCCGCGGCGGATCGTCTCCAACCGCGCCGGGTGCATGTGCCCGAACAGGTGCAGCGCAAAGCGCCCGGCGGGGGCGATCTCGCTGTCGCCTAGGGCTTGGGCCTGCGGGGTCAGCCAGTCCGGACCCTGGTGGGTGAGCAGCAGGCAGAGGTCGTGGTCCGCGTGCCAGCGGTCGATGCCGTCCGGACAGAGTGCGTGGACCTGGCGCGGGTCCCAGACCAGCTTGCCCAGATAGTCGCCGGCACCGAGTTGCAGGAAGGCGGTGTTCAGACCCATGAGCCCGATGCGCCGCTCGCCCTTGGTGATCGTGACGGCCAGGTCGCCGGGGATCTCGCCGGTGGCGAGATCCGCGGGGCGGTGTGGGGCACCGGCCCACCAGTCACGCCAGGCGGCGAAGGCGTGGTTGATGACTCGCCGATAGCTGCCGTTCGGCTGGTCCCAGAACTTGGCGGCGATGCGCGTGAACTGGTCCGGGTCCAGCAGGGCGTCGATGGCCGGATTGTCTTCGGCGGCATTGGGCCGGAACAGATCGTGGTTGCCCGGCACTGCGACCAGCACCGCGTCACCTGAGCCGAGACGGGTCAGTTGCTCCCAGAGCGGCCCCAGCACCTGGTCTTGCAACCCCTGGAACTGGGCCGACTGGCCGGACTGGACCAGGTCGCCGGTGAAGAGCACCGCATCCCAGGGGCCGCAGTGGGCGTGCAGCAGGGCCAGGTCATCCAGGAAGGGCTGGCGCAGGGTCGGCCACAGCCAACCCTGGCCCTTGAGTCCGAAGTGCAGGTCGGTCAGGTGCAGCCAGGCGAAAGTGTCAGCGGGCATGGCGCGGCTCCGGCGAATTCCAAAGGGACAGTCTGTTAAATCTCATGCGGGCGTTGGTGATGATTTCCTTGATGTCGCCAATGCACGAGAACTTGACGTCCAGGCCGCGCTCATCGACGATGCCGGAGCGGACGGGGAGTACCCGGTTTCCTGACCAAGAAATCCGGGTCCGAACAGGTCCGTTTCTCTTTCTGCTGTGGTGGGCTAGCCTCGCGCCAGTATCGACTTGGGAAGATCATGATATGCGCACCCTGGTCTTGCAAAACGTCCCGGATGATTGGTACGGCAGGCTCAGGCAGGCCGCCGACCATCACCGCTTCCTGGCACAGGAGGCCATTGTCGCCCTCCAGTCCGGGCTGGAGGGGGCGGCCGACCAGCCGCGCAGCCTCTCGGTAGAGGAAAGTCTCGATTGGCTCAAGGCCGAGGTCTGGACCTTGCCGGTACTCGATCAGCGCACCGACGACCAGATTCTGGGCTACAACGCCGGTGGCTATTGCGATTGATCTGGCAGTCGACACCAGTGCCCTAACCGCTATCCTGCTCGGCGAGCCGGAGGCTGCCGATCTCTTGGCCGTACTGGCTGCCGCAGCCAGGATAGGCCTGTGTGCACCCAACCGCACCGAACTCTTGCTGGTCATCCAATCGCGGCTCGGCGATAGCGGGGTCGAGTGGGCCAAGCGCCTACTCGCCATGCGAGCGTACCCCATCCGTGGCAAAGGTGCTACTTCAATCATGCCAGTACGTCAATCAACCAATCCCAAGCGCCGCATCGCCGAATCCGGCGCCTTCGGCGAGGAACAGCAGGAGCGTTTGCTCGTGAAGGCCAGGTATATTGGCAGTGCAACACACAAACGACGCCCAGCCGACTATGGCTTCCAGCCTCCGACCAATCCTCGCCCTCACAAGTCCTTGTGCGACGATCTGCGGTCTATTCCTGTGGCGGAAGCACGCAAGCTGTTTGCTGCCGGTGTGCGTAAGGGAATGGTCAGCACTTTCTGCGTCGATGGGTTGCCAAAATATGTTTGGGGCGTCGATGATCACGGCGAAGCCTATGAAGCGAAGTGGGATCGCGATGGCTATCATGGCTACAGACTCGACAAAGAGGGCGAAAAATACCAGCGTGACTGCGTATTGAAGGCATGGAGCGAACGATGAGCACCGAACTCACGATCGGCTTCAATTGGGAGCGTCTTGAAGAGGGGCTTCCCGAGGAGAGGTCCTGCTTCGGTATGCTGCAAGTCTGCTTCGGGCAACTCCTGCTGACGGAGGGCCAGGACGGTTTTATCGACTGCACCCGGCGCGGCCCGCTGGTGTCCGGCTACCATCTAGCCGAGTGGATGGCCTGGAACTGGTGGCGTCTTACACGCGAGCCGCGGCCGGATGTCCCCACATCGGAATGGCACTTCGCGCATTGCCTGGGCACGGTCGGTGCCGGATATCTGTGGCCGAATATCACGATCGCTTCCGACCGGCAGCGGACCCTGCTGATCGCGAAGCCAACCCGACCGCAAGGGTTCAGCGCCTTTCGCTTCACGGCCGACTGGACGGTGGTGTTGCCCACGACCCACTTCGAGTCGGCACTTGATCGGTTCATGGCGCAGATTCAAGGCAAGCTGCGCGCCGATCGGGTCGCGCCGACGAACTTCGACCAGAGATGGACGGAGGTCCTTGCTGAACGGGCCGATCCGGACAGTGCTTCGCAACGGGAATTGGAGGCTGTCCTTGGGTACGATCCGGATGAGGGTGATGCGGGCCAGGTTCAGCAATTGCTTGCGGATGCCGGCGCTCTCGGGCACGACGCCATCATCGAACTCTCGGCTGACCATCGGCCAGGTCGTAGCCTTCCTACTGCTGCCGAGATCAAATCCTGGGCAACTGATTTCGGCAGTTCCACGCGCCCCGCCGACATCCCCCGCATCACGGGCTTGGACCTCAGTGGGCGCGCGACCCAGCCAGCTTGGCGACAGGGCTATCATGCTGCCCGCGCACTGCGTGAACAGCACGGACTGGCGTACGAACCGCTGCCGGACCAGCGTCTTGCCGAGCTTTGTGCGGTTTCACCGCTGATACTGCAACAAGCGACACAATCCAGTCCACTCGCCTTTGCGCTTGATGACGAATCACACGGATCGGCGCGTGTCGCGCTCCGGTCCCACTATCCCACGGGTCGCCGATTCGAGCTGGCGCGCCTGCTTGGCGACCGGATTGCGAGCGGCCTGGATGAGCCTATGATTCCGGCCACCAGATCGCACACCTACCGACAAAAACTCCAGCGTGCATTTGCCGCCGAGCTTCTCTGCCCGTTCGAGGCACTGGAAGCCTTTCTGGACGGCGACTATTCGGAGCAAGCGCGCGAAGACGCCGCTGAGCATTTCAGTGTCTCCGAGCGGACGGTGTGGACCCTGTTGGTCAATAACGGCCGGTTGGAGAAGTATGCGCTGGACGACGATGCAGAGACTTTGGGCGCATCGAGAAAACTTGGTCCATACCAATCCCCAACGCTTTTCGGAGGGCTTTGCTCGATGACGATTTCGATACCCTTTGCGTCCCCCTTGGCGGGACTGTCCGATTTCTTTACGGCATGGCAGGGCCTGCACCTAATAGTCCCGGTGCACCCGGTTGCCGAAGTTGCTCCTGAGCTTGCGGATCGACTTGCTGCGTTCTTTACCGCCTGGACGGAGCTACGTAACGCGTTGCCGAGCGATCAACCCGTGCCAGGCCCATTGGCGCCCCTACTCCAGCGATTTTTTACCGCATGGAAACCGTTGCAGACTGGCGTTGAGCCCCAGCGACCAGCTCCGGTGATTGAGGGGGCGGTGCGGGTAGCCGATATGACGCGCTTCTTCCGGAATTTTGGGCCTGCTTTGCAGGCTCGCGCCGAACACCGTCGGCTGGGTTCCGGCATTAATGTGTGGGAAGCCAGCGGTCTTGGCTGGGACGAACTACGCAACAGTAAGGTACTCGCCTGGCTGCTCGACTGTCGGGGCACACACGGCCAGGGGGCCGGGATTCTCGCTGGCCTGCTCGACTGCATCGCAAGGAAATCCAGCGAGTTTCCTGTATCGGCGAACACTGTACTTCCTTATTGGACCCGGATCGAGCTGTGCCCGTGGGGAGAAAACGGCAGCCGGGTAGATATCGAAGTCGACGGTGATGCCCTGTTGCTCTTCATCGAGGTTAAGATCGGCGCGATGGAAACGACCGACCAACTCGACCGTTATCTAGCGATCGGCAGGGCCAAGGCCCGCGACCGGCCTTGGGGCGTAATCTACCTGACTCGTCACGGGCGATTGCCATTGCGATTCATAGAAGCAGGGGCGAATTTACCGCTGATCCCGATCTCTTGGAGCGATGTAAAAGAGGTACTCGAACAGCAGGTCAGAACACTACCTGACTGCTTCGCGCGACATGTGTTACGGCAGTTGGCCGAGCACATTCATTCATTTCGTTGAGAGCACGGTGAGAAAATGGATAACGAAGAAGCGGCAGCCCTGATCATTAAAAATATCGCCATGATCGAAGAAGCCAATAGGCTGCTTCAAGGTGATCTGAGCGAGAAGGTATTTGGCGCTATTGACCAAACGATTCAGTCATGGATGGACGACTTGGAAGGCTTGGAGTGGGTCGGCAGTTTTGATTTTTGGAATAGTAGGTGGGGTACCTATTTTGGGCCAGAACAATGGAGGACAGGCGATGAAGAGGCGGAGCATTGGA
The DNA here is from genome assembly GCF_000379525.1 of Lamprocystis purpurea DSM 4197. GTDB lineage: Bacteria > Pseudomonadota > Gammaproteobacteria > Chromatiales > Chromatiaceae > Thiodictyon > Thiodictyon purpureum. The sequence continues at coordinate 44,998 of NZ_KB902494.1, read as the reverse complement.
TTGCGTCATTCGATTTAGGCGCAATTGGTGATGATGACGGAGAAGAATGGCTTACGGCATTATTGGCAGCGCGTCGGCAAAGAATCGGTTTTCGATTTTCTGTTGACCGCAGTCTCCTAAACGTCAAAATTAAAGCATGGAGAACCTTTGCGAGCGAAAAGAATCAAGAATGCCCGGAGATCGAACAAGGGGGTTTTCAGTTTGAACCAAGAGAAGGCACATGGTTCTTGCCCTGGCAGATCAATGCGGATCTCCTCGCCGAAACCTACGTCAATGACGCTATCGAAGATGCCCTGGATCCACTCAAGGAAGCGCTTGAGCGGATTCATGTCGTGTATCCCATATTCGTCGAACTGGTCGAATCCGCACAGCAGCATTTCGGCGTTGATCAAAATGCCTAACGAAAGGCAAGACTCACTCACGACGGCGAAGCGCGGGCTCAGAAGGGGCAACCCTCCTCGTGAGCCTGACACATGAAGGCCATGGTGCGTCCGGAATTGACCACCAGGTCCACCGCCGCAGAAGACGCTCGGTCCCGACGTAGCGTCTGGCTGTCGATCAACAGGTTCTCGTCGGACAGACCGTCAGGCTCCACGTAGGTGTTTATGCAGGACATGCCTGGAATGATAGTTCTGGGCTCATCAGAAAAATGTCGGAAAGGTGCTGTCGGACTGACGTGCAGAATGCGGCGAATCTCGACATCATCCTGTGCGGTTTGCAGGCTATCTTCGGACGCCAGTGCTTCTTTGAATCCCAAGGCGCGCAGTCCGGTCCAGAGCGGTGAGACCACGATCCAGAGTGCGCCGTGGCGGAGATAGCGATCCAGTTGAGTCTGGAGCGCGGTTGCAAGGGTTGCTTGGCCGCCTGCGAGCGTCGCTTGTTGGACTGCTGTAATGGCTGGCCACAACTCGTCCGGGTCGATCAGATAGTTCTCAAGGCAGAAGCGCCGCAGCACCCGCAGGTTGGGTCGGTTGCGCGTGTTCGTTTCAATAGCCGCTTGATCCCATTCGTCCCGGTCCACCAGGCCGAGCCAATCGGGTTCGATCTCCAAGAGACACAGGAGCTTCGCTTTGTTGCCTGCCTGCGCAATGCCCCAACGGGTTTCCCAGTCCGGCACGAAGCGATTCAGCAAGATCTGCCAGGCGCTCACGTCATCGGTGCCTTCGACCAGAAATATGCGCTTCTGTTGTGCGCCAATGACTTCTTGGCGAATGCTGTCCCGCAGCGCCGCGCAGCTCATCGGGTGGCTCCCAGCAGGATGCGTTGCCCAATCGCTTCATAACGGTTCCAGATATCCGGAACGTGGGAGGTGATCAATAGCTGCCCGTCGCGCGCAGCAACCATCTGCTCCAGCCGGGAGAGGAAGCCGGGGATGAGCGACGGGTGCAGGTGCAGGTCAGGTTCGTCGATCAGGACGATGCCGCCGGGTTCGAGCCAGCGGCCGACCATGTAGATCTGGATCAATACCTGATGTTCGCCCGCGCTCAGTTCATCCAGACCATGGACGCTGCCCGCGTGGTCACGCAGTGCGACCCGAATGCGGTTTTCACCCACTCTGATTTCGGTCAGGATCTCCTTGCCCGAAAGAAAGCCATTCATTTCGTGTACCAGGCCGAAAAAGCGTTCCGGTGCCGCGGCCTTCAATGCCAGCAGCGACGCTTCCAACGGCCCTCCCATTGCTCGGAGGCGTGGTAACCGGCGAGCCAGCGCTGCCCAAGGTCTTCCGGCTTGATCTCGCCCAACCCGCGTCGCGGTTTCACCCAGCGCCGCTCTTCGGCGTCCAAGAAAATGACGTTCGACGATCCGCCGCCCTCGGGGGAGACGAGCATCCGGTGACGTGCCTCGGCCCAGTCGTCCAGCCGCAGACCTTGCGGGCGCCAGATCAGTTCGCGACCCGCTGAGCGTCCGTTGGTGGAACGCGGCACGCGTTCGCCGACCAAGGCGTGATCCGGATAGAGCCGGTCCAGGGTGTCGATAAAATCGATGGTGCCGTGGACCAGGAGAAGCGGGGACGCTCCGAAGGGTGTTTGCTCCAGCATCAGCGCAAAACTACCCCACTGCCGAAACCGGTCGTGGTCGCTGGGACGGGCCGGCAGCGGGCTGCGCGTGTGAAGCCAATGGCCGAAGGCTCCCCACAGGGTGGCGGTGGCACGCAGCAACCACGACTTACCGGTGCCGTTGGGACCGCTGAACAACACCCGCGGTGCGACCTCATCGCTCCAGGAATCTTTGAAATCGAAGACTTGGCTGGCGAGCGGACCGGCGTCTTGGGTATGGATGGAGCGGATCTTCATGGGAGGCGCAGTCGCCGCTGGAGGGTTCTGGTGAGTGTAGTCCGCTCAGTCATGCCGAGGCCGAGCCCGACGAGGGATTTCGGCTTTGCGTTGGACTCGACCTGCTAACGGCCATGGCAGTTCTCTTCCCCGGCCCTTCCCAAAGGGGGCGATGAGGAGCGCGTTCCCGGCGCGACGTTCTCCTCGACCTTCAGTGGCCAGGCGTGGATGCTTGATCATAGCCATCTCACCAACGGCGAGGCCGCTGGTCCGCACAGCGGACCCTACGGATCTCACCGTAATTCAAATGGTCCCCGTGGGAGCGGCGTCCCGCCGCGATGCGGTGCCGTGGTGACCTCAAACGCTGCGGCTGCGCGCCCGGCCCCATCGCGGCGGGACGCCGCTCCCACGGGGTCGCTGCGCGACTTTTGCGGTAAGCCTCGGCCTCCGGTCGCCTACCCCACCAACTGCTCCACCACCCGCCCCACCTGCGCAATCCGCTGAGCGGGATCGGTAAGGTCCCGAAAGAACCGCAGCTTATCCCCGCCATCAAGCTTATATTCCTTAGGCTTGGTCTGAATAAGCTTGATCAGCCGCGCCGGATCGACCTTGGTATCGGCCCCGAACAGCACTCGCCCACCCGCCGGTCCGGCCTCGATCTTTTTGATCCCAAACGGTTGGACAATGAGCTTGAGTTCGGTAATCGCCAGCAGGTTCTTGGCCGGTTCGGGCAATAGCCCGAAGCGATCGATCATCTCGACCTGGAGTTCTTTCAATTCCTCCTGGTCCTTGGCACTGGCGATGCGCTTGTAGAGCACCAGCCGGGTGTGCACGTCGGGTAGGTAATCGGACGGGAGTAGGGCGGGGATGCCCAGGTCGATCTCGGCGCCATGGTCGAGCGGGCGGTCCAGTTCCGGGGTGCGGCCGGCTTTGAGGGCCTGCACCGCCCGCTCCAGAAGGTCCATGTAGAGGCTGAAGCCGATTTCGTGGATCTGGCCGGATTGTTCATCACCCAGGAGTTCACCGGCGCCGCGGATTTCCAGATCGTGGGTGGCGAGGGTGAAGCCGGCGCCCAGGTCTTCCATGGATTCGATTGCTTCCAGGCGTTTCCTGGCGTCCTCGGTCATGGACTTGGGGGGCGGGGTGATCAGATAGGCATAGGCGCGGTGATGGGAGCGGCCGACCCGGCCGCGCAGTTGGTGCAGTTGCGCCAGACCCAGTTTGTCCGCGCGGTTGATGACAATGGTATTGGCGCTGGGGACGTCGATGCCGCTTTCGATGATGGTGGTGCACACCAGCAGGTTGAAGCGCTGATGATAGAAGTCGCGCATGATCCGTTCCAGGTCGCGTTCGCGCATCTGGCCGTGGGCGACTTGGACCCGCGCCTCCGGGATCAATTCCTCCAGCTTTTGCGCCTGGTTTTCGATGGTTTCTACTTCATTGTGGAGGAAGTAGACCTGACCGCCGCGCTTCAATTCACGCTGCACCGCTTCCTGGATCAGCCCGTCGTTCCAGGGGCTGACGAAGGTCTTGATGGGATGGCGCTCGACCGGCGGGGTGGCGATGATCGACAGATCGCGCAGGCCCGACATGGCCATATTCAGGGTGCGCGGGATCGGCGTGGCGGTGAGCGTCAGCACATCGACCTCGGCGCGTAGCGACTTCATCTGCTCCTTGTGGCGCACGCCGAAACGGTGTTCCTCGTCGATGATCACCAGCCCGAGGTTCTTGAACTTGACACTGGGCTGCAGCAGCTTGTGGGTACCGACCACGATGTCCAGGGTGCCGTTGGCCAGGCCGTCCAGAATGACTTTCTGTTCTTTGGCGGTGCGAAAGCGCGACAGGCTTTCCACCTTGATCGGCCAGTCGGCGAAGCGGTCGGAGAAGTTCTCGAAATGCTGCTGGGCCAACAAGGTGGTCGGCACCAGCACTGCCACCTGACGGCCGCCGTCGGCGGCGACGAAGGCGGCGCGCATGGCGACCTCGGTCTTGCCGAAGCCGACATCGCCGCAGACGACGCGGTCCATCGGCTTGGGGTCTTCCATGTCGGCCAGCACGCCCTCGATGGCACGCAACTGGTCCGGCGTCTCTTCGAAGGCGAAGGCATCCGCGAAGGCGGCGTATTCCTGCCCCGGCGCGGGGAAGGCGACGCCCTCGCGGGCGGCGCGCCGGGCATAGATGTCCAGCAGTTCGGCGGCCACGTCGTGGGCCTTCTCGGCGGCCTTGCGTTTGACCTTGTCCCACTGATCGCCGCCCAGGCGGTGCAGCGGGGCGCTCTCGGGGGAGGCGCCGGTGTAGCGCGAGATCAGATGCAGTGAACTGACCGGGACATAGAGCTTGTCGCCCTTGGCATATTCCAGGGTCAGGAACTCGGTGGTCATGCCGCCGATGGTCAGTGTCTGGAGGCCCAAATAGCGCCCGACGCCATGGTCCTCGTGGACCACCGGGGCGCCCGCGGTCAGCTCGGTCAGGTTGCGGACGATCGACTCGCCGTCGCGCTCACGCGCCTTGCGGCGGCGCTCCTGGCGGACCCGCTCGCCGTAGAGTTGGGTCTCGGTGACGATCACCAGATTCGGGTCCGGCAGCCACAGGCCCTGCTCCAGGGGGGCGACGGTGATATTGAGCGCTTCCCGGCCGCTCAGGAAAGCCGCCCAGCCGTCGCACTGACGGGGGCGGATGCCGAAGCCGTGCAGATGGTCATTGAGCATTTCGCGCCGGCCCAGACCCTCGGCGACGAACAGGCAACGGCGGCCGGACTCGGCCAGGAAGTGCTGGAGCGCCTGGGCCGGGTGCTCGGCGCGCGCCTGGATGCCGAGCGGGGGCAGGGCGCGGGTGGCAAAGTTGTGGGCTTGCGCATAGCCTTTGCGCCGCTCCTCCAGTTCGCCGCGCTGGTAGAGGACGCCGGACTGGCCGTTGAGCCGGTGGGCCAGCTCGTCGGCGGCCAGCCAGAGCCGGGCGGGCGGCAGCAAGGGCCGCTCCACGTCATGGCGGCGCTGTTCGTAGCGGGCCTCGACGCCGTCCAGGAAGGCGGTGGCCGCTTCCCGGCAGTGAGCGGATTCCAGGGTCAGGACCCCGTCCGGCAGATAGTCGAACAGGGTCGCGGTCTGCTCGAAGAAGAGCGGCAGGTAATACTCCAGCCCGCCCGGGGTGCGGCCTTCGGAGACCTCCCGATAGATCAGGCTCGCCTTGGGATCGCCCTCGAACAGCGCCCGATAGCGCTGACGGAAGCCCGAGATCGCCTCCTCGCTCAGCGGGAATTCGCGTGCCGGCAACATCCGCACCTGGGTCAGGCGCTCGCGGGTGCGCTGGGTCTCGGGGTCGAAGGTGCGGATGGTGTCGACCTCATCGTCCATCAGGTCGATGCGCAGCGGCTCCTGGCTGCCCATGGGGAAGCAGTCCAGAATCGAGCCGCGCACCGCGAACTCGCCGTGCCCCATCACCTGCGAGACGCAGGAATACCCGGCCCGCTCCAGCCGGCGGCGGGTCGCGTCCAGGTCCAGGCGCTCGCCGATCTTGAGCACCAGTGACTGGCCGTCGACATAGTCCTGCGGCGGCAGCCGCTGCAACAGGGTGGCGACGGGCACCACCAGTACGCCGCGCCTGAGGTCCGGCAGGCGGTGCAGGGTCAGCAGCCGCTCCGAGATCAGTTCCGGCAGCGGCGAAAACACGTCATAGGGCAGGGTCTCCCAGTCCGGGAAGCTGAGCAGCGGGAGCGGGTCCGTGCCCGGCGCGCCGGCCAGGAAGAAGGCCAGCTCATCGCGCAGTCGGGCCGCGGCCTGGACATCGTCGACCAGCGCCAGCACCAGACCCGGATGATGGCGCGCCGCCGCGGCAATGGCCAGTGCCGGCGCCACCCCCTGGAGTTTGCCCCATAGCAGGCGCTCGCCGGGGCGAGCCGGCAGCGGCGGGTTCAGGGGCGAGTGCAGGACGGGCTGGGTGTCGGCGGGAGGCTTCATCGGAGGTGCGGGCTGCGGCTGAGGGTCGTCGGGTCGGGATCTTCGCACGGCGCCCCGGAAAAATCGCCCTCGGGGCGATGATTCAGGGGCGGTCGATTGCGGTGACCATGAACCGGTGGTTCAGCACTGACCGCGTCCGACGTTCGTCAGAAAATGTCGCGGCAGCAGGGTGGCCTGGAAGCGGCGGGAAAGCGGTTCCTGTTCACGCGTTCGTAAAGAAATGTAATGCCTTTGGTTGGATTCTGGATCTGCGTCACAGTGAACAATCGCCCGCGTGCCCATTCTTGTAGTGCACGCACAGAGCACCTCGACGGTGCCGCAACGCTAGGTTTCCGGGAGTACCAGAATGTCACCTAAACTCATCCTCTGGCTCGTTTTCTCCGTGGTTTCCACCGCCTGGTTCGCGCTTGATCCCGACGCCGGCGGCCCCTTTTTCAGCGCGCCGAACGTAGTGGCGGTGGCGGACTCCACTCCCGCGCAGATTCCACGGATCGCCGGGAACTGAGGCGATTGGTTGGTGCGGGCAGTTCTCCGCGTCTTGGCATGAGCACCGCGCTGTCCGGGCTGATTGCCGGTTCCAGGTGAACCATACGCGCGAACGCAATAAAAAAGCCAGGCGTTGCCTGGCTTTTTTGCGCACGCCATCCCTGCGTGCCGATGCTCATCCCTGCCGGGCCCGTTACTTGGCTTCGGTCTGAGCCGGCGCAGCGGGGGCAACAGGCGCGACCGGCGCGGGGTAGGGCATGCCGTAAGGGGCAGCGTAGGGAACGCCATAGCCACCGTAAGGAACGCCATAGCCGCCGTAGGGGTAGCCATAGCCGTAGGGCGCGCCGTAGCCATAGCCGCTCCCATAGCCGTCGCCGTAGCCATAGCCGCGACCATAACCACGACCACGACCATAGCCGCGACCGGTCCCGCCGCCGCTCATGCTCATGTTGAAATCGCCGTAGCCATCACCGAACATGTCGCTGAAAGCGTCGCCCATGCCGTCGCCCCAGCCGTTGTTGCCCCAGCCATTGTTGCCGTAGCCGTTGTTGCCCCAGGGGCCCCACCAGGCGGAGGCGGAGGCGGAAACACCCAAGAGGGCGGCGATCGCGGCAGCAGTAGCAAGCTTCTTCATCTTGATCTCTCCAGTTCGATTGTGTTGTTGGCAGCAAGTGGGCCACGTACATCACCACCCACGGACGAAATCATATTAGTAGTTGCTTAAATAGTCAAGTACATTTTTTCCCGGCGCAACGACCGCGAACCGCGGGCGCGAGAGGCTAGGCAATTGCCGGAAATCGCTTTAGTCCGCGCTGTCGCCGAGCCGCTTGGCCAGTGCGGTCAAGTCGTCCCACGCCTTGCCCTTGTGCTCCGGTGACCGCAGCAGGTAAGCCGGGTGATAGGTCACGCGCAGGGGCACGGCGTCGGGACCATAGTCGAACCAGCGTCCACGCAGTCGTCCGACCGGGGTGTCGGTACCCAGCAGGGTTTGCGCGGAGATGCGGCCCACGGACAGCATCGCGCGGGGCCGGATCAGCTCAACCTGCCGTGCCAGGTAGCCCCGGCAGTGTTCGACCTCGTCGGGGCGTGGATCGCGGTTACCCGGCGGACGGCATTTGAGAATGTTGGCGATATAGATCTGGTCGCGTGCGAAACCAATGGCTGCCAACATCCGATTCAACAACTGTCCGGCGCGGCCGACGAAGGGCTCGCCGGCCCGGTCCTCATCCGCCCCCGGGGCCTCACCGATCACCAGGAGACGCGCCTGGCGATCACCGACCCCGAAAACGGTCTGGGTGCGAGTCTCACACAGGGCGCAGGCGCGACAGCCGGCGACCGTCGCGGCCAGGGTGTCCCAGTCCATGCCGGTCGGATCGGGCGGCAGGGTGGCCGCGGTCGGCGGCGGCGTCGGACCAGGCCGCGGCTGGCCGCTGGTCGGCGCGGTCGACGACCGGGCGTCCGCTGGTGCCGGCATGGTGTTTGATGCTGGGGCGGGCTCCCAGTCCGGCTCCCAAACAGGCTCCCATCCGGAGTCGCTCTGCAGTTCGGGCAGTGGTTCGAACAGCACGACCGGCGCCGGCGCCGGTGGCGGCGGCTCGGCGGGTGCCGGTGCTGCCGTGACGCGTTCATTGCCCCCGGCCGCCGCTCCCCGGCGTGGCACCCACAGGTCGATCCCCATGGCGCGCAGGTAGGCGCGGCGTCGTGATTCGTCCATCATCGCGTCCGCACCGCCCCGTTCATGGCCCCGTTCATGGCCTCGTTCACGTCAGGGCTCAGACGTCCCCGGTCTGCGGATGGGCGCGCGTCGGCGCCAGCAGAATTTTGTTGCAGGCATTGAGATACGCCTTGGCGGAGGCGACGACGATGTCGGTGTCTGCCCCCTGACCGTTGACGATGCGTCCGCCCTTTTCCAGCCGCACCGTTACCTCGCCTTGGGCATCGGTGCCGCTGGTGATGGCGTTGACCGAATAGAGCTTGAGTACGGTGCCGCTGTTGACGATGGATTCGATGGCTTTGAAGGTGGCGTCCACCGGACCGCCGCCGATGGCGGTACCGGGTTGTTCCTCGCCGTCGAGCATCAGAATCAGATTCGCCTTGGGGATCTCCCCGGTCTCGGAGCAGACCCGCAGTGAGACCAGCTTGACCCGTTCGTTGGTCGCCTCCAGGCTGGCGTCGCTGACCAGGGCCTGGAGGTCCTCATCGAAGATCTCGTGTTTCTTGTCGGCCAGGTCCTTGAAGCGCGAGAAGGCGGCGTTGAGTTCCTCTTCGGACTTCAGAACCACTCCCAGTTCCTGGAGCCGGCTGCGCAGCGCATTGCGCCCGGAGTGTTTACCCAGGATCATGCGATTGGCATTCCAGCCCACGTCCTCGGCGCGCATGATTTCGTAGGTCTCGCGGTTTTTCAGCACCCCGTCCTGGTGGATGCCGGCCTCATGGGCGAAGGCGTTGGCCCCGACCACGGCTTTGTTGGGCTGAACCGGAAAGCCGGTGATGCCCGACACCAGCCGCGAGCAGGGCACGATCTGGGTGGTATCGAGCCGCACGTCACAGTCGAACAGATCCTGGCGCGTGCGTACCGCCATGACGATCTCTTCCAGCGCGGCGTTGCCGGCGCGCTCGCCCAGTCCGTTGATGGTGCACTCCACCTGGCGGGCGCCGTTGCGCACGGCGGCCAGCGAGTTGGCGGTGGCGAGGCCCAGGTCGTTGTGGCAATGCACCGAGAAGACCGCCTTGTCGGCGTTGACCACCCGCTCGCGCAGCGTGCGGATCAGGCTGCCGAACTGATGGGGGATGTTGTAGCCGACGGTATCCGGGATATTGACGGTGCGCGCCCCGGCGTCGATCACGGCCTCCAGCACCCGACACAGAAAATCGATCTCGGAGCGGCCGGCGTCCTCCGGGGAGAACTCCACGTCGTCGGTGTAGCGCAGCGCGCGGCGCACCGCGTAGACCGCCTGCTCCAGCACCTGATCCGGGCTCATGTTGAGCTTCTTCTGCATGTGGATCGGGGAGGTGGCGATGAAGGTATGGATGCGCCCGGCATTCGCCCCGGCCAGGGCCTCGCCGGCGCGGTCGATGTCCTTGTCGAGTGCGCGCGCCAGACCGCACACCCGACAATCCTTGATGACCGCGGCGACCGCCTTGACGCCCTCGAAATCACCCGGACTCGCGATCGGGAAGCCGGCCTCGATCACGTCCACCTTGAGCTTTTCGAGTGCCTTGGCGATCCGCACCTTTTCGTCGCGGGTCATGGAGGCACCGGGGCTCTGCTCGCCGTCGCGCAGCGTGGTGTCGAAGATGAAGAGATGGTCTTTGCTGCTCATGGCGTGGGGCTCTGGGTGGTCTGCGGGTGGGCGCGCGGTACGTTAGGGCGCTAATCTTCGCAGCAAGGGCGGCGGCTGTCACGGGGACCAGGCGCCTACTTCAGCTTGAGCAAGGGCAGATTTGGCGATCATCCAGAAAATTGCGCAACCGCGCGCTTGCTCGTACTTCGCCCATCTGCGTCACCCTGTTGATGATGTTGGAGAAAGCCGCAGTGGCCCACTGGCCGGGGCGGTGGCGATGAGGCTGAGGAAGTCCGGCAGCGTCATCGGGCGATGGAACAAGAACCCCTGGAACTCGTCGCACCGATGCCTGAGCAGGAAGGCGTGGGCCTCCGGGGTCTCCACGCCCTCCGCCACCACTTTGAGGCCCAGGTGGCGTGCGAGATCCAGGATGGCGGTGACGATGACGGCGGCGGACGCGTCGGAGAGCAGATCGCGCACGAACGACCGGTCGATCTTCAGTGAGTCCACCGGCAGCCGCTTGAGATAGGCAAGCGAAGAGTAGCCGGTGCCGAAGTCGTCGATCGCGAAGCGCACGCCGACGGCGCGCAGCCGCTCCATTTTGGCGGTGGTGTCCTCGATGTCCTCGACCAGGGTGCGCTCGGTGATCTCCAGTTCGATCGCCGAGGGCTCGACCTCGTGGTGGTGCATGAGGAACTCCAGATCCTCGGCAAAGCTCGGACGCCTGAAATAGCGCGGACTCACGTTCACCCCCAGTCGCTGGATACGCGCCCCGCCGGGGGCGGCGCGGATCGCCCCCATGGCCGCGCAGGCCTGTTCCAGCACCCAATCCCCGAACGCATAGACCAGGCCGCTCTCCTCCGCGACCGGGACGAATTCCTCGGGCGACACGTCGGTGAGTCCAGAACCCGGCCAGCGCGCCAAGGCTTCGGCGCCGATCACCCGCCCGGATCCATCGATCTGGGGCTGGAAATGCAGCTCCAGGGCATTGTTGGTCAGTGCGAGGCGCAGCGCACGTTCCAGTTCCATGCGTGCGACCGCGGCCGCCTGCATCTCCGGGAGAAAGAAGCGGACGGCGTTGCGGCCGGCTTCCTTGGCCCGATACATCGCCGTGTCCGCGGCCCGCAGCAGGGCGTCGGGGTCGTCGCCGTCGCTCGGATAGAGGGCGATGCCGATGCTGGCGCTGACATGCAGATCGTGGCCGTCGATCCGGTAGGGTTCGGCCAGCGCCAGGCGGACCTGCTCGGCTGCCTGACGGGCCAGGTAAGCGGCTTCCACCGGATCCTTGGACAGTTCGGTGAAGAGCAGCACGAACTCGTCGCCGCCGAGTCGGCTGGCCGTGTCGCCGTCCTTGATCTCGGCGCGCAGGCGCGCCGCCGCGGCTTGCAGCAACCCGTCCCCGATCTGATGCCCCAGCGAGTCGTTGACGGTCTTGAAGCGGTCCAGATCGAGGAACACGAGCGCCCCCAGGTGGCCGTGGCGGCGCGCCAGGGCTAAGTCCTGATGCAGGTATTCCAGCAGCATCCGCCGATTCGGCAGGTTCGTCAGCGGATCGTGATAGGCTTGACGCACGATGTCGGCCTCGGCCTGTTCACGGGCGTGACGCATCTGCAGGCTGTCGATCAGGGTGCGGTTGTGGCGGACCGCCGAGAAGGCCAGCAACAGCGCATAGAGCAAGCAGGCGAGCGCGACCCCGGATCCCAGTTCGGACTCGGACAGCCACAGGCGTCCGATCAGTGGGCTCAGCACCAGCGCGGTGAACAGCAGCGAGGGCACCAGGAACACCGAGACCGCATTCACCCCGCCCGCGGTGATGCCCGCGATGACGAAGGCGAGCACCACCTGGCCTTCCGGATCGCCCGCGGGGAACAGGAGCAGGCTCGTCGAACCCCAGACCAACCCGTTGAAGACCACACCGCCCAGTGCCCAGGTCAGGCGCAGCCGTTGCGGTGCCTGATCACCCGCGCCGCGGCGGAAGTAGAAATAGCCTAGGAGTCGGAAGGCGCTGAGCGCGAGGGCCGTCGCGAGCCAGGCGAATTGCACGCCATCGGGGGCGCCGCGGGAGATCAGCCAGACGGTCAGGAAGGCCCCGGCGCTAACGCCGAACAGGGACAGGGGCACGGCGTCATAGAGCAGATCGATCCGCTGGCGGAGGATGACCGCCGGTGCAGCGTCGGGTCGGAGTGATTGGTCGGACTGATCCGTGGGCATCGGTGCGCGATCCGTCTGTGGATTGAGGGCGTTGCGGTCTTCGTCGGACGCCGTCGGCCGGGTTCGCGGCCAACCGCGCCGCGGCCTGTGCGCGGCTTGACTCAATCAATATGTTAGCCGATCCGCGCCGGGGTGTGATGGCGGTTTGTCATGGATCACGCGGGTACCGCCGGGTGCCGGGCCCGGCCGCCGGGGCAGCAGTTCCAAATTTGGGTGGCCGCCGCCAACAGCGTGTCGGCAGCGAGGCCGATGGTGGATGCGCTGCGCTTATCCACCCTACGAAACCGGCTCCGTTGTAGGGTGGATAAGGCGCGCCGCTCGGTCTCAGGGACTCGGCACGGCGGTCGCGCGCGCCGCATCCACCAGAGGTCGCGCGGTGCCGCCCAAATTTTGAATTGCTGCCGCCGGGGCGCCGCGGATGGCTGGCGGCGGTTTTTAGGATACCCTGCGGAACTTTCGTGCCGTCGTGTCGGCGGCCCCAGGCCCATCCCCGGAATCTCCATGAGTCTCTTGAGTATCGAATCGGTCGCCCTCTCCTATGGTCTCCCGCCCTTGCTGGAGGACTGTTCATTTGCCATCGACAAGGGTGAGCGGGTCTGTCTCATCGGACGCAATGGGGCCGGCAAGTCGACCCTGCTCAGGATCATCGCCGGCGAAATCCAGCCGGACTCCGGTGCGGTGCGGTGCGTGCAGGGCCTGCGGGTGGCGCGATTGGCGCAGGAGATCCCCCGTCATGAGGACGCCAGCGTTTTCGATCTGGTGGCCGAGGGGCTTGGCGACCTTGGCGCATTGATGCGAGAGTATTTTCACCTGTCGCACCACATGACGGCGGGGGTCCAGGCCGATGATCTGACGCGCCTGGCGCAGATTCAGCAACAATTGGATGACCGCGGCGGCTGGGAAATCGAACAGCGCACCGAGCGGGTCATCTCGCGTTTAGGGCTGAACGCCGAGGCCGCCTTCAACGATCTCTCAGGCGGACTCCAGCGGCGGGTGCTGCTGGCCCAGGCGCTGGTGCTGGAGCCGGATCTCCTGATGCTCGATGAGCCGACCAACCATCTGGATATCGACTCGATCGATTGGCTGGAGGGTTTTCTCAAGGACTTTCAGGGGGCGCTCCTGTTCATTACCCATGACCGGCGCTTCTTGCAGCGGGTCGCCACCCGTATCCTGGAACTGGACCGCGGGTGCCTTACCGATTGGCCCGGAGACTATGCCAACTATCTGCGCCGACAAGAGGAACGTCGGCATGCGGAAGCGCTGGCCAATGCGCATTTCGACCGCCGACTGGCGGACGAGGAGGTCTGGATCCGTCAGGGTGTCAAGGCGCGGCGTACCCGCAACGAGGGTCGGGTGCGCGCCCTGGAGTCGATGCGCCGCGAGCGCATGGAGCGGCGCGAGCAGCAAGGCGCGGCCCGCCTGCGTCTCACCGAGGGTGAGCGCTCCGGCCGACTGGTGGCCGAGGCCGACGGCGTGACCTTCGGCTGGGGCGGTGCGCCGGTGGTGCGGGATCTCAACACACTGATTCTGCGCGGTGACAAGATCGGCATCATCGGACCCAACGGCATCGGCAAGAGTACCCTGATCAAGCTGCTGCTCGGCGACCTCGAGCCGCAGTCCGGAACCATTCGCCGCGGCACTAATTTGCAGGTCGCCTACTTCGACCAGTTGCGCGCCCAGCTCAATCCGGAGTGGACCGTCCAGGATAACGTGGCCGAGGGCAGCGACCAGGTCATGGTGGACGGGCAGAGCCGTCACGTCCTGTCGTACCTGCGCGACTTCCTGTTCAGTCCGGAGCGCGCTCGCCAGCCGGTCAAGGCACTTTCGGGCGGCGAGCGTAACCGTCTGCTGCTCGCCAAGCTCTTCACCCGCCCCGCCAATCTGCTGGTGCTCGACGAGCCCACCAACGACCTGGACACCGAGACGCTGGAACTGCTGGAGTCGCTGTTGGTCGAGTTCTCCGGCACCATCCTCCTGGTGAGCCATGACCGCGCCCTGCTGGACAATGTGGTCACCAGTTCACTGGTCTTCGAAGGCGACGGCCTGGTGCGCGACTACGTGGGCGGCTATGAAGACTGGCTGCGTCAGCGCGACCCGCCGCCGTCCACCGCGGCGGTCAAGACCGCCGGCTTGACGCAAGCCGCCCGGGCCGCCACCCCGCCACCCAAGGCTCCGGCAGCCAAACTCAGCTACAAAGAAGCGAAGGAATTGGCCGAACTGCCGGCGCGCATCGAGTCGCTGGAAGCCGAGCAGGGGACCCTCCAAACCCGCCTGGCCGATCCCGCGCTTTACCAGGGCGGCGAAGCCGCGGCCGTGGTCACCGTGCGGGCGCGCCTCGCCGAACTGGAGACCCAATTGGCGGCGGCTTATGCCCGGTGGGAACTCCTGGAAGACCGGCGTTCCTAAGCATCAATGAACACACCGCTCACTGTCTCGCTCGTTCTCGGCAGCGGCGGCGCTCGCGGGCTCGCTCATATCGGGGTCATCCGCTGGCTGGAGTCGAACGGCTTCACGATTCGATCGGTGGCCGGGACTTCCATGGGCGCGCTGGTCGGCGGCATCTATGCCGCCGGCGAGTTGGATGCCTTTGAGCGCTGGGCGCGGGCGTTGCGTCAGACCGATGTGCTGCGGCTTCTGGATATCGCCTGGCACCCGTCCGGGCTCTTCAAAGGCGAGCGCGTCATCGAGACCCTCAAAGGGCTGATCGGCGACCGCAACATCGAGGAATTACCGATCACCTTCACCGCGGTGGCGACCGATGTGGAGGCGGAGAAAGAAGTCTGGCTCAATCGCGGGCCTTTGTTCGACGCGATCCGCGCGTCGATCGCGGTGCCCACCGTCTTTACGCCGTTCGAGATCAATGGCCGTTGGCTGTTGGACGGCGGCCTGGTCAATCCGATGCCCATTGCACCCACCTTGAGCGACGGTACGGACTTCACCATTGCCGTCGATCTGGCCGGCCCGCGCGAGTTGGTCCCGGCGACCCGGGCCGCGATGACCCCGGTGCCCGTGCCCTCTGAACCGACGGATGTCCTCGCCGGCTATCAACGCCGGATCATCGCCTTCATCGACGAGGTCCAGACCAAGCTCGGGGTTCAGCCCCAGCCATCCGGCCATCAGCCAGCCGGTCAATGGGGTCTGGGCGACGTGATTCAGGGATCGTTCGAAACCATGCAGGGCATCGTCTCCCGCTTCAAGCTCGCCGCCTATACGCCCGACGCCATCGTCACCATCCCGCGCGACGCCGCGCGCGCCTTCGAGTTCCACCGTACCGAGGAACTCATCGATCGGGGTTGGCGGGAGGCCGAGCGGGCCTTGACCCATCTGATCGCACCGCCGCCGGGCTCCGCATAGGCGCTGAGGTGCTCGCGCGTCGGCGCGGGCTTGGGCGGGGGATCAGCGGTGGCGGCGGCGCGCCGGTTGGGGCAACATGAGGGGCCTTGATCATCGTTCCGGCCCGCCGCGGACGGTCCGCACAGCGGACCCTACGGTAACACCGTGACCTGTAGGGTCCGCTGTGCGGACCGACGACCGTGCCGGTCGCGTGGTGGCCGGGTTTATGACCAAGGCCACATGAGGCAGTCCTGTAGGGTCCGCTGCGCGGACCGTCGACCGTGCAGATCGCGCGGTGGCCGGGTTTATGACCAAGGCCCTTGGGCGGACAAGGTGTGGCGGCGGCGCGCCGGTTGGGGCAACATGGGCCAGTATCGGCTTTGGCTGGAGGTGACCGGTGGAGGCGCTGAAACTCAAAACTCTCAATGACTTGGTTCTGTCGCCCGACGAACGGGTCGAGCTGATCGGCGGCGAGATCGTGCGTCGGCCGATGGCGCGGTTCGCCCATGCCGCCGCCCAGGGCAACCTGCGCGGTGAGTTGCACCCGCTCGTCCGCGGTGCCGGCCCCGGCGGCGGCTGGTGGTTCGCGACCGAGGTCAGCGTCGCCTATGAGGTTCACGACTGTCCGTCCCATGACTTGGCCGGCTGGCGTCGGGAGCGGTTGCCGCGGTTGCCGGATGGAGTCATCGAGCTGCCGCCGGACTGGGTCTGCGAGATCGTCTCCCCCGGTCACGAGACGAAGGACACGCGGTACCTGCCGCTGCTGCTCAAGCGCCACCGGGTGCCCTTTTATTGGTTGATCTGGCCGGAGGAGCGGACGCTGGTGGCCTATGCACTGGACGACGGGGACTGGCGTGTCATCGCGACCCTGAAGGACCAGGACCGCGCCCGCATCCCGCCTTTCGAGGCCATCGAACTCGACCTGGCCGACCTGCTCGCGGACGGATAGCCGCGTTCCCTATATCGTCGTCGGACGTGATAACCGGACGTAGGGGCGGGTTTCAAACCCGCCCCTACACCAAGGGTTTGTCTGGATATCAGGTACGAAGGCCATAAACCAACCCATGGCCGAGTCGAGGAGCGATGCGTCCCGTGTTCACCGCACGTCCACGTGTGCTACCGTACGGACTCGGTCAGACCGTTTCCCCTACATTTCAGCCTTCTTCTTGTTACTCAACAACGCGCATCACCCGCACCGCGTTCAGCACGAAGGCATCTGCCCTAAACCAGCGCCCGACCTTCAGAACCTGCCGACTCCGCGGGCGCACGTTTTGTGCCTGGTTCCCTTGCACTTGCTCGGGGCCGCGATCACGAGCCTTCAGTCGAAGGAGACATTGGTGCGCGGCATGATCCATGGCGACAAACGCACGTCAGTTCCTACCTGACGTTTCGCTGACAACCTCGCACAGGCCGCGGTCAGGCGCCCACTGGTAGCCTGACATCCGATCGCGGTCAGGGGTGCCGACTCCCGACCTCTGGCCGCCTTCCCTTCGGCAAGTGCCACGCTGCCGACTGCCTTCGGTTGCGGGCGCTGCCGATTGCCGAGAGGAATAAGCGGGGCGCAGGTCTCGCAGGATAGGCATCATGTCAAACGCAACGCTGGTACTGCTCATCACCATGGCCATCCTGGCCCAGGTCGCGGCCGTCGGCCTGTTCGGGTGGCAGCGCCGGCGCGCCAGACTTCAGCAACTGAATCTGTCAGGCGGGGCGGCTGGAGGTGAGGTCAGGCCGGCTCTGGTCTTGTCCAGGCAGCTTCCTGAAGCTGAACCTGCCTTGGTTGCGGCGGGTGTGTCTCCTGCGGCCTGGTCCGGCTATCGGGAGTTCCGGATCGAGCGGCGCGCCGTTGAGGACGAATGCGGAGCCGTTTGTTCGTTCTACCTGGTTCCCACTGACGGTGGGACTCTGACGCCTTATCGGCCCGGTCAGTATCTCACCTTCCGACTGGAGGTGCCTGACCCTGCCGGCGGTTCGCCCAAGACCCTAGTGCGGTGCTATTCATTGTCGGATCGGCCGCGCGCTGATTGCTACCGCATCTCGGTCAAGCGGGTCCCGTCGCCCCCGGGTCGATCGGACTTGCCGCCCGGCGTCGTTTCGAACTCCCTTCATGACCAACTCCAGGAAGGCGGCACGCTTTGGGCGCGAGCCCCGGCCGGTCATTTCTATCTGACCGATGACGGCGCTGTTCCGATCGTGCTGATCGGCGGCGGAATTGGCATTACGCCGCTGCTCTGCATCCTGAGCACCTTGACCCATCGGGCCGATCCACGCGAGGTCTGGCTGTTTTATGGGGTTCGTCATGGCGCCGAGCACATCATGAAGGAACATCTGGAAGGGCTGAGCAAGGCCCACCCGAATGTTCATCTCCAGGTGTGCTATTCGGAGCCCCGGCCTGACGATCGCTTGGGCACGGATTACCAGCATCAGGGCTTCGTCAACCTCGAGCTGCTGCGGCGGACCCTGCGGTTTGGCCGCCATGAATTTTATGTCTGCGGCCCGCCGGCGATGATGGAGTCCTTGGTGCCCGCCCTTCAGGTCCAGGGCGTGGCTTCGGAGGACATCCACTACGAATCGTTCGGACCGGCATCTTTGAACCAGCGTCAGGTGCCGAATACGGTGGTGGTGACCGACCCGGTCGCCGTGCGCTTCAGCGGTTCCGGAAAGACTGTCGCCTGGGACGGTTGCGCCGGCTCGCTGCTGGACCTCGCCGAAAGCCAAGGCATCTCCGTCGACTCGGGTTGCCGGGCCGGCAGTTGCGGCACCTGTGAGACGCGGATCGAGGCCGGTGAGGTGGAGTATCGGCAGCAGCCGGATGCGGATCTCAAGCCAGGCCATTGTCTGCTGTGCATTTCCACCCCGAAGACCGATCTAACCCTGGCTTTATAGAGTCCAAGATGAATCGTTCCATTCTTCGTAAGGAAGTCCTGCCGTTCGTTCTGATGTTCGGGTCGCTGATCGTCGCGACCGCGATCACCGATGCCTTATTGCACGCTTACGGCCTCTATTGGATCGGCCGTTATCTGGGCATCCCCGGAACCATCCTGATCCTGCTGTCGTTTTTCTATTCCATGCGCAAGCGCAAGCTGATCCACTCCGGTAACCCGAAGACGCTGCTGCAACTGCACGAGGTATTGACCTGGGTGGGGGCGTTGATGATCCTGGTCCACGCCGGTGTCCATGTCTACGCGATCCTGCCCTGGTTGGCGCTGCTGGCCATGCTGGTCACCCTGGCCAGCGGAATGACCGGACAGTATCTGCTCGGCCGCTCACGCCGCCAATTGAGCGAAAAACGGGAGTTCCATACCCGGCACGGGGATAGTGCGGCCGAGGTTGACCGGGAAGTCTTTTGGGATGCGGTGACGGTGGACGTCATGAAGCAATGGCGGACGGTGCATTTCCCCATCACGCTGGCCTTCGGCGTCTTGGGGCTTGCGCACATTCTCAGCATCTTGCTTTTCTGGCAATGGCAATGAATAAGCGGGCCGTCTTCTTTCTGGTTGCCGCCAATCTGGTGGTCCTGTTGCTGATTGCGGTGGTTTGGCCTGAGCACCTGGTCGCGCCCGGTCAGGTCATGCCGGCCCACCGGGCCTTTGCGACCGACTGCTTTGCCTGCCATCAGCCCTTCATCGGCAGCACGCCCAGCCAGTGTGTCAAGTGCCACCAGCCGACTGAGATCGGCCTGGTGACCACCAAGGGCCTGTCGATCGCCGACGAGCGGAAGTTTCCCCCGTTCCATCAGGACTTGACCGAGCAAGACTGTGTCGCTTGTCACAGTGATCACAAGGGCGTGCAGGTCTTTCACCCCATCGGTCGGTTCTCCCATGGGCTGCTGAAAGTCGCCCGCCGCGATCAGTGCAGCGGCTGTCACCAGGCCCCGCTGGACAGCATGCATCAAGGCGTCGTCGGCAACTGCGGTCAGTGCCATGGCCAAGCGGCCTGGACCCCCGCGACCTTCGACCACGAGGGCCTGTTCAGTCTCACGGGTGACCACGAGGCAGCCTGTAATACCTGCCATGTCGGCAACGACTACAGTCGTTATACCTGCTACGGTTGTCATGAGCACACCCGTTCCGGCATTCGCGAGAAACATCTGGAGGAGGATATCCGTGACTACGAGAACTGCGTCGAGTGCCACCGGGGCGGCGATGCCGAGGACGCTGAGCATGCCGACGGGCGTCGGGAAGGGCGGGATGCCGGCGAAGGCGACGATCGTGCGGACGAACACGCACGGGCGAAGCACGACTCCGGGGAGCAGGACGACGATGACGACTGATCGGCTGGTCCGCTGAGTGCCGGCGCCGGCGCCTTGCCGTCGGCAGATCGGCGACGGACGGCCCCAGCGTTATGGTTCTATAGTGTGAGTTTGAACCCTTGGGTGGCCCCTGTCCGCTTAGCGGACACGAGCGGCCACCCGGACTATGCACCACGAGATTGACGAAGGCGAATGATGAAGTACTTGACCCGCACCTTGACTTTGACCCTCACCCTGGCAGCCGCGGCCCCGCTGCTGAACGCACAGACGGCAAATCAGCCGCCACGCGGCCCCATGTCGTTTCCGGCGTTCGATCAGGACGGCAATGGCGTCGTCACCCAGCAGGAGTTTGAGACGACCCACGCGCAGCGTATGGCCGCGCGGGCGGCGGCTGGTGCCCCGATGCGGGGGGCAGCCAACGCACCCTCCTTTGCGGAGTTCGATCTGAATGGCGACGGCAAACTCATGCCGGATGAGTTCGCCCAGGCCCAGCAGACGCGTATGCAGGGACGCGGGATGGGGCCGGGGGCGGGCGCCGGCATGGGTCCTGGCTCTGGCGCCGGCATGGGGGCGGGCGGGCCTGGCATGGGGATGGGTCCCGGCATGGGTCGCAACCTGCCGTCTTTCGCCGACTACGACCTGAACGGGGACGGCAGCCTCACCGAGCAGGAGTTCAATGAGGCGAAGGGCAAGCGCATCCAGGAGCGGGCACAACAAGGCTACGCGATGCGTAACCTGGCCAATGCCCCGACCTTCGGCGCCATCGACAGCAACAGCGACGGTCGGGTCGATCCCCAGGAGTTCACCGCGGCCCAAGCTCAGCATCGGCAGCAAGGGATGCCGCCGCGTTGAATGGGATCGTCGCCTGGCCGGTTCCGTGGTTCGCGATGGGGTGGACGGTTACGCCTGACCGAACCGCGCATTGCCCATCTGGCGGGTGATTCCCTCCAACTGCAATGCGCGTCCTGATCGTCGAAGATGATCCGCTGTTGGGGGCGGGGCTGCGCACCGGGCTGGCCCAAGACGGCATTGCGGCCGATTGGGTGCGGGCCGCGGAGCCTGCCCTGCATGCTCTGAGTCTGGAGCACTTCGACCTGCTGATCCTGGACCTGGGTCTGCCCGGTCGCGACGGGCTCTCGCTGTTGCGTGAGATCCGACGCGCGGGCTCGGTCCTGCCCGTGCTGATCCTCACCGCCCGCGATGCTACCGCCGACAAGGTCTCCGGCCTGGATGCGGGGGCCGATGACTATCTGGTCAAGCCGTTCGATCTCGACGAACTGAGCGCGCGGTTGCGGGCGCTCGCTCGCCGTGGTCGTGGTCATCCCTCGCCGGTGATGCAGGTCGGGGACCTGGCCCTGGATACCTCTCAGCGCGCGGCGACCTTGGGTGGGCAGGCGCTGTCGCTTTCCCCGATGGAGTACACGCTGTTGGAAGCCCTGATCGCAAACCCCGACCGCGTGGTCACGCGCGCCCGACTTGAGGCCGCGGCCCGCGGCTGGCAGGGCGAAGTCGAGAGCAACTCGCTGGAAGTTCATATCCATCACCTGAGGCGCAAACTCGGCCGGGAGCGAATTCTCACGGTGCGCGGGGTTGGCTACCAACTGGTCTGCATCCCAGGGTCATGACGTCGATTCGCCGACGGCTGCTGCTTGCGCTGCTGGGCATCTGGGTCATGGTCTGGGTCGCGGTGGCCCTGATTTCGCTTGATCGATCGGGTCATGAGATCGCGGAACTCCTGGATGCCCAGTTGGCGCAGACGGCCCGGGTGCTGCATGAACTGACCCTGGTCGGCCCTTTGTCCGTCGCCGCTGCTGCCCCCCAAAAACTGTCACCCGTGGGTCATCCCTATGAGTTCAAGTTGAGTTTCCAGCGCTGGCAAGGGGATCGACTCATCGCCAGTTTTGGTGCCGCGCCATCGCAGCCCCTGGCGCCGACCACCGGGTTCTCGGATCAGTCCCTTGGTGGGGCTCAGTGGCGGGTTTTTGGTCTTCCCGGCGCCCTGCCCGGAGAGGTCGTGTTCGTCGCTCAGAATTATACGATCCGCCAGGAGATGATCCGGTTTCTGACGATCCACGCATTGCAGCCCATTCTGTGGTCGCTGCCCTTGACGGTGTTCCTTATCTGGTGGGCGGTGAGCGATGGCCTGCGCCCGTTGCAGCGGGTTGCCCGCGACATCGGACAGTGTTCCGCCGAGCGCCTGGCACCGATCGATGGGCAGAGTGTCCCGACGGAGATTCGACCGCTGACCGAGGCCCTGAACGGTTTGATGGAACGTCTCCATCAGACGCTGGCCACCGAGCGGCGCTTTGCCGCCGATGCCTCACACGAGTTGCGTACACCGTTTACTATCATCCGCACCTATGCCCAGATCGCTCAGCGCAGCACCGCACCGGATGAGCGCAGCGCGGCGCTCGAGCAACTGATCCAGGGCGTGGATCGCGCAACCCATCTGATCGCGCAACTCTTGACGCTGGCGCGCCTCCAGGACGACGAACATGACGTTCATCGCGTGAGTGGGCGCGGTTTCGCGTCGCTTGCCAAAGCCGCGGCTCGGGCTGTGACCGACCGACAGACCGCCGCAGGTGCGCGGACGATCGGCTTGACCGCCGTGTTGCCGGACGGCGATCCCTGTGTGGTACCGGTCCCGGCGACGGTACTGGAGGTGCTGGTCGGCAACCTGATAGAAAACGGGATCAAATACACGCCGCCCGGGGGCCGGGTTCGGGTTGCGGTCCTCCGGCAGCGCGAGCACCTGCTGTTGCGGGTGACTGACTCCGGTCCCGGTATCCCGGAAGGCGACCGGCAACGGGTCTTCGACCGCTTCTACCGGCCCGCCGGCCAGCCCGAGCCTGGCGCGGGGCTCGGGCTCGCCATCGTGCGGCGTATCTGTGACCGTTACGGTATCGAGATCGCCTTGGGCGAGGGCGAGGACGGGGCGGGGCTGCGCGTGGATCTGATCTTCCCCGCGGCTGCCGGAGTCAAACCACATGCTCCGTTGGGCTTAAGGATCTCTTAAGGCGCCTGGTGGTAGCGTTGGTGCGACAGCCGGCCTTGCCCGACACCGACCGCTGGTCTTGTTGGGCTCATCTTCAGGAGGACTTGTCCGGTGATCCACGGAGGTTCCAGCCCGCACCTGAATGAGAGGAGTCCCCCATGACGACCCCCAAACCGTCGCGCGTCCAGCGCACACCACGAACAGTACAGCAGCGATCCCGGTGGCGCCCATGGAGCCTGAGTCTCCTGATTGCGGCGCTGTGCCTGGCGGGGCTTGCTCCGGTCTGGATGCAGACCGCGGCCGCCGCCGTTCTCAGCATCAGCAGCGCGGCATGGAGTAACCAAAATACCTTGGTGCGGGTCATTGGGGTGGGCACGCCACGGACGCGAGTGACGCTGGTCAACGCCTACAACCCAGCCCAGATCTTGGGTAACGTCACCACCACCTCGACCGGCGCCTGGAACATCGCCGCCAGGCAACCAAGCCCCGTTCCGTGCCGGGTGCGTGTCATCCAGGCGGACGGGCAGACAGCCGAGCGCAATGTCAGCAGCGCACCGTCCACCTGTGCACCCAAGGCGCCGAGTAATATCGCTCCGACCGCCAATGCCAATGGCCCCTACAGCGGCACCACGGGCATCGCCGTGAGCTTCAGCAGCGCCGGCTCCAGCGATCCGGACGGCACCATCGCCGCTTACGCCTGGACCTTTGGTGACAACACCAGCAGCACCCAGGCCAATCCCAGCCATGTTTACTCGGCGGCCGGCACCTATACCGTTTCCCTCAGAGTCACGGACAACGGGGGCGGGACCTCGGCCGTGTCCACCACCACCGCGACCATCACGGCACCGGTTGCCTGCACCGCGCCGATCGCGGAGCATTGCAGCATCACGGCCTATACCGGACCCGCGGTGTGTGTCGCCTGCCATGAAGGCGAGGCGCGTGATATGCACGGCTCGGTTCACTACCAGCAGGGCGGCGCCTTCCCCAACGTCACCAATATTCCGACCAACTTCGCGGCGGCCGGCGAGCGGCCGGCCAAGGCGGCGGGCGACTTGGTGGCGACCGGCATGAATACCTACTGCGGCACCCACGAGAACTCCCCGCGCTTCACCTGCGCCGGTTGCCATGTGGGCAATGGGCGGTTCCCCATGGCGCAGTCGCTCTTTGAAGACTTGCCCGTCGGGTCCGCGCAGGCCAATGTCCAACTGGCGAACATCGACTGTCTCATGTGCCATCAGGAAGTCTATAAACGCTTCCCGGACTGGACCGCCGGTGGGCAGGGCTTCAGCAGCTTCAGTCTGCTCAATCTGACCGAGGACGCCGCGGGCAACCTGGTTCGCTCCGATGGCGACACCGTGGTACGCACCGGGTTCCAGGGTATCCCGAACGTTAGCCTGGCCGGCGATTTCCTGTTCAAACCGGCCGGCAGCGACACACTCCCCGCGGCGGTCCCCATGACTCCGATGCCGCTGACCACCCTGGCGGCGGCGCAAAACGTCCATGCCACTACCCGCCAGTCCTGCCTCAACTGCCATGCCGGGGCGGCCGGGGCCGATGGTGCCAAGCGCGGCGATCTGTCGAAGGAGAACATCAATCCAACGGTCACGGTGGACCTGCATATGAGCCCGGCGGGCGCCGACCTGACCTGTTCTGATTGTCACAACGCGACCGGCGCCAATGGTGAAAGCCACCGGGTCCGCGGGCGCGGTCTCGACCTGCGGGCCAACGACGTGCCCGAGCGCTTCACCTGCGAGACCGGCGGTTGTCACTCGAGCCGCCCCCATGGCGACTACAGTGCCACCAGCGGCTCCAGCAAAGACAAGCACGCCATGAAAGTTGCCTGCCAGACCTGTCACATCCCGTCCTACGCCAAGGCGGCGGTCGGTACCGAGATCGCCCGTGACTGGCAGGACCCGCATCCGTCCGATTCGGCCTGTAACGGGCGCGGCGGCTGGCTGCCCCGCGAGGATAAGGGCGGCCTGGGGAGCGCCGCGCTGATTCCCAGCTACACCTGGTTCGACGGCAAATCCGAAGTGGTGTACCTGGAGGAGTCGCTCACCGGCATTCCGACGGTGCCCCTGGACACGACGCTCGCGGCGAACTTTTATCGCGGCCTTGCTCCCGGGGCGCGTGCCTACGCCTTGGGAATGCCCAACGGGGACGTGGCGAGCAGTACAGCCAAGCTCTACCCGATGAAGAAGCACTGGGGCAAGCTGGCACGTAACGACAGCACCAATAGCTTCGTCGGACACTCCACCTTCGAGTTCTTCCGCACCGGCAGTTTCTGCCGCGCGGTCGCGGTGGGTCTGGGTTTGGATGAACCGAACGCGGCGACCAGCACGGTCTGCGGTGGTGTCCCCGGCGCGCTGGAAATGCCGCCCCGCACGACCACGGTTCCGGTGTTTACGTACCAGACCATCAACCACGGGGTCGAGCCCGAGGACAACGCGCTGGGCGGCGAGAACGCGGGCTGCGGTTCCTGCCATGCCGCGCTCACCGGCGGACCGGCGCGGATGGTCATGAAGGATCTGGGCTATGGTTTGCGCACCGCTCCGAGCGCTGTCATCGGCACCCGCGTGACCACACTCAACGGCAATTTGGATGCCATCTGTGGTCAGTGCCACAGCAACAAAACCGAGGGCCGCGCCTTCGCCTCGGTGCACAACCGTCACGTGCAGGACAAGAAGAAGGACTGCGCTGCCTGCCACAACTTCACGCGGCCGGAGCGTGCCTTGAGTCTGAGTCGGAACTAACTGTCCTGCCCTGCGTCTTACGGTGGTTTCCGATAATTTGGATACCGGTGTGTAGGTGCGACTTCAGTCGCACCTGCGTCCGAATCGGTGCGACTGAAGTCGCACCTACATCCGAGCCGATGGTTGGCGGTATCCGGTGTTCCGGAAATCACATAAGCCCCCGGTCAATCCGGGGGCTTTTTTTGAGCGGACAAGCGGGTCGCCCGATCCCTGGTCAGCCGAGGTCGCCCTGCATTACCATCCTGCTGCTTGAGCACCGCCGTGCCTTTGCGGTCAACGGCGCCATCCACCCACGCGAAGCAGCCCTATGAAGTTTACCGTCGAGGAATTCCGAGCCTGGCCTCATAAGTGTGTCACCCTGCTCGGCATGTCCGGGGTTGGCAAGACCTTTTTGTCCGCCCTGTTGCGGCGCAGTGACTGGTTCCATTATTCGGGGGACTACCGCATCGGCACCCGTTATCTGGACGAGCACATCCTTGACCTGATCAAGGCCCATGCCATGCGCGATCCCTTCCTGCGCGACCTGCTGCGCAGCGACTGGATCTTCATTCGTAACAATATCAAGGTGAACGATCTGGGCCCGGTCCTGAGTTTCGTCGGCAAGCTTGGTAACCCGGAACTCGGCGGCTTGCCGCTCGCCGAGTTCAACCGCCGTCAGGCGCTCTACCGCGAGGCGGAGATCGCCGCCATGTTCGACGTGCCGGATTTCATCCGCAAGGCGCAGGAGATCTACGGTTACGCCAACCTGGTCAACGACGTGGGCGGGAGCCTGTGCGAGCTGGACGAACCGCGGGTTATCTCGCTGCTCGCCAGGCACAGCCTGATCCTCTACATCCGGGTGCCCGAGGCGGATGAGATCAAGTTGATCAAACGTGCTCAGGCGGACCCCAAGCCGCTGTATTATCGGCCGGAGTTCTTGAGCGCCGCGCTTGCGGAGTACC
This sequence comes from Lamprocystis purpurea DSM 4197, assembly GCF_000379525.1. Classification (GTDB taxonomy): domain Bacteria; phylum Pseudomonadota; class Gammaproteobacteria; order Chromatiales; family Chromatiaceae; genus Thiodictyon; species Thiodictyon purpureum. The sequence continues at coordinate 18,517 of NZ_KB902494.1, read as the reverse complement.
TGCCGGCGCGAGCGCTCGAGTACGTGGCCGAGATCGATCCGGATGATTTCACCCGCTGGGTGTTCCCCCGCCTGTTCCATTCGCGGGTGCCGCGTTACGAGGCGATTGCGCGGCCCCATGGTTACACGGTCTCCTCGGAGGAAGTGGCCCTGATCCGCGACGAAGAGGATTTCCTGGAACTCCTGGAACGGGCCATCGCGCGCGCGGACAGCGTGCCGACGGACGCCGGCTGATCCAGCCGGGGCTGAGCATTCACGGACGCGGTCCGTCCCGGAATCACCGCCTCCAGACCTGAGTCGATCCCCTTCAGTGAGCCGCCGCCATGCCTATCGTTGCCCATAACGAACTTCCCACCTTCAGCCACCTGCGGGCTGCCGGTCACCAGATCCTGGACCCGGTGCGGGCCGCTCAGCAGGACATTCGGGAACTGCACATCGGCCTGCTGAACATGATGCCCGACGCCGCATTGGAGGCGACCGAGCGTCAGTTCTTCCGGCTCATCGGACACAGCAATCAGATCGCCCAGTTCTACGTGCACCCCTTCACCCTGGATGCCTTGGCGCGGGCGGAGACGGCGCGCGCCCATATCCAGCGTTACTACAGCACCTTTGAGCGGATCCGCTCCGAGGGGTTGGATGCGCTGATCATCACCGGCGCCAATGTAACCGGTCCCGATCTCTCTACCGAACCCTTCTGGGGGCCGCTGATCGAGGTCGTCGACTGGGCTTGGAATAACGTCAGTTCCACCCTGTGCTCCTGTCTCGCGACCCATGCGGTGCTTCAGTTTCGCTACGGTCAACGCCGGGAGCCGCTGGGCGAGAAACGGTGGGGGGTCTTTCCGCATCGGGTGGTCAATCGTGCCCACCCCTTGGTCGGCAACGTCAACACCTTGTTTGATGTTCCCCACTCGCGTTTCAATGAGATCAGCCGCGCCCAGTTCGACGCTGCCGGATTGCGGGTGCTGGTGGAGGGCGAGCGGGCCGGGGTCCATCTGGCGGTCAGCGCCGACGGCATTCGTCAGGTCCTCTTCCAGGGACACCCCGAGTACGACACCATCTCGCTGCTCAAAGAGTACAAACGCGAGGTCAACCGCTTCGCAGCCGGCGCGCGGCGCGACTATCCACCCTTCCCTGAGGGTTACTTCACCGTGCAGTCCCAGGCCATTCTCGATGAGCACGCGCAGCGCGTCCGCGCCGCCCTGGCCGCCGGCCGCGAACCGCCGCGCCTGCCCGAGGACCATATCGTCTTCCGTCTCGACAACACCTGGCACGATACCGCGGAGGGCGTGATCGGCAACTGGATGGGCTTGGTCTATCAGATCACCCACAGCGACCGGTGCTTACCCTTCATGGATCATGTGAACCCGGCCGATCCGCTGGGGTTGGGGTGGAATCGCGCACCGGCTTGAGGTCTTGATCATCCCTGACGCGGTGCCGTGACGGCAGCAGTTCCAAATTTGGGTGGCCGCCGCCAACAGCGTGTCGGCAGCGAGGCCAATGGTGGATGCGCTGCGCTTATCCACCCTACAGAACCGGCCCCGCCGTAGGGTGGATAAGGCGCGCCGCTCGGTGTCAGGGACCCGGCACGCCGGTCGAGCGCGCCGCATCCACCAAGGGGGCTGCGCGATGCTGCCCAAATTTGGAATTGCTGGCCGTGACGGCGTGGCGCCAGCTTAGGTCCCGAATTTGGGATAGACTGCCGACTGCCTCCATCTTATTTCCTCAGGAGGAATGCATCCCATGGGTTCTGTCGTCGAACTGTATGAAGCCCTGGCCAGTGCGCCGGACGAGCGCGCGCGGGCGCGGGTGATTGCCGCGGCCTTTGAACGTCTGGAGGAGCGTTATCCGCACCTGCCGGATCTCGTCACTAACCAGCAGTTGCGTGAGACCGAACTGCGGCTTCAGAAAGAGATCGAGCAAGTGCGCGCGGATCTCACGTTGCAGGTCGAGCGATTGCGCGGCGAGGTCAAAACCCAAATCGAGCAACTACGCGGCGAAGTGACGACCGCCATTGAGCGCAGTCGCAATAGCCTACTGATGTGGCTGATTCCGCTGATGTTTGCTCAGGTCGGCGTGATGGCCGCGCTGGTCAAATTGCTGTGAGTGATTGTTCGCTTCGCTCAGTTCGGCCGCCCCCTACCCGCGATCTGAGCCACGTCCTGGGCCTCGAAGTCGATGCCGACGGGGAGGCCTGGATTGAGGCTGATGGCATAGCCGATGCCAAGCTTTTCCAGTATCCAGGTGAAGTCCGCGACCAGACCGCCGCCGTAGCCCGGATAGTCCTTGACGAAGCCCTTGGCCCGCTCCGGGCTGGTGAAGAGGACCAGGATCTCGTTGCCGTCCTCCCCGGTGAGCTTGAGCGGTTGGGCGGCTTGCTGAGTCTGGAGTCCGCCGATCTGGTGTTTCTCATAAACGGGCATGAAGACCTCCGAACCCACCAGGGTCGCGATGAATTCCTCGGGCGGGATCTGGCCTTCCTGAGCGGCGATGAGTCGGCGTTCGAGTTCGTTCTGGGGGGTGAAGTCGTCTGGCATGGGGCGGTCCGGTGGGTGAGTGACCGGGCAATGCTTGGGGTTGGGGCGGCAAACTCAAGGTGAGGACTCGAACCCGGACTTCGGCCGTATTCGCCGTGCTGCCGGCCGCGCGGGCGCGACAGCCGCGGATCCGCGGCTTTCCTGTGACGCCGGTCGCAGTTCGAAGGAGTCATCCTTGAGGGACTGGGGGGAGTCGTCCAGACTCATAGGGTCGGGCGGTGCCAGGGTGTGCAGCGCCCGTGATAGACGCCTAAGCCCGCGAACAATCATAAGAATGGGTGCCCTCATGAATTCCGATCGGCGCGTTTTTCCCGCCCGCCGGGTGGTGTCCCGAAGTCGGTCGGAAGCCCCTCGTGCGCCCGCCGTCGCGGTGCCGGCAGCACCCGGGGCGCGGCCATGACCGTCTCTCTCGAACGGCCGCACCCACGCGAAGCGCGCGCCGCACCGCCCCCCGCCTTGCTCGCGCTGTACCAGATTCGTGACCAGGTCATCGCGCCGGAGCTGCGCCTCGCCATGCTCCGTGACCTGAAGGATGAGGTCGATGCGATCCAATCCGTTGGTCCCCGGTCCGGTTTCTGTGCCGGGCGGCCCCGTGACGCGGGTGGGTTCACCCCGTCGGCCGGGACCGCGAACCAGACCCCGGCCCTGACCCGGTCGCTCACCCCGGAACAGCGCGTGATCTGTTCCTGGTGCGGCAATCTTCAGCGCCTTCTGGTGGACCTGGGGCAGCCCCGTTATGCCGGCCAGGCGAGCTTCGGGGTCTATCGGGAGTGGGTGCTGCGGCAACTCCTCAAAGGGTTGGGGAATGCGGTGGAGTCTGCGGTCCGCACCGGGGAGTCGGCGCCGCCCGGAACCTGGAAGTCCCTGCACGATCTGTTCGTCTATCTCGACGGCCGGGACGAATTGGCCGGCACGGCCGCTTACGGGCGCGCGGGTTTCCATCCGGAGGTTGACTACAAGCGGTTGCTGCTGATGGGTGCCCTGGCTGAGTATGTCAGCGCCGCGCGGATTCTCGAGGCGATTGGTCCCAGGCTGCGTGAATGGGCGTTCGACTCCCAGGTGCGGCCCGATGTGCGCGTGGTGGGGGAGTCGGCGCTGCTGCGGCTCACGCTGAGCGAAGATGCCCCGCCGCGCCATGCGCGTCCAGGGGATGCGCAGCCGTACAACGGTTGGGTTCTGGAGCCGGCCCAAGCCTACACCGATTACCTGGCCGACTATGCGCTGCGTGCACGTCGCAAACCCGTCTTGATCTTCTGAAGCGGGGTTTGTTGGCCACACCAGGGTACCTCAGGGTACGTCAGTCCGATGCCCGGCCGCGCGCCAGCAATTCCAAATTTGGGCGGCATCGCGCGATCCCTGGTGGATGCGGCGCGCGCGACCGCCGTGCCTGGCCCCTGACACCGAGCGGCGCGCCTTATCCATCCTACAGCGGAGCCGGTTTTGTAGGGTGGATAAGCGCAGCGCATCCACCATCAGCCTCGCGGCCGGCACGCTGTTGGCGGCGGCCACCCAATTTAGGCGGCATCGCGCGATCCCTGGTGGATGCGGCGCGCGCGACCGCGGTGCCTGGCCCCTGACACCGAGCGGCGCGCCTTATCCACCCTACAGCGGAGCCGGTTTTGTAGGGTGGATAAGCGCAGCGCATCCACCATCAGCCTCGCGGCCGGCACGCTGTTGGCGGCGGCCACCCAAATTTGGAACTGCTGGCCGCGCGCCGCGGTGCATCGCGCGCCCGGCTGCTTCGGTTATCATCGCGACTCTGCCATCCTCTGGTCCCGCTCATCGATTGGGAGCCCACCATGCTCGTCCTGCGCGGAGCCCCTGCGCTCCCGGATTCTCGACTCAGTCAGCTCGCGGGGCGGATTGCCGCGGTGCTCGGCAGGCCCGTGACCTTGTATGCCGAGTTCGTGCACTTCGTCGATCTCGACCGGCCGCTGGATCCCGCGGAACTTGTGGTCCTGGAGCGCTTGCTGAGCTACGGCCCAAGTCTGCCGGGCCAGGCACCGGTCGGACAGTTGATCCTGGTGGTCCCCAGACCCGGAACCATTTCGCCCTGGTCGTCCAAGGCGACGGATATCGCGGCCAATTGCGGGCTCGCGGCAGTACGCCGGCTGGAGCGGGGGACCGCCTTCTACCTGGATTTGGATCAGCCGGCCATGGCCGCGGCGGACCGTGCGCGGGCGGCGGCCGTGCTGCACGATCGCATGACGCAGACCGTCATGGACGATCCGGCGGATGCGCAGCGCCTGTTCGAACACACGGTCCCGCGCCCACTCACGCGGGTAGGGCTGCGCGCCGGCGGACGTGCCGCCCTGGTGCGCGCCAACGGCGAACTCGGCCTGGCCCTCTCCGACGACGAGATCGACTATCTGACGGCGAGCTTTCTGGCGCTCGGGCGCGACCCGACCGATGTGGAGCTGATGATGTTCGCCCAGGCGAACTCGGAGCACTGTCGCCATAAGATCTTCAACGCGGACTGGACCATCGACGGATTGCCTCAGTCACACTCGCTGTTCCGGATGATCCGCCACACCACCGAGTCGGCGCCTGCCGGCGTGCTCTCCGCGTACCGCGACAATGCCGCGGTGATGGAGGGCTGGGACGGGCGGCGCTTCCTGCCGGACCCGCAGACCGGGGTCTACGGTGAGCACGAAGAACCCATCCATATCCTCATGAAGGTCGAGACCCACAACCACCCGACCGCGATCGCCCCGGACCCGGGGGCGGCCACCGGCTCGGGCGGTGAGATTCGCGATGAGGGTGCCACCGGGGTCGGCGCCCGGCCCAAGGCCGGTCTGTGCGGGTTTTCGGTCTCCAATCTGCGTATTCCGGGCTTCGAACAGCCCTGGGAGCAGGATCACGGGCGGCCCGAGCGAATCTGCTCGGCGTTGGAGATCATGCTGGACGGACCCATCGGAGCCGCCGCCTTCAACAACGAGTTCGGGCGGCCCAATCTGGCCGGCTATTTCCGGACCTATGAACAATCGGTGCCGGGGCCGGAGGGTGCTCCGGAGCCGCGCGGTTACCACAAACCGATCATGCTGGCGGGCGGTATCGGCAACATCCGCGCCGAGCACATCGCCAAGCGGCCGGTGCCGGCCGGCACACCCGTGGTGGTGCTCGGCGGACCGGCGATGCTGATCGGCCTGGGCGGCGGGGCAGCGTCCAGCATGAGCTCGGGCAGTTCGGCCGCGGATCTGGATTTCGCCTCGGTGCAGCGCGCCAACCCGGAGATGGAGCGCCGGTGTCAGGAGGTCATCGACCGCTGCTGGGCCCGCGGCGAGGCCAACCCCATCCTGTTCATCCACGACGTGGGCGCCGGGGGACTGTCCAACGCCTTGCCGGAGCTGGTGCACGACGCCGGGCGCGGCGGCCGCTTCGAGCTGCGCCTGGTGCCCAATGCCGAGCCGGGCATGACACCGATGCAGATTTGGAGCAACGAGGCCCAGGAGCGCTATTGCCTGGCCATCGCCGCCGAGCAGTTGGAGACCTTCAAGGCCATCTGCGAACGCGAGCGGTGTCCTTATGCGGTGGTCGGTGAGGCGTTGGCGAGCGACCATCTCAGTCTGACTGACGCGCATTTCGGCGATGCTCCCATCGACCTGCCCATGCAACTGCTGTTCGGCAAGCCGCCGCGGATGCATCGTCAGGTGGAACGGGTGACGCCGCCGCGCACGCCGCTCGCGCTGGCGGCCATCGCCCTGGACGAGGCGATCAGCCGGGTGCTCGCGCTGCCCGCGGTGGCGGACAAGACCTTCCTGATCACGATCGGGGATCGCAGCATCACCGGCCTGGTGGCGCGCGATCAGATGGTCGGGCCCTGGCAGGTGCCGGTCGCCGACTGCGCGGTCACTGCCAGCGATTATCGGGGGTTCACCGGCGAAGCCATGGCGCTGGGCGAGCGCGCGCCGCTGGCCTTGCTGGACGCCGCGGCGTCCGGGCGCATGGCGGTGGCGGAGGCCATCACCAACATCGTCGCGGCGCCCATCGCGCGGCTCGGCGATATCAAGCTGTCCGCCAACTGGATGGCCGCCGCCGGTCACCCGGGGGAGGACGCCCGACTCTACGAGACGGTGCGTGCCGTCGGCCTGGAACTCTGTCCGGCACTCGGGATCAGCATCCCGGTAGGCAAGGATTCCATGAGCATGAAGACGGTCTGGACAGGGCCTGATGGCGCGGCGCGCTCCATGACCGCGCCCCTGTCGCTGATCTGCTCGGCCTTCGCCCCGGTGACCGATGTGCGGGCCGTGCTGACGCCGCAGTTGCGCACCGATCAGGGTGACACGGACCTGATTCTCATCGATCTGGGTCAGGGGCGGAATCGGCTGGGCGGCTCTGCCTTGGCGCAGGTCTACGCGCAGCTTGGCGATCCCGTCGGCGATGGCGTACCGGATCTCGATGACCCGGACCTGTTGCGGCGTTTCTTCGATGCGATTGCGGAGTTGCGTGCCGAGGGTCTGATCCTCGCCTATCACGACCGCTCCGACGGTGGTCTCTTCGTCACCCTGTGCGAAATGGCCTTCGCCGGCCGCTGCGGGTTCGAGTTGGACCTGGCGCCGGTTGGGCCGGACGACCTGGCGGCCCTGTTCAGCGAGGAACTGGGAGCGGTGATCCAGGTCTGTCACGCCGATACCGATGAGGCCCTGCTGATCCTTTCCCAGCATGGTCTGGGGGACGACAGCCTGGTCATCGGCACCCTGGACGAGGGCGATGCGATTCGCGTCCACCGGCGTCAGACCGAGGTCTACCGCGCCACGCGGGCGAGCCTCCAGGCACGCTGGTCGCAAACCAGTCTGCGGCTGCAGGCGTTGCGCGACAATCCGGAGTGCGTCGCCGAGGCGCAGGCGCGGATTGCGGCCCCGGACCCGGGTCTCAACGCCATCCTGACCTTCGATCCGGAAGACGATATCGCGTTCACCTACCTGGAGCGTGGGGCACGGCCGCCGATTGCCATCCTGCGCGACCAGGGTGTCAACGGCCAACTGGAGATGGCGGCGGCCTTCCATGCCGCCGGTTTCGCGTGTGTGGACGTGCATCTGTCCGACATCATGGCCGGGCGGGTCGACCTGGCCGGTTTCCGCGGCCTGGCCGCCTGCGGCGGCTTCTCCTACGGCGATGTCCTTGGGGCCGGCGAGGGTTGGGCCAAGACCATCCTCTTCAGCGCGCGGGCACGGGATCAGTTCCAGGCATTTTTCGAGCGGTCCGACACCTTCGCCCTGGGCGTCTGCAACGGGTGTCAGATGCTCTCCAATCTCCACGAGCTGATCCCCGGAACCGGCCATTGGCCGCGGTTCGTGCGCAATCGCTCCGCGCAGTTCGAGGCGCGCACCCTGCTGGTCGAGGTGGCGGACTCCCGCTCGGTGTTATTGGCCGGCATGGCGGGTTCACGGATGCCTATCGCCGTCGCCCATGGGGAGGGCCGGGCGGAGTTTCGCGATGCCGCGCAGTTGGCGGCGGCCCGTGCCGGCGTGGTGATGCGTTATGTGGAGAATGACGGTGCGGTCGCCGCGACCTACCCGGCCAACCCGAACGGTTCACCCGAGGGGGTTGCCGGCCTCACCAGCACGGACGGCCGGGTGACGATTATGATGCCCCATCCGGAACGGGTCTTCCGCACGGTTCAGCACTCCTGGCGGCCGGACGACTGGGGCCCGGACGGGCCCTGGCTGCGGCTCTTCCGAAACGCGCGGGTCTGGGTTGATTGAGGTCGCGATATCTCCGGTGTTGATGGCTTTAGCCCTCAGCATCCCTTGTGTACCATAAGGGCGCCCGCAGGCCGATGTGCATTGCCGAAACCGTCCCCCGAGAGACCCGACCATGATCAAGGTACTCATCGTCGATGACCACGCACTGTTTCGTGCGGGGTTGCGGCTGATCCTCAAAGAGCAGGACCAGATCGAGGTGGTCGGCGAAGCCGAAAGCGGCGAGGAGGCGCTCAAGCAGGCGAAGCAACTGATGCCGGACATTTGTCTCATGGATCTGCAGATGCCGCACGGGATGGGCGGGATCGAGGCGACCCGCCGGATCTTGCGGCTACTGCCGAGCTGCCGGGTGATCGCCCTGACCGTGCTCGGTGATGACCCCTTTCCGAGCCAACTGCGCGAGGCCGGGGCCATGGGCTATCTCACCAAGGGCTGTCCGGCCGACGAGTTGGTGAAGGCGGTGCGGTTGGTGGCCGGCGGCCGTCCGTACATCGACTCCACGGTCGCGCAGGCGCGCATGTTGGCGGATTGGCAGGGCGGGACGGCCAGCCCTTTCACCGAGTTGTCCTCGCGGGAGTTTCAGGTCACCCTGATGATCCTGGACGGTCGCCGCACGCAGGACATCTCAGACACACTCTCGCTGAGTCCCAAGACGGTCAGCACCTATCGCCAGCGTATCTACGATAAGCTCGGTGTGCATACCGATGTCGACCTGACCCGGTTGGCCTTTCGCTATGGCCTGATCAGCGATCAGCCGGGCGGTGCCGCCACGGGTCATGGCGGCGGCTGACTTGGATGCGGTGCCGGAGCCGGTCGGCGCGCCCGTGGACCTGCGTGAACGGCTGGCGCAGATTCCCCAGAGCCCCGGTGTCTATCGGATGCTGGACGCGGCCGGCACCGTCCTCTATGTCGGCAAGGCCAAGAACCTCAAGCGCCGGGTCGGCAGCTATTTCAGCCGGGCGCTGAACCAGCGTCTGGTGGTCATGGTCGGTCAGATCGCGGACATCGAGGTCACCGTCACCCGCACCGAGGGCGAGGCCCTGCTCCTGGAGAGTAACCTCATCAAGTCGCTGAAGCCGCGCTTCAACGTCCTGTTGCGTGATGACAAGAGCTACCCCTACATTCACCTGAGCACCCAGGACCCCTTTCCGCGCCTCGCCTTTTACCGCGGCTCGCGCAAGGGGCCGGGGCGTTTCTTCGGACCCTATCCCAGCGCTTCGGCCGTGCGCGAGACCCTGCAACTCCTGCAGCGGCTGTTTCCCGTCCGCCAGTGTGAGGACAGCTTCTACCGCACCCGTTCGCGGCCCTGCCTGCAATACCAGATCAAGCGCTGCACCGGACCCTGTGTCGGATTGGTGAGCGAGGCGGTCTATGCGGAGGATGTCGCCTATACCATCAAGTTCCTGGACGGGCGCACCCAGGAAGTTATCGGCGAACTGGCCACCGCGATGGAACAGGCAGCCGCCGATCTGGCTTTCGAGCGGGCCGCGGTCCTGCGCGACCAGATCGCGACTCTGCAGCGGATTCAGGAGCGCCAGTATGTGAGCGGGGAGGGCGGCGACCTGGATATCATCGCCGCGGCCCAGGAGGGCGGCGTTCACTGTGTGCAGGTCTTCTTCATCCGCGGCGGACGCAATCTGGGCAACAAGGCGTTCTTTCCTCTGGCGCCGGAGGAGACCGATGAGGGCACGCTGATCGCCGGCTTCCTCACCCAGTTCTATGTAGACAAGCAGATCCCGGTCGAACTGGTCTGTTCGGCCGAGCCCGACGATCTGGATCTGCTGGAATCGGCCCTGGCCGAGCAGGCCGGGCACCGCGTCCAGATCAAGTCGCGGGTGCGGGCGGAGCGCGCCCGCTGGCTGGAGATGGCGCGGGGCAACGCGCAGGTGGCACTCAAGTCCCGGCTCGGCAGTCAGGCCGGCTATGCCCGGCGGCTCACCGCGCTGCGCGAGGCCCTGGACCTGCCGGAACTGCCGCGGCGCATGGAGTGTTTCGACATCAGCCACACCCTGGGGGAGCGCACCGTCGCCTCCTGCGTGGTGTTCGATGACGCCGGTCCGCGCACCTCCGACTACCGGCGGTTCAACATCGCGGGCATCGTTCCCGGTGACGACTATGGAGCCATGTCCCAGGTACTGACCCGGCGCTACACGCGGGTCAAGGAGGGTGAGTATCCGGTGCCGGATTTGGTGTTCATCGACGGCGGGCGGGGCCAACTGGGCGCGGCGGCGCAGGCTGTCGAGGAGCTGGGGCTGGGTGCCATCCTGCTGGTCGGTGTGTCGAAAGGACCGGACCGGCGTCCCGGTACCGAACAGCTTTGGTTGTTGGGGCAGGGGACGCCCGTTATACTCCCGGCAGATTCACCGGCCATGCACCTGGTGCAGCAGATTCGCGACGAGGCCCACCGGTTTGCGATCACCGGCCACCGCCAACAGCGGGCCAAGGTCCGGACCGCCTCGGTTCTGGAGGAGATCGCCGGGGTTGGCCCCAAGCGTCGGCAACAACTGCTCCGGGCCTTCGGGGGTCTGCGCGGCCTGGCGCGAGCGGGGGTCGAGGACATCGCGCGGGTCGCGGGCATCAGCCGCGAACTGGCGGCGCGCATCCATGACGCCTTTCACCTGGACACTCCCGGACCCTGAGTGCGACTGCGAATGTGGAATACTCCTAACCTGTTGACCTTGCTTCGGATCGTCCTGATCCCGGTGTTCGTCGCCGTGTTTTATATCAATGCGCCCTGGGCGCCCTACGCGGCGACCATGACTTTCGGCGCGGCGGCCCTCACCGACTGGCTTGACGGCTACCTGGCGCGGCGCCTGGGTCAGACCTCGCCGCTCGGAGCCTTTCTTGATCCGGTCGCCGATAAGTTGATGGTCGCGGTGGCCTTGGTGCTGCTGGTCCAGGCGGACCCGCGGGCACTGCTCGCCTTGCCCGCTATCGTCATCATCGGCCGCGAGATCACCGTCTCGGCCCTGCGCGAGTGGATGGCCGAAATCGGTGCCCGCGCCAAGGTCGCGGTCTCGGCCGTCGGCAAGTTCAAGACCATTGCCCAGATGGTCTCCATCTGCCTGCTGTTGCTGCATGACTCCATCGTCGGTTCGCTGGCCTACGGCCTCGGGCTGGTCCTGCTTTATGTCGCGGCGGTGCTGACCCTCTGGTCCATGGTCCTTTACCTGCGTGCCGCCTGGCCCAGTCTGTCCGGGCAGGTCACCCCCCGCCCCGAGGAGAAAGAAAAAAATCGCGCATCGGGCTTGACAGGCTCAAGTTAACTCGTAAAATAACGGGCTCTAAAGCGGGAATAGCTCAGTGGTAGAGCACAACCTTGCCAAGGTTGGGGTCGCGAGTTCGAGTCTCGTTTCCCGCTCCAAATAAAAAAAACGGCGGCCTCTGGGCCGCCGTTTTTTTTTCTGTCCGGCGCGCCTTGAAGGCGGACGAAAATCCTTCGCGATTTGGTATAGTATTTTTCCGGCAGTCGTCTGAGGCGAGAAGCCATTTCGCAGAACGCAGCCAGAACCCGCTCGGAGGTCTCATGCTTTATCTCGATATCCCAACCGCGAATGACTATGCCGATCTCGCCGCCTGGCGTGGGGACATCGGAGTCTCCCTGTTCCTGCCGACCACGCCGGTGACCCTGGACACCGACGCGGACCGCATCCAGTTGAAGAATCTGGCGAAGGAGGCGATCAGCCAACTGGAGGCCGCGGGCGCGGATAAGCGCCGGGTTGGCCCGCTGGCCGAGGAGCTGGACGATCTGGTCGACGACGACGACTTCTGGCGCTACCAGGCCAAGGGTCTGGTCATCTTCGCCACTCCGGACAACCTGCGCACCTATCGGGTGCCGAATACCCTCGAGCCGATGGTCAAGGTGTCCGACCGCTTTCACCTCAAGCCGCTGCTGCGCTCGACGAGCTTCTGCAATGCCGGCTATGTGCTTGCTCTGGCGGACGGCAGCGTGCGGTTGGTCGAGGTGTCCGGCGATCTGCCGGCGGTCGCGGTTCCCGTGTCCGGAATGCCGACCGACGCCGCGTCCTCGGTAGGGAAAGCCAGCATCGCCACCCGCTCCTATAGCGGTCGCATCGGCGGCAGCGAGGGCAAGAAGGTGCGCCTGCGCCAGTACGCGCGCCAGGTGGATGCCGCCCTGCGCGGGCTGCTGGCCGGCAGCGGCCTCCCGTTGGTGCTGGCCGCGGTGGAGGGTTTGGGTGCCATCTACCGCTCGGTCAACACCTATCCGCACCTGGTCGCGCAGGGTATCGAGGGGAACCCCGAACGGCTCAGCGACGCTGAGCTCGCGACTGCCGCCCGCGAAGTGTTCGACGCGCTCCACCAGTCGCAGATCGCCGACTGGCAGGACCTGTATCGTGCCCGCCTCAACGAGGACCGGGCGACCTCCGACCTGGTGCGAGCCGCGCGGGCAGCCACCTACGGTGCGGTGGGGAGCTTGCTCGTCGACATGGATCAGGCAGTCCACGGAACCGTCGACGAGACCGATGGCCGTGTCGTCTTTGCCGAGTCGGCGGGTGCCGACAGCTATGGCGTCGCCGACGAAGTCGCGCGGCGTGTGCTCGGCTCCGGCGGCCAGGTCCTGGCCGTGCGCGCCGCCGACATGCCGGAGCCCGGCCAGCCGGTCGCCGCCATCCTGCGCTGGGCGCTCTAAGCCGTCAGGGAGCGCCTTCGGCGTCCCGGTCGTTGTCGTTGTCGTTGTCGTAATCGTAATTCGGTGACGATCCCCGCGAGGGGCCTTGATCATCAGTTCGCCTATGTTTCTGGGAGCGCGGGCCCACTGGCCCGCACGCGGGCGAGACGCCCGCGCTCCCGTGCGTGGTGATCGAAGTGGGACAACCGCGCGCGGCGACCCCGTGGGAGCGGCCTCCGGCCGCGATGGGACCTCGCAAACTGCGCCAGGGTCGCCGGTGACCGCGGCCTCGCATCGCGGCCGGAGGCCGCTCCCACGGCGGACTTTCTACTTCGGGGGTGGCTGATGCGCTTTTCCATGGCCGTTAGCCGGTCAATCCTTGCTCGGTCTCGGAGCGGTATCAGGCTTCCCATGGATTGAAGAACGCCACCCCCGCCGCGGCGAATTCGCCGGTGTTTCGCGTCACGACAGTCAGCCCGTGCTGGGCCGCCGTGGCGGCGATGAGGATATCCGGGTGGCTGAAGGGTTGGCCGCGTTTGCGTCCGACCTCGATCATCAGGCGCCATTGCCGGAGGATGTCCTCCGTGACCGGTAGTGCCCGCCGGTCGAACAGCGGCCGCATCCGCTGGGTCAGCCAGTGGTGCAGCTCGGCGCGCCGTTCCGCGGATGCTCGAATTCGACCTCCGCAAGGGGCGATTCCGCGAGCAGCTTCACCAGTTCATGCCCCGAGCGGTGGCCCGTGAGACGGTCGTACTCCTGGGCCGAGACGACCACGGCGCGCTCCTCGCCGTTGACTGTCACATGCTGAGGTTCCTGCTCCACGGCCCGGCGAACCACATCTCTGAACCGGGCCTTGGCATCCTGAAGTTGCCAATAGCTCGAATTGCCCCGGCGGGAGGGTCCGTCTGCGCCAGTGCTGTTCATCGCTTCACCTGTTGTCTAGTCAGTCTGACTAGAATTTAGCGCCTGGTGCGACACCGGTCAACAGTACTCCAGCAGACGCAAGAACTGACCTACGTGTTCGAGTCGCCGGACAAGCTGGTTCAAGACTTTCTGCGTGAAGCAAGGAAAATCCATCGTGAAGACCGTGATTCTTGATGTCCGCGATCCCGAAGAAGCGATGCAGGACTTCGTTGATGTGTGGAAGACCGGCAAGGCGAAGGAGGAGGCCCGCATTTCCTTTGCAACGCCGGAGCTATTGTGGAAGGTCCTCACCGCGAAACGATGGGAGTTACTGAAAGCGCTGTGCGGTGCGGGGCCGGTCACAGTCCGCGAGGCGGCGAAGCGGGTGAACCGCGATATCAAGGCCGTTCACAGTGATCTCACCGCGCTGCGCAAGGCCGGAGTGATCGATCGTACCGCGTCGGGACAGGTCGAGTTCCCATACGAAGCCGTCAAAGTTGAGTTCATGCTCAAGGCGGCGTGAGCGACAGCGTGACGCCTAAGGTGATTTCCGAAGAACTCGGGGCCGGTCACAGTCCGCGAGGCTGCGAAGAAGCGGGGCAGGGGCTTCGATCATCGTTCCGGCCGGGCGCGTCGGTCCGCACAGCGGACCCCACGGTTAGACCGCGATCCGTAGGGTCCGCTCCGCGGACCATCGGCCTCGCTGCAGCGCTACGCGCCGAGACTACTATGCGCCGTTTCTCGCTCGCGCCTTGATGGTCGCCATATCAAGTGGTACCGTGTCTAAAGACGAACAACCCGAAACGAGGCGACCATGGTTGCAACCTCAACCCGATCGGCCGTTAAGGTGATCGGCGCGAAGGGCCAGATCTTGCTCGGCAAGAAATACGCAGGCCGCCAAGTGCTCGTCGAAGAACAGGAACCCGGCGTATGGCTGGTGCGCACCGTCACGGTCCTACCGGACAACGAGCGCTGGCTGCACGAGTCCAAAGCCGCCGCCGACCTGGAGCGCGCCCTGGCCTGGGCGACCGCCAATCCCCCCGATGATGCAAATACCGAGCAACTGTTGGAGAAATTGGCCGATGGGCAGGGATAAGGCGGATGCCTGCGTTATAACAAAATGATTTACATCGGGCATCTGCTTAGGTCGGTGCCATTAGAGCCTGGCTCCCATTCCCCTTAATACTGATACCGGCGCTGGACGATCACCAATTCGTCATCCATGAACGTGTAAAGCAGCCGGTGCTCGTCATTGATGCGGCGTGACGAGAGTCCGGAGAACTCGTGCTTCAGTGCCTCGGGTTTGCCGATTCCAGCGGCGGGATCGCGCTCGATGTCTCGAATCAAGGTATTGATGCGTTTAAGGATCTTGCGGTCGGTCTGCTACCAATAGAGATCGTCGGACCAGGCGCGCTCACGAAAGCAGATCATTGCTCGATCAGATCATGGTGGACCAAACCGCGCCGCTCGCCAAGCTCGGCGAGTGCTTGCCGCAGGTCTGCGGCATTTGCCGGGGAACGCAGCAAATAGGCAGTCTCTTGCCAGGCATCGAAGTCTTCCTGAGAGATCAAGACTGCATTCTTGCCGTTTGCCCGCGTGATGACGACCGGCTGGTGGTCGTCTATCACTCGGTCCATGGTCTCGCCGAAGTGTTTACGTGCTTCGGTGTAGGTGATTGCAGCCATGGCAATATCCGGAAGGTTGGGTTGGAGCGAGTTTAGCAACTGCCGGGGCCTGCCGCGTGGATCGACTGAACCCGGTAGCGGTCTTGATCATCAATCCGGCCACCCCCGTACCGGACGGACCGGCGCAGCCGACCGGGCGTAGGAGCGGTGGGCATGGCAGCCGCTAAGTGTTTCAGGTGGGTTGCGAGTGCTGCAAGGCGCGGCACACCCCGTCAGGATCATGGGCAATCACGGTCAAGTAAGCGCGTGTCGGTTGATCCGGCTCCGTGCGGCCTTGTTCCCAATCGCACAGCATCCCAAGCGGCACATGGTAACGTTCCGCAAACTCTTCTTGTGTGAGTCCCAAGGCGCGGCGCAGCGTCTTGATTCGGGGAATACGCCGGGCCTTTCTTAGTTCGTCCGCGGTCATGGGGCGCGCATCGGGATCGGCTGCCGCCGCGGCCTCAATCTCTGCCTCTGTCATGGGGCGCATCGGTTGTTCCGGAAACGCGCGTTCACTTCCGTCCGCAAGCACTTCGACAACCGTGCCGTCAGAACGCATTTTCGCTGTATCAAAAAGATCGTCCTGCATGATGGTGCCGGTTACCAGTTGTCATTTGTTTGTCTCAGCGTTTTCATTGATGCTGGAATCCGTGGCCGTCTTTTCCCGTCCGGGGCGTACTGTGACTTCATCCCAGACTGGCGGCGGGCGCCTCAACTTACAAGGGTCCGACCGCTTCCCGTGCGCTCTACGCAACATCCGTGTCTCAACCTTCGTTGTCAATCCCTGGGAACAGAACATACAAGAGTCCGCTGTGCGGACCAGCCGCCTCGTTGTCGGCGAGGTGGCCGGAATGATGATCAAGGCCGGCGGGCTTGGGGACACGCGGTCGTCGGTGCCGCACGGGTGGAAGCTGGGAGACACGGGCGAGCACCAACTCGAACAGCAGCGGGTGGCTACGACCGAAAAAGCGTTCGGCGGCGGTCGGGAATTCCAATTCTGGGGACAGTTTACTCAACTCGGTCCCTGTGCCAGTCGGAGAGATATGTAAACTGTCCCCGGAACTCGGAACTCGCAGTGACACGGGACGCCCAGCCTTCAGGAACCCTTCAACGCGACGGACATACCAAGGGCGCATCCGCTCCGGATGCAGGGTCGGATGGCAAGCGCCCGGCGGAGGTTTGCCTGGAATCTAGCGTTTTACATCAGGTATTTGCGGAAACTATGATCCAGATCACAAAACGCCCCTTGCAAGACAGCAGCGAGACGCAGAAAGTACACATCGAAGGGCGATGGGCTGTGCGTGGACCGGCAGCCGATGTGCAACACCGAGCTCCTGGGCGGCCTCGGCAGGGCGCGGGTGGGGCACTTGCGGTGAGGCGATGTGCCTGGGCGGTCGGCGGGATTCAGCCTAGAACCCTAGTGGCCCGTGGCGGGCTTGCACGTCGCTGGCCCGTGCCAACCTAGAACACGTTAGGGGCTCACATATGGATCGTTATGAAGAAGCGGTAATGCACTACCTGACTGCCAACAGAGCAACCTTTGTCGTGCACCAGTGCTCCATTGTTGACGATAATGGGGGTGAGTTTGCTTGTCCAGATTTCGTTGCTATTCGTCCATTAGATCAGTTGGTTTGCGTCGTCGAGGTTTCCACGGCATGGGATCTGGCCGCTCTTGTGCCACGCATCAACAATCGCCAAGTGCAGTGGTGGAATTTTCTAATTCCTCATTTGCAGCAGCAACATGTGATTGCGCATGACTGGCAAAAACGCGTAGCAGTATTTGTTCGCCAAAACCGAGTTGCGTGGCTCCAAGACGCTATTGAAAATCCACCAGATGTATCTGTAATCCCATTGGAGCCAGTCTTGGCGGCATGGAATTGGCCTGAGGCTGTTTGGACGCCCGAGTTTAACCCATGCGCCCCCTAACCTTCGGCCAAAGAGCGAGCGCGCGCCATCGGGGTTCGTAGTAACTGGCAGGCATCGTGCATTAGGCGCAACAACTGAGAGACAGTCATGAAGGTTTACAGAGGCCCCAGCACAAAGCCGTTTCATGATGACACTCATGAGCATGTTTCAACGGTATCTGCCGAAGAATTGGAGAAATCTCTCGCAGAAGGGTCTGTGATAAGTTTTAACATCACTAAAGAAGTCAACGAACGACAAGCGATTTGCACAACATATTTTGAAAGTCAAGATGTCATACCCATGATCAATGGTATTATCTCGCGGCTCTTGAGGCAGCAAGAGGCACTGTCCGAGATCAAGAAAATTGCGAAGAAGAAAAAGCTCGATGCTGCCGGAAAGATCGAAGCCATCCAAGCGATTATCGACGAACTGTGAGCGAACTCCGGGACAGTTTACTTAATTCGATCCGCCATGAAGAAGAAAAGCCTAACCTTCGGCTCAAAAACGAGCGCGCGCCGCTTTTAGCCTGCACGTTAGGCCTGAGAATCCGCAATGGTATTCAAGACATTCGAGCGTATTGCCTTCGCGATTCTGCTATCGGCAATGTTGGCGACATTTGTAGCTACTTTCTATTTTCTCGGTATTGGAGCAGCCACAGCGGGGAAATGGTTTGCGTCCACCGGCTTGTTGGCAACTGCGGCGGGAGNTTTTCAGCTAGAGGTAAGCGGCCTCTTCCA
Source organism: Lamprocystis purpurea DSM 4197 (assembly GCF_000379525.1). Classification (GTDB taxonomy): domain Bacteria; phylum Pseudomonadota; class Gammaproteobacteria; order Chromatiales; family Chromatiaceae; genus Thiodictyon; species Thiodictyon purpureum. The sequence continues at coordinate 440 of NZ_KB902494.1, read as the reverse complement.
AAAGATCATGGACTTCTACGCAGATGAAGAAAGGTTGCCCTACGGGCCGCCGTCGCACATCACACGCCAACTATGTGACGATGCGGACCATCCGGTCAGATCACGGATTCGTGATGCACTATTTTTCAATGTGTCAACGGGATTTTGGCTCAGGCTCAATATAGGTTCCGGACTGTCCCCGAGTTGTTATGACACGAGCAATGCCAACAGCGGAGTCAGCAACCCTTTTCCGCGAATCCGTGTATTGTGGACGAACTGAAAGAAGCCCAAGTAGAGCGGTAATTTCTCCTGCGAGATCCCGCGATGGGGTCGCAGCCAGGAACGCAGCAATGACCAGAAGCCTTCCATCGTGTTGACATGGATCTCATGGAAGCCGTCACCGTCCTCGTCACGGGCATACTCCCCGCGGCTGTGGCAGACGGTTTTGTGTTCGTATCCCC
>NZ_KB902493.1 GCF_000379525.1 Lamprocystis purpurea DSM 4197 | reverse complement strand
CGCGCAACTGACTGATTGTTCGTTCCGGGCTGGGGTAAACGAAAGTTTTCCACCGCCGGGCGGCTTTTCAGTTCAGGGGGTTGCGGACACCGCTAGAGGCTCACTACGACCGGCCGCGGCGACATCAGCCCGGTGTGCGTGCGGCGGACGGCCCAGGCGCCGGGTCCGCGCTCAACGCGTGATCGCCACCCGATCGAATCCCTTGGAGCCTCACCATGCATGAGCCGTCTCGCTGGCTTGCCGCCCTGGCCCTGGCTGTCCTGTCCCTGGGTCTGACGTCCGCGGCCCGGGCGGATACCCTCGCGGATGTGAAGCAGCGCGGGGTGTTGCGCTGTGGCGTCAACGGCGAGTTACCGGGGCTCTCCTATAAGGATGCGAATGGCGTCTGGAGCGGGCTGGATGTGGATTTTTGCCGGGCGGTGGCGGCGGCTGTGCTTGGTCACAAGGACAAGGTGGACCTGGTGCCGATCTCGACCGCCAATCGGTTCGACGTGCTGAACGAGGGTGAGATCGATCTGCTCTCGCGCAACACGACCTGGACGCTGTCGCGCGATCTCGATCTGGAGATCGTCTTCGTCGCGACGCTCTATTACGATGGTCAGGGCTTCATGGTCCACCGCGACACCAACACCCTGAGTGCGTTGGAACTGAACAAGCAGTCGATCTGCGCCCTGGCGGATACCACCGGGCCTGACGCCGCGCGCGCCTATTTCAGTCTCCATAACAAGGAATTGGACCTCAAGCAGTTCCCGGACATCAAGACCGCGACCAAGGCCTACCTGGACGGGACCTGCTACGCGCTGACCGCCGATCACTCCCAGCTTCATGCGGTGCGTGCCGCGCTGGGCAACGAGAGTGCCCACCGCATCCTGCCCGAGGTGATCTCCAAGGAGCCGCTGGCACCAGCGGTGCGGCGTGATGACGCCCGCTGGTTCGATATCGTGCGCTGGACCCTGTTCACCCTGATCAACGCGGAGGAGGCCGGCATCGACTCCAAGAACGTGGATCAGGTGCGCGCCCGCGCCCAATCCGCCGACCTGCGTCTGTTGCTCGATGTGGACGGCGCCAGCGGCAAGCTGCTTGGGTTGGATCAGGGCTGGAGCTACCGGATCATCGAACAGGTGGGCAATTATGCCGAGGTCTTCGAGCGTAACCTGGGTGAGGGGTCGGCGCTCAAGATGCAGCGCGGCTTGAATGCACTGTGGTTGAACGGGGGTATCCTGTATGCTCCGCCCGCCCGCTAGGAAGGCCGCGGGCTGACCTGCCGGGGCCGCGATCTGCCCCAGCCGGTTGCCTTGTGGTGAAACCTGTGTCGCGACGACCAATAACCGAGTTTCCGTCATGCCGCTGATCAAGCCTTTCGCCGGTTTGCGCCCGGCCCCCGGCCGTGCCATCGAGGTCGCTGCCCCGCCTTATGACGTGATGAACGCCGAGGAGGCGCGCGCCATGGTCAGGGGCCGGCCCTGGAGCTTTCTGCACGTGTCGCGTCCGGAGGTCGACCTGCCGCCGGATACCGACCCTTACGCGCCGGCGGTCTATGCCAAGGCGCGGGAGAACCTGGACGGGATGCTCGCGGCGGGGGTGTTGGTGCGCGATCCGGCGCCGCGCTATTACTGCTATCGCCTGACCATGGGCAGCCATGTGCAGACCGGTCTGGTGGCCGCGGCTTCGGTGGCCGCCTATGACGCGGAGCGGATCAAGAAGCATGAGTTCACCCGCCCGGTAAAGGAGGATGACCGGGTCCGGCAGATCGACGTGCTCAATGCCCAGACCGGTCCGGTGTTCCTGGTCTATCGGGCCACGCCGACCATCGACGCCGTGCTGGCGCGGGTGAGCGCCGCCATCCCGGAAGTGGACATCGTCGCCGCCGAGGGGGTGCGTCACGAACTCTGGCCCATCGCCGATCCGGCCGTGATTGACGGGCTGACCGGCGCCTTCGAGGCGCTGGATGCGCTCTACGTGGCGGATGGCCACCACCGCTCCGCCGCCGCCTCGCGGGTCGCCGCCGCGCGCCGCGCCGCCAATCCGCACCACACCGGGGCCGAGTCCTATAATTTTTTCCTCTCGGTGATCTTCCCCCATGATCAGATGCAGATTCTGGCCTACAACCGCCTGGTGCGTGACCTGCACGGCCTGACTCCGGACGCCCTGATGGAGCGTCTGGCGGTCCCCTTCGCCGTCGAGGGGGCGGTCGGGCCGGTGCAGCCGGAGTGTCCGGGCGTGTTTGGCATGTATCTGGGCGGTCATTGGTACCGACTCGCGCTGGACCCCGCCCGCATCCCCTATGATGATCCGGTCGGCCGGCTGGACGTCAGTCTGCTGCAGGACAATCTGATCGAGCCCCTGCTGGGTATCGTCGACCCCAGGCGCGATGAACGGATCGACTTCGTCGGTGGTATCCGCGGCCTGGCGCCGCTGCGTGCGCGGGTAGACTCTGGCGAAATGGCCGTCGCGTTCGCGCTGCATCCGACCGGTATGGAGGATCTGATGGCGGTCGCCGACTCCGGTGAGGTGATGCCGCCCAAGTCCACCTGGTTCGAGCCCAAGCTGGCGGATGGGTTGGTCAGTCACGTACTGGACTAACCGCCGTCGGCGGTCAGCGGCCAGCCGCCGACGGATAACCCGCCGGCGCTGGCGAATGGTGGCTGGCAACTGGAGGCTTCCCCATGGTCAAACCCGTCTACAACCTGCCCGCGCCGGACATCGGCGATGATGACGCGATCCGCCATTGGCTGGACAACCTGGCGTGCAACTACGGAACTGAAGATCTCAAGCTGATCGCCGGGGCCTGCACGGCCCTGACCCGCTGTCGCGGCGACCGGCGCATCGAGACCGGCGAGACCCATGTGCGCCACGTGCTGTCCACCGCGGATATCCTGGCGCGGTTGCGCATGGACCACGAGACGGTGATCGCTGCCCTGCTCAACGGCTGTATGGATCAGGGGGACCTGACCGAGGCCAAGCTTGCCGACCGCTTCGGTCCGGGGATCGCCCGCATGGTCGGGGATCTGGCGCGCATCGGTCAGATCGCCAATGTCGAGTCGATCATCGCCGCCAAGGATCAGCAGGAGCACGAGGAGAATCTGCGGCGCCTGTTGCTCGGCATCGCCGAGGACGTCCGGGTGGTGTTGGTGGTGCTGGCTGAACGGCTGCACCTGATGCGCGCCATCAAAGATTTGGAGCCCGAGCGGCGCGCCCGGATCAGCCGCGATACCCAACGCATCTATGCCCCGCTGGCCAACCGGCTGGGCATGTGGCAGGTCAAGTGGGAGCTGGAAGACCTGGCCCTGCGTTACCTGGAGCCGGCGGAGTATGCGGCCCTGGTCCGCGCCATCGCCGAACGGCGCGAGGAGCGCCAGCAATATATTCGGGACATCATCGCCACCCTGCAACAGACTTTCGCGGAGGCCGGGATCAAGGCGGAAGTCACCGGCCGGGCGAAACATATCTATAGCATCTGGCGCAAGATGCAGCGCAAGGGCGTCGATCTGGGTGAAATTTTCGATCTGCGCGCCGTCCGCGTGCTGGTGGACACGGTCGCCGACTGCTATGCCGCCCTGGGGCTGGTGCATGGGCTCTGGCGGCACATTCCCAAGGAGTTCGACGACTACATCGCCAGCCCCAAGGGCAACCTCTACCAGTCGCTGCACACCGCGGTCATCGGCCCGGGGGACAAGCCGCTGGAGATCCAGATCCGCACCCATGAGATGCACCGCCATGCCGAACTGGGGGTCGCGGCCCACTGGGCCTACAAGGAGGCCAAGAAGGGTCATGATGCGGAGTTTCAGCGCCGCATCGTCTGGATGCGCAACTTCCTGGAACTCAAGAGTGAGGGCGAGGACGCCACCGATATTCTGGAGCGCTTCAAGTCCGAGTTCGAGCCGGTCCACATCTATGTGCTCACCCCCCAGGCCAAGGTGATCGAACTGGCAAAGGGCGCCACGCCGCTGGATTTCGCCTATGCCGTGCACTCGGAGATCGGCCACCGTTGCCGTGGCGCCAGGGTCAACGGGCGGATCGTCCCGCTGAGCTACACACTCAATAGCGGCGAGACGGTCGAGATCCTCACCCAGAAGAACGCGACCCCCAGTCGGGATTGGCTGAGCCCCCACCAGGGGTACCTCACCACCGCGCGAGCCCGCAACCGGGTGCGCCAGTGGTTCAAGCAGCAAGACCACGATCTGCACGTCCAGCTTGGGCGCACCGCCCTGGACAAGGAGCTGGTGCGCCTGGGCATCGTCGAGAAGCTCCAGCTCGATCAACTGGCCGTCCGCAACAACTTCAAACGCGGTGACGATGTCCTGGCCGCCCTGGGGCGGGGCGATCTGGCGGTGGGTGTGGTCGCGCGCCAGGTGGGCGAGCCGCGCCTGCAGGAAGGCCGAGAGTCGCGGGAGGGCCGCGGGGAGGCACGTGAACCGGAGTCGCGCACGCGCGCTCCCGTAAAGTCGGGCGCCGGTGCCGGGGACGTCGTGGTCGAGGGGGTGGACGACCTGCTGACGCAGATTGCCAACTGCTGCAAGCCGGTGCCCTACGACGCCATCGTTGGCTTCATCACCCGCGGGCGCGGCGTCACCATTCATCGGCGGGACTGCTCCAACGTCCGTCACCTCCCGGCGAACGAGGCCGACCGACTGGTGCGGGTGCGCTGGGCCCACCAGCCCGCGGATGCCGCCTATCCGGTCGACATCCTGGTCATCGCGGCAGACCGCAAAGGGCTGCTGCGTGACGTGTCATCGGTCTTTGCCGATGCGGACGTCGACGTGATCGGCGTCAACACCCATTCCGAGCGCACCACCGACACCGCGGCCATGCGGTTCACCGTCGAGGTGCGGGATATGGACCACCTGGAGCGTCTGCTCGCCAAGCTGGCGCAGACGCCGGATGTGCTGGAAGTCCGGCGGTCCTATTGATCTTGTAGGGGCGACTTCAGTCGCCCCCCAACGCCGGTAAATCCTTTCCCGGAAATCATCCGAGGCTTCAGCCTTGACCCCCGTCGGGACAGCAACGTCTCTTGTGGGAGCGGCCTCCGGCCGCGACAGGGCCGCGCCGGGGCTGCGGGTTCGCGATGATCCCCATCGCGGCCGGAGGCCGCTCCCACGGGGGGCGGGCCGCCGGCCTTGATCGTAATCCCGGTCAGCGACGTGCGTCGTCAGGGCTTCCAGCCCTGACGACGCACCCGGCGAGCCCAAGTGGCCGGAATCTTCATCAAGGCCGGGCCGCCGAAGGTCAACGGATATGGCTCGGCTCGTCCGCGGTCAGGTAGGCCTCTTCCTCCGGCGTTAAATCGACCTCGTCGAAGCCCGTCAGCATCGGGGCCACATGCGCCGCGAACGAATGTCCGATGGTCAGCATGTACACATGAATGATGACGAAGGCAAGGATCGCATAGGCCGTGGCGGTGTGAATCAGGGCCACCCACTCCAGTCCGGCGGCAGCGAAGCGGACGTCTCCCCAGGCGAAGTAAAAGAGATAGATCAGCCCCGAGATCCAGATGGCCGGGAAGAGCACCAGCTTGAGCGCCAGATACGCGATGGCCTGAAGCGGGTTGTGCTTGCGCCAATAGGCTTTCCGGTAGGGATGACGTTCGCCTTGGAAGATACCGTAGGAGTAGAAGCGCAGCACCTGCCCCAGCCCCTCTGACGTGGGCATGTAATGCTTCCAGTTTCCGGTCGTGAACAACCAGAAGGTGGAGAGAATCCACAGGGCCAGCAGTGCCAGGGCGGCCAGCGTATGCAGCGTCACGGCGGTGTCGAAAGGTATCGATACGTAAAGCCCATGGATGGCAAACCCGGTGACCAGCATGGTCATGATCAGGGCCATCTGGGCCCAGTGCCAAAACCGTTCGAAAATCGAAAAAATCAGAACGCGGCGGGTGGCCATCAGTGATTCTCCCCCTTGTGGTGTTTGCGAAGCAGGCGGCGCATCAGGCCGTGAGCCAAGGTTCCGCCGATGGTGCCCGACACCAGTAAGACGCCGGCCAAATCCAGCCAATAATTGCGGTCTCGTCCCGGCAGGTAGACACCCTCCACCGTGTCCAGACGGCCGTTCTGGGCGTGGCACTCGCGACAGGCCAGGGCGTCCTCCTTGGGGGCGACCATGTGGGTGATGGGCCAGTAGGAGATGGTCTCAACGAAACCGAACTGGCCGGAGTAGGGCAGCCCGAAGTCCTTCATGCCGCGGGCGATCGACTTGCCCATGTCGTAATTGCCCCAGTACGCCTCGTTGTCGTCCCCCCACAGATGCGTATAGACCAAGGTGCCGTTGCCGGTATCGAAGGGCAGCCAGGTGTGCATCCGTTTGAAGGGCCAGATGCGTGAGCGGATGTCGTCACGACTGCCGTCGAAGGCATTGATGGCGATCGGCTGTGCTTTTGTATCGAAGCGGCTGTCGATGGTGGTGTAGTGCATCTGGCCGTTGAACCAGGCGTACTCGGGGACGACGTTCTCGGCGTAGGTGAAGTTGCCCTTGATCGACTTGTAGGTGTAGCGCTCCTGGCCGTTTCCCTGGGTGTAGCCGTGCTCATGGTAACCCTCGCCGTCCTTGGTCTTGCCCGCGGTGCGCCAGTCCCAGTCCATCATGGTGGCCACGCCGCCGCGGGCGAAGGCCGGGATGTGGCAGGTCTGGCAGGCGACCGAGGCGACATGATGATTGAGTTTGCGGTGTTCGATCGAGCCACTCTGATGCGGTGTGACCCCGTGACAGGATTCACAGGTGGCCACGTCGCGCCGCTGCCCGGGTTTGCCTTGGCCCCCCTCATCCTTGGCGATGACGTCGTAGCGGCTGCCGGCCCAGACATGATCTTTGGTGACATGGCAGGCCGTGCAGGCGAAATTCAGGCCCTGAGGCGACATATGCACGTCCAGTTCGCGCGACGGGCTCTTGAGCGCGGTCGAGAGATCGCCGTGCTTGACGTTGTCGCCGCCGCCGCCGTTGAAGTGGCAGGCGCCGCAATTGGCGCGCTCCGGCAGGCCCACGCGCTGTGCGATATAACTCAGATCGATGGCCGGTTTGCCCTCGAACATCACCGAGCAGGCCGCGTTACCGCTACTGTTGGGCGTCTTGTAATAGGTGCCGGTCAGGTCGTGGCAGACCAGGCAGTCGATGTTACCCTCGTTGGTGAAGTCGAAACTCTCATCTTTCCAGCCGTAGCCGGCGTGGCACTGGGCGCACATGCCCTCGTTGCCGCGGGCATTGGTGCAGAAGTTGTTGATCAGGTATTTCTTGCCCAGTTGCTGGTTGGTCACCGGGTCCTTGTAGTCCCAGGTCCAGTGAATGTTCTTCATGAAGTGCTTACCGGTCTCGGTGTGGCAACTCAGGCACGCTTTGGTGACATCCGGACCGGAGGCGAACGGCTTCTGCAAGATTTCAAACTTACGGTGGTCGGCAGTGCCGCCGGTCAGGGGGCCGGACACCTGCGGGTTGGTGTCGACTACGACGGGCGGTGTTGGCCAGTTCGTCCGGGCCTGGGCAGGCGCGAGCGCGACGGACATCAGTGCCAGACTGAGCAAGATGCCGGGTAGAACATGCATGGTGGTTCTCCTCGTCTTATGGTTCGGTGTCCGGCGGCGCGCCCCGGATCACGGGTGTGCGCAGTGTCGGAGCGACCGCGTGATGATGCAACGAATTCTTCACGGATTCACTGATCTTGAGCAAGCAGACGGGGCATACTTGTCTTGCGGTGAGGTCCATCTGCAGGTTTCGTGAGGAACCCGCAACAAAGGCGGCGGCGAGCGTCGTGCGGGAGAACCTTTGCCGCTTCCCCCGACGGCCGTTTCCGCAAGGCCCGCCATGGCGGTCGAGGTGAGCCGCACTTTGCGTCCTCACACGTTTCAACTCACGCCCGGCCGAGCAGCCGATCACGGTGAAGTACCCGTCAGGCGCGTCCAGACGGCACCCAGTACCAACTGGAGCACCTTCTCAATCACAAGGGGATGAATCCGGAAATACACGATGACGGCCGGTGCCGCTACACCGCACGAAAATACCAACTCACCGAAATCGACATCGAAGGTCAGCAGCCGACGACCGGTACGGCAGGCAAAGTCGAGCACGGCGAGGTCGTTGATGCCCGGAGCGGACTAGCCCACTGATACGATATCGTTGCCCGCCGCGGACAATCCCCGGATAACCGGTCCGGGGAAGTTCTTGTCGGCCAGCCAGTCCGATTTACGTCGGCACCTGACCGGACTCCGCTGCCGCCCGCATGATGAAGGTCTCATTCCGCATGCAGTCGCGCACAAAGGCGAAGACCGCTTGCAAGTCCTGCTGTGTTAGGTGTGGATAGCTGCCCAGAATCTGCACCTCGCTCCAGCCGGAGGCCAATAGGTCCAGCACAAATCCCACGCCGATGCGTGTGCCCTTAATCCGCGGCTTGCCGAATAGGGTATCGGAATTGGCGACGATGCAGTCTCGCCAGTCGTTCATGTCTGCCTCTTCATACGCACAGGATTTGCACTTCGACGCCGGGAAACTCAGCAAGTTTAAATCCACGCCCGGCCAACTGGCCGGGCGATGCTGTCGAGGATGGCGTTGTTCACGACACCACCTTGGTTTCAATCCGCGCCCGGCCGATTGGCCGGGCGATGCTTGCCGGCCAGCGCACCCACGGTGGCAACATGCCAGTTTCAATCCGCGCCCGGCGGATTGGCCGGGCGATGCTTCGCGCGCGTAACCTGCGGATTCCACGACGAAGTTTGGCGAGCTTGCGCGAATCGAGCGTAGGGCGCAAGTCTTGGTTGAGGCATAAGAAGGCCAAGGGTATCGAAACTTTTAAAGATCAAAGACTTCGAGAGCGCGCGAAACTACCGGGGTTTTCACTGTTACTTGGGGTTCGCGCGTAAAACGACGAGCGGACCATCGAAGTCCAAGGTGCGAAAGGTTCCGTATTGCTTGACGCGGAGTTCGTGTGGCTCGGTTAGGCGGTAGAAACGCAAATACACGATTAGGGCGTAACTGTGCTGAAGTGACGGGTTCGGCTCCAGCGCCCGCCGAGTGTGCTTCGAGGCGGATTGACGCCCCCCACGGCACCGGGGAAACTAGCGGCTATCCTGCCTGCCCCGCCGATCGCGCCCGGCTGCCGGCCGGGACGCGCATCGAAACCTCTGGAGTCGCTTACCGTGGAACGTCTGGTCGAACGCTTGTTGTATGGCAGCCGCTGGTTGCTCGCCCCGATCTATCTGGGGCTGTCGCTGACCCTGTTGGTTCTCGGCGTGAAGTTTTTCCAGGAGCTCTGGCACCTGCTCAGTCACATTCTGGAAACGTCCGAAGAGAACATGATCCTGGTCGTACTGGCCTTGATCGATTTGAGCCTGGTCGCGAGTCTGGTGGTGATGGTGATGTTCTCGGGCTACGAGAATTTCGTGTCACGCCTGAACGTCCAAGAGGGCGACGACAAGCTGGACTGGCTGGGCAAGCTCGACGCCGGGACGCTGAAGCTGAAGGTGGCCGCGTCCATCGTGGCGATCTCGTCGATTCATCTGTTGCAGGCGTTCGTCAATATCCCGCAGATTCCAAACGATAAGTTGATGTGGTACGTGATCATCCATCTGACCTTCGTGGTGTCGGCGGTGATGATGGGGGTACTGGATAAGATGGCCTTTGCCTCGCATCGCGGGTCCGGCGGGGCGGACGAAAAGCACTGAGGATCGTCATCGGCGAGCGCGCGATCATCAGGCGCTCGCCGGGGCGGGGCCGTAGCGCCCTTTTACGCGGCTGAGCCGCGGTCAGACCGGCAGCTCCGCCTGGTGCCCGCGGATCCACTCCAGCGCCGCCTCCTCCCCGGACAGCATTCGGCCGTCCCGGATCCAGATTTCACGTTTGAACTGTTCGATCTGACAGACCTGCTCTACCACCCGGTGTCGGCTCTGATCCCGGCCCGCGAAGCGGACTCCGACCTCGAAGCCGTCGGAGGTCGGGTGACACCAGGCGACAATGCCGTCGGTCTCGAAGACGGGTTCCACGATCGGGATCTCGATGTGGATGGCGGCGCCCGCGTCGATGGGGATCGTCGAGATGAAACACAGACCGCCGCGGCTGATGTTACGCAGGTACTCGCGGTCGCGGACGACATCGCTCAGGCGGATGTCGACTGGACAATCGGTCGGATGGCGGAGATAGCGACGCATGATGGCCTCCGGCCGGGTTTTGGTGGTTCAGTTCACGGTTCCCATGGTCCCATGATCGGCAAGCGATGGACACAAGGGTTGATCGCCGGCCGATCGCCGACGGGGCTTGGCCGGGATGAGTCATTGTCTGGGGACGCGCTTGTCTGTTAACTAGCTTATCAATCGTCCGACGCGTTCTGTCAATCCGCACCATGAGCACCGTTGTCATCGCCGAGAAGCCCAGCGTGGCGCGGGATATCGCCCGGGTGTTGGGCGCCACCCGCAAAGGCCAGGGTTTTCTGGAGGGCAACGGCTACTGCGTGACCTGGGCGCTGGGACATCTGGTGCATCTGGCGGAGCCGGACGACTATGGCCCGCCGTGGCAAGGGCGCTGGTCCGCGGGCCAACTGCCGATGATCCCGGAGCACTGGCGGCTCAAGCTCGCGCCCAAGACGGCGGATCAGTTCAAGATCGTCAAGGGGTTGATCAACGACCCGGCCACTGCGCGTCTGGTGTGTGCCACGGACGCGGGACGCGAGGGCGAGCATATCTTCCGGCTGATCTATGAGCACGCGCGGTGCCGTAAGCCCTTCGATCGGTTGTGGGTGTCGAGCCTGACCGATGAGGCGATCCGCGCGGGCCTGCGGTCGCTGCGACCCGGCAGCGCCTATGACGATCTGGCGCGCGCGGCGCGGGCCCGGTCGCAGGCCGACTGGCTGATGGGCATGAATCTGACCCGGGCCTATACGGTGCATAACCGGGTGCTGTGCACCATTGGTCGGGTCCAGACTCCGACCTTGGCGATGATCTGCGCGCGGGACGCCGAGATCGCGCGCTTTCAGAAGGTCTTTTTCTACGAGCTGGTCGCTCACCTGGCCGAGGGGTTCCGCGCCCGCTACAGTAAGGACGGAGAGACGCGGATCGACAAGAAGGATGAGGCGGAACGGCTGCATCGGGAGCTGGCTCCGCACCGGACGGGGACCGTGGTTGAGCTGGAGCAGCAGGTCCAGCACAACCGTCCGCCGCCGCTCTATGATCTGACCACGCTCCAGCGGGATGCCAACCGGCGTTTCGGGTTCACTGCCGCGCAGGTCCTGGAACTCGCCCAGGCGCTCTATGAGACCCACAAGTTGATCAGCTATCCGCGCACCGAGAGTCGTCATATCGGCGAGGACCTGGTGGATCAACTGCCCGGCATCCTGCAGGGGCTCGATCATCCTCAGGCCCCGGCCGCGCTCGCCAGACTGAAGGCCGGTCACCGGCTGGGCCGCGCCTACGTGGATCAGACCAAGCTGACCGATCACCACGCCATCCTGCCCACCGGCCGGCGGGTGCCCGCGGGCTTGGACGGTCCGCTGCGGCGGGTCTACGATCTGGTGCAGACGCGGTTCGTCTGTGTCTTTCTGCCTGACCAGGTGGTGGCGGAGACCCGCGTCCGGCTCGACATTGGCGGAGCCGATTTTGTGGCCCGCGGGGCGCGGGTGATGGACCCCGGCTGGACGGTCGCCGCTGGTGCGTGTGCGCCGGTGCCGACGGCAGGAGCGGTCGCCGGATCGTGTCCGGCCAAGTCCGGCGAGGAGGCTGCCGCGGACGAGCCGGCCGAGGACCAGACCTTGCCACCGCTCGCGGTCGGTCAGACGGTGCATGTGGATCGGCTCGAAGTCTGCGAGCGCGAAACCAGTCCGCCCCGAGCCTACACCGACGCGACCCTGCTGGCGGCCATGAAGAATGCCGGGCGGACCATCGAGGATCGGGAGCTGGCGCAGGCGATGAAGGCGTCCGGGCTCGGCACCCCGGCGACCCGCGCCGAAATGATCGAGAAGCTCATCCGCACCGGCTATGTGGAGCGGCAGCGCAAGCAGTTGCGCGCGACCGAGAAGGGCCGGGTGCTGATCGAGCGGGTCGCCCTGCCGCTCAAGAGTCCGGAGTTGACCGCGGCCTGGGAGCAGCAGTTGCGCGAGGTCGAGGAGGGCAGTCGGCCGGTGGCCGCGTTCTATCAGGGCATCGTCGATCTGGTTCGCGACCTGATCCCCAAGGTCTGGGCCGGGCCGGCCTTCAGTCCGGAGCAGGTGGCCACGGCGCAGGCGGCCAAGGCCCAGGGCGCCCGGCCGGGCGCCGCCGCCCGCCGGGGCAAGTCAGCCGCTCCGCGACCGGCCGGGCTGGGGTCTTGCCCGCTGTGCAAGCAGGGTGAGATTCAAGAGACCACGCGCGCCTTCGGGTGCAGCCGCTATCGGGAGGGTTGCACCTTCACCGTGTGGAAGACCATCGCCGGCTTGAAGCTCACCAAGGAGCAGGTACGCCAGTTGGTCGCGGGAGCCCGGGTCGGCCCGCTGGACGGCTTTCAATCCAAGGCCGGCAAAGCCTTCAGCGCCGCGTTGCGGCTGGGTGAGGACGGCAAGGTTGTGTTCGAGTTCGGGCCGGCAGCGCCGTCGACCCCGGCTGCCGAGTCCCCTGCGCAACCGCAACCGCATTTGAGCGGGAGCGATGCCGCGGTGCCGGCCCCGATCGGGTTGGTCTGCCCCAAATGCGGTCAGGGTCGGATCATCCAGGGGCACCGGGGCTTTGGTTGCGACCGCTATCGGGCCGGCTGTGACTTCGCGGTGCTGCGCGAGGTCTGCGGCAAGCGGCTGACCGACTTACAGATCGCCGCGTTGATCCGTGACCGGCGCACGCGTCTGATCAAGGGTTTCAGCGACGATCAGGGTCAGCGGTTCGATGCGCGGCTCGAATTGGATGAAGGGTTCAAGGTCCAGCCGCGGCGAACGGCAACGCAGGACTCTCCCCCGGACCCCGCGACCTGAGGCGCTTGCGTGAGAGCGGCCTGCGGCGATGACCGGGAATATAGGCCCCGACAGTGCACGCCTGTAAGCTCCATAGGTCTTTAGGGGCGCCTGTAGGGGCGCCTGTTGGGGCGACTTTAGTCGCCCCTAAACGCCGGTCAACCCCTTCCCGGAAATCACCGAAGTCGTCCCGCCGACCCCGGCGTGCCGAGCCGAACTCGGCAACCGGAGTCCCTACGCCGGAGGCATTCCATGGCGTTTCTATGGCCCGGTAATTTAGTAAACTGGGCCTTGGTCATAAACTCGGCCATCGCGCGATCTGCACGGTCGTCGGTCCGCACAGCGGACCCTACGGGTCACGGTGTTACCGTAGGGTCCGCTGTGCGGACCGTCCGCGGCTGACCAGGCACTCGAACTCCGGAACTCCGAACTCCGCCGCCGCGCCCCGATCAGCCGGACACCCTCCTATTCAGCGCCCTCGTCTGCTGCGATATAGATGAACGTCTGTCCGCGGTGCAACACCCCATCGAAGGCGTATGGCGTATCCCCGTTTCCATCCGGCTGCGGCAGGTCATCGGAGATCAGTGTCATCTCATCGCCGAAGACACCCTTGATCCGAACCGCGCAGCCGCGTAGCAGTCGCAGAAACGCCTGACCGTCATCGTATTCCATATCAAAGGCATCGCGGTCGTCGGCCGGGTCGTCGGTCGCCATGTCGACGGACAGCGACTCGGCGATGCTCACGCGACTGCTCGTGATATTGATGCCGTCCTCGGTCGGCGCTACGACGGTCAGCCGCTTGAGGGTGAAGTCGGAATTCTCGATATCGATTCCGTCGTCGCCGCTGAACTCCGAGCGGATCTCCCCGACCTGCCATTCGCCGGCGGTCACACCGATCACGCTCAGGGCATCGATGTCATCGGCCTGCTCCTCGCGAATCTCGGATGCCGTGCGGATCCCATCATCTGCGGCGACGGGACCTGCGGTCCCGACAGGGGCCGTCGCGTCGTCCGCTGCCCCGGTGCCCCCTTCCGCAGACACCTCCCCCGGAGGCATCGGGGGATCGCGGTGACCGAGATAAGAGACCAGAATACGCGTCGCGCGGAATTGCGAGGCCCGGGTCGCATAGACGCTCGACACCCGATCCTTCTCCGCAATGGACGCGGAGCCCAGGAAGAACACACCCGCGTTGTCGGCGTGGGTCGCGACCCTCATGCGCTCATCACAGGCACGCACGGTCAGGGTCTGCGCAGCGAGCCGTGACCCCGTATCGAAGATCAGCGCCGACTTGCCCGTGATGTTTCCCGCCGGAGTGTGGAAATCGCCATTGTGGATCAAGAGTGTCGTGCCGTTGCCAATGCTCAGCCGGACCCCGGTACGTACATGGATCTCACCCCGGACCACATAGATGTTGTTACTCGACAGATGGGTATCTCGGGTCATGTGTTCAGTGATTGCGACCATCGGCCCCGCATGAGTCGTCGGGGTCGTTGCAGCGGCGAGTGCCATGACACAGCACGGAAAGAGCAGCGACTTGCACATGAGGATCTCCAGGATTGCGGAAGGGTTGGGGACGCCGCCGACCGAAGCCGCGGGTCCAATAAGAGCTTAGGTGATCGCACCCCCAACTCTTGCCCAGTGGTCCACTCTTCGCAGCCTGACGCGGCCCGCTTTGCACTATCCGCGACAATACGCGCCCGCACCCTGTCGAACTCGCCGTCCCCGCTCACCGGCATCGATCCGCACGCACGCCTTACCGCCCAAGAAACCCCAGGGCGCCATCCCCACCAGACGCATCAAGGACGAACGCGCCGTACTCACCGACCGCATCAGCGCCTGACCGGTCCCTCGATGCTTGATGCTCGATCATGGCCGCACAGGCTCCATGGAACCCGGTTCGCCAGGATCAGCCTCGGCGCCTTCACTCGCAGATAACCGCGCAAGCACGGCCGCCTCGATCTCATCGAGCGCCGCGGCCGGCACCCGGTCGGCATACTGCTTGCGCCGGTGCTTGGACAAGCCTCGATTCTGGAAGGCGAAAAGAATGAGGTTGGAAAGATCCGTGTTGCGGATGTCCCAGCGGTCGTCGATTTGGCCGTAAATCGCATCGAAGTCGGACAGGAACTCGGTCTCCCGCCGCAGGTCGTGCTCCAGCGCGGTCTGTGCCATTTCGAGGGTAAACTCGACGCAACTGGTCAGGTCGGGATAGCGGAAAGCCGTGTCGGCCTCGGCAGACCAGTCATACCAGTACGCGTCGTCGCCGGCCCAACGCACCTGACAGAGTTNGCGAGCCGGTAGGCTGAATGACTGCAAGGCCGCCAGGTAGCGGTCTTCATGCCGATTCATGGCCACCGACACCGGCAGGACGAACCCCCGGGGCAGGGCGCGGGACTGACCCAGGCAGTGGTGAATGAGGAACCGCGAGAGGCGGCCGTTCAGGTCCATAAAGGGGTGGTTGAAGACGAACCCGAACGAGACGACTCCAGCAAGTATGAGCGGGTCGAGGCCGGCCGGTGGCCGGTTGGCCAGATGCAGCAACGCGTCCATGAGTTCAGCGCACAGTTCCGGCGCCGGGGGCACGTAGGACACGCCGGCAGCGCCGGGGATGCCGCCTTTCTGAAGGCGGTTCTGCTCGGTGCGGAACGCAGAGGCCACGGCCAGTGGGTTATTGACCACGGCATTGTGCAGATCGACCAGGTACTCCTGCGTGAGTTCGCGCGGGTCATCGACGCGCTTGAGCAGCTTGGCGAACGCGGCCGCCTTGGAGTGTGACGGGATCTCGCGTTCGATGGCGTAGGACCCCTCGGTCTCGCTGAGGTAAGCCCAAGCCAGCGCGCGGTCCAGCATCCCTTTGCTCGTCTGCTGCACGAAGTTGCGTGCCTGGCCGAGAATGTCCGCATCCAGCAGGCGCCCGAGCGTGGCGGTGCGCCGCACGATGGGGCAGTAGCTCAGGTCACCCAGGCCGTTGAAGTCGACGCGCCAGCGTGCGTTGCGCCTGGAGTCCCCGACGATGTGTCCGGCTGGGTCGAACATCTGCGCGTAGGCCGCGCCGATGGTCACGTCGGCGGGGACTTCCAGTTGCCGGCCGGTCAGCCGCTCCCACAGATAGCAAGTCTTGCGGATGTAGGCGCCGTTCGGTGTCGCGGTGAACTCGGCCAACAGGTCCGCGGGTTCGACGCGGGGAGCCGCGCGGGCGAGCAGGTGGAGGTTCACCCCTTCGTGTTTCAGAGCGAAGAGCAGGTGCCCCAGGATCGTCGGCTCCGGCGCCATGCGGGCCGGAACCAGCATGACCCCATCCGTCAGCCGACACAGGGACATGACACTGTCGATTCGTGCGTCCGGTGTGCCGGGGAAGATCGGCGCGCCCAGCCGGTCCGCCAACCAGGCGTAACCGACCGGGCGGGTTGGGGTCCGCGGGGGATGCAGGGGGATGTTCATGACTCAGATGCGGCGATCGAAACTGCATTTTTTTGACAGGGCTAGACTTTTATTCAGTCCAGCGCCTTGCGCAAGGTATTTTTTCAGTCCGGCTCGGTGTGTCCGTCAAGCGATATAGAATGAATCTCATCGCCCGCGCCGGATAATCCGCAGCGATGTAAGCTGCGATTTCGTCAAGGTCTGGCTCGACGTCGGCCGAAAGCTCGACACTCATTCTCCGTCTGCTTCGCCTAACACCCGACCCGGCTGGGGGAGGGCGACACGCTCACGGTCTGGAAGCTCGACCTGCTGGGCCGGTCGCCGCGTGACCTGATCGGCCTCTTGGACGAGTTGAAGGTGCGGGGCGTGGCCTTCCGATCGCTCACTGAGGCGATCGACACCACAACGCCTACGGGCCCGGGCCATGTGGCAGATGGTCGGGATACTGGCGGAACTGGCATGCTCCTTGACTCAGGAACGGACGAAGGCGGGCCGCTCGGCGGCGGTCGCCGGATGGGGTCAAGATAGGTCGCAAGCCCTTGGTATCCCCCCAACAGATCGCCCGCCCGGACCCTGTTGTAGCGTTCGCACCTGATATCCAGCTAGACCTTCGTGTAGGGGCGGGTTTAAAACCCGCCCCTACGTCCGGCTATCACGTCCGAAGGCTATAGAACAGGGGGGAAGGCTACGACACGGTGGCCTGATCGCTCAACGCGTCACGCCGAACGCTTTACCGGGCGTTGAGGCTACCCTAAGATCCGGGACAGTCCACGCTGGACTTGGGCGGACCAAAGCCACGGAAAGCCCGCCCTGCCTGGCCCATACCTGCCACTCCGACCTTGGCGCCGGCCGTGCCGGATCTACTGGAGGCGCCGAGTAAGACTCGGCAGCCCCGTCGGCTATCTGTGACGAAACTAAAGCTCGGCTTAGGCGAGGATAGCGACAGTTAGACAACGCCCAATAGGAGGCCGAATGAGCGCGCACCCGAAAAGTTACGATAACGACGTGATCGCTTGGGCTAACGAACAGGCTCGACTGCTCCGGGCCGGGCGTTTCGATGCACTGGATATCGAACATATCGCAGATGAGATCGAAGACGTGGGAAAAAGTGAACAGCGCGAACTCCAAAACCGCATGGCCGTACTTCTAGCCCATCTTCTCAAATGGCAGTATCAGCCTGACCATAGGGGCAGCAGTTGGGAGGTCACCATTCGCCACCAACGAGAAGCGATTTCGCGTCGGCTGAAACGAACTCCTAGCCTTAAGGCATCACTGAATGATCCTGAATGGTGGGCGGATGCCTGGGGTGATGCCAGATCGGACGCTTTTAAAGAAACGGGCTTGCCCTCGAATCAGTTTCCAGATCTCTGTCCATGGGCCTTGGAGCAAGTCATGAGTTCGGAGTTCTGGCCGGCGCCGCTCTTGCTCAAGTAGGGCCGCAGGCCCTGCCCGTGCGAGCCTATCGCCCTCACCGCCGGGCGTCCTATCGACCAGGCCGCAACGCCGGTGCCGACACCATGACCGTCGACGGCGTGACGGCCGTGATCGTCTACGATCCCGACATCAACTATCCCTTAGCGATGATCAGGGCCATCGGTTCGATGCGCGGCTGGCACTGGATGACGCGTTCAAGGTCCAGTTGCAGCGAACGGCTGCGCCGGAGGCTGGTTAGAGCTGACGATCTGGATACCGAAAGCCCGCGGCCGACCGCCCCCCTGGCCTATACTCACCGCAGCAACGAAACCGGGCGGATGACACCATGGCAACCACGGCCGACGACCTTTGGGCGCTGCTGCGCGAGCTGATCGAGGCGCAAAAGGAAACCGCGCGCGAGACGCAGGAAACCAAACGGATGTTTCAGGAGACTGATCGCAAGATGCGCCAGACCGATCGTCAGATCAAGGAACTGGGCAAGCAGATCGGTCAACTGAAGGATATCCTGCACCAGTTTCGCGAGTTCTTCCCTGAGCATCGCGACAAGCGGCTGTTTGGTATCCTCGCCGCGGTCGACCTGACCGCGGCGATGCGCGAGCGAGTCCTGCGAGAGGGTTTCTATGCCGCATGGATTCACGATCAAGTCTTCGACTTGGATGTCCCCGACGGGTTTCAGCCGCGGGTCTATTGAACCTGGACGCACTGTTCTCGGAGTAGCGAGTCCGAATCGCCCGAAACCCTTTCAGCCAGGCGATCGTCCGTGCGACCACCCAGCGCCGGGCTGGCTGGATCGTTCCCCCGCTCATGGTTTTCTCCTCGTCAATGTGGCGAATGTGGGGAAGATAGCCATGCCCCGCCACTTCCGCATCGACGCGCGGAACTTGGCAGCGTGAATTAAGTAAACAGTCCCCGGAACTCGAACTCAACTGACCCCGGCGCGGCCTTGATCATCGTTCCGGCCGGGTGGACAAGCGATACCGCAGTTCACCCAATCCCGCGCCGCCGCTGGTGGACTGCGCTGCGCTTGTCCACCTTACGATGTCGCGTGGCCGGAACCGTCACCAAGGCCACCGACATTCCTCCCGAACACTCGGCGGCGGCTCTCCGAACAGGCTTATTGTCCCACGCTCCCCGGCGCCTGCGGTAGTACCGGCGCAAACGGCCCCTTGCCTCTGACCGGAGCCGGCGCCGTGCGCGCCGCCTCGTCGACCCAACCGCCGCCCATAGCCTGATAGATACTGACCAGGGCGGACAGGTCGGCGGCGCGGGTGGCGGCCAGATTCAGTTCCGCGGGAAAAAGTTGCTGCTCGGCCTGGAGCACGGTGGAGTAAGGGACATAGCCGCCGTCGAACTGGATTCGGGCGAGCCGCGAGTAGTCGCGCAGGGCCTGCACCAATCGCGTTTGCGCTCCGACCTGCTCGCCGAGCTTCTGGCGGGCGATCAGCGCATTGGAGACATCGGCGAAGGCGCTTTGGATGACTTGTTGGTAGTTCTCAGTCGCCGCCCGTTGCTGGGCTTGGGCCTGGGCTACCTGGCCGCTGACCGATCCGGCGGTGAAGAGGGGGCCGATCACTGAGCCTGCGAAATTCCAGGTATTGGCCGGGCCGCTGAACAGATCGGACAGCTCCGAACTGGACCCGCCCAGCGCCGCGGTGAGCGAGATGCTTGGAAAATACAGGGCCTTGGCCGCCCCGATCTGAGCATTGGCGGCGATCAGTTGTTGCTCGGCCTGGAGGATGTCCGGGCGTCGCTCCAGGAGTTGGGACGGGACTCCGGACGGCACCGCGGGCCGGCCCATGGTCGCGACCGTCAGACCGCGTTGGATGGGTCCAGGATTGCGTCCGAGCAGGATCGAGATGCCGTTTTCGAGTTGCGCGATCTGCTGTTCGATGACCGGGATTTGCGCGCTGGCGGTCTCGTATTGGGACCTGGCCTGGGCCACCTCCATTTCCGAGACCTGGCCGTACTTGAACTGGAGTTCGAACAGGCGCAGCGACTCCGCATAGGCGGCCTGGGTCCGTTTCGCGGTAGCCAATTGCTCGTCCAGCCCAAGCAATTGGATATAGCTGCTCGCCAGGGTGCCGACCAGCGACAGGATGACGCCGCGCCGTGCTTCCTCGGTCGCGAGCAGATCGGCGCGCGCGGCCTCGGTCTGGCGGCGGATGCGGCCCCACAGGTCGATTTCCCAGGAGGCTCCGGCCAGCACGGTAAAGTTGTTCTGCGGGTTGGCGATCCCGCTCGGGACCGGGGTGGCGGTCGCCTCGGAGACTCGCTCCCGTACCCCTTCACCGCTGTAATTCACCTGGGGGAACAGCGGCGCCCGCGCCTGGGTCAGCACGGCGGCGGCGGCCTCGACGTTGGCCGCGGCGATCTTGGCGCTCCAGTTGTTGGCGAGGGCGATGAGGATCAGATCATCCAGCACCGGGTCACGGAACTGGCGCCACCAGCGGGTGTTGGCCGTGTCCTGGGCGTCGCTGAACGCGAAGCGATAGGCGTCCGGGGTATCGACCAGCGGGCGGGTATAGTCGGGTCCGACCATGCAGCCGGCGATCAGGCCAGCGACCAAGGCCGCGATGACACAGACGATCAGGCGGCGCATGTCAGACATCCTCGCGCCGCGCCTGAGGTGTCTGGGTGACGGGTGCCCCGCCGCCCTCGATCAGCCGATCCGCGTCCGGCGCCGCCGGCGCGCCGCCCTTCGCGCTGCCGAACAGCCGGCCGCTGGCGGTCGACAGCAGCCAGTAGAACATCGGGATGAAGAAGATGGCGATCAGGGTGGCGGCCAGGGTGCCGCCGATAACGCCGGTGCCGATGGAGTGACGGCTGTTGGCCGAGGCTCCGGTGGCGATGGCGAGCGGCAGGGTGCCGAGCACGAAGGCGAAGGAGGTCATGATGATGGGCCGCAACCGCAGCCGCGCCGCCTCGGCCGCCGCGTCGAAGAAGGATTTGCCCTCCTTGCGGTTCAGTTCCACCGCGAATTCGACGATCAGGATGGCGTTCTTGGCCGCCAGTCCGACCAGGGTCAACAGTCCGATCTGGAAGTAGAGATCGTTGTCCTGACCACGCAGGGCGATGGCGACCAGGGCGCCCAGGATCGCGAAGGGCACGGCCATCATGACCCCGACCGGCAGCGACCAGCTCTCGTACTGGGCGGAGAGGATCAGGAAGACGAAGATCAGACCAAAGACGAAGGCGATGGCCGACGTCGAACCGGAGCTGACTTCTTCGCGCGCCTCACCCGCCCACTCGTAGCCGTAGCCCGCGGGCAGCACCTCGCCGACCACTTCGGCCATGGCCGCCAGGGCAGCGCCGGAGGAGACCCCGGCGGCCGGGCCGCCGTTGATGGCAATGGCCGGATAGTTGTTGAAGCGGGTCACCATGCTCGGGCCGATCACGTAACTGGTGGTGACCAGCGCCGAGAGGGGGATCATCTTGCCCTCCTTGTTCTTGACATAGAACTTGCCGATATCCTCCGGGCTCATGCGATAGCTCGGCTCAGCCTGCAGGACCACCTGATAGAGACGCGAATCCTTGGGGAACTGGCTGACGTAGAGTGAGCCGAACATGGTCTGCAAGGTGTCATAGACATCCTGAATGGGGACACCCAGGACTTCAGCCTTTTCCCGATCCACGTCGGCCAGCAACTGTTGACCGTTGGCGCGAACCGTCGTATTGATTCCCGTCAATTCCGGCCGGGTCTTGGCTTTGGCGATGATTTCATCGACCAGATCGGACAGTTGTCCGAAGGTTCCTGAGCCTTGCTGTTCGATCCAAATCTGGAAGCCCGCGGTGACGCCGAGCCCGGGGATGGCAGGCGGGTTGACTGGGATCACCAAGCCGCCCTGGATGGGGTAGAAGCCGCGCATGCCGTCGGCGATCACGGCGCCGGCTGACAGCGCGGGCGATTGGCGTTCCTCATAGTCCTTCAGTGCGACGAACAGCACGCCGAAGTTGGTCTGCATCTGGGAGTCGATCAAACTGTAGCCGTCCACCTGGGAGACGTTGTCCACGGCCGGATGAGCGCGCATCACGGCTGCCGCCTGGGTGCCGACCGCACTGGTCCGGCTCAGGCTGGCGGAGTCCGGGAGGAAATAGGGTACAAAGATATAGCCCTGGTCCTCCTGCGGTACGAACGAGGTGGGCAGGGTGCGGAACAACCAGACCGTTGCGGCGACGACAAGCCCGAAGACCAGCATTCCCAGCACCCAGTGGTGCATGATCCATTTGACGCCGCCGACATAGCCGCCGGTCAACCGGTCGAAACCGTCATCGAACCATTTGAAGAAGCCTTTCTGCTCGCCCTGCTTGGCCTTGACGAGCAGTGCCGCCAGGGCGGGCGAGAGGGTCAGCGCGATGATGCCGGAGAACACCACGGAGATGGCGATGGTGACCGCGAATTGTTTGTAGAGTGCGCCGGTGATACCGCCGAGGAAGGCGACCGGCACGAAGACGGCGTTCAATACCAGCACCACCGCGATCACGGGTCCGCTGACCTCGTCCATGGCCCGCTTGGCGGCGGCATTGGGTGTCAGGCCGAACTGGACCATGTTGCGCTCGGTGTTTTCGACCACCACGATGGCGTCATCCACCACCAGGCCGATGGCCAGGATCATGCCGAACAGGGTCAGCATATTGATCGAGAAGCCGATGAGCAGCATGCCGATCAGCGCGCCCAGGATCGACACCGGCACGGCCAGGGTCGGAATGATGGTGAGCCGCAGGCTGTGCAGGAAGATGAAGACCACCAGCACCACGAGGGCGACGGCCTCGAAGAAAGTCTTGACGACCTCGTCGATGGAGGCCTGTACAAACTTGGTCGTGTCCAGTGCAACGGCGTAATCGAGGCCCTGGGGAAAGCTCTTGGACAGTTCCGCCAGGGTGGTTCGCACGTCCTTGGAGACCTGGAGTGCATTGGCGCCCGGCTGCTGATAGATCGCGATCAGGGTCGCGGACTTGCCCTCATACTCGGTATTCAGGATGTAGCTCTGCGCGCCGAGCTGGGCGTAACCCACGTCCTTGACGCGCACCAGGGCAGCGTCCTGGTTCTGGGCGCGCAGGATCATGTTGTCGAACTGCACGGCTTCGGTAATGGTGCCGGTGGTGACCGGAAAGGTCTGGGGCACCGGATAGGGGGTGGGTGTATCCCCGATGCGGCCGACCGCGAACTGCTGGTTCTGCTGTTTCACGACATCGGCGATCTCATTCGCGGTGATGCCGAGTTGAGCCATCCGGTCCGGTTTCAGCCAGATGCGCATGGCGTATTCAGGAACACCGAAGATCGAAGCCTGATTGGCGCCATTGATCCGGTTGATGGTGCTCAGCACCTGGACGTTGGCGTAGTTGGAAATCTTGTCCGCGTCGAGACTGCCGTCGGGAGAGAAGAGCGCCAGCACCATCAGGAAGGTCGAGGTCTTCTGCTGGACGTCGACACCCTCGGCCTGGACCGACTGCGGCAACTGGGCCATCGCCTGGCTCACCCGGTTCTGCACGTCGACCTGGGCCAGTTCGGGGTCCGTATCGATGGTGAAATAGACCGTCAGCGTATAGTTGCCGGTCGATGAACTGGTGGACGACATGTAGATCATGTTGTTGGCGCCGTTCACCTGCTGCTCGATGGGCGCGCCGACGTTCTGAGCCACCAGGGTGCCATTGGCTCCCGGATAGTTGGCGGTCACCTGGATTTGGATCGGGGTGATCTGCGGATATTGGGCGATCGGCAACTGCACCATCGCTACCAGGCCCGCGATGGTGATGATCAGGGCGATCACCGCCGAGAAGATGGGTCGGTCGATGAAGAAGTGCGAGAACATGGGCGGCTCCGGGCTACTTCTTCTGGTCGCTGATCACACCGATGGGCCGGTGCGGCGCGGCAGGCGTCGGTCCGGCGTCCGGCGTGGTCTCCGACACGATCTTCACCTTTGCTCCCGGTACGATTTTGGCTACCCCGTCGACCACCACGCTATCGCCCGCCGCCAGTCCACTGTCGATGAACCAATTGTTCCCCTGCCAGGGACCGACCTGCACCGGGCGGACCTGCGCCTTGTTCTCCTGGTCGAGCACGATCACGAAATGCCCCTTGGCGCCCTGCAAGACAGCCTCCTGCGGGATGAGGATCGCGTTCGGGCGAACCGCGCCCTCGATCCGCACCCGGACGAACTGCCCCGGCCGCAGGGTGGCATCCGGATTCGGCACCGTGGCGCGCAACAGAAAGGTGCCGGTCTGCACGTTGTAATCGGCATTGGTGAAGGTGATGCGGCCTTGCTGCGGGAAGACGGATCCGTCCGACAACACGACCTCGATTACATAGCCGTCCTGCTCCGGCACGCGCAGCCGGCCGCTCGCCTGCTCATCGCGAAACTGGAGCATGTCGTTTTCGGACACGCTGAAATTGACCCAGAGGGTGTCGACCTGCGCCACGTAGGTCAGCAGGCTGTTGGCCGACGCGATGTAGGACCCGTCCTGAACCTGCGCATAGCTCGACAGGCCGGTCACCGGGGTGGTAATGGTGGTGTAGCCCAGATTGAGTTCGGCCTGCCGCACATCGGCCCGCGCCGTCTCGACTGAGGCCGCCGCCGCCTGCTGCTGACCGGTGGCATCATCCAGGTCTTTCTGGCTCAGGGCTTTCTGCGCCGTAAGGGGCCGGACCCGGGCGAGGTTGTCGTTGGCTGTTTGCAGGCGCGCCAATTGCTGGCCGAGTGCGCCTTTGGCCGCGTCCAAAGAAGCCTGAAAGGGCTTTGGATCCTGCTGGAACATCACGTCTCCGGCCTTGACCAGGCTGCCCTCGGTATAGACGCGCTGGTTCAGGAAGCCATCGACGCGCGCCCGGATCTGCACCTGCCGGGTGCTCTCCGTTTGACCCACGTATTCGAAGGTGACGGGGACGTCGCGGGGGACGATGCGCTGCACCGTGACCGGTGCCGGCGGGCGTTCCTGCGGCTTCGGCGCCGGCTTGTCGCAGCCGGCCAGAGGGACGAGTGCGATCAGGGCGATCAGGGCGATCAATGTCCAGCGCATGCCAAGCAGTCTCCCGTAGAGAGCGAGTAATCGGTTCAGCAGAAGCTTATTGTGCAGCAATTCCAAATGCGGAACTGCTGCGATGACAGCGCCGCCCGGCTAGCGTGATTGCGCGACAGCCTCGTGCTTGATCAACAAAGACTCGATGCGGGTCAGGCGGTCCTCGATGCTGAGCGGCTGAGCATCGGTGAGCAGCTGCGGGGCCTGCGCGGGTGCTGCCGACCCCGTGAACATGGCGTTATCGGACCACCAGTCGATCCCCATCTCGCGGGCTTTGTCCACCGAGCACACCACCAAGCGCAATTGAATGGTGAGCAACTCGATGTCGACGAGCTTGATACGGATGTCGCCGGCGATGACGATGCCTTTGTCGAGGACCCGCTCCAGCAGATCGGCGACGCTGGTGCTGTTGGTGGAGTGCGTGAGGGTGGCGCGTTGAATAGACATGATCGTGTGCTTCTTAGCCCGGAATTTTCCACCACAGAGGACACAGAGATCACAGAGGAACAAATGGGCGCACGGGGTGCCGCGCGTCCGGATCCGTGCAATGGTTGGATGCCGAGTCGCCGTTGGTCCTCACTGTGCCGAGGCCGGGGGCCCTCTCCCTGGACCTCCGGAGGGCGGCGCCGCCGCCGCGGGTCCGGACAACGTCTGGGGTGCGCGCGGGGCGCAGCCAGTGCCCGGACCCTGAGAGCCGGCGCCGTGATCCGTCGCTAGCGATCACCCACTATAGATCGGGAGTGAACTCATCTGCCGCATTCCGTGGCGGCGGCGGATCGTTGACAACCACCGGCTCCACCGGTTTCGGCATGGCTTCCTTGGGGGCAGCGGCCTTGTGCTGGGCCTTGGGTGCGGGCTTGGCCGCGGCCTTCGGGCTGACAGCGGGTGCCGGCGCGGCCGCCGGTTTCGCGGGTGCGCCGCGCCAGGCTTGACGGGCAGCGCTACGCTCGCCGGCGAAGTCGCCGACCAACTGCTGCGTCTGGTGCTGGATGTCGGCCACGGCGTGCACGATCTCGGAGACGAAGGACTGGCCGGCGGCCTTGACGTCCATCGCCATGACACCGCGGGCTTGCCGGAAACTCTCCTGCATGTGGGCGACGTCATCGCGGATCGCGGCGGCGGCTTGCTCCCGGTCGGCGCGCGAGGTCGCGGCGGTTTCGGCGAGCATGTCCCGGACGGCCGCTTGACGGCTGGCGGCCGCGACGCGGATATCGGCGACGGCACCGCCGAGGCGGGCGAGGAAGGCGTTGCGGTCAGACCGCGCGGCCTCGGCCATGTCCGCGTGTTCATCGCGGAAGTTGGCCTGGAGTGACTCGACGCTATTCTTCAGGTTACTGATGAAGGCGTGCGCGGCGTCGTTGACTTCCTGGCGGGTATCGGCAATCAGGGTTTGGCGGGCGATGCGATCGGATTGGATCTCGTCGCGCAGCCGCCCCATATCTTCGGTAAAACGGCCCATTATCTGCTCCTGTTATCACTTTGCGGAATCGACCCCGGAGCAGGCGGGTCCCCGCGCGGCCCAATTACCGGGTTCGGCGCGGTTTGCCACCTGACCCGGTGGGAAGTGTCGCTCGGAATCGATGCTTAACGCATCGGAGCGACACCTCCAAGGCGCGAGACGCTCGATCAGGCCGGAGCGGCTGCAGGAGCGGTGAGGCCGATGGCCTCGGCATACTTCAGGTAGGTCTCAACCGACGCGATGACCACACGGGCTTCAACGGCGAGCAGCTCGATACCGACCAGGGAGACCTTCAACCACGCATCAATCACGATGCCTTTGTCGAGGATGCGGTCAACAACTTCGGCCAGGCTGGAGGAATCAGTAGAGTTGGCGACTTTTGCCATTTTCGTAAACCTCTGAACGTCGAAAAAATTGCACTAGACGTGCGCTGTTAGCGACCTGGACGGGTCCGGCGGTACTACGCGCTTCCATTCGCACCGAACCTCGCTCGTTGAGACGACTGGCCCGCCGATACTGCTGACTGGTCTGAAGGCTCTTGGGTTTGGCATCCTGCCGGCGTGGTCGCTTGTCGTTATTAATGCATCGGCTGTGCCAGGTTTTGTTGCTGCCGATGAATGACCCTGGTCACTCATGAAAACAGTCGCTTGGCGGAATGGATTCGAAGTCTCACGGCGCACGCCAGGGGGCGTGATCGGGAAATTGGTGGGGGCTTGGTATGGAATGAATTCCATAACACTGGCAGCGACTCCTTAGTTGAGGCTGGATATAGCCTGCGGACCTGATAGCCGGACGTAGGGGCGGGTTTCAAACCCGCCCCTACATGAAGGTCTGTCTGGATATCAGGTGCGAACGCTATATCGCGGGCGTCGGGGTCTTGATCAGCGTTGTGGTCGACAGCGGACCCGACGGGACGGTGGTGATCCGTAGGGTCCGCTGTGCGGACCGACGACCTGAACAGCACGCTCAGCGCTCGGCCGTCAGCATTCAGCCTGGCGCTTCAGGCCGCCAGGGCGAGACGCCGCACCCCGCCGAAGTCGGTCTTGCCGCTGCCGAGCTTGGGAATGGCATCGACCCGCCGGATCTCCGTCGGGATGCTCAAGGGGTTCACCCCGGCCGCGAGCAGGGCGCGGCGCACGGCCTCGGGGTCGAGGTCCGCCGCGACCAGGAGCAGAATGCGTTCGCCTTTCTTCTCGTCCGGCAGATTGACGGCCGCCAACTCCAGTTCCGGCTGCGCCAGGACCCGCCGCACCTGCTCCTCCACCGCGCCCAGGCTGATCATCTCGCCGCCCAGCTTGGCGAAGCGTGAGTAGCGGTCGACGATGGTGAGAAAGCCGTCCGTGTCCAGGTGCCCTTTGTCGCCGGTTTTGTACCAGCGCATCCCGTCCAGCACGACGACCGCCGCGGCGGTCTTCTCGGGGTCTTTGAGGTAGCCTTTCATCACCTGGACTCCGCCGATCAGGATCAGCCCGTCCTCGCCCGGCTGCAGGGTGGCGAGGCGCTCCGGGTCCACCACCCGGAAACTGGTGCCGGGCAGGGGCATGCCCACGGTGCCGGGCCGGGAACCGGAC
This sequence comes from Lamprocystis purpurea DSM 4197, assembly GCF_000379525.1. Lineage (GTDB taxonomy): Bacteria > Pseudomonadota > Gammaproteobacteria > Chromatiales > Chromatiaceae > Thiodictyon > Thiodictyon purpureum. The sequence goes on along the minus strand of NZ_KB902493.1, from coordinate 55,437 downwards.
TGGACCTTCCAGTTCTCGATGTCCAGGGTGTCCGGCACGTTCACGCTCGCCACCGGCGTGGTCTCGGTGGCCCCGTAGCCCTCGTAGATTGGGCGCTGGAACTTGAGCAGGAAGGCGTCGCGCACGTCCGGGGCGAGGCGCTCGGCGCCGGCCACCACCACCCGCAGCGACTCCAGCATCAATGGATGGACCTTCTTGTTGCGGGTGTAGAGCCGCAGGAAGGTCGAGGTGCTGCACAGCACGGTCGCGCGGTAGCGGGCGATGGCCTTGGCGGTGCCGGCGGCATCGGTGGGGTCCGGGTGACAGACCATCGGGATGCCCTCCACCAGCGGCAGGAAGGTGGTAACCGTGAGCCCGAAGGCGTGGAAGGGCGGCAGATTGGCCAGGATCACGTCATTGGTCTGCGTATTGAGCACGTCCGCGATCTGCCGCAGATTCGCCATGATGTTGCGGTGGGTCAGCTCGATGCCCTTGGGCGCGCCTTCGCTGCCGCTGGAGAAGAGGATCGCGGCGGTTGCATCCGGGCTGGTCTTGGCAGTGACGCGCTGCCCGAACAGGAGCAGCAGCAGTCGCGCGGGCAACAGGATGGCCAGCATCAGCATCGCCAGGGACTTAAGCTTGCCGATCCGGGCGCGCAGGTCTTCCATCGGATGCAGAGTGACCTCGGCAAAGGCGCTCCCGAGATCGATACCGCGCCCGGCGAGCCGTTTGAGAAAGAGGTCCGCGGTGATCACGTGCCGCAGTCCGGCGGCGTCGACGGCGGCGCGCAGCGCCTCCGGGCTGGCCGTGTAGTTGAGGTTCACCACCTGCTTGCCGGCGAGCAGCGCGGCCAGGTTGGCGATGGCGCTGGCGGCGCTGGCCGGGAGCAGGATGCCGATGGCGGGTTCCGGGGCCAGCCGGCGTATCCGGCCGGCGAACAGCAGGACCGCGGTGATGAGCCGACGATTGGTGAGGGTGGCGCCGGACGCGTCGATCACCGTGACCCGGCCGAGGTCGCGTTTGGCGGCGGCGAGCCAGGCCGCCGGCAGGCTGGGTAGACCGGCGACATAGATCTGCCAGGAACTGACCGACAGTTCGAACACCGCCTGCTTCACCCGTTCGGCACCCGACGCCAGCGGCAGTGGGGCACCGAAAGCGACCACCACGTCCCGCACCCGCCCCTCGCGCCGACCCTCTCTGAGCTTGGCGCTGGCGTAGGAGAACCAACTGCCCCAGAGACCGCGCATATAGAAGGGGACGATGAGCACGGGCCCGCGCGCCGGATTGACCTGGCTGGCCGCCAGCTCGAACCCGCGCTTGAATTCGGAGAGCTGACCGTTCTTGCTGATGGTCCCCTCCGGGAAGATACAGACGACCTCGCCCTGGTCGAGCAGCGCGGTGACGGCCTGGATGGCGTGGCGGCTGCTGCCGCGCGAGATCGGCACGACGCCGAAGAAATTCAGGAAGTGCTTCAGATACCAGCGTTCGTAAATCTCCCGTTCCATCACGAACCGCACCGGGCGCGGGCTCGCCATCTGCACCATGGCCCAATCCACCCAACTGATGTGATTGCCGAGCAGCAGGACCCCGCCCTGCGCCGGAAGATGATCGAGCCCGATGACCTTGAGTCGGTAACGGGTGGCCATGGCGCGCGCGATCATGAAGCGCACCAACGACTGCGGGAGCTGGTAGACGGTATAGATGGCGCCGATCAGGGCCACCACCGCCAGCGCCAGCATCAGGCTCAGCCCGCCCAACTCGGCGCGGGCGGCGGCCACCGTCAGCCCCAGGAACACCAGCATCCAGATATTCTGGATGAAATTGCTCGCGGCCAGCACCCGGCCCAGCCCCTGCTCGCCGGCATTGAACTGGATCAGGGCGTTGAGTGGGACCAGGAAAAACCCGGCGAGCACGCCCAGCAGCACGAAGTTGAGCGCGTGCGCCCAGATGGACTGCAGCCCCGGCAAGACGAACAGGGCGATGGCGATCCCGAGCGCGCCGATCGGCACCAGGGCGGTCTCGACATGGTCGCGCGAGACCCGGCCGGCGATCACCGAACCGAGGATGATGCCAAGCCCCGAACAGGCCAGCAGACCCTGGATCACCACCGTGTTGGTTTCGCCCAGGGTCTCCTTGGCGAAGGCCGGGAACACCGCCAGGATCACCTGCGAGATGGACCAGAAGACGGCGAGCCCGATGATGGACAGCCAGATGACCCGGTTGTCCCAGGCGGCGTGCAGGTTGTCTTTGAGGTAGCGCCCGCTGCCGTACTTGCTCCAGTCGAACGACATCGCCGCGCCCGTCACGGTCTGCGGCAGCCGATAGGAGAGACTCACCTCGATCAGTGAGCCGAGCACCAGCAGCCAGCCGGCCGGGGCCACCAGATGCATGACCTCGCCGGGGGTGGCGTAGCTGTGGCCCGCGAGCCGGCCTTCGAACAGGATCGAGAAAAAGAAGATCCCGGCCAGGATCGCGGTGGTGGTCGTCGCCTGCACCCAGCCGTTGGCCGCCGCCAGCGCCTCCTTGCCCACCAGTTCCTTGATATAGCCATATTTCGCCGGTGAGTAGATGGCACTCTGCACGGCCAGCAGGAAGGTCATCCCGAAGGCCGGCCAGAACCAGCCCAGGTAATAGAAGGCTGTGATGGCCAGCGTGATGACCACCGCGGCCCAGGCCGAGAAGCGCATCACCCGCGCCTTGGGGAAGCGGTCCGCGAGAAAACCCGAGGGTGAGAACAGCAAGACAAAAGGCAGCAGGATCAGAGCATTGACGATGGCGGTCAGCAGAATCTGCGCGTCACCGTCATAAGTCTTAAACAGCGTGTTCTGGATGACGATCTTGTGCCCCAGGTCCACGAAGGCATTGAGGAACATCATCCCGATGAAGGGCAGGAAGCCCCCGATGCGAAACAACCGGTTCATGGCTGAGGCTCCGCGTGTGCCGGGACCCCGGGGTGGCCGGGGACCTGGGGTGCTGGTGAAGGGGCTGGCTGACCGATACTGGCCCAGACCGACGCAATGCTAACGCGAATCCGCCGCGGCGGGCGCATCCTGAAAAAAACGGGTGATCACGCGGCCGGGCGTCGAAGCGACGAGCGTAGCGCCGCCGACCCTGATCTGACCCGTACCACAGGCCCGGCCCCCGGCCGGATCGCCGCCCGGGGATCAGCTCACGCCGCCTTTGCCCCACCGATCGAGACGCGAATCTGAATCAGCATTGCGTGCCGGACAAACCTCGCCAAGTCCATCTTGACGTTTCGGGCGACTGAGCCCAAGCTTCTGTTCGTCATGAATTTCGAGTGGGACTTGGACAAACAACGCACTAACCGCCGCAAGCACGGCATCGAGCTTGCGGACGCCACCGAGCGGAAACAGTACGGGACCTGAGCCATGACCAAGACCTATGACTTCAGTGTCGGCAAGCGTGGATCGATCGCCCCGCCGGCATCCGGTCAGACCCCCATCAGCGTTCGCCTCGACGACGAGGTGATCGACTGGTTCCGCCGTCAGGTGAATGACGCGGGCGGAGGCGACTACCAGGCCATGATCAACACCGCTCTGCGCGAGCACATACGGCGCCGGGAGGGCAGCGATCTCGTCGACACCCTGCGCCAGGTTATCCGCGAGGAACTGCGCGCGGCAGGTTGAGCTCTCGTAGGTTGGGGTGAGGGACGAACCCCAACACGGCCGGCTACCGATGGTTGTTGTTGGGGTTCCTTCGTCACCCCAACCTACGGAATTTCAATCGGGTAACCAAAGCGGGTTCAGGATCTCACCGGCGACCGACCAGATACACTCATCCGGAAAGCAATCGAGGCCGGTTTCCGCGACCACGACCCCCGTGGTCCATAAGAGATCAATCAAACGTGTAACTCTGTCAGCTTGCCCCGCAGGCTGGGCGACTCGTCCAGGGCGTAGGCGAGTTCCTGGCGCTGGGCCTTGATGGTCTTGTCCCAGCCGGCACCTCGGCGTTCCGGCTGGTATTTCCATTTCAGCAGGACGAGCGCGCTTGATTGTTTTTGCAGGTCGGTCGCTGACGCTATCGCGGAACAATCGCCGGCGCTTCTCGTCTAGACTCTGAGGCAACGACGGCCGCCGCGTCTATCGCTGATCGACCAGATGCCCGCGGTCGACGTTTTTCTATGACCAATCGAGGGGCAATCCATGGCCGATTTTCTGACCTGGCGCGATGAGTGGCGGACCGGCGTCGACTGGATCGATGGTGATCACCGGGAACTCGGCGCCTTACTGAACCAACTGGTCGCGGTCAACGAGCGCGCGGTTCAGGGTGTTCTGCCTCCCTACCCGGGCGCCGCGAACGGCGGGGTCCTCGTGACCTTGGACGCGCTGATTACGCTCACGCGCCGCCATTTCGTCGCCGAGGAGTCGTTTTTGCGGGGTATCCGCTTCCCTGGCTATGATGCCCACCGTTGTGAGCACGAGTTGCAACTTGCCGAGTTTGTCGACTTGCGCCGTACCCTGGCCGAGACGCCCGGTCAGTGCCTCGGCGCCGAGACCATGCAGGATTTCAAGCGCTGGTTCTTCAACCACGTGATGGCCGAGGACCGGGATTATGTGGATTACTATCAAGAGCATCTGGCCCGCGGTTCGCAGCGGCGGGCGGACTCGGCGCCGCGCGGTTGAGCGCGGTCGCGACGACTCGCACTCGCTGCGGCGTTGCGACGCGCGGGCCGAGGGTCCGGCCTCCGCGTTGCCCCCGGAACGATCAGTTCACTTGAACTGGCAATAAAATCATATAATATTAGTGTTATCTAATATTTCTTGGTGCAATCACCATGCGTCTGATCCATCCCGCGGCTGCCCTGACCGCATTGTTCTCACTCGCTGCCTGGGCGGCGGACCCGGCCCCGGCGGTCCAGTCGGACCAAGATCGGGAGTCCGTTCGGACGACCGCCCAGGATCAGGCCGGTCTGGCGACCGCCGCCGCCGAGCGGCGCACCGTCCCCCGCGAATACCGACTGGACGGCGTGGTGGAGGCGGTGAATCGCACCACGGTCGCGGCTCAGACGCAGGGGCAGGTGCAGGAAATCTTCTATGACGTGGATGACGTCGTGCAGAAGGACGCGGTGATCGCCCGCATCAAGGATACCGAACACCGCACCCGGGTCGCCCAAGCCGCGGCCGACGCCAAGGCCGCGGCCGCCCAGATGCAGCAGGCGCGCGACGAGCATACGCGGGTCGCGGGGCTCTATCAGAAGAAGAACGTGTCCGACTCGGCCATGGACAAGGCGACCGCCGATCTGGCCAGCGCGCGGGCCGCCCTGGAGGCGGCGAACGCCCGTCTGGAGCAGGCCGAGGAGCAGTTGAAATACACCGAGGTGCGAGCCCCGTACTCCGGCATCGTCACCCACCGCCATATGGAGGTCGGTGAGATCGCCAGTCCCGGCTCGCCGGTCATGAGCGGCATCTCGACCGATGAGCTGCGGGTGATCGTGGACGTCCCGCAGAGCGTGATCCCGGCGGTGCGCGCGGGCGGAGCGGCGCGGGTCTATCTCCCCGACGGTCAACTGATCGAGACCCGGGCCATCACTATTTTTCCCTTTGCCGATCTGGAGTCCAACACCTTCAAGGTGCGGATCGAACTGCCCCGGGAGACCCCGGCGCTTTTTCCCGGCATGATGGTGAAGACCGGCTTCGTGGTCGGCGAGCGGGCTGAACTCACGGTGCCCAAGGCGGCCGTGGTGCATCGCTCCGAGGTCACCGGGGTCTACGTCTACATGGCCGATGACCATGTGCATTTCCGGCAGGTGCGTCTCGGCCGCACCCTGGAGGATGCCTATGTGGTGCTGTCGGGTCTCGGCGAGGGCGAACTGGTTGCCCTGGACCCGATCGCGGCTGGGGTGGTGCTGAAGTCCCAGGGCGCGCAGCGGCACGCCAAAGACGGGAGCGTTGCGCATGACTAACGAGGCTGTCGGACTGGGCCTCGCCGGGCGGATCGCCGCGCGCTTTCAGGCGACAGAAATTACCCCGCTGCTGGCCCTGGTGGGGCTCTTGCTGGGGCTCTTCGCCGTGCTGGTCACGCCGCGCGAGGAAGAGCCGCAGATCAATGTCACTTTCGCCGATGTTTTCATCCCCTTTCCCGGGGCCTCGGCGAGCGAGATCGAGCATCTGGTGGCCGGACCCGCCGAGCAGGTGCTCTCCGAGATCAAGGGCATCGAGCACGTTTACTCGGTCTCCCGTCCGGGGATGGCCGTGGTCACCGTCCAGTTCAAGGTAGGCGAGGACAACACCGATGCGATCGTGCGTCTGTTCAGCAAAGTGCAGAGCAATCAGGACTGGCTGCCGGCAAACCTGGGCGTCGGGATGCCGATCGTCAAGCCCAAGGGCATCGACGATGTACCCATCATTACCGCCACCTTGTGGTCCAAGGGCTCAGGCGCGGACAACGGTAAAGGCGCCTTCGAGCTGGGTCAGGTCGCCCATGCCATCGAGCAGGAGATCAAACGCGTCCCCGGTACGCGCGATGTTTACACCCTGGGGGTGCCGCGGCAACTGGTGCGGGTGCTGTTGCAGCCGCAGGCGTTGGCCGGCTACGGCGTCGACCTCACCGACCTGCGCCGCGCGCTGCAGGCCGGCAATCTCAATGCCGACAACCTGACGATCACCGCCGACAACCAGGAAATACTGATTCAGGCCGGGGCCTTCCTGTCGAGTCCCGAGGAGATCGGCGACCTGGTGGTGGGTCTGCACGTCGGACGCCCGGTCTATCTGCGCGACGTGGCAACCATCGAGCGCGGCCCCGAGCAGCCGGAGAGCTATGCCTGGCTGGGTGCCGGTCCCGGTGCGCACCATGTCGGACTGGATCTCAAAGGCACCACCCCGGCAGTGACCATCGCGGTGGCCAAACAGGAGGGGGTGAACGCGGTGGATGTCGCCCAGCGCGTCATCGATCGCCTGGAGCAACTGCACGGCACCTTCATCCCCGCGGACGTCGAGGTCACGGTGACCCGCAACTATGGCGCCACCGCCGACGCCAAGGCCAAGAAACTCATCACTAAACTCGCGTTCGCGACCGTTTCCGTCATTCTGCTGGTGTGGCTGGCGGTGGGCTGGCGCGAGTCGATCATCGTCGGCGCCGCGGTGATCGTCACTCTGGCGCTGACGCTGTTCGCTTCCTGGGCCTGGGGTTTCACGCTCAATCGCGTCTCGCTCTTTGCGCTGATCTTCTCGATCGGCATCCTGGTGGACGATGCCATCGTGGTGGTGGAAAACATCCACCGGCATATGGTCATATCGCGGTCCCGACTCCTGGACCTGATGCCGCGGGCGGTCGACGAGGTGGGCGGGCCGACGATCCTGGCCACCTTCACGGTCATCGCGGCTCTGCTGCCGATGGCGTTCGTCAGCGGCCTGATGGGGCCCTATATGTCGCCGATTCCCATCAACGCGTCCATGGGCATGCTGATCTCGCTCGCCGTCGCCTTCATCTTCACACCCTGGATGACCAACTTCATGCTCGGCCGGCGCCATGACCAGGCGCTGGCCGCGGGCCGGTTGCCTGATCATGGGCACGGCACCGACGGCGGCCTGCTGGCGCGCCTGTTCGGGACCGTCATCGGCCCCTTCCTCGCCGGCCGCCGGGGCCACGTCAATCGCTGGCTGCTGCTGCTCGGCATCCTGCTGTTGATCGGCGGATCCCTGCTGCTCGTGGTCAACCGGGCGGTGATCCTCAAGATGTTGCCCTTCGACAACAAGAGCGAGTTCCAGGTGGTCCTGGACATGCCGGAGGGGACCAGTCTGGAGCAGACCGCGCGGGTGCTCGACGAGATGGGCGAATACCTGGCCACGGTTCCCGAGGTCACCGACTATCAGGCCTATGCCGGCACCGCCGCGCCCATCAACTTCAACGGTCTGGTGCGCCAATACTATTTGCGTGAGGGCGCGCATCTGGGCGACCTCCAGGTCAATCTGGTGGACAAGCATCACCGCGACGAGCAGAGTCATGCGATCACGCTGGGGTTGCGTGACCCGCTGCAAACGATCGCCCTGCGTCACGGCGGCAATGCCAAACTCGTCGAAATCCCGCCGGGACCGCCGGTGCTCTCACCGCTGGTCGCGGAAGTCTACGGGCTCGACTACGCGGGTCAGATCGCGCAGGCGCGTCAGGTGCGGGCGGCCTTCGCGTCGACCGCCGATATCGTCGATGTGGACGACTCGGTGGAGCATCCGGCCAGGAAGCTCGTGGTGGAGATCGACCGCGCCAAGGCGGCGCGCCTGGGTGTCACCCAGGCCAGTGTCGCGCAAGCGCTCTCCACCGTCCTCAAGGGCGAGGATATGAGCTTCCTGCATGGGGCCAACGTCAAATATGCCGTGCCCATTCGGGTGGAGTACGCCGAGGCCGACAAGGCTGACGTGGATCAGGTGCTGGCCCTGCGGGTGCGCTCGCAGAGCGGCGCGCTGGTGCCGCTGTCTGAGATCGTCAGCCTGGTGGAGACCTCCCGCGCGCCCAGCATCTACCACAAGGACCTGCTGCCGGTGGTCTATGTCACCGGCGACATGGCCGGCCCCACCGACAGCCCGCTCTATGGTCTGTTCGTGATCGCGGCCACGCTCACCGACCAGTTGAACTTGCCGCAGTGGTACACCCAGCAGCCCGGCAATCCCTATGAATACAGCATCAAATGGGATGGTGAATGGCAGGTCACCTATGAGACCTTCCGCGATATGGGAATCGCCTACGGCGTGGGTCTGATCCTCATCTATCTGCTGGTGGTGGCGCAGTTTCGCAGTTATCTGGTCCCGCTGATCATCATGGCGCCCATTCCATTGACCATCATCGGCATTCTGCCTGGTCATGCGCTCCTGGGTGCCAAGTTTACCGCCACTTCCATGATCGGTATGATCGCGCTGGCCGGCATCATCGTGCGCAACTCCATCCTGCTGGTGGACTTCATCAACCAGCAGGTGCGCGAGGGTCGGCCGTTCGCCGAGGCCGTCATCAACTCCGCCGTGGTGCGCGCCAAGCCGATCGTCCTGACCGCGGTCGCCGCCATGGCCGGCGCGGTCTTCATCCTCGACGACCCGATCTTTTCGGGGCTGGCGGTGTCGCTGCTGTTCGGACTCTTCGTCTCCACCGTGCTGACCCTGGTGGTCATCCCGGTGGTGTACTACGGAGTCATGTTCAAGCGGGTGGAGTGGATTCGGACGGCGACGGGGTGAGTGCCCGGCGCTGATCCTTCGGCGGGGCTTTGATCGTCTTTCCGGCCGCAAGAAAACAGGGGTCGCGGCTGACCGTGAAAAACTGATGCTCAAGCGTTGCGGGATCATTGACCCCGATCGCCTCGCTGACGTGCGGCGCGCCGCCGAAGCTGCTGCAACTCGGCTTCATCAGCCGCTCGGTGGTGCGTGGGAATTCCCTCGCTGGCTTCGACCGCTGCCGCCATCAGCGCCATCGCCCGCCCGAAATCCCGCTGATCCGCGGCGAGGCGGGCCAGCAAGACCAGCGGCTTACGGCGTCGGGGATCGGATTGCGACGCGTAGCACTGCAACACCTCTTCAATCTCCGCTGCAAGCGCCTGGGCCGCGGGCAGCCCGAGACGGCCGAAACGCGCCGTCAGCCCATTGGCCTGGGCATTGTTAGCCCGACTCATCGCACCTTCTTTTGTAAACAAGGCAGCGGCGATCACGCATAATTCCTCCGCCCGGGACCATTGCCCTTCCAGCAAGAACTCATACGCCAGGTTGTTGGCATGCTGGGCTTCCCCCAGACGATCACCGACGCTCTGCGCCGCAGCGAGCAAGGCTGTCAGCACGGTACGTGCGTCGGCGAAGCGTTGACTGCCCTCATAGTAACGCGCGACGAGGCTGCCGGCGGCATCGGCCAACGCGGAGTGCCCGTCGGTCATCGCCCGCTCGCACAGGGGATGCAGGATGGTATCGAAGGGAAAGGCCGGCTGCGGTGGGAGGATGGGCCAGGCACAGGCCGGTATGAAGTGACCGATGATCGCCACGAACTGGACGGCCGAGGCAGTCGGCACCGCGAATCCCTCGTCATAGATGCGGCGCATCTGCCCCAAGGCCTCTTCCTCCCCGCGCGCCGCCATGGCCTCCCCGATGGCGGTCAGGATGGGCCGCGCCGGGCCGAAGAGGTCGGCGGACGTCGGTTCGCCCGGCGCACCGTAGAGGATCGATTCCAGCGGCGCGTCGTCGAACAGCAGCGAACTGCTGTCCTGCGAGCAGTAGTCGAACGCAAACGGACTCGACAGCATGATTGAATCCCTCTGAATGGTTGATGTGCGTGTTACCAGAGAAAGGGCCGCCAGTGTTCGGGTACCAGTTCGCGGAACCGATCCTCCGATTCCCCCAGTATCCGTTCTGGATGGCCCCGATAGACCAGGTGCGCTTCCGCGCCCTGCACCTCGGCCGGGACCATCTGAATGGTGCGGCAACGCGCCACCTGCTCGGGCTGGAAGGCGCTCAGCGGCACACGCCCGATCATCTGGCCATGGCGCTGCGCCTGCGCCTGGACCCAGGGCGAGAGGACCAGTCCCTCGGGGGCCACCACCGTAACGCGAGGCCCGCCGAAGGCCAGGGCCAATCGCACCAGGACGTCCTGCCAGGCCGATTGGTCAGCCCCCGGCCCCCCGTCGAGATCCAGCGCCCGCGACACCTCGGGCGGAAGTTCGCCCGCGAGGGTGATCGAATAGGTCGGCCGCACCGGCATGCGGGTCCGTACCATGTAGTCCGCTGCCTGGCGCAGGGACGGGCATTGGGGGCGAAAGAGAATCCAACCGTGAGTCCGATACGTCGCGATTCCGGCGCCGAACTCGGTCACTTTGCGTGAGCGACAGACCACCAAGTCAACCATGTCCTCGCCGTCCTCGTCCGCCGCGATCAGCCGCCCCAGGGCGGCGGGATCGCTCGCCGCCGCTTGCAGCCACGGGACGTGCGTGCGCAGGATATCGAACCGGTTGCTTGGTCTCTTATTCGGGTCAAAAATCCAGACGACCGGGAAGGCGTCGATCAGTGCCTGGGGTACCTTTGTCTGCGCCGGGCGGCCATCGCGCACGAAGATCTGCTCGTCCCCGCGGGCGTGGGCACGTACCGTCCGCCGGACATCCGGTCCCTCCAGCCACTGACCCGCAAATGGGGCGGAGTCGGGAACGCGCCCCCGTCGTTCGACCAGGCCGCTGGCCTGGGCGCTCAGGGCCGTCGCCAGGCGTTCCCAGGGGCGCCAGGTGAAAACTCCCGAACGAGGCTCCGTCGGTTGCTGGTCTGGCGACTGGCCGTCGGCCGGCGGCAAGGGCCAGGTCCAGTGCCGCAGCTGCGGCTCCGCCAGCAGGGGTCCCCCGCCTTGGACCACCGACGGCAGCGACCGGGCACCGCTGAGCCATCCGACCCTACCGTCCTGCGTCGCGACCAAGGACCCGATACCCTTCGCCGGGTTCGGACGTGCCCATGGAAAGCGCATGAGCTCCTCGGTGAGAAGCGTCTGAAACTCCTTCGACAGGGTCGCCTCGGCACAAGCCAAGATCAGCCCCAGGTGCGGCGCGATCCGGAGTTCCAAGGCCAACTCGCCCGCGAGTAACTGGAAGAAGCGGTCCAGATCGACCCAGTCTTGAGAGCGGATCCGCACCTCGTGGGCGGGGGCCGTCCCCGCAAAATGGCGGTTGCACGTCCGTTGCAGGACTTGGGCGAACTGCGTCAATGGCCATCGTGCGGACGGCACCGACGAGGCCCCGCCCAGGTGCGGGTGGCTCCGGACGAGCTCCCAGAGCAAGGTCACGTGCGGCAATTCCAGGAACGGCACGGCAAGGCTGGGGTGCATCGCAAACCGTTGCCATTGGCAATCCTTCCCAGCCGGCGGGCTGGCAGGGGCCAGCTCGGCCGTCGCCGGCCGCACGCTGGGGTCCGCCAGCAGCCCGGCGAGACGGCTCCAATGCCCAAGCCCACAGGTCAAGAGCACCCGGTCGTTGACGGCCAGGATCGCCTTCAACCTTGCGGCCATCACTTGCTCCCGGCGTCCGTCGATCAGCGGGTCATGATGGGCGAGGGTGCGGCGGGCATTGCGCTCGACGTAGCCTTGCAGGTCACCGATGGCCAGCCAGGGGTCTTCGCCGATGACCGGGGATGCGGCGCCATCCTCTGCCGATTCTTCCAGATCAACCCCATAGATCTGCACTCCGAGTTCGGTGGCGCAGCGGACCGCCTCGATGATCGAATCCGTCGGCGACAGGGGCAGGACCCGCTGTCCACGGAAACCGAGTTCGCGCTCCAGCAACTCGGCTGGGAGCCCCTCCAGACCGCACCCATGCTCGCGCTGCAAGGCCATGGCACGCTCGCGTACCCGGGGGTGCAGCAGCCGGTTTGACCGCGCCAGGCCAAGCAGACAGGGCAGCTGCCGCCGGCGATCGGGTCCCATTCCCAGGTCCTGAAGCCAGGCGCTGGCGGCGGTCGCCGCTTCCGGCCCGAGTTCCACCGCGATGGCGTCCGGGCGCGTGGCCGGGTCGCCGCACAGGGCATTCACGGCCGCCGCGAAGGGCAACCGGAAATGTACCGCAGGGACTGCGACCAGGGTTCCGCGGCCGACCTTGAGCTCGATGGCGACAGGGCTCATTGCGCACCCCCCGGCGTGAAGAGTTGCCCGAAGGCCTGTTCGACATGACGCTTATGGACCTTGACTGGGCGGGCCATCGAACCCGGCTCGGTGATCCCAGCCTCATGGTCGGCGAGGCTCATGGCCAAGGCGAACGTGTAAAGGGTGTCCCGCGGGGAGGGTAAACGCTCGCCATAATGACGGTCCCAGAGCCCCCAGAACGCCTTCATCAGACCACCCCCATCGGAGCCGAGGCGGCGGCAGCGGTCCTCAACGATCCGGCCGATCTCTGCGCGTGGCGGGTTGCCTATACGCAACACTGGCCGGAGCCGGGAGCGCGCGAAGTCAGGCAAAGCTTCCGCGGCCAGGTCAACTGAATTGGTGGCGGCGATCAGTCGGAATCCGGGCTTCGCCTGAATGCGCTCCCCCAGCAAGGTAGAGTCGAGATAGCGCCGGTCATCGAGCACGGGGGCGAGCGGGGCCAAAGCGCGGGCGCGCAGCTTCCCGATCTCGTCGAGAAAGGCGATACCGCCCGTCAGCATCGCGGTCGCCAGCGGCGAGAGCACGTAATCCATCTTGCGCTGCGGGTCGTCGGAGAACCGCACCCCGCAGGCGAGGTCGTCGGCGGTGACGTCCTCATGCCCCTGGAGGATGTAGAGTGCTCGGCCAGTGATTCGGGCAAGCTCGTAGACGATGCGGTTCTTGCCGACCCCCGGCTCGCCAACCAGCAGCGGCGCCATGGGAACAAAGCCCGGCTGCACCAGCCAGGCGGCAAGCACCGTGCGACACTCCCTGTCACGCCCCACCAGGGCTTCGCCGTGCCCGTCGCCGGGGATGTAGGGCGGACTCAAAGCGACCTCTTTCGATCCGAGAATTTGGGTGGTCATACTCATGGGCGATCTCCTGACTTAGACCCGGGTCGGTTCTGCATGTCGCCTGAAAAATAGTGCGCTGGTTCGACGTGGCCATTTTTCTCGCGATTTGGCATCGGGCCGCTGCCTTGTTTTATGAGTAGTGACCTGGAGCTCATTGCCGTCTCAGAACCGCAGGAGCAATACGGCTACAAACTCCAGCCCACTAAATCAGGGCAGGCACGAAGCAATCGCGCCGAATGGTCCCGGCTCCGGGTATCAAACCCGCGGAGTGGAGCCAGTCCTCCCAACCACATGCAAGAATTTGCAAGGTAAACGTCATGAAAAACACTGCTCTTCAATCGCTGCTGGCCGGTTTGGCAACGCTTTCTCTCGTACTAGGGAGCGGCGAAGCGGCGGCTGCCACGGTGACCATTACGGAGGCGCCGCCCTGCGGGGGCGGAGCGAGCCAGACCGCGCCGATCTCCGGGACCTCCGCGGGGGCCGAGTCAGGCGACCGTATCGTGCTCTGGGCCATCGCAGAACAGACTGCCTACGTTCAGCCGTTCGTGGCCTCGCCATTTACGGCCATTGCGCCGGACGGGAGCTGGCGGAACTTCAGCCACCTTGGCGCAAACTACGTTGCAATGCTCGTCCGCCATGGGTATCAGCCGCCGGCGACGGCCTTCGCCCCCAAGCTTCCAAAGGTGGGGGGGGACATCGTGGCGATGGATATGGTTCAGTGCGGAGGACGCTGATGAAGGCCCGAGCCAAACTGCCGAGTCACGTCAGCCTGCCGTTTTGGCTGCTCCTCGCGCTGGCCGCCAGCGTGGGGGCGACGGGAACGGTGGCAGCAGCAGAGGAGTGGAATCGGTCGATCGATTTCAGCGGTTATCGTTGGCGCGTGAAATCCAGCGAGACGCCAGTTGGTCCAGGCCCCAACGTGTTTGCCGACGGTCAGGATAGCGTGTGGGTCGACCCCAAGGGGAACCTTCACCTACGCATCCGTCCGGACCCGGACGGGCGTTGGCGAACGGCCGAGGTGGCGCTCGATGAGAGCCTGGGGTATGGCGCCTACGAATGGACGCTGGGCGCTGATCGCCTGGACCGGAACATCGTTCTGGGTCTCTTTACCTGGGACGATGCACCGGAACAGCATCACCGTGAGATCGACATTGAAATCTCCAGGTTTGGAGACCCGTCAAACCGTAACGCGCAGTATGTAGTGCAACCATATCAAGCAGAAGGGAATATCGAGCGGTTCGACTTACCGGCCGGCCTTGAGGGTTCGCTTCATCGCTTTCGCTGGGAGCCGGGGCGGGTCACCTGTCTGTCCAAAGCGCTGGGTGACCAGGGCCAGATCGTCCACACCCACACCTTTACGCACTGGGTACCGACGCCGGGAGGGGAGGTTGCCCGCATCAATCTCTGGCTGATTAATGGCGAGGCGCCTAGCGACGGGCGGGCGGCGGAGATCGTCGTTCAGGGTTTTCGCTTCGTGCCTTTATAGCGCCATCTGACCGTTAGACGGGGTATCGTCTCCGCCCCGTTTGCTTCGGCGTTACGGGTTGGGCTGTTTCCAGGTCGGCCGTTGGTCCGCACCATCGCCCCCCTCCTGCCTGGAGGGGGAGCCCCTGTTTACCGCCGCTGCTCGACCGTCGGCCTTGATCAAGATTCCGGCCACTTGGGCTCGCCGGGTGCGTAGTCAGGCCATCCTGGCCTGACACCGTCAGGGCTGGAAGCCCTGACTACGCACTCCGCTGGCCGGGATGACGATCAAGGCCCGATCGTCAGTATCTTGTTGACCAGCGCGTTTGCGGAGAAGCTGGCGGGGATCTCGTCCCAGCCTTTTTGCCAATCCGCGATCGGCTCCTGTGCCCACGCCAGCCCGCGGTCACGGGGTAACAGATAAACCTTGATTGCCGTTGCCTGCTCATCGAGCCCGCCGGTGACGATATGGGTTCTCCATTGCCCATCCGAAGCCGGTTCGATCACCCGCTCCGCGGCAGTCGGTTTGACCCACCATTGCCCGTTGACACGAATGAAGACGACCAAGACAAACTCTGAGGGATTGTCACAACCGACGACTGACCCCGTCAGCTCTCCATTCTTCGGTTGTGCAATTTCGATAACTGGCTTGCAGGGAGGCGGAGGCTCCGACTGTTCCCATGGCAAGAATAGCAAGAAGGGCACGAGCATCGTAAGCGCCACCGCCAGGATACAAGAATGCCGATGCCGCGCACAGAATTTGAATTTGGGCGGCTCCGGCTCCGGCTCCGGCTCCGGCGGTAAAATTTCGCATGACGTGGCAAATTCCGGCATCCTCTCTGCAAGAAGACCGAGCGGGGCGCCATATACCGACATCAACACAACGCCCGGTTGCTGCTCCTTTTGATCAGCGGGTGGGTGTGAGATGTAGCTTTGCAGAACGCCGATCACCCAACCGGTTGCTTGATCGATGATCGGTGCGCCGCTCAAGCCTGGAAGATCGCGAACGCTGTTTGTTGAAAATACGAGCTCGACGCGCTGACCGTCTTCCTGCCGCGACAGCCTGATGTCCTGTATGGCCTGGTCCGCGGCGAGCTGACCGTGGATTTCTATTTTATTTCTGTAGCCGTCCTGCGTATTGGGGAAACCGCGAATGATGACCGATCGAGATGCAAAATACTGTTGCGCCTTTTGATTCCTCTGAGTGCATGGATCGAAACGCGCGGGTGTCAGAAAATCGATTCCTTTAACGCTCTCGATATCGATGATACGTAACGGCGCGATGTCATACAGTTCAAGCAGCCGACGCGGTAGCAGATCAAGGATCTCGAACGTGAATCGCGACTCATCTTCATCGAACCAGTCGACTGTCCAGACGTTGTTGTCGACCAGATGCTCGATGTTATGGAAAGCGGTCAACGCCGAATCGGGGCTGACAAAAAAAGCCGTACCGCCATTCCTAAGATCGTTAGGATCGGGAACCAAGCGGACGACCCCACCCTTAACCGTTGGTCTCCGCGGCTTCGCCCTGGCGTCGCCAGAGAATGTCCGCGGGGGATCGGAGAACTGCGCTTTGCCGGTCTCGGATGCCGGCGGGGATGGTGGGAAGCCTTCCCCGCGGGCAGGAGTCGCTGCGGAACGCCTGGACTTTTGCCTTTCAAACACCACGCCCCTCCTCGCAGGCTGTCTGGAGTGGGAGAGGATCGTCGCACAGAATGTCAACCAGCGGAAGCCCGATTCGAGTGGCCGGTCGCTTCCGGGCGCACATGCGTGTAGAAGATCGCCCCGCGGCGATCCACAGTAAACTCCAGTTCCAAGACCTGGATGTTCCAGCGGTCCGCGAACTGTCCGCCGATACACCGCACCTGCATGACCAGCTCGAGAATCAAATCGGCGTCCAGAGGCGCCCGCCCGCAGCGATCGCCGCGCTGCTGATCGAGGGTGCAAGTGGTCAGGTCGAAAACCCAAGCGGTCGCGGCGCCTAGTCCAGGAAGACGCAGAGAAGGAACGGCATAGATCGCGATTGCGGCTCGCGGTGCGGTGGAGACAATGCCAAAAGCGACCGGCTCGTCCACCGTTCCCTGGACGATCACGGGTACCCCCACGGGGAAGCACGCGCCGAACACGGGGGCTGCCGCGCGGTTGTCCCCTTCGTCCCAAGACGCTGACTTCTGTAGGCGACCGATCGCCTCAAACAATGCGGTGAGACCGCGGACCTTGATCAATGGCGCACGGCCTTTGGTAATACCCACCTTGGCCAAGCGGACACTGACCAAGGGGTCTGCTTCCCCGCAACAACGGCCTAGCATCCGATAGCCAGCGGCGATCTCTGCAACAGATTCGCCAGGCCCCTCTTGGGCCAGGACACAAAAATACGGGGGAACGCGAACTCCCGGCAACATTGCCAGCCGGCCCAGAGCCGCCGCGCGCAGACCCACCAAAGCACTGTTCGCGCTATAAAAAAAGACGTGTTTCATCCCCCCCCCCTCGACATCGCTATAAACAGGTTCAAGCCGCTATGCCGCGCCTCATAACCGGAATTGGCAGGACCTCTCGAAACGTTCAGTAGAGGGCTGAAATCAGCACTGTTTTGGTGCCAATGGCAACGTTAAAGGATCCTGATGCTTGGATGCCTTGTCGACCTTGCTAAGGCAGGTGCCATTAACCCTGTATAAAATTGCCGCCTCAAGATTCCGCGAGTGACGACGGGTGCTCTCTTCGTAGTCTCTAGTGTGCTGGAGGCCGGAACTCCAGCCCACTATAAATACATGATGAAGCGACTGATCGATCACCCTAGGCATGCAAACAGGTTCGGGCTGGCGGAGCGCGCTGAGCAACTGAACGCTCGCCCCTTACCGGTCACGCTTCCAGGTCGTGGCCCCCTTCCGCGCCGGTGCGGAGGGTCTGCCCGGCCTTCCGGTGTCCTCGTCGTGTGGGGCGAGGGAGCGATCCGTCTTGCGAGTAGCGTTGCTGCCAGAGCAGGCTTGGCTGAGGGAAACCGCTCGCTTCGGCAGCGCCTTAGGTCCTGGGCTATACTGGCATCGGCTTTATGGGGAAATCAGCCGATGAACGAAGAGCAATTCGCCGCGATCGATACTGCCGTTCGTAACTGCGAGAAGACTCAAAAGACTCCGGTTTTCGGTGCGCGTGGGGGCACCGCAGTAGACCCGGCGGCATTCGCGCGCCTGGTTGCTGCCGCTACGCAGGCTCTCGGGCGTCGGCCTGAACCGTCCCCAATCGACATCAAGATCGCCACCGCCATGTCTTGGGTCTATGGGGAGCAACGCGGACCTGCGCCTGCACTCGCCGTTTTCCAGGAACTGGGCAGTCTAATACCAAGGCAGAAGTTACCCGATGACGGGCGCCTGGTGGAACTCGTAGTCGCCTTTGGCGTCGGCTGGCAGCGCAACGATGAAATCCGGAAACAGAGAAGTGGGCCTGGTATCTGGAATGGCGCCCAATACGCGCTGCTGCGATTGGTCGCGGCGCATTGTCAGCGCGTACATCGCTACGGGAGAGGCCACTGGGGGCGCTATCCTAAAGATGGCCACCTTTCACATCTGTCCTTCCAGGATGCCCAACGCATCGTCGCCGCATTGACGCGCCCGGTCTTGGTTAAGGATCTCAATAACGTAGAGACCATCTGCATCGGTGTGCCATCGCTCCTGTCTCATGACCAAGTGCTGCAAATCGACAACAACGGCTTTCGAATTCCTCCGGGGGCGTGTCAGGTACTCGAGCTCATGAAGCCTGAAAAACTGGCCCTCACCAAGTCGACAGGCGCAGCGACCATGGCATGGCCCCGCGGGGGTCGTTTGGTGATTCAAGCGACCGAGTGTGCCGTGCGCGTCGATTCACCCACCGCACCCCGCACGCCCAAGTTTTTTAAGTTGGCCCGCGAACAGCAGTGCGAGAGTCGCGGTCCTGCCGACATCGAGGCCTGGACATGCACCTGCGGGATGAAAAATTGCATACATCTACACCGACTTTGCTCCTGGGACCCGCGCGTGCTGTCGCTCTCGGGTTTTGTCGAACGGGCGGTAGCGGGCAAGTCACCTTGGATGACACTGAAAACGAACGAATTCGTCGGCGGCATGTTGGCGGCGGTCCTGATAAGCGAAGGCTTTGAGGGCGACTCAACGGATCATGGAAAGCGCCTGCGTGTATTCGAGGTCGAATTTCGACAATGTCCAACATGCAAAGAGAAAGTCTGGAGTTTTCCAGGGACAAGGCGCTGCAGTGAGGGGCATGAGCTGCCAGACTGGACCCCTCGAAAAACGGAACCGCTGATCGGCATCGATGGTGATCAACGCCCTTGGTTTCAGGCTGAAGAGCGATGCGTTTGTCCGAATTGTGAAACGATGTACGAATTGACTGAACAGGTTCTGAAGGAAGCAATGAACCTGAACAATGCAACTCGGGTGGGCAACAGGCTGACTGAAGAAGAGCGAAACCTGATTGAACAACAGTGGAAGCAAGCCAGAGAGAAAGCAGGACACAACCCAAAAAGCAGCGATGAGTGCGATGCCCATCGATGGCGAGTGGCGAGAACCATTGACGAGTGGCGGCAGAGCGTTCACTTGGATCGATTCATCTGGTGTCCACAATGCCGAGAAAATCCAATCTATCTGCCTCGGCAACCGACCTGGGTCGATGTGCCAGTATCTGGAGACATCCTCTCTCTCGATACGCGAAAAATAGGTACCGATGACGATGATAGGAGCAAAGCAGAACAATCTGCTTCTCTTGCGCAAGAGAAAGACGCCTTCGATCCAACAAGTCTCGATGAGGGTGGAGATGAGGGGAATGATTGGGAGTACGAACGGGATGAGGGCGACGGATCTACCTCTCAATCCCCGGAGAACTTACTTGGCGAAGCCGAAGACGAGCCGTCTTGCACCGATTAGCCCGAATTGACAAATGCTATGAATACTTTTGGAACCGCTATCTCGCTAGCCGATTGCGCCTTCGCCGAGGCCGAAACATTCCTGAATGTCCTGACGGTTGAACCGGACAGTGTCGACGTGCGAAACGGCGACTACACGCAGGTGAGTCTGTTGTCTGTTCCCACCGACACCGCGTCGGACGCTCAGGTCGATCTCTTTCTTTCCTGTGTCGCAGTGGGCAATCTGGCCGTCGACTGGACTCGGCTCCGACCAGGTCTCCTCCGCTTGACGGAACCGGGACTTGCCGGGCTGGCCCCCGCCCTGGACCGGCGCGGTCAGGCAATGATTTCGTTGCCATTTGGGACCTACCGGACACGCACTTACAGGCGGACCATGGCGGCGTCAGCAATTGCCGGTAAGACCACTGTTGCGCCAGCGGGACGAGAACCACGACGAAACTGGCGCGGCGCGCGTCTCGCCAGCGGTTCGGCGCCCCAGAGGGATGACGGAGGGCCCAACTTCATCGTTCGCAGTCAAGAGGGTGGGCTTGAATTCGTAATCTGTCGTCAGGAGGGCCAACTTCAATTATCGCTTTCCGAGCCGCCCCTCGAGTACCGCGGGCGGACACTCGAAGTCATCATCAGCGTCCCTGGCGGGGTTGCTCTGCTGTTACCCGAAGTGGTCGCGGGTGGCAAGCCGGTACCGGTGCCACACGACCTGACGGCCGATCAGCAGTACGAAATCGTCTACCGACTCTTGCCGTTTCCTGCTGACTCCCAGGAGACCTGACCCGTCCCACCGCCCCGACTCACGGGGCCGAGGGATGCGTGTCATGTCATGCTGACCCGGCTTTTCCCTTCGTTGCTTACGCCTCGACTGGCTCGCCTGTCCCGGTTCGATCCCCCCGGTTCAACGTCCAGCCCACTACCTCAGAGACATGGGACACAAACAGTCGCTCGATGAGCGGCTGGTGTTCCTCAGAAGGGGGGCCGTTTACGGACCTGTCCTTACGCTTGACCGAGGCCGTACCAACGACAAGGGAAAACCAAATGAATACAACGATATCCGAAAGTCTCAAGATCGACGCGGACGGCATTACCGGCCAGACGGTACGCCGCAGTCTGCACTTCTTCTGGCTCGTCGATGTGTCGCTCTCGATGAAGGAGCAACGCATCCAGGCCGTCAATTATGCGATCAAAAACGTCCTGCCCGAGATCCGCCAGGTCGAGGACGGGGAGCGTGTCAATATCCTCATGCGCGCGATCACGTTTGGCGAGAAGGCCAACTGGTGCGTCGGCCCCGCCCCAAAACCGGTGAGGGACTTTCAGTGGTCTGATCTGGTGGCGACAGGCTCGAGTACCTCCACCGCGCAGGCGATCGAACTCCTGTGCGAGGAACTGGCGCTGGAAAAGATCGGCCGGCGCAATGTCCCGCCAGTCGCGATTCTTTTGTCGGACGGTTACTGCACCGATCCGGAAAGTCGCTATGACAACGCGATAGCGGCCTTGGATAAATTGCCTTGGGGAACGAAGGCCGTGCGGATCAGCATCGGCGTCGGGCCGGATCGGGATTACAACAAGGCGCAGCTCGATCGGTTCATCTCTCCCTATTTGCGGCAGGAGGCCGGATTGGAGACCCTGCCGGCCCCCGATGTGGGCCGCTTGGTCCAACA
Source organism: Lamprocystis purpurea DSM 4197 (assembly GCF_000379525.1). Classification (GTDB taxonomy): domain Bacteria; phylum Pseudomonadota; class Gammaproteobacteria; order Chromatiales; family Chromatiaceae; genus Thiodictyon; species Thiodictyon purpureum. The sequence continues at coordinate 34,006 of NZ_KB902493.1, read as the reverse complement.
TATACGGGTGGTCAGTACCCTGGCCGCTTCCGCTTCGGCCGCATCCAAGTCCGATCTGAACGACCCGCGGGCGATGCCGGTGCAAATCGATGTGGACGCGCTGAAAGTACCCGAACCGGGAGCGGGGCCACTCGGCGGACTCGATCCCAACGAGGTCTTTTAGAGGAGTACCGCCATGCGTGATTGGACTTGCATCGGCACGGCAGACGGCGGCGTGTTACTGGCCGGAGGGATTCGCGGGGCCAATCACCGGGACCGGGGACAGCCCTGCCAGGATGCCTGCCTCGCCGGGCTGCACTCGTACAAGGGTTATCCTTACGTCCTGCTCGCGGTGGCCGACGGTCACGGCGCGAACGGTTGTCCGCGCAGTCATCTTGGCGCGCATTTCGCCATTCGTGCCGTTGCCGATCTGGCGAGCCGCTGGATCATTTATGCGGTCGAATGCCTCGAAGCGTCCCCCTCGGATTGGCTCAGTGGCGTCTCACATGAGTTCGCTTGGGGTCTACCCCGACGATTAAGGCAGTTATGGTTTCAGATTGTCTGCGACCACCTGCGAGGCTCGCCACTGGAAGATAAGGATGAAATCGTGGAAGCATCCAAAGCCTACGGTACGACGGTTGCGCTGGCGCTTGCGTTCAACGGCCAACTCTTCGCCGGCGCGATCGGCGACAGCGCGATCGATGTGGTCACGGATACCGGGAGGGCAACGCTGGCAGTCGATATCCTAGAGGACGGCGAGAATGGGGCCAATCATCTGGGTCTGACTACGGATAGTTTAGCCTCAACCAATGCGGCGGCGCGCTGGAGGTACAAGATATTACCGCTCGATCAGGTGCGCCTGGTCGCCGCGGCGACGGATGGCTTTGCCGATTCGCTCGCCGATCCGCTCGCAACCCTGCAGTCGATACAACGCGCGGCCGAGATCAAGGGATATCCATGGTTGGCGGAGCAACTGCCGGCATTTCTCGAACGGCTCACCACCGAGGGGGTCGGCGATGACATTGCGACCGCATTCTGGTTCCTGCCGCACGAACCGGCGGCAAGCGCCGCTCCGGTCTCTTCAGGCCCATCCGACTCGGGAGTCTCCCATGATTGAACATTTTTTAGGCGCGGACACCGGTAAGCGGTATCGGATCGAAAGAGAACTTGGCCGCGGCGGTGAGGGCGTTGTCTATCTGGTCACGGACGCGGACAGCAAAACACCGTTCGCGGCGAAGTGGTGCAAGCCCAGTCCGCGTCTGGAGCGTCAACGGCAGCAAATTGACACCTTGGTGCATCGGGGACCGCCGCTTATCGACGATCCCGGAATTCACTTTATCTGGCCGTTGGAGGCGCTGTCTTCCATCGACTCACCGGAGGGGACCGGCTATCTCATGCCGTTGATCGATACGCAGCGCTTCGTCACGATCAACCAGATCAGCAACGGGCGCGGTCCGGCACAACCGGCCTTACCGGTGTTGTGCCGGGTCAGCTACCGCCTGGCCACTGCCTTGGAGAGTCTGCACGCGGCGGGTCTCGCCTACTGTGATATCAATCAGGGCAACATCCGGATTGACCCCAAGCAGGGCGAGATTGTTATTTCCGACAATGACAATGTGATTGTCAATCATGCCCCAGCCCAAGTCCGCGGCGTCTGGGAATTCATGGCGCCGGAGATCGCCTTGGGTCAGGCCATTCCGAATGCCGAGTCCGACCTCTATTCGGTCGCGATCCTGCTCTATTATCTGTGGATGTGGGAGCATCCGATGGAAGGCAAGGAGACGCTCCAGCTCTATTCTTGGGATATTCCAGCCAAGAAAAAATACTTTGCCCAGGAACCAGTCTTCGTGTTCCATCCCACTAATCCTGTGAATTCGGCTGTCGGGATCCCGGAATTGGCACTGCACGTCGCGCGCTGGAGGCGTCTGTGCGCCCCGCGTCTGAAGGCTATGTTTAATCATACCTTCATCGACGGAATACATCAGCCGGCCAAACGCAAGCGCCTGAGCGACTGGCGGCGGCTGTTCCTGGAACTGGAAGCGAACGCACCCACCTGCGCCTGCGGGGCGGTCAATCTCTGGGATGGCGAGTCAAAGCCTCTCAAGTGCTGGCGGTGCGAGCGAGTCATCCCATTGCGTTTGTGTCTGGAGACGGATCTGGGTCACTCCGGCCAGACCATCTTATTGGCGTATCCAGGGGCTATCCTGCGTCGCCATCATCTCGATACCGCGAGTTTCAATGTGGCGTCCACGGAACCGCTGGCGATCCAGGAACCGCACCCGAAAGAGCCCGGTCAGTTGATCGTGCGCAATCGCAGTGCGGCGACCTGGGGTTATCGGACCTCGAATGGCCAGCTTCTCGAACTGGAGCCTGACCAGGCGAGGGCATTGATCCCGGGCGTTGAATTGCACGTTGGCCCGAGGGTGGTGCGCGTTCGGCAGGTCTGATCGTTCCTGGGCGCTACGAGATGATGGAAGGCCAGAGAGGATGATACTCCGCGATCTTTTCAGAGAGTTGGTTTCCCGCTGTGGCCCCGGTGTACTGCGCGAGCGCTGGCGGCTGGTCGGTTTGCTCTTGGATCGGGGGCATTGCCGGGAGGCCAGACTGGTCGAAGCGGCCTTCGATGCCGGCGTGGTGGATACCTTGTTGAACCATCCCGGATGGTTCAAACGAGTACAGGTGTGGCGGCGACTCCAGGACATCGGTCTTCGAGCCGATGCCGCACTGGCCATTGTCGAAGCCTTCGGGGATTGCGATCATGTCAATCGTCGGCTTTGGTGGAGGTTAAAGGTGCTGGCTGGTGCCACCCTGCTTGCCTTGCCCAGTCTGGCCTTGGTGTTTGTCAATCCTCCGACTGGCTGGCAATCGCAGCGGTTAAGGGATTTGCAGGCCGATATCGAGCGGATGCAGATGGAGTTCTCGCAGCGGATGGCCGAAGCCGAGGCCATGCGCAATACCCTGCAAGTAGAGATCGCGGGGCCAAACATCGACGCACGCACTGGAACCGAGCCGCCGCCGATCGAAATCGATTCGACCAATGCCTCTTCCGGGATCGTGCCACCAGTCCTGCTCAATGATGCTGGCGGCTCGGATGAAACGAAAGAGGATCCTGATCCGAAGCACACGCTGTCACTGCCTGCCATGACCGAGATCGCGGGCGGCTGCTTTCAGATGGGAACTGCCGCAAGGCAATGGGTCTATGCCGAAAACGAAAAGCCGCATCGTGTTTGTGTCAAGCCCTTCAAACTTGCTCGGTTCGAGGTCACGCAGGCGCAGTGGCAGGCGGTAATGCAAGCGAATCCCTCACACTTTGCGGAGTGCGGACTCAATTGTCCGGTGGAAGGGGTCAGCTTTGTCGAGGTGCAGGCTTTTATTGTTCGACTCAATGCCATGACTGGACAGCAATACCGTCTGCCCACGGAGGCGGAGTGGGAATATGCTTGCCGGGCCGGCACGACTCAGCTTTACTGTGGTTCGAACGATCTCGCGGCGGTAGCCTGGTATGAAGGTAATTCGGACGGCCGTACGCACCCCGTCGGCCTGCGGCAGGCTAATTCCTGGGGGCTCTACGATATGACCGGCAATGTTGCGGAATGGACCTGCTCCAACTACGCGCGCATCTACAATGGCAGGGAAGCACGATGCGCTACCCAAGCCAATGCCTGGCGTGTGACGCGCGGAGGTTCCTGGAGCGATGGCATAGCGGTCCGTGACGAGGGCATTTACAATCCGTTACGCTCGACCAGCCGACAATGGGGCTATCCGGAGGATATTATTGTCCTATTCCACTATGGCTCTCTTGGCTTCCGACTCGCTCGGAACTGACAATTAGTTGCATTCCGGAGTTTAGAGGATGAGTCTGGCGAAGTCGCTCACGGCATTGCTACAAGCCCATGGCAGCGATCTCCTGCGCGAGCGGGAGCGACTGTTCGATCGTGCCGCTGGCTGGGCGGAACGGGAGCGGATTTTGTTAACGACCGCCTGGCGTTCAGGAGTGGCCGGCCGGCTTCTCCGCGATGGTGGCGAGCCAAGTCAGCGGCAGGCGGTGAAGGTGTTGACCGATGAATTCTCTTTATCGCCCGAGGCTGCGCTTGAAATCGTTGGCGCCCTGGCACAAGCCTTAGGGCGTCCTGTGACGGTGGTGCTGATCGAGCCTGTGAGCGCCATACGTCGTTTTTGGCGCGGACTCCGAGTGCGATGGAAAGCCCTCGCCGTTGCCGCGTTCCTTGCCATACTCGGTATGATCATCGCCTGGTCGCTTTGGTGGATCATGGATCTCGCAAGCATCCAGGCGGCCCAGAAGCGCCGCGATCGGTTTCAGTACGAGACTGAGCGGGTCAGCGCGACCTCGATGTTGGCGGCAGGAAGTAACGACGGGTTGAAAGGTCAGTCAACCGGCGCAAGCCTGAGGCATCGCCCCGCGCCAGAGATGGATCGAAAATAAGAAAGGCGGCAAGCCGGGGATTTGCTGGCTCAGAACGAAATAGAGCAGCACATGGATAGGCAGACCCAGGAAGCACAGGCGCAGGCTCCATTGGACGATCCTGCTGTTCCAGCCAAAACGCTCGAGACACAACCCGACGATCAGACTCAAACCGACCGATGCGAGAGCGGATGGGCGCGATGAAATTCATCAAGCTGGTAACGAACGCTGTCGTTCCAACTATCATCCAAAAGGAAAACATGAAAAATCACTTTTTGTCATAGTGATTTAAAGCGATTTCGGCAAGATGGCATACCTGACCGGCCCTGGTCCCGCTCCCTGTGACTCGCCTGTGCGGCGAGCTGACGCGGACCTGATGGGGGAACCCATCCCGGTCAGGTAGTCTCCACCTCGAACCCGACCAGGGTCCGCTGCTCCTGGCTGAACTCGATGCCGATCAGATGAATCGGCTGGCCCAAGGCGCGGTATTTATCGGCATAGCGCCGGTCCTTGAGCTGCTGCAAGGCCCGGCCGGCGGGCGCCTGTTCCACCACCTTGAACTCGAACAGCCAGACCTGGGCGTTGAACTTGAGCGTCAGGTCGATCCGGCCCAGGCTGGTGGCGTCCTCCGCCCGCAGATCCAGCCCCAAGGCCGCCAGATGGCTGTAGAAGACGCTGGCATAGAAGCCCTCGTAGCGGGCGAGCGGATGGCCATCGTGCCACTGATGAGGGATCGCCGCGAACAGGCTGGTGAGGTGCGTGCGCAGGGGGGCGAAATCCCCCGCGACCAGCACGTCGTAGAGTCCGCTGGCCAGTTCGCTGGCTTGCCCCGGCTGGCTGACGAAGGCCTTGGCCAGGCTGTCGTTGAGCGCCATCTCCACCTCCAGGTTCGGATAACCCAGGGTGTATTCCAGCCGGGCGCCGATCCGCCGGGAACCCGTGAAGGTGAGATAGCCGGTCTGCCACAAGAGGGCCTCGGGGGCCAGGCGGTCCACGTCGAAGGCCGAGAGCAGGGCCTCGTCGGCCCGCAGGCCGGCGAGTCGGGGGGTGTAGAAGCCGCGCTCGGTCAGTTGGTCAACGAGAAAGGTCGGGGTGCCGGTCTCGAACCACCAGGTGCGGAATTCCCGCTCCTGGAAGAGCAGCAGCAGGTCGAACGGGTTATAGACCGCCTCCCCCATCCAGTTGTAGCCGTTATACCAGCGGCGGATCTCAGCGCGGTCCAGACCGGGCAGTTCGGGGGCAAAGACCGTTTCCACATCGGTCTCCGTATAGCCGCAGAGGGCCGAATAGTCCGCGGACACGGTGATGTCGCGCAGGTTGTTCAGCCCCGAGAAGATGCTGACCTTGCTGAATTTGCTCACCCCGGTGAGGAAGACGAAACGGATGTGCGCGTCGTTGTCCTTAATGACCGAGTACAGATTGCGCAGCCCGTCGCGCATGGTCCGCGCGGTCGCGGGGTCCGTCAGGTGGTCCAGGATCGGCTTGTCGTATTCGTCCACCAGGACCACGACCCGTTGGCCGGTGGCGGCATGGGCCCCTTCGAGCAGTTCCGCGAAACAGGAGACGGCGTCCGCGGTGTCGCGGCAGGTCAGTCCGAGCGCCCGCTGGTTGCGGTGTAGAAGGTCCAGGATCCGCCGGTCCAGGTCCTCCGCATCCCGCACCATCCCACCCCCGAAGCTGAAGCGGATGACCGGAAAGCGCGTGCCCCAGTCCCAGTGCGGATGAATCGCGAGCCCCCGGAACAAGGGCTCGTTGCCGGAAAAAAGTTCCCCCAGGGTATCGAGCAGGAGCGACTTGCCGAAGCGCCGCGGGCGGGAGAGGAAATAGTGGCTGCCCTGGTCGGTCAATTGCCGGATGAAGCCGGTCTTGTCCACATAATAATGATCGTCCTCGCGGATCTTGGCGAAGGTCTGGATTCCGATCGGCAGTCTGCGGCGATGCATAGTGGCTCTCGGCATGTCGGAACAAGGAGGCGATCGACCGCGGGATCGGCGGTAGCACAAGGATGGCAGGGTTCGCTACCGATCCTCGCGGGTGTGCCACAACCGCAGCACAGCGATTGTACCGTCCCGAATTTCGTAGCGTATCTCGTAGTGCCCAACGATCATCCGGCGGACATCGCGTGGCTCGAACTCTTCCAGTTTTTCACCGATTCGCGGATTCGGCGTCAGTCCGGACGCCGCGGCGGTGAGTTTCTGCACCGTGCGTGCTGCGGCCGGCTTGTTCACCAGCGCAAGGAACTCGTGCAGCCGCGTCAAGTCCGAGAGTGCCTTGCTCGTCCACGTCAGTCTCATCAACGAGGTACCGGCAACGGCTCGGCCGTGCTGAGGCTATCGGCCCAGGCTTGCACGGCCTGGTGGTCGATGACGTGCCCGGCGTCCACATCGGCTAAGGCTTCGTGCGTCAAACGGCTGCGCTCGTCTTCCTGGTCGATCCAGGCCGCCAACGCTTGCTTGACGATCCACCCGCGGGAACGGTCGAGACGGACCGCCAACCGATCGACCTTGTCCGCCAACGCAAGGGGTACGTGTGCGGTAAACACTTTGGTATCTGTCTGTGCCATGGTCTTGTCTCCTACTTTCTTAATCACTATTAATCATAGCGATTAAAACTGATTTAGGGAAGATGGGATACCTGATCGCCCCTAGCCCGCTCCCTGTGACTCGCCTACGCGGCGAGCTAACGCGGACCGGATGGGGGAACCCATTCCGGTCAGACGGTCTCCACCTCGAACCCGACCAGGGTCCGCTGTGCCTGGCTAAACTCTATGCCGATCAGTGAGATAGCCGGTCTGCCACAGCAGGGCCTCGGGGGCCAGGTGGTCAACGTCGAAGGCCGAAGTCGGCCCGCAGACCGGCGAGCCGCGGGGTGAAGAAGCCGCGCTCGGTGAGCTGGTCGATGAGAAAGGTCGGGGTGCCGGTTTCGAACCACCAGGTGCGGAATTCGCGCTTCTGGAAAAGCAACAGCACGTCGAAGGGGTTGTAGACCGCCTCGCCGGTCCAGTTGTAGCCGTTGTACCAGCGGCGGATCTCAGCGCGGTCCAGACCGGGCAGTTCGGGGGCGAAGACCGTTTCCACATTCGCCGGACGCTTCCTGACGGCGCCGCGCGTCGCCCGTTAATCGTCGCAGGTCCCCGCCGAAGGAGTCCACGATTTCCTCGCGAATCTGGTGCAGGTCGGAAATAATCGTGTCCGCCGATGATTCACTCAATTTGCTCACGGTAGGCGCCGGCGCCATTTCTCCGGGCTACGCGCAGTGTGGAAAATGCAGAAGACGGTGACCGTATCGGCGACATACTCGTAGAACACCGCATACGGAAACCGCCGTACCAACGCGCGGCGGTATTCCTTGTGGACTCTCGCATTGATCTCAGGCATGCGACAAATCGCTTGAATGCGGGCATCGACACAGCTTAGAAACTCCTCGCCCAGGCCGCATCGCCGCCCCTCGTACCATCCGTATGCCTCGGCGATGTCTTGTGCGACCTCCGGCGCGATAACGAGTTCAGCGGCCATGATGCCCGCGGACCCGCCGCTTCACCTCGTCCCAAGAAAGCCCCGATGCCGGATTGCTCGTCAAATTGGCCTTCCGTCGATCCAGCTCTTCTATTTGCCAGTCCGGTATGGGAATGTCCGCTGGCGTGGCAGCGAGATCGTCCCAGAGATCCTCCACTAATTGGAGCTTCTCGGATGGACTAAGGTCAAATATGGATACAGTGATTTGGTTCATGGTAACCGCTCAGGGATCTATCGAAACGTGTAACATCGCATCAGACCCCGGCTGCCGCCACGCGCCATCCGGGAGCACCTTTCGCGATCTTAACCTGGCCGGCTAAGTGGGGTCTATAATGCGCGTCTTTGCGTGGTTCGAGAGGTCGCGTCGATGGCTAAGGGTAAGATCAACAAGGTGGTGCTGGCGTATTCCGGGGGGTTGGATACCTCGGTTATCCTGCGGTGGCTGCAAGAGAATTACGGCTGCGAGGTAGTGACTTTCACCGCGGATATCGGCCAGGGGGAGGAGCTGGAGCCGGCGCGCGCCAAGGCGACGGCCGCCGGGGTCCGGGAGATCCATATCGACGATCTGCGCGAGGAGTTCGTCGGCGACTTCGTGTTTCCCATGCTGCGCGCCAACGCACTCTACGAGGGCGAGTACAAGCTCGGCACCTCGATTGCCCGCCCGCTGATCGCCAAGCGGTTGGTGGAGATTGCCATCGCGACCGGGGCCGACGCCATTTCCCACGGGGCGACCGGCAAAGGCAATGATCAGGTGCGTTTCGAACTGACCGCGTATGCGCTCAAGCCCGATATCCAGATCATCGCTCCCTGGCGGGAGTGGGACCTGCTCTCACGCGAGAAGCTCCTCGCCTATGCCGAGGAACACCAAATCCCGGTCGAGATGAAGCGCGACGGCACCAAGTCGCCCTACTCGATGGACGCCAATCTGCTGCACATCTCCTACGAGGGCTATGACCTGGAAGACCCCTGGGTCGAACCCGGCAAGCCGATGTGGCGTTGGACCCTGGCTCCCGAGGACGCCCCCAACAGTCCGCGCGAGATCACGCTGACCTTCGCGGGGGGCGATTGCGTGGCGGTGGACGGCCAGGCGATGACCCCGGCCACGTTATTGGCCGAGCTCAACCGCATCGGCGGCGAGAACGGCGTCGGCCGCGACGATATCGTTGAGAACCGCTTTGTCGGCATGAAGTCCCGCGGTTGCTACGAGACCCCCGGCGGCACCATCCTGCTCAAGGCGCATCGTGCCATGGAGTCATTGACCCTGGATCGGGAGGCGGCGCATCTGAAAGACGAGTTGATGCCCCGTTACGCCAGCCTGGTCTATAACGGCTTCTGGTTCAGTCCGGAACGGCTGATGATGCAGGCGGCCATCGATCAGACCCAAAGCGTTGTCAACGGGGACGTCCGCCTGAAACTCTACAAGGGCAACGTCATGGTGGTCGGCCGCCGCTCCGCCACCGACAGCCTGTTCGATGCCTCCATTGCCACCTTCGAGGAGGATGCCGGGGCTTACGATCAAAGCGATGCGACCGGGTTCATCCGGCTCAATGCACTGCGGCTGCGCGTGGCCGGGCGTAAGCGGGGCGTCTGATCGCGCGTTCCGGTGTCATGGGTCCTCGGCGGGCTGCAGGAAGAGTTCCTGATAGTCGTCCGGCAGTGGGTCGGCGGGCGGCGGCACATCCGGCTTGGCAAAGACCGCCGAGCTCTGCGCCGGCATCGCCGGCGCCGGGTCCGCAATCGCTTCCTCGATCTCGGCGAGCAGGTACGGAAAGAAGGGGTTGCTGGCGATCCGGAATAAGGAATCCAGATTGACGATCAAGGCGCCGCGTTCCCCGCGGGCGGCGATGGCGCCGAGATGGGCACCGAAGAATTCGTTCGGATTCGGCTCCAGGCCGTAGAGTGAATCGTCCAGCGGAAAGGGGATGGCGACGTGGGAGAGTGAGAAAATCTGGATGGGGTAGGGAATCCCGAGCAGCCGGGTCTGCGCGGTGGTCTCGCCGGGGGCGATAGTACGGGCCACGGTGTCCGCGTCATCGGTGTCGGCATTGGCGATGATGGTGATCCGGTAGCGCTGCGGCAGGGTCGGCAGCAGGCGATCGATCGCCGCCGTGGTGGCCGGACGCATCAGCGGACCGAATTTGAGCGTCCGATTCACGTCGAACAGCACCAGTTCACTGCCGTTCTCGGGCAAATGGGCAAAGAGCCCGGAAATGATCGCGGGCGTGCTGACGGTGAAGTCCAGCACCGATTGGAAGGTCAGGATCGGCGCCAGCCCGGTCAGGCGGTCGGCGGCGGCCAGGCGTTGCGTCTGCCGCCGCAGGGCCTCGGTCAGGCGATGGGACTGGACCGCGCCGTTGACCGGAAAAGAGTTGTACTTGAATGGGTTGAATTCGGGCAACAGGCCCAGCCAGGCAGCCTTTTCAAACGCGGGCAAGAGCGCCGGCAGCGCGGCGAGCCCGGCCATGCCGGCGAAGCGGGTGATGCCGATCATCGGCGAGATCAGGATCAGTCGATCCGGCCGTGCCAGTTGCGTGTCCTCGATGGCATCGAGTGCATACTTGACGGCCAGGGCCCCGCCGTTGGAGTACCCGACCAGGTGCAGCGGGTCCGCGGGATCGCTGCGCTGTCGGGCCGCGCGCACGGCCAACCGGGTCGCCGCCATCCAGTCTTCCCACTCCACCGCGGTCAAGGCCGCGGGGACTGTCCCATGGGCCGGCAGGCGAATGCCGATGACCAGGAAGCCGTGCTCGCGATAGCGCCGTGCGATGTGCCGCAGGCTGTAGGGTGAGTCGGTCAGGCCGTGCAGCATGACCACGGCGCCGCTGGGCTTGCCCGCGGGCTCCAGCAGGTAGGAGTGGTTCCAGTCTTCGAACAGGTTCGCCGGGTAGACCGGGCTGCCCTCAAAGTAGCGGTTGTAGGGGACGCGGTCCTCCGGGTCCAGTTGCTGGGTCACCTCGACCCGCATGCGCTCGAAGATTGCGTTTTCGGCCTGAACATACTGATCCCAGTTCGCGGCATCCAATTCGTCCACGGTGAGTTCATCCGGCACGAAGGTGTGCCAGGGTTCCAGCGGCGGCCCGTTCAGTGCGACATAGGTCCGCAGCCCGAGCAGGCTTGCCGCGACCACCGCCAGCGCGATCAGTCCGCGGGTCAGATAGCGTCTGAAGCGACTTTGATTGGATGCCGGCACGCGATACTCTCCCACGCGGGTCCGGCGCACCGGAACCCGCGGTGTGAAACACGGAAATGGCCCCGCTTCGTCTCAAGCACGCGGCTGGGGGCGAATAGCGGAGCCATGGATTGAACTTGCCGGACGATCGCGGTCGCCGCGGGCCGTCCGGTGTTCCCGCCGGGGGCGGGAAGTTGCTCAGGCGAACTCGGCGGAGGTCTGCGTCGTCCGGAACACCAGCCAGAGACCGAAAATCAGCACCGCCACCTCGGCGCCCAGCAGCAGGATAAGCGACATCAGGCTCATGATGTCGACCGCCGACACCCAACTGGCGCCGACCGCGCCCGCCATCTGCGCCTGCACCACCGGCACGCCGGCTTGCGGTGCGGACAGGAAGTAGAACAGGAGATGGCCGACTTCGAGCAGCATCACCGTCATCGAGAACAGGATGCCCAGGACGCTGGCAACCACCCCGGTCCAGGCGGTTGCCGTCAGCGCGCTCTGTGAGGGGCGGGTGCTCGCGTCCGCGATGCGTGGGGCCAGGCGGGTGTAACGATAAAACCAGACGATGGTGAACACCAGAATCAGGAAGCTGATCATCGTCAGGTATTCGACGAGCGCGAGCCCGGCCCGCGGTCCGGTCAGCGACCGGCTGAACACGAAGGTGTAGAACATCAGGATAACTGGGAGGGCGCCCATGACGACCTGAACCCAGAAGCCGGTCCAGCCGAGACGCCGGAACGCGTTGGCGAGGCTGTGACTCTGCGACGGTTTTAGACTTTCAGCGAGTTTGTTGAACATAACATCTTCTGCCTTCTCGACGGTTGTGATCGGACGAGGTGATCGCGGTGCGTGCCGCGAGCGACCCAACTATCCAGCTTGCCGGGTTGCGGGCCTGTCTCCGCGGAGGTTTGGGCCGGGGCGCAGAATAATTCATCGTCCAGACAAGGGAAAGCCTAAGCGACAGCAGCCGATCGCAGGAGTCAGCGCCAGCGCGTCGGCGTCGCTGACGTTGGTACTCAGTGGCCGCGTCGCGGCGCAGGACGATGGAATGCGACACGGCGGCTGGTTTGTGGCTCCGATTGCCGGAACCTCGTGTCACCGGCTGGTTGCGTCAGTCGGTACATTCTCGGTCCCTGTCGCGCTTGGCAAATCCGGTTCAAGAAACTAGACTTGTAGGCGTATCAACGCGCGCTATGTAAACCCCCAGCATTGGACACAGGACGGCCCGGATGAAGGCGAACGGTAAGACCTCGGTGATCGCCCTCAGTCTCCTCATGGGGCCACCAATATCGGCAGGCGCGTCGGTCGTCGACATTCTCACCAGGGATTTCGAAGACGGGCTCATGGGTGCCTCGGCAATCAGCACGCCCGCGTTCAACACCTGGGTCAACATTCGCCCATCCACGGACGCCAGCAACGGGGCTTCCGGGTTAGCGACATTCGATCGGTTCTTCAGCAGCAGCTTCATGATGGTCGGAGACTTCGAGGGGAATATCAGCCAATCGAACGCCGGTACCTCGACTGTCAGCTTCGCGCTGAACCTCCCGAGCGACCTGACCTCGCTGACGATCGGTTACAACTGGGTGTTCGATACCAATAACCCCAGCAATCCCAGTTCAGATCTGTTCAGTGTCGAGTTCTTGGCCGGGTCGACTGTTTACGATTACTTGCAGGGCTCGGCTACGTCCCTGACACCGAATCGATCAGGCGTCGTCAGCACGACGCGTGGCACGTTCAGCCTGACGCTGACCGGAACGGCGCTCAGCGATCTGCTCACGGCCGGCGCCGATCAGATTCGCTTCAGGCTCCGCGAAGATAACGCACTCAACTCTTCGGCGGTCGGTATCGACAACATTTTGATCACCGGCCTTGTCCCCGCGCCGGTAACCTTAGCTCTCCTCGGCATCGGTCTCGCCGGTAGTGTCGTTTCCCGGCGCAAGGCCAGGCGCTGACCGCAACAACGCCACATGGCGGCCGCGGCGGGGAGTCGCCAAGGTGCCTGACTCTGTCGACAGTGGTTTACCCCTCGTTGTTACCGGTCTATCATCCCCCGCTTTTCCTCGACGCCCACCGCGGCGGCAGCGGAGTGCCTGTGGATACTCAGACCGATCGACGCTTTCTGGTCACGCCCGGCGCGACTGGGAAAGGCCTGAGCGGGCGCCTGCAAGTACCGGGCGACAAGTCGATCTCCCATCGGTCGATCATGCTTGCCGCCATCGCGGACGGTGAGACCTGCATCGACGGTTTCCTGGAAGGCGCCGATGCGCTCGCCACCTTGACCGCCTTCCGGCGCATGGGGGTGACCATCGAGGGGCCGGATGCCGGTCGGGTGCGGGTGCGGGGGGTGGGCCTGCACGGCCTGGCGGCGCCGGACGCGCCTTTGGACATGGGTAATTCGGGGACCTCCATGCGCTTGTTGGCGGGACTCCTGGCCGGACAGGCGTTCACCACGGTGCTGGGCGGTGATGCGTCGCTGTCGCGCCGGCCGATGCGTCGAGTGACTGATCCCTTGGGGTTGATGGGGGCGAAGATCGTCGGAACGCCTGACGGCACCGCGCCGCTGACGATCACGCCAGTCCCGCGGTTGCACGGGATCACCTATCCGATGCCGGTGGCGAGTGCGCAAGTCAAGTCCAGTCTGCTCCTGGCCGGGCTCTACGCGCAGGGCGAGACCTGCGTGAGCGAGCCGGCCCCGACCCGCGACCACACGGAACGGATGCTGAGCGGTTTCGGCTACAGTGTCCGGCGCAGCGGCGCGCGGGTGTGTCTTACCGGCGGCGGCCGACTCACCGGCTGCCGGCTCCAGATCCCGGCGGACATCTCGTCGGCCGCCTTCTTTCTGGTGGGCGCCAGCATCGCGCCCGGCTCGGACTTGCTGCTGACGGGGGTTGGCGTCAATCCGACCCGCATTGGCGTGATCACGATTCTGCGCGCCATGGGTGCCGATATCGAGTTGCTGGACCCGCGCACGGTCGGCGGCGAGCCGGTGGCGGACCTGCGGGTGCGCGCGGCGCCGTTGCACGGCATCCGCATCCCGGTGGATCAAGTGCCTTATGCCATCGACGAGTTTCCCGCCCTGTTCATCGCCGCGGCCTGTGCCCAAGGCGAGACCATCCTGACCGGGGCTGAGGAACTGCGGGTCAAGGAAAGCGACCGCATCGCGGTGATGGCGGACGGTCTGACCCGGCTGGGCATCGCGGTGGAGCCGCGTCCGGACGGCATCCGCATCGTCGGCGGCCGGATCGGCGCCGGGACCGTTGAGGCGCACGCCGATCACCGCATCGCCATGGCCTTTGCCATCGCCGGACTGCGTGCGGCCGGTCCGCTCGAGGTCCGCGACTGCGCCAACGTGGAGACCTCGTTTCCGGGGTTTGCCGGGCTGGCGGCAGCGGTCGGGCTCGATATCGAGGAGTGCGCCGGCGGGTGTTGCGTATGACGCCGATCATCACCATCGATGGCCCCTCCGGAACCGGCAAGGGCACCCTGGCCGTGCGCCTGGCGCACCATCTGGGCTGGCATTGCCTGGACAGTGGGGCGCTCTATCGGGTGTTGGGTCTGGCCGCCGGTCGACGCGCAATCGACCTGGAGGATGCGGCGGCCCTGGCTGAGCTGGCCGCGCAGCTTGGCGTGACCTTCGTGGACGGGCGGGTCCTGCTCAACGGCGAGGACCTGGGTGATGCGATCCGCACCGAAACCGCCGGTATGGCGGCCTCGCGGGTGGCCGCGCACCCGGCCGTGCGTGCGGCCTTGCTCGACTGGCAGCGGCGCCAAGCACGCGGCCCCGGATTGGTGGCGGACGGGCGTGACATGGGGACCGTGGTGTTCCCGCAGGCGCCACTGAAGGTGTTTCTTGATGCCAGTGCCGACGAGCGCGCCGCGCGCCGATATAAACAGTTGATAGGCAAAGGATTGAGTGCTAACCTTGCCGACCTTGCGGTGGACATCCGCGAACGGGATACACGTGATCGCAATCGCCCGGTCGCGCCCTTGCGACCAGCGGCGGGGGCGCTGATGGTCGATTCCACCGCCCTGTCCATCAATGATGTTTTCGAACTGATCCTTGAAGAGGTGAGGCGCGTCTTCCCGGATCAGGTCCCCTGAGGATGCAGCCGAGTCGCTCGGCCGCATGCTCGCGGCGTCCCGGCTTGCGCCGGGACACCACCGGAACGGCCGGCACAGCAGGTGCCGGCCTTGTGTTTTACCCACTTCCCCCCCGCACCGGAAGGAGCGGGACAGCGTGCCTCTCCAGGTATACAGGTTCCCATGACCGAAAGTTTTGCTGATCTATTCGAACAAAGTCTCGCCACGACCCAACTCCAGCCGGGTGCCATCGTCACCGGCATCGTGATGGAGATCACCAACGACAGCGTGGTGATCAACGCCGGGCTCAAGTCCGAGGGCGTCATCCCCAAGAGCCAGTTCCTGGGTCCCGACGGCCAGCTTGAAGTCGCCGTCGGCGACGAGGTGCTGGTGGCACTGGACGCCGTCGAGGACGGCTTCGGCGTGACCCGTCTGTCGCGTGAAAAGGCCAAGCGCTTCGCTGCCTGGGACTTCCTGGAGAAGGCCTTCGAGGCGGGCGATACGGTCAAGGGACTGATCAACGGCAAGGTCAAGGGCGGCTTCACGGTCGAACTGGGAACCGTGCGCGCCTTCCTCCCCGGCTCGCTGGTCGACGTGCGTCCGGTCCGCGACACTGCGTATCTGGAAGGCAAGGAGCAAGAGTTCAAGGTCATCAAGCTCGACCGCAAGCGCAACAACGTGGTGGTCTCCCGCCGCGCTGTCGTCGAGGAAGAGTACAGCGCCGAGCGTGACCAACTCCTGAAGAACCTGGAAGAGGGCATGGAAGTCACCGGCGTGGTCAAGAACCTGACCGACTACGGCGCCTTCCTGGACCTGGGCGGCATCGACGGCCTGCTGCACATCACCGACATGGCCTGGCGTCGCGTCAAGCACCCCAATGAGGTGGTTGAAATCGGCCAGGAGATTCAGGTCAAGGTCCTCAAGTTCGACCGCGACCGCCAACGTGTCTCCCTGGGTCTGAAGCAGATGGGCGAGGACCCGTGGGTCAATATCTCGCGCCGCTATCCCGAGAGCACCCGGGTCTTCGGTAAGGTCACCAACATTGCCGATTACGGCTGTTTCGTGGAGATCGAGGAAGGCGTCGAGGGCCTGGTGCACGTCTCCGAGATGGACTGGACCAACAAGAACATCCACCCCAGCAAGGTCGTCAATCTGGGCGACGAGGTGGAGGTCATGGTGCTGGACATCGACGAGGAGCGGCGTCGCATCTCGCTCGGCATCAAGCAGTGTGCCATGAACCCCTGGGACGAGTTCGGCGTCACCCACAAGAAGGGCGATCACGTCTCCGGGAAGATCAAGTCGATCACCGACTTCGGCATCTTCATCGGCCTGGACGGCGGGATCGACGGCCTGGTCCATCTGTCGGACATCTCCTGGGATGAGCCCGGCGAGCAGGCGCTGCGCCGCTACAAGAAGGGCGACGAGCTGGAGACCGTGGTGTTGTCCGTGGACCCGGAGCGGGAGCGTATCTCGCTGGGTGTGAAACAGCTCGATCGCGATCCCTTCTCCAGCTTCGTGGCACTGCATGAAAAGGGCAGTTTCGTGAACGGGACCATCACCGAGATCGACGCCAAGGGCGCCACCATCGCTTTGGGCGACGGCGTGGAGGGCTACCTGCGCGCCTCGGAGATCTCCCGTGATCGCGTCGAGGATGCGCGCGCCGTGCTCAAACTCGGCGAGGAAGTCGAGGCCAAGTTCCTGGGCGTGGACCGCAAGAACCGCACCATCTCACTGTCCATCAAGGCGAAGGATCAGGATGAGGAGCAGGCGGCGATCAAGGGCTATTCCCGTGAAACCACCGGCGGCGCGACCACCTTGGGCGATCTGATCAGAGAGCAGATGGAAGAGGCGCAGCGCGACTGACCGTCGCATCTGGGGTTCTAAGCCATTGTCGGGGGGCCGTGCGGCCCCCCGCTCCAATCCCTCTCAGGAATCAAGGCAATGACGAAATCGGAGTTGATCGACGTTCTGGCCGCCGCGCAGGACCATCTTCCCTATAAGGACGTGGAGGAAGCGGTACGCAGGGTCATCGACCGGATGAGCGGCGCCCTGGCCACGGGCGAGCGCATCGAAATTCGCGGATTTGGCAGCTTTTCACTGCATTACCGTCCGCCGCGCATTGGACGCAACCCCAAGACCGGCGATTCAGTCGCGCTGGCCGGCAAACATGTTCCTCACTTCAAGCCCGGCAAGGAACTGCGTGATCGGGTCAATGATGCCTACCAGGCGGTTCAGGAAGAGGAGCAGAATCCCAAGCGTGTGACCGGCACTCGGCGCGCGACCTGATTCGTTGGTTGGCGCTCGGCATGGTCTGGTGCGCGTGAGGAAATCGGCTGTCCGCGCGGGCCAGGATTTCGGTATTTTCCACGCACCCGTCTCCGGGATACTGGTCAAGTGGGGGCGTCTGGTTCAAACTCCGTCGACCGCCAAGCCCGGCGCGATCTGACGCGTGACCGACCACCGACCGACGGAGAGTGCCCGCCATGAAATCCGCTTCGCTGCTGTTTGGAATCCTGTTGCTGCTCGGTGTCCTGGCCGTTCAGGCCGAGGAGCCCATCGCCATCAAGTTCAGCCACGTGGTGGCTGCCGATACCCCGAAAGGCAAAGGTGCCGAACGTTTTGCCCAGCTCGCCAAGGAGAAGACCAAGGGCCGGGTGGAGGTGACCGTTTACCCCAACAGCACGCTGTACAAGGACAAGGAGGAGATGGAGGCCCTGCAACTGGGTGCGGTGCAGATGTTGGCGCCATCACTGGCCAAGTTCGGCCCCTTGGGTCTCAAAGAGTTCGAGGTCTTCGACCTGCCCTATATCTTCGACGGCTACGATCAGTTGCATCAGGTGACCGAGGGTCCGATCGGCAAGGACCTGCTCGGCAAGCTGGCCGACAAGGGGGTGTTGGGCCTGGCCTTCTGGGATAACGGCTTCAAGGTGATGAGCGCCAACAAGCCGCTCAAGGACCCCAAGGACTTCCGTGGACTCAAGATGCGTATCCAGTCCTCCAAGGTGCTGGATGCCCAGATGCGCGCCTTAGGTGCCAATCCGCAGGTGATGGCCTTCTCCGAGGTCTATCAGGCACTCCAGACCGGCGTGGTGGACGGAACCGAGAACCCGCCGTCCAACCTCTATACGCAAAAAATGTTCGAGGTCCAGCAGTTCGTCACCAATTCGGATCACGGCTACCTCGGCTATGCGGTCATCGTCAATAAAGCCTTCTGGGATGGTCTGCCCGCGGATATACGTGAGGCGCTGGATGAGGCGATGGCGGAGGCGACCGTCTATGCCAACGAGATTGCGAAACAGGAGAACATCGACGCACTCGCCAAGGTGAAGGCCAGCGGCAAGAGCGCGATCATCGAACTCACGCCTGAGCAGAAAACGGAGTGGAAGAAGCGGTTGGCCCCGGTGCACCAGCAGATGGCGGACCGCGTGGGCAAAGACCTGATCCAGTCGATCTATCAGGCGACCGGCAGCGATATCAGCAAACTCTAAGGCGATTTCCGTCAATCGCCTAAGCGTCTTGCGTGAGGGTGGGTCAGGCGCGCGGGCCTTGACCAGCATTCCGGCCGGAGGTGCTCGGTCCGCGCAGCGGACTACGTAAAACCGCGATCGTAGGGTCCGCTGTGCGGACCAACCCTCGCTCAGAGGGCGAAGCTCGGTCCGCGCAGCGGACCCTACGTAAGATCGCGATCGTAGGGTCCGCTGTGCGGACCAACCCTCGCTCAGTGGGCGAGGCTCGGTCCGCGCAGCGGACCCTACGTAAGATCGCGATCGTAGGGTCCGCTGTGCGGACCAACCCTCGCTCAGAGGGCGAAGCTCGGTCCGCGCAGCGGACCCTACGTAAGATCGCGATCGTAGGGTCCGCTGTGCGGACCAACCCTCGCTCAGAGGGCGAGGCTCGGTCCGCGCAGCGGACCCTACGTAAGATCGCGATCGTAGGGTCCGCTGTGCGGACCAACCCTCGCTCAGAGGGCGAAGCGGCCGGGTTGATGACCAAGGTCGGCGCGCATCCCGGTGCTGATCGACCGTTGGTCAGCGCGCGCCGGATCCACCACAGTGGCCGACCACTCGGGGGACACCATGCTCAGAATCCTGGACCACTTGGAAGAGTGGCTGATCACCTTGCTCATCGGCGCCGCGACACTGCTCATCTTTACCGCGGTGCTGCACCGCTACAGCATGGATTTGTCGAACGCATGGGGCTGGGATGCCGTCTATGACTGGCTCTTCCGCATCAACCTGAGCTGGGCCCAGGAACTGTGCATCTACATGTTCGTGTGGATGGCCAAGTTCGGGGCGGCCTACGGGGTGCGCACCGGCATTCACGTTGGCGTGGATGTGCTCATCAACAATCTGCACGAAGGACTGCGTTCCAAATTCGTCCTGTTCGGGCTCCTGGCCGGGGCCTTGTTTACCGGTTTGGTGGGCAGTTTCGGGGTCAACTTCGTCTGGCATCTGTCCCATACCGATGCCACCTCCCCGGACCTGGAACTGCCGGTGTGGATCGTTTATCTGGCGATTCCCTTGGGTTCCTATCTCATGTGTTTCCGCTTCCTGGAGGTGGCTTGGTCCTTCTTCCGGACCGGTGAACTGCCGCGCCATGAGCACGCCTATGTCGAGGGGCTGGAGGAGGAAGTGGAACAGGCTCAGGCAGCCGGCCGCCAGGAGCCGGTCTACCTCGGCGAGGCCATTACCCTTGCCGAAGAGCGTGAACACATGCACGGCGGGCACTTGGAGCATCATCCACCCGGCGGCACGCATGAGCCGGATGAGGGCGGCCCGCGCAAGGGCGGGGAGGATCGGTCATGACCGCACTGATCATCTTCGGTCTTCTGCTTGGCATGATGCTGACCGGCATGCCGGTGTCTATCGCGCTGGGTCTTACCGTGCTGACCTATCTCTTTACCATGACCTCGGTCCCGATCGAGTCGGTGGGGCTCAAACTCTTCACCGGCATCGAAAAATTCGAGATCATGGCGATCCCGTTCTTCATTCTGGCCGGGAATTTCCTGACTCACGGGGGCGTGGCCAGGCGCATGATCAATTTCGCTTCCAGCATGGTGGGTCACTACCATGGCGGACTCGGACTCTCGGCGGTCTTTGCCTGCGCGCTGTTCGCCGCGGTCTCCGGGTCCTCGCCGGCCACGGTCGCAGCGATCGGGTCCATATTGATTCCGGCCATGGTGAAGCAGGGCTTTCCCATGCGCTTTGGCGTCGGCACCATTGCTTCCGCCGGGGGGCTGGGCATCCTGATCCCACCATCGATCGTCATGGTGATGTACGCGGTCTCCACCAACAGTTCGGTCGGGGCACTCTTCATCGCCGGAATCGTCCCCGGTTTCGTGCTGGCGCTCATGCTCGGCGTCACCACCTGGTGGATTGCCCGCCGTAACAATTATCCGCGTCTCAAGCGGGCCGACTGGGGAACCCGTTGGCGCGCCTTCCGCAAATCGGTCTGGGGGCTGCTGCTCATCGTGCTGGTGATGGGCGGCATCTATAGCGGTGCCTTCACACCCACCGAGGCCGCGGCAGTGAGCGCCGTCTATGCCTTCGTGATTGCCGTTTTCGTCTACAAGGACATGCCGCTCAAGCGGGTGCCCAGGGTGCTGCTGGACTCGGCCAACATGTCGGCGATGCTGCTTTACATCATCACCAATGCCGTCCTGTTTTCCTATCTCCTGACCTACGAGAACATCCCCCAGGAACTCGCCCAATGGTTGGTGGACTCCGGGCTTGGGCCGATCGGTTTCCTGTTGGCGGTCAACGTCCTGCTGCTTCTGGCCGGCAATATCATGGAGCCGACCTCCATCATCCTGATCACCGCGCCGGTGCTCTTTCCGGTGGCCATGGCATTGGGGATCGACCCCATCCATTTCGGCGTGATGGTCGTGGTGAACATGGAGATCGGCATGATCACTCCGCCGGTAGGCCTCAATCTTTATGTGGCGAGCGGCATCTCGCGGATGGGCATGACCGAGACCACCATCGCCTGCTTCCCCTGGCTGTTCACCATGCTGATCTTCCTGATGCTCATCACCTATTGGCCGAGTCTGTCACTCTGGCTGCCGCGGACTTTGGGAATGTTGTGAGCCGCGGAGCGGACGAGAAAGAAGCATCCGCACCCGGCTGGACCCGGCTGGGCTAGGCCCTTTGGTGGTAGATCCGCCCCCAGTTGGAGTTGATCCGTTGATTGAAAAGCTTCTGGTTGTCGACCAGGACAAAGCCGCCGTTCAACAGGTCTTCCCAGCGGCCGTTGGTTGCGAAGGGCAGGTCGATCCGCTGGTCGTAGTCCGAGTAGTTGATGACGATGATGAAGCGCTCAAAGCCGCCGCCTTCGGCCGGCCCCCAGCGGTGATAGACCACCACGTCCTGATCGGGAAAGGCGCCATAACCTTCGGGATGGTTGGTCGGCCAGGGGAAGAAGTTAGGCGAGCGTAGGGACGGATGGCGGTTGCGGATACTGATCAACTGCCGGTACAGCCCGAACAGGCCCTTGCCGATGCCGTCGTTGCCGAACGGGCTGTCGCTTTGCCAGCGCAGCGGACGCGGAACTACCCGACCGTCACCGCTCCCCGGCAAGGACTCTACCTGACCGAACTCTTGGCCGTTATGAAGCATCACCGCTCCCGGTGAAGTGAGTAGCGCAATCGCTGCCGGTTGGGTTTTGAACCAGCGGCCGCGCCCGCCGACTTCATGTACGATCGACGAATGATCGTGATTCTGGATATAGGTCACGGGTCCTTTGCCGGGCGCGAAATCCAGGTTGGCATTGAGGATGCGCAGTAGATCGGGATCGATGTTGCCATTGCGGCCATACTCGAAGTGCTTGAACATGAAGGGATCGAACCAGCATCCGGTGGCGCCGACGTCATTGGTGTCGTCGATCGCCTCGAACCTGTTGTCGGTCAGGTGCTCGATGAACAGGGCGGTGTTCGACCGACCGGCAGCGGCGAGATGGCTGTTGAGATCGCCGATCAGTTTACCGATGCCGACCCCGTTATCGCCACGGCGGAAAAATCCGAGGGTATAGTCGAAGCGGATGCCGTCGACTTGGAAGCGGTCAAGCCAATAGATGCAAACGTCGCGGATGAACTCCGCGACGCAATTATTCTGATAATCGAACTCATCGAAGTAACCGCCGCCGCCGAAGTTGCCAATGAAAGGAGATTCGGATGGTACCTGATAAAGCCAGAGATAGGGGAAACCCAGATTGGGGTCCTGGCCGCCCCGCACATGGTTGAAGACGCCATCCATGATCACGTGCATGCCGCGTCGATGCAGGTCGTTGAACAGCTCCATCAGCTTGTACAGCTTGTTCGCCGGGTTAGCCGGATCGTTCACGTAGCGGTGCTCGACTGAGAAGAAGGAGACCGGATCGTAACCCCAGCTGAATCCGCTCCCTGGCCACGCTGTCCACGGCATGAACTCGACCGCGTTCACGCCCAGTTCCTGAAGATAATCCAAACGGTCGCGGAAGGCGTCGACCGGCGCCCGGTTGCCGCGAAACTCCGCTGTGAAATCGTCGAGATGCGTCTCGTAGATGACGAGGTCGCGCGGTGGCAGGCGGCGAGCGATCGGCGCGACGACGCTCTCGCTGCCGCCGATGACGAAGGCCGAGTTCTCGGACTCATCGCTGCCGCCGTATTTCGAAATGGGGTCGGAAACCCAGCGCTGGGTGCCGTTCTCGAATTCGACGAAGTACTTGTACTGGTAATATCCTTCCGCAAGATCCTGCGTCATCGCGAGTTGGTACAGCCAGCCGTTGGGATGCTCGACACGCTGCATCTTGAACCGGTCATCGAATTGCCAGTTCTGGCTGCCGGCAGCACCCTGGAAGTCGCCGCGCACGTGGATCTGGCGGATGCGGGGCGAGCCGCCGCGGACGTATTGACTGGGGTCTCGCGTATTATCCGGTAAGAACAGCTTGAACTCGACCCGCGAGCCTTGCACGACAGCGCCAAATTTCTCGTACATGATGGATATCCCCCTACCAGTCGTTATCAGATTCTGACAGTCTTGGAACGGTCGGAACGCGACCAGCCGAGGTGGTGAGGATCAGCGCGTATCGACTACCCCGCGCACAATCATCCGCAACTGCTGGGTACCGGTCCGTTCGCAAGTCAGTGTAGTCAGCAGCCGGGTCGCCGCTGTAAGGGGAATCTGAAACAAGGCGCCGTCTTATCTGAGTTCTGCCGTCGTCGCACGCTCTTAGGGAACCCAAGCAGGCCTGTAATCCGATCGGCATCGGGCTGTTCATGTCCAATTTGAATCGCTCCGATTACGACAACGACAACGATTGGGTTGGTGTCCGCCCCTACATCGGGATATCGCGTCAGACGCCGATGCGCGCGTTGTCGGCCCATCAGTCCCGCAAGTCCCCCCACAACGCCTGCAGCACCGCGATGGCCGCCAGCGGCGCGGTCTCGGCGCGCAGGATGCGGGGGCCAAGGCGGACGCCCTCGATGCCCTGGGCTGCCGCCCGCGCGCGTTCGGCCGCACTCAAGCCCCCCTCGGGTCCAACCAGGAGGGTGACTGGGCCGGTCGGGGCCTCCCATTGTGCCAGTGACCGCGGTGCCTGGGGGTCGAGCAGCAACACACCCTGAAGGGGCATGGCGAGCCAGTCCGCGAACAGCCGGGCGGGCTCCAGGACGGGCAGCCGCCGCCGTCCGGACTGTTCACAGGCGCCGATCAGGATGCCCTGCCAATGCTCCAGCCGGCGATCCAGTCGCGCGTCGCGCAGTTGCACCATGCTGCGCTCGGTGAACAGCGGCTGGATGCCGAGGACACCCAGTTCCACGGCTTTCTGGATGGCGAAATCCATGCGTTCGCCGCGCGAGATCCCCAGGGCCAGCCGGATCTCCAGGACGGGAAGCGGTTCCGGATCGCCGGCCGCGCCGATCGCCAGGGTCACCCCCCGGCGCCCCATGGCCGCGATGCGGGCGGCACGGTCGCGGCCGTCGCCGTTGAAGCACAGGAGCGCGTCGCCGGGGCCCAGGCGCAGCACCGCGGTCAGGTGGCGCGCGGGTCCGTCCGGGAGACTGAGTTCGGAGCCGGGATCCAGCGGGTGGTCCAGGTAGACACGGGGCAGGCGCATGGGGTTCGTGGTCGGTGAATCAGAATAGCCGCGTGCCTGCGGTCTCCCCGACCCGGGTCGGCAGCCCCGCCTGACGCCACTCCGGCAGCCCGTCCGCCAGGCGACGAGCGGTGAATCCGGCCGCGCGCAGGCGGGCGACCGCTTCGAACGACAGCACGCACCAGGGACCCCGGCAATAGGCGACGATCTCGCGCTCGCGCGGGAGACCGCGCAGCCGCTCCTGGAGCTGATCGAGGGGCACATTGAGTGCGCCGGCGATGTGACCCTGGGCATACTCCTCGGCGGGGCGCACATCGATCACCGTCGCCAGGCCGTCGCGCACCCGCTCCAGCAAATCCGCCGCCGGGACCGGCTCCAGCGCGTCGCGTTCCTTGAGATAGCTGGCGAGCAGGTCCGCGACCGCGCGGCTGCGGGTTTCGGCGAGCCCCCGCAGGGCGGCGACCGCGTCCAGCACCTGATCGTCGGCCAGTGCGTAGCGGACGTGCTTGCCGTCGCGGCGCGCCTGCGCCAGTCCGGCGGCCTTGAGCTGTTGCAGGTGCTTGGAGGTGTTGGCGACGCTGAGCCCCGTCACCCGCGCCAGGTCCTCGACGCTGCGCTCGCCCTGGGCGAGGTAATCCAGCAACTCCAGCCGCGCGCCGCTGCCCAGGGCGCGGGCGATGATGGCAAGCTGTGCGAAGAGGGCCTGTTTGGGACCCGGCGTGGGTGCGGGGGGATGGGTCATGGTGTCGGTTGCGGCGGACGGTGATTCAACCCACGGGTTGAGCGGATGGGTCCATGCGATCAGTATAGAGAGAAGGGCTGCTCGCGGGTAGGCGCATCGGGGCGGCAGCCCCGGCCCATGGGTCATAGCCGACCGTTGACGACGCCTGAGGCCCTGAGCGTTTGCGGTGCGCGGTCAAGACCCGCATTGAGGCAGCCGGCCCCGGTGTGTATCTTGGCCAACGAACCGCACTCGAAGTCGTAACCCAAAGAGCGCCCGAAATAACCATGACACGCGAACCGAAGGAACGCTGGCACGACGAAGTTCCCGGAACCCGCTGGTTCCGGGCGGACCTGCACCTGCATACCTTGGACGATCCCACCGTTGCGTTGCCGTGGGGCATTGAGGGCGAGCGCGATGACCCCACCGTGCTGCGCGCCTACGCGGAGCGGTTCCTGGATTCCGCGGTCGAGCAGGAAATCGAGGTCTTGGGGCTCACTCCCCATGCGGCGTGCATCGATCACGGTGTGTCCGCTGCCTGGACCATCGTCGAGACTTGGCAGAATGAGCGCCAGGTTTCCACCGGGCGTTCCTATCGAGACCTGATCTACGCGGTCTATCCGGGCTTTGAACCGAATTTTGCCGACGGAATTAAGGGTATCCATCTGCTTTTTCTCTTCGACCCCACCGTGGGGAAGCGCCGCTACCTCGATGCGTTTAATGGGATCATGGGCGCGCGCCCCGCCTACGAACACACGAGACTAAACCTGGTGCAGAAGCGCCCCGCCGATGCCTTCAAGGAGTTGGATGCGCCAAAGGCGGTCGGCAAGCGCAACTACATTGTCATTGCCGCGCATCCGCTCCGCGAGAACGGACTGTTGTCACGCCCCGACCACTACATCGCGGATCTCGCTGGAGGCCGCATTCATGCCGCCGAGTTGCGGCGTGACAAGACGCTCGACGAAGACCTGACCGAAAGCCGCAAGCTGCGGTACGCTTTCGAGAAGACACGTATTGCCCTCTACCATACCAGCGATGCCATAAAACTGGCCGACCCCGGCACGGCGCCCACCGAACGGGCGCTCGGCCACCGCTTTGTGCTCCTTAAGCTCGCCAGTCCGAGCCTGGAGGCCCTGCGCCAAGCCTTTCTGGGGCGGGACTCCAGGCTGCGTGTTCCGTACGTGAGGGACGCGGCCGGCCAGTTCGTCCTGGACCCCAATCTGCCGGTGCCCTTACCCCAGGGGCCTGACGCCAGGCCCTGGATTCGCGAGATTCGCGTAACGGGCGGCACCTCCTTTCTGCGCGACCAGACGTTCCGATTGAGCCCTGATCTCACCTGCATCATCGGCGGCAGCATGACCGGCAAGTCGACCCTGCTCGACGGATTGCGGCTGACCTGCGGCGGCGAGCAGGCGATGCCGGACGGAACCACTACGCTCGGGCGGGACGCGTTGGCGCGGGCGCGGGAACGCTTTTTGTCGGGAGGGACCCGGGTCGCACTGGAGAGTCCGGCCGGTGATCTCGCACGGCCGGTCGAGGAGCGGTTCGCCCCCCGCTTTTTCTCGCAGGGCGAGCTCAAGTCCCTGGTCAACGACGACGACGGTATCGAGCATCTGCTGTTCCATCTCGTCCCAGGGCGCGGCGCGGTGCTGCTGGCGGAGCGCGATCAA
The DNA here is from genome assembly GCF_000379525.1 of Lamprocystis purpurea DSM 4197. Lineage (GTDB taxonomy): Bacteria > Pseudomonadota > Gammaproteobacteria > Chromatiales > Chromatiaceae > Thiodictyon > Thiodictyon purpureum. The sequence continues at coordinate 7,377 of NZ_KB902493.1, read as the reverse complement.
CTCCGGGAACTGGATCGGCACCTTGCCGACGCGGTCCCGCGGCTGACCCGTCTCCAGGAGCAGGTCGCCGCGGCCGAACAGGAGTGCCGGCGCACCGCCGACGCCCGCGAGGCGATGAAGCAGTTCACGCAAGCCGGCACCGCGGCCTTGCCGTCCGCTCAGCACGATGCGGCACGGGCAAGAACCTTCGCGTCTGACCTGCGCGACCAGGCCGAGCGCGCCCGTGAGCTGGCGGAGGCGATCGATGCGCTGCGCCTGCCGGTGTTCAACAGCCCGGAGCTCACCGCCTGCCTTTCCCCACCGGTGCCGGAGAACACAGCCGACGCGGCCTCGCTGTTGAACAGGGCCAAGACCCAGGCAGCGGCGGTCTTGGCATCCTTGGAGGCGATTGGTGCGATTGCCGACGCGACCGCGACCGCGGCAAACAATCGCCTGGCACTGTTGACCGCACAGGTTCAGGCCGCCTTGGTCGCGGCCGGGCGTAGCGCCAACGATCTGAACCAGTTCGATGCCTATGCCAAGACCGCTCAGCACTACGACAGCTTTCTGGCCGCGCTCCAAGGAAAACAGGAGGAACTCAAGAAGGCACTGGATGGATTCGACGCCGACCTGGCCGAGCGGGATGCACTGGTTACCGCCCATCGCGCTGCCATCACCCAGGTTTGCGGCGAGGTGGAGGCCAGATTCGCGGGCCGGGTGCTGGTGGCCGTCGATCCGGAGGGGAGGCGCGGCCCGCTGGAGTCCTGGGTGCTTGGATTGCGCAATCAGGGGATCACCCGTTGGTGGAACAGCGGTGGAGCGCGGTCGACCACGCCGACGACGCTGCGCGCCGTCATTGAAGCCTTCACCACGCCGGACCCGGCGACAGCGCAGACCCAGGTCAAGGCGCTCGGGATGTCCGACGCCGTCGCGGCATCCTTCTTCGAGCAGATCGCCCCCTGGGCGCGCCAATTGGAGGTTTGGGCATTGCGATGCCCTGACCGCTATCGCATCCGCTGGGTAGAGGACAGTGAGCCGAAAGACCTGAGCGTCCTGTCCGGCGGGCGCCGGGTTGCGGTGCTGCTCTCGCTGATCCTGGAGAGCGATGATCCCACGCCGCTGTTCGTCGACCAACCCGAGGATGAGTTGGATAACCGCTTTCTTAACGAGACCATCATCCCGGCGCTGCACCGACTCAAAGGCAAGCGACAGGTCGTCTTTGCCACGCACAACGCGAACCTGGTGGTCAATGGCGACGCGGATCAGGTCATCGCCCTGGAAGCGGATGCGGAACATGGCCGGGTGGACGCGGCCGGTGCCATTGAGGATGACGCGATCCGGAATGCCATCGTCCGGACGCTGGATGGCGGCGCCGCGGCGTTCCGTCTGCGCCGCAAGAAGTACGGCTATTAGGAGGCTCTCGTGGACTGGATCGACGTGCTTCAGAGAATCCAGGTTGGTGAAAACGCCCAAACCGAGTTGGGACGCTTTCGCTCCTTCGGCGACAAGGATTGGCAGGAGGCGGTTTGTGCCTTTGCCAATACGGAAGGCGGGCTCGTCATCCTCGGCGTCACCGACGACCGGGCGATCGACGGTGTGCCCATGGACCCGAAGGAGGTGCAGGAGCGTCTCAGCAATGCACTGCACAACACGTTCAACGCCCCGATTCAGGCCCGCTTGGGATATCACCAGGACCCAAGCGGATGGGTCCACTGGATCGAGGTCGCGCGCGTCCGTGGCCCTGAGCCGCTCCGGCACAAGGGCCGCGTGCTCGTTCGCGGGAACCGCGGCAATCGCGAACCCTCAGCGACCGAGTTACAGGAGCTATACAACACTTTCGGCCTGGTCTTCACCGAGGAGCGCGTCGTCCCGGGCACCGGCGCCGATGCGATCGACGCCGGGGCATTCCGGGCTTACATGCGGCGCCGGGGTGTAGACCTGGATGGAGAGCACCTACCGTTGGAGGTGGACCTGTTCAACCGGGAGATCCTTGACCGCGACTTCAACGGCGATTTACGGGCGACCCTGTTCGGGTTGATGTGCTTTGGCAAGGCTCCTCAGCAGTCCCCCCCGACGCGGAACCTCTGGATCGATTTAGTCGCTTACGCCGGCATTGATCGGGGAGACAAGGTCATGCTCGCCGGCGAGGGACGCGGCCGCTTGGAGGAGCAGGTCGCACACGCCGAGGCTTGGCTCAAAGTCCTGGGGCGCCATGAGCGCTATGCCGGGATGCAGCGTGCGGATCTGTGGCCGGTACCGCTGCCCGCCTTCCGGGAATGTGTCGTCAACGCCGTGGCGCATCGGGACTACGCAATTCTCGGTTCGCGGATACTGGTTGAGGTCTTTGACGACCGGATCGTCATCACCAGCCCCGGCGCCTTGCCGAACCACAAGCGGCCCGAATCGGTACTCGCCGGCGGCACGCCACGCTCCCGCAATGAGTCGATGGCGAGCTTCCTGTTCGATCTCGGGCTGATGGAGCAGCGCGGCAGCGGCTATCCGCGGATGACCCGGGCGATGCGGCAATTCAACGGGACCGCCCCTCACCTGGAGCAGGACCGCGAAGAACGCTGGGTCAGGGTAACGCTGTGGCGGACCCCGCCGGAGGCGGTCACCCCGACCACGGACCACAGCATGAGGACCTATAGAGCATGACAGACCCATCGCGCGCCGCCGATCCTCCGCCCGATCCGACCGCTGCCGACCTGCTCGGCGAGGGCGTCTGGCCGTCCGCCGATTATCACCGCCAGGTCGAGCGTCTGCGTGCCGCCATCGGCGAGACCATTTACCTGGTGGAACTGATCGAGAGCGCCATCACGCTCGGCGTGCACATGAGCGGCACGCCCTTCGAACTGCTCGGGGTCATCGATTATCCACGTCCCGACCCGAGCCGCGGGCTTGCCCCGCATCTGCTCCTGCTCGACGACGGGCGCGGGGTGAACCTGGGGCGGATCGCCCGCGTCAGCCGCCGTCCCTTCGCACCCGCGCCGGCGGATCTGCTCTATCTGGACCACGCGGCGCATGAGAACCTGCTGTTCGCCGAGCGGCGTCTGTCGCCCGGGTTCCTTGCCGCGCACAGCCGGGCGGTGCTCGGTGAGTGTCTCGGTTACACGCCGCCCGACCTGACGCGGCGCCTCGCCGCCCCGGCGGACGCGGCGTCGGATGAGGAGCAGGACGCGCCATGAGCCGCCGGGCCTGAGGTCGAGGCTGACCGTGAAAGTCCGACCGGGATCCTGTGGGAGCGGCCTCCGGCCGCGATTGGATCTCGCAAATTGGTGACGACGCCGCCCGGCAGCAGACCAATCACGATCGGCGTATCGGGTCGCGACAGACTGGGCGCGGACCAGGTGCCTTCCAACCGATAGCGTTCGCACCTGATTTCCAGACAGATCTTCGTGTAGGGGCGGGTTTGAAACCCGCCCCTACGTCCGGTTATCACGTCCGAAGGCGAGAACACTGGAGGTCGAGACGATCGACCGGGCGGGCCGGCGGGCAGTTCATCCCCGGCACGCGGCTCCTCACTTCCCGCCTTCGCCAGGATACGGTCGAATTCGGCCAGATCCGCCCGTTGCGCACGCGCGCGGACGTACGCCTCGGTGCGCAGGGCCGCGGCCTTTTCGGCGACGGCGACGTTGATGAACTGTTGGGCTTCGTTCCTCAGCCCAACCGACATGGAATGCGTGCCCAGTCTCTGGAGCCTGGGAGCGGGAAGAGGGTCAGGGCGGCGGCAGGGTCTCGATCAGGAGCAGGATTTCGGCGGACATGGTGTAGTGGAGCCCCGGGGTCTGGGCGAGGGCGGGGTCGCGGCTGCCGGTGCAGAGTGCGTCGAGCGACTGGAGGAAGGGGCGGAGCTGCTCCGACAGGTTCGGGTCCTGGGCAAGCTGCGCGAGCAGTGCGCGGGCCTGGGCCGGGTCGCTGGCGCGCAGCCGCTCGGCGACGGCGAGTGCGAGGCGGCCGTCGGTAAAGTGGTTCTCGCCGCCGGCGCGGCGGTAGTCGAGATAAACGGCGAGCGCCTTGGACCTGGCCGCGGCGGCGGACTCGGGGTTCCCGGCGTCGGTTTCGATGGCGGCGAGGAGGTTCCAGGTCGTCCAGGGCTTGGCAGCATGGCCGCACTGGGCTTTGCATTCGATCGCCCGCTGGATCTCCCGGCGCGCCTCGTCGAGGCGCCGCAGTCGGCGCAGGGTTTCCGCGAGATTGTTTCGGGCGAGTCCCTCGCTCGCCGTATCGCCGATCCCGCCATAGAGGTTCGCGGACTGCCGGTAGAGGGCCGCCGCGTCCTCGGGGCGGTTCAGGACATCATCGTACAGATTGCCCAGTTGATTCAGCGTGCCCGCCTGCCCGGCGGTATTGCCGAGCCGTACCCAAATCGCCAGTGCTCGCCGGCAGGCATCCTCGGCCGCTTCCGGGTTGCCCGAATCCTGATAGGCCATGCCGGTCTGATGCCAGATCCCGGCGACGGTTCCCGGCTCGTCCAACCGGGCGAAGCGCTCGCGGGCCTCGGCGTAGGCCGCCAACGCCTCCGGGTAGCGGCGCTGCTGCAACCGGACCGTGCCGAGCTGGCTCTTACCGACCGCAGCCTGTCGCGCGTCGCCGCGACGCTCGTCGAGGGCGATGGCCTCCGCGTAGGCCGCCGCCGACGCGTCGAGCCGGCCCAGGTCCCGAAGACAGCCGCCCCGTTCGCCGAGGCAGACGGACGTCATCCGCTCGGCCCCGCAACCCGGCTTGTCCCGCTCGACGGTCTCAAACCGCTGCCGCGCCTCATCCAGCAGCGGCAGTGCCCGCTCGGACCCGCCGGCGGTCTTGAGCACCCGGGCCAGCAGCCAGCAAGCCCCCGCCAAGTCGTAATCGGCACCCGGATAGGCCGACTCGTCCGCCGCCCGCGCGTGCCGCAGCAGGGCCTCGGCCCCGGCGAACGCCTCGCGCAGCCGTCCACCGGACGCTTGCTGCTCAATGCGGGTCCGCTCGGCCTCGAACCGGGCATGGGTCCAGCCGTCGCCCGGCTGACGCGCGAGCGACTGGACCGCGGTATCGCGCACCTGCCCGACCCGCGCGAGGAGCCGCGGCCGGCCGAGCATTTGCAGCAGTTGATACAGGGACGTGGTGATGCCGATGGTCACCTCCGCCTCCCCGGCGCCCTGCACCCGATCGAGCAGCGCGAGCAGATTGGGGAGCCCCAACACCGTCAGGGTCGCGGCGATCTCGGTCTGCCGGCTGCGCTGCTGTTCCAGAAACGCGACATACTGCCCCATCGACTCCACCCAGCGCCCGGTCAGGGCATCCAGCGCGTCCGGCTCCAGCCGCCCGCGCAGATAGGGGCAAAGCGCCGGGTTCAGGGTCAGATGGTTGTAGGGATCGGCGGTGGCGAGCCCGGTGCGGATCAGATCCTCGGCGAGCGCCTGGCAGTCGGCCTGCTCCCAGCCGGTCATGGCTCGCAGCAGGTCCAGATCGACCCCGCCATGAAAGACCCCGAGCACCGCCGCCGGCTCCCGATTGGCCGGCGCCAGCCGCTCCAGCGACAAGGCGACGCTGGCGAAGACCGAGCGCTCGCGGCTGCCGGGGAAGCGGCGGTCCATCTCGGCCATCAGGTCGGCTAGCCGCGCGCGGGTGCGCTCGACCCCGAGGTCGCGCAGTGACGGTGCCAGCAGGGCGAGCGTGCGGGCATGTCCGTGGACCGCCTCGACCAGGGCGTCGATCGCCTCGCGGGTCGCGTCGTCCGCGGTGCCAGGGCGGTGGTCGCGGGCACCCTCCAGCGCGCGCTCAACCAGCCGCACCGCGTCCTCGGGCGCGAGCCGTTCGAGCTCCCGGCAGCGCCGCTCGGCCGTGAAAGGCGCGGGCAGGGCCTCGCGGCTGGTGAAGATCAGCCGGGTGTCGCCGACCGCCAGCAGCCGGTCGCAGAGCGCGAGGATGGCCGCCAGCGCCTCCAGGGCGTCGTCGCGCAGCGCCTGCGGGGTCTCCTGCGCCAGATAGGGCGGCGGCAGCACGCTCTCCAGGTTGTCGATCACCAGCAGCGTCGGCTGCTCGGCCAGCGCCCGCTCGATGGGCAGGATGGCTTGCTCCAGATCGCCGTCGGGTCCGGTCAGCGCGGCGACCGAATAGGTCTTGCCGGCCAGTTGGCGGCCGAGTGTGTCGAGCACGGCGGCGGCATGGCTGTGGGTCTCGACCGAAACGAAGGCGCCGCGGCGGAGCTGGCCGGAGCGCACCAGCCAGCGGGCGAGCTCGCCGGCCAGGGCGGTCTTGCCCTCGCCGCCCTGACCGCGGATCAGCGCCGAGCGCTACAGCTTGGGCGCGCCGACGGCCCGCGGGCGGAGCATCCGCTCCAGAGCCAAGAGATCCCGGCCGCGCCAGACGAAGCCGGTGTCGGGCGGCGCGGTCAGCGCGCCGAGCCGGGATGCGGTAGTCGCGCAGCATCGGGCCCAGGGTGTCGGTATAGACCAGCAGATGCCGGCGCCCATCCGGGCGGTCGCGGTCGCGCGGGTCCTCGAAGCAGAGTCCGCCCAGGCCCAGTCGGCGGTCGTAGATCCCGTGGCCGTTGAAATGGACGACATGGTAGGGGGTGCCCGCATCGTAGGCGCGTTTGAGCTCCGTGCTCAGCGCCGGGAAGGTCGGCGGCTCCAGGAGGCGCAGATCGACCAGACCGCCCAGGTCTTCCATGGTCTCGACCAGCGGCAGGCTGCTCGCGCGGTGGTCGATATAGCCGCAGGCGTCGTCCTCCGGCCGGGCGACGATCAGCAGGAGGCGGATGGGTGTGGTGTCGCGGGTCTCCGGGTTCGGCGGTTGGCCGCCGGGCAGGCGGCGGCGGACCCGGGTGGGGCGGGCGCCCTGGAACAGGAATCCTTGGCCGTCGTGCAGCAGTTCCCAGGGGAGCGCGAGCAAGGAGCCGGGGCGTCCCGCCCCGGCGTCCTCGGGGGCGGGACGCCCCCGCTCCTTTGGGTCCAGATGGACTGAGAAGCGCCGCCCGGCATGGGGATCGGCGGCGGACCAGGCGTTCAGGACATCGGCCGTGTGCTCGGGGGGCAGCGCGGCGCGATAGATCTCACGGCCCCAGTCGATCAGGCTCGCTTCGACCCGCCGCGCTCGGTCCGCAAAAAAGGTGCTGGGCCAGACGGGAATGGCACTAATTTAGTCTAACAGACTGAAAATAATAGGGGCCAACCCGCAAGAGTGGTAGGCTGAAGGTTGCGACACCCAACCCATCNCCCTGCGAGCCAGCCCCCATGCATCCTAACCAACGCGCCGCGACGCAGCAACGTGTCCTTGAGGAGGCCGCGCGGATCGACACCGGCGGATTCTTTAATTTGTTGACCGGCCCGCAGCTGCTCGATCACGTCGCCGCGTTGGTGCCGGCCCATCGTGAGCGGGCCTTTCCCCCGACGAAGACCTTGGCGATGTTCATGACCC
>NZ_KB902492.1 GCF_000379525.1 Lamprocystis purpurea DSM 4197 | reverse complement strand
ATCTCCTTTTTCCACTGCCCCACCTGGACCGGATGGACTCCATGCTCCTGTCCGATCTCGTTCGTCGTTTTGACCCCGCGGATCGCCTCCAGGCCGACTTTGGCCTTGAAGGATGCCGTGTACGTCTTGCGCTTCGCTTCGCCCATTATGATATGCCCCTTTTGGTTCGACGCGAGCTTAAATTACTGTCCGGTTTTCAGGGTCCACTATAGCCGGGTAGGCCAGGCCAAGCCAACACTCCGCCTGCGCAAGATACTCCGCAAACGCCTGGCGGCGACTTGGCCGCAGGCGCTGACGCATGGCCGACCAATCCAGTGTCTCGGCCTGCCACTGTGCCAGGGCGGCAAATTCCAACAACTGCCTGAGATTGAGAAGGCGACGGCGACGCTGGCGATCGGAGATCTGGGCGTGCAAGAAGTTATGCAGCAAACGCGTCTCGGTGTCCGGAGTCTGGATCATCGGCCCATCGGGAAGCGTGATTCTTTTTGATTCCAGGCCACGCATCAGGTGTGCATCATCCCGCTGGTCGCTCTGGATGCGGCGGTGCAATTCCACTTTGATGGGTAGTGATCGGTGCAGCAGCGGGGAGCTATGGTGCTTGTCTTTGCCCTCCCCGGGCAGCAGGTTGTCCTGTTCGACTTGGCGATAGCCCAAATCCCGTATGGCTTGCGTCGCCGGCTCAATCCGGTTTTCCGGCACCAAGAGATCCAGGTCGCCGATCACCCGATCCTCGGCGCCGTCGTATTGATCCGGCAATAGCGCATTGGCGCCTTTGAGCAGGAGCGGCGCGATGTCGATCCGGTTTAGCCTGTCGGCAATCTGCCCCAGCGCGGTGCATAGCATCCGGCTGCGGTTCTGATTCAGGGCCTGCATCTCATCCAGATAGCTTCGCGCCTCGCATGGCAGCAGATGTATGAGTGCCTTGCGCCGCAACGCCCCGGCGAGACTGGGGGTCACCAGGTGCGTGCCGGCTTGCCAGCAGACCTGTCGCCAATCGATTTGCCGACCGGTGATGGCGGCAACCAAGGTCGGACTGGCGGTATCACCCACCGCCAGACAGGCACGCAGGTGCGCTAGTGGCGTTGCGCTCTTCATTATCGGATTATGGTCGCACCCTGGTCAGGGCCTGCCGCACCAGCTCGAGCCCGCTCTCCAGGTCCGGACAGGTCAGTGCAAACGCGGGCGCCTCGCTCACCCAGCGGGTGATGGCCGTGAGCTTGGCCTGGGTCAGGTCGCGGATCACCGACTCGGCCTCGACCACGCCTTGGAGCACGGCCACGGGATCCATGGCATCGAGGCGAGGGGCGGAGCCAGGCGCGTAGCGGGGAAACAGCATGAGTCCTAGGGGACGCGGGGTGGCCACCCGGGGTCCGCGCGGGGTCAGAAAGCGCACGGCCTGACCGTGACGCCATGTCACGGGGATCGCCGCCAACTCCGGACGGCAGGCCGCCAGCACCGGCCAACTCCCCGACTTCAGGCAGAGCGGCATACCCAGACCCACCAGCGCACCGTCCGGCGTCACCGGAACCACGTCGTCGCTCAACAACCCAAACCCCCCGGCGTTCAGCGCCGCGGCGAGGGTGGTCTTGCCGGAGCCGCCGGGGGCGATCAACAACAGGCCGCGGCCGTCTTCCAGGGCCAGACCGGCGCCATGGATGACCAGCAGCCGCTCATGCGGGCGGCAGCCGAGGTCGATCAGTGCGCTGAGGGTTCCCACCACGGCGGCATCCGTACCCCGGCCATTGGCGCGGGCCGCGCCATCGACGCGGAGTAACCAATCCGCAGCGGTGCCGGACAGGTGCAGGTAATCGGTGAGCGGGCCGTCCGCGGCACTGCGCAATGAGTGTAAGAGCGTGGCAAGCGGCTGCTTCGCCGCAACCAGATCGATATCCAGGCCGATCCGTCGATCGGCGACATCCAACGTCAGTTCCGCCTGTGGCGGCGGACTGAACGCCCGCTCGCAGGCAGGGCGCTCGCCTGCCAAAAAACCGTTGGCGTCCGCCGCGGGAGGGGCCGGAGGAAGCTGTCGGTCGGCGACCAATCCCGCTTGGCGCCACGCGTCAACCAGACTTTGGATCTGGGCGCGCGCGGCGTTTTCAGTCAGCCCATACCGTCGGCTCAGCAAAGCCGCAATGGCCTCCGGGTCCAGCCCGCCAGTGTAGAGATCCCAGAGGGCGGCGGCGGGCGGGTTGAGGACGAACAGGCGTTCACTCGCATGGCGGGCCAGCACCCTACCGCCCGCCAACGGGGCACTCAGCACGCAAAGGCGAGGAAGGGTGTGGTCCGCGGAACCTGCGGAATACAAAGCTCAGGATTTCATGTGACTCATGTCGGCGGGCACGGCGGCAGGGGGTCATCACCACAACTTTCCGCGCTGGCTCGACTGGACATCATCAGCGTCAGCATGACGGGCGGCGTCCACAGGGCCAGTTTCCCCAATGCGGCACGTCGGCCAGGGTCTGGGTCGCCTTCAGGCGATACCATGGATGCCGAAGGGGCCGAAGGGGGACTTGGAGAAGTCTTTGATTCGCTCATGTTGGTCGTAAGTCTGTAATGTTTGAAGAGCCGCCCAGGCACCTGAAGGATGCCTGGGCATAAATTTACCGTATCAGCGTCCCAGATATCGCCAGGTGAAAGACTCCGTAGGCTTCTTCATCGTGATCAAGACGCCGTAAAGCTGGATGTTTGGCGTTTTGAGGGAGAATTGCTGGCCGGTACGATCATTGACGAGCACGGAACGATCGAGGACTTCCTTGGGGCCTTCCCAGGTCAGCCTCACTTGGCGGGGAATATCGCTTCGTAACTGGAATCGCCACTGATCCGCTCCATTGCCCGCGGCAACAGGCCGATAATCGGAATTATAGATGCCTGACTGGGCGCCCCAATCGGTATGGGAAAAAACCAGATCCAGATAGGGCGACCCGATCGGGGCCATGGCGGAGAGATCGTGATCATCGTAGCCTATGGAGGTGCCATCAAGTTGTCCAAACACATTACTGCGGTCAAGCATGTTTTCAACAGGCTCGAAAGCCACGATCCGCACATACCAGTTGCTACCCTCGTCAATCGCGCTGGCGTCGGCACCCAAGCTGGCCGAGCGGGCCTCTAAGCCTTGGGCTGCCGTTGCACCGAATGCCCATCCTTGCGCCGCCTGGGCTGTTGCCTTGGCGGGCGCCGGCTCGGCCGGAACCCGCGGCTCGGCGGGGATCTGAGAAGCGGCGGCGGCTGGCGCTATCAGCCAATCCAGGACCTGAGCCATCCAGCTTTGGGAGGCCGGCGCAACTTGACTCACCTTCGGAATGGCGGGTATCAAAAGCTTGGGATTCTTGCCGGAGGCGCCCGGCTTGACCATCACCCAAATGCCCTGCCAGGGTTGTAACTGGCCGATCAGGCCGGCGGTGGAGTCGTCGAAGCTCGCGTAGCTTGTGCCATTCCAGATGTAATAGGTCTTGCGCGCGAAGTCGGCGGTCTGGGCCTCAGAGGGGGTATAGGCGACGCCGTTGACTTCGAAACGCACATCCGACCACAGGACCGGATAGGGCAGCGGGAAGCTGACCAGGTTGGCGCGGTCGGCGCCGCTGGCCGGGGCGGTGAGGGCGATTTCGTAGCAGCCGACGGTCGATGGGCAGTTGGCATTCGTCGTGACCAAGGGGGTGGCCGTGGCTGGGATGGTGCCGCTCTCCATGGCATAGTCGAGCGCGACGTCATAACCGGCGCCCCAACTCTTGATCCAATAGCCGTCGGTCTGGTTCATCGGTACTGATGTATCGGCTAAAGGGACATACGCGCCAGTGCTTGCATCGCGTTTTTGCACGATCCAGGTAGACTCCGACCCATCGGCGGGCACGGTGTAGTTGCTCGCGTCCGCCAGGCCTGAGTAAGGTTGAGCCTGGTTGGTTTGGAACACACCGTAGACGGATGAATTTTCTGGCGCGGCCGGCAGGCCGATCTGGGTCCACCGGTCGGCGGCAAGCGACATCCCATCGCCCCAGGGGCAGTCGTTGTAGCCGAACCGGTTGGTGGCGCCCACGGTCACGAAGTTGAATCCGGTCCAGGTGACGCCTTGCAGGCGCTCACCACCCACGCTCAGTAAGCTGGACGTCCAAGGTAATGCTCCGGTGGCGCTACTCAAAATGACGCCGCCATCCGCCGCGACATTGAATTTGCCGCCGCTCCAGGTGACCGCGTGAAGGTTTCGCACCGGATTCGTCACGCGCCGACGGGTCCAAGTGGTGCCATCCGGGCTGGTCAGAATGGTGTTGCACGCGAGGGTCGTCGTAGGGGTGCCTGGACAATTGTTCGCTATGTAATTTTGGCCTACCACCACGAACGAACTGCCTGACCAGGCGATCCCCTCCAGTTGCGTCGTGGCATTGGACGTGACGCCGGTCCAGGTGACCCCGTCCGCACTAGTGCGGATGGTGCCGGCGGTACCAACGGCGACATATTTATCGGTCGAACGAGTGACGCCGTAGAGGTTTTGCGCCGTGCCGGAGGTCTGGGAAGTCCAATTGCTACCGTCGGCACTGGTATAAATAGCGCCCCCGGTACCCACCGCGACAAACTGGCCCCCTCCCCAGGTGATTCCATAAAAAGCGACGCTACCGTCACCGATGGTGGCGAGATTCCAACTCGTCGCGCTCTTGTCGCTGGTCACCACCGCGCCAGCTTCGCCCACGGCGATGAATTGAGTGCCCGACCATACTATGGCATTGAGCTGATTCGTGGTGGGGGAGGTCTGCTCGGTCCAATCGAGACTATAACCGTCTGGGCTGGTCTTGATCACACCCGCGCTACCCACCGCTACGAGTAAACTCCCCGACCAGGCAACGCCGCGCCCTTCGAACACAGTCCCATCAGGGTTGAAGCCAGTATAGCCGTCGCAGAGGACCGTCGCTTGGATCGAAGATGATGAGATGACCATCATCAACCCCGTCGCGAGGGCTGTCGCATACCGCCCAAATCGCAAAACAACAGGTTTCAGGCCACGTTTCGCAAAACGAGCGAGAGAGATCCGGAGCCCCTTCTTCCCTGCGCTGCCTTCTCTAGGCCGCCCCTGCACCGCCAACCGCACTACACGCAAACTTTCCGTGCCCATCATCGCCTCCCAACACACCACACCAGTTGCCTCGGCGCCGACCGCAAGCCCCGCGGCGCCCGAGTAAAATCCCGGCCCAGCAGCGCACATCGCGGCACCGTAGCCTCTTGATTCTTTATGTCTGCCATGCCCAAGCGGATCACCCAGGGCGGACGAGGCATCGCAGGATCGTGATGACATCCAGCGCCCCGCACGAACAGCCGAGGCAATTTCCGGGAGACACCCCCACTAACACTATACCTAAATTCTACTTCGCGCCAGTCAAACAAGCTCGGTTCAGCGGTTCCAGATTCGGCTGGCCGCCGTCAGTCGCGTGTCGGCGGCGCGGCTGTACGATGCCGCATGGCCGGAACCGTGATCAATGCCTGCTTGCCGGTCCGTTCCGCGGGTTGGATGCCGCGATTGAGGATCGCGACGGACAGGCTCTCGGGTCAGTCAGGGCCATTCGGCGCTGATCCCCTGCCAGGCCTACAGCAATTTCACCAAAGCCGCGATGGCGCCGACTTGGGCGAACATCAGCGGGATGAGCCACAACAACAGGCTGTTGCGACTGCGCTCGATGGCGGTTCTGACCTCCCCGCGCAACTGCTCGATCTGGACCGTCAGGTCCGCGCGCACCTGCGCGATTTCCTTCTGTAACCGCAGTTCAGTTTCCTTCAGTTCGGCGCGGACCAGTTCGATGTCCTTCTGCAACCGCAGTTCGCCCTCGCGCAAATGCTCCTGGGTGGCCAGTTCCGGCAGGTTCGGGTAGCGTTCTTCGAGTCGCTCGAAGGCCTCGGCGATGACCCGCGCGCGCGCCCGCTCGTCCTGAGCACTGGCCAGGGCTTCGTAGAGTGCGACGACAGAACCCATGGGATCGGTTCCTTCAGAAAGCTTGCTGAGAGGAGTCCCAGCATCTTACGAGATTCGACGATCATTTTCCGCTGATTCGAAGCGTGGTCAGCAATCCGCAGCAGTTTCGATCGCGCCGTCCTCAGTCCCGGTCATGAAGGCTCGCGACAGCGTCACTTCGATATGGATGCGGCAACCCGGCTCGATCCCGTGCAGCAGGCTGCTGCGGCGCGGGAACTGGGAGAAGATCCGGCCGGCCCCGTCGATCTGCGCCTCCACCTTGACCCGATCGCCCAGGGTGGTCATGCGCACCACGCGCGCACAGCCCTGATCGTCGCGCCAGAACTTCAGATCATAGAAGCGCACGACGAGACAGACCGGGGTGCCGTCGGCGATCCCTTCCACCGGGATGCGCAGTGCGCCGACCGGGCCCGCGCCGCCTTGCACCCTGGTCTCGAACACATTGGCCTCGCCGATGAAGCGGGCGACGAACTCGGTGCGCGGATGATCCAGAATCTCATCCGGGGTGCCCGACTGCTCCAGCCGCCCGCGGTGGATCACCATCACCTTATCGGCCACCGAGAAGGCTTCTTCCTGATCGTGGGTGACGAAGATCGAGGTGACATGGACCTCATCGTGGAGCTTGCGCAGCCAATGTCGCAGTTCCTCCCGCACCTTGGCATCGACCGCGCCGAAGGGTTCGTCGAGCAGCAGCACCTTGGGTTCGGGGGCCAGCGCGCGGGCGAGCGCGACGCGCTGACGTTGGCCGCCTGAGAGTTGGCTCGGGTAGCGGTGGCCCAGACCTGTAAGCCCCATCAGCTCCAGCAGTTCGGTCACCCGCTCGGCCTGGCGTCGGCGGCTCGCCCCTTGCACCCGCAGACCAAAGGCGATGTTGGCCGCCACCGTCATGTGGCGGAACAGGGCATAGTGCTGGAAGACGAAGCCGACGCCGCGGGCGCTCGGGTGCAGGTGATCGGCCGGCTGTCCGTTGAAGGAGACGGTTCCCGCGTCGGCGGTCTCCAGACCGGCGATGATGCGCAGGATGGTGCTTTTGCCGCCGCCCGAGGGGCCGAGGAAGGCGACCAGTTCGCCGGACTCCACCGTCAGGCTCACGTTGTCCACGGCGAGAAACTCGCCGAAGTGTTTGGTCAGACCCGCGACGCGGATGCCCATGGTTCATTCCCCTCGTTCGCGTCGTCGTTTCAGCCACTCGATCGCCACCAGCAGGGCGACGCTGATGACCGCCAGCAGCAGGGCCATGCCGTAGGCCGCCGCCTCCTGGCGCTCTTCCAGGGCGTTATAGATGAAGGTGGTCGCGGTCTGGGTGCGCCCGGAGATGGCACCGCCGACCACCAGTACCGCCCCGAACTCGCCCAGCGCCCGCGCCAGGGTCAGTACGATCCCATAGCCCAGGCCGAAGCGGATGTTGGGCAGGGTGACCAGCCAAAAGGTCTGCCAGGGCGAGGCGCCGAGGGTCATGGCTGCCTGCTCCTCGCTGGTGCCCAGTTCCTCCAGAACATAAGCGACCTCGCGCAAGGTGAAGGGGAAGGTCACGAACAGGGTCGCCAGCACCAGGCCGGGGACGGCGAAGGTCACCTTGAGCCCCAGCAGGTCGAGCGGGCCGTCCAGCCAGCCGCCGCGCCCGAAGATCAGCAGGAAGGCGAGTCCGGTCATCACCGGGGAGACCGCCAGCGGCAGGTCGACCAGGGCGTCCAGCACGCGTCGTCCGAGAAAGCGGTGGCGCGTCAGCACCAGGGCGCCGGCGACCCCGAAGATGCCGTTCGCCGTCACGCAGATGGCCGCCACCATTAGGGTCAGGAGCAGTCCCTGGAGGGCTGCCGGCTCGGTCAGGGTCAGCAGCAAGATGCCGGGCCCTTCTTCAAGGGCGCGAATCACCATGGCGCCCAGGGGCAGCACCAGGATCAGCCCCAGGTAGGCGAAGACCAGCAGCACGATGAGTCGTTGGGCGCCGGTCAGTTGACGGGTCCGCGCGCGCCTAGCCATTGTGTACCCCGGTCGCGTGCTCGATACCGCGTGCGGCGAAGGCCAGCACCAGCGCCAGCGCGAGCAGCACCACCGAAACGGCCGCCGCGGTCTGAGGCTGCCCGCTCTCGATCTCGCCGAAGATATAGATCGGGGCAGTCAGGGTGCGGTAGGGGATGTTGCCGGAGACCACGATCACCGACCCCAGTTCGCCCAAAGCGCGGGCGAAGGAGCGGATGGTGCCCGAGAGCAGGGCAGGGAGGATCGGCGGCAGCAGGATGCGCCGGAACACCGTCCAGGTTCCGGCGCCCAGGGTGCGCGCGGCCT
Source organism: Lamprocystis purpurea DSM 4197 (assembly GCF_000379525.1). Taxonomy (GTDB): domain Bacteria; phylum Pseudomonadota; class Gammaproteobacteria; order Chromatiales; family Chromatiaceae; genus Thiodictyon; species Thiodictyon purpureum. The sequence goes on along the minus strand of NZ_KB902492.1, from coordinate 74,921 downwards.
CCTCCTCGGCCGGGTCCTGTTCCAGCAGGACCGGTTCGACCGCCCGCACCACAAAGGGCACGGTGATGAAGAGCAAGGCGAGCACGATGGCGGGTGGGGCGAAGGCGATCGGCATCCCCTGCGCCGCCAGCCAGCCGCCCAGGGGCGATTGGGGTCCCAGCAGGATGACCAGCATCACGCCGGTGACCAGGGTCGGGATGGCGAAAGGCAGGTCCACCAGCGCGGACAGGAGGCCGCGGCCGGGGAACTCGTAGCGCACCAGGGCCCAGGCGGTGAGGGTGCCCATGACGGCGTTGATGACGGCCATCAGGGCGGCGGTCCAGAGCGTCAATTCCAGCGCCTGGAGGGCGACCGGGGTCACGGCGGCGCGCCACAGACCCAGCAGGCCGTCGGCCAGGCCATGCTGCACCAGGGCGGCCAGCGGCAGGACCACCAGCACCCCGACATAGATCATGACTCCGGAGCGCAGCGCCAGGCGTCCGCGCTGGACGCCGGTGATCTGGGCGGGTCGGCTCACGGTTGCGGCTGCAGTGAGGTCATCACCCGGTCATAGACCCCGCCGGTGGCGAACAGGGTCTGGGTGACCGTCGGCCAGCCGCCCAAGTCGCTGATGCTGAAGCGATCGGTCACCGCGGGGAAGCGGTCTTTCATCTCCGCCGCCACGCCGGCCTCCACGGGACGCAGCCCGAAGTCGGTGAAGAACCGTTGCGCCTCCGGGCTGGTGAGGAAGGCGACGAAGGCGTCGGCCAGATCGCGGTTACCGTGCTTGTCCGCATAGGTGTCGATGACCGCCGCGGGATTCTCGATCAGGATGGTGGAGCGGGGGACGACCATATCATAGGTCCGGCCGGCCTGACGCCCGACCAGGACCTCGTTTTCGTAGGTGATGGCCGCGTCGCCCAGACCTTTCTCGAAGCTGACGATCGACTCGCGTGCCCCCTTATCCATGATGCTGACGTTGCGCAGGACCCCGCCCAGGAGCGACTCGGCCGCCGCCGGGTCGCCTTTGGGTGCCGCGGTGCCGCCGCGCAGTGCGGCGCCGTAAATGGCGCAGACGTTCCACATGGCGCCGCCGCTGGTGCGCACGTTCGGGGTGAGCACGTTCAGACCCGGCCGGGCGAGATCATCCCAATCGCGAATGCCGTGCGGGTTGCCGGCTCGCACGGCGATGACGACGATGGAGCGCGTGACCATCCCCTGGTGGGGGCCGGCCTTCCAGTCCCGCGTGATCAGGCCGGCGCGGGCGATGGTTTCCACGTCCGCCTCCAGCGATAAGGCGGCCACATCCGCCTCGAAACCGCCGACGATGGCCCGGGCCTGGGCGCCGCTGCCGAGATAGGATTCCTCGAAGCGCACGTCCTCGCCGGTCTTGGCGTGCCAGTACCGCTGGAAGGCCGGGATGATCGCTTTGCCGTAAGCCTCCCGCGGGGTGGTGTAGGCGCCGAGTGTCAGGGTGCGCACCGGCGCGCCCGTGCCGGCGTCGGGCGTCGTGTCTCCGCAACCGTAGACCAGGGTCGCGGCGGCGAGGGCCAGCGAGGCAAGTGCAGATAAGCGTCGTGAGCGGTGCATGCTTGATTCCTGAGCTGAATCGGGTCGGGGTATCCGAGTGCGGCGCCGCCTGGTCGGGCACCTGCCCGCGCGTCGCCGTTCGCCCGCCATTTTCGCAGGAATCCGGCCTCAATACATGAAACGGGGCCGTCAGGCCCCGTTTCTATTCTTCTCCAACCTCCTCGGCGGTGCGGCTAGTTCATGCGCCCCCGCCCCGCAAGGCGTAGGGCACCAGCGGCACCAGCATGATTGCGACTCCAAGCCAGATCGCCCAGCGGGTCGTGGAACGGATGCGTTGTTCGCTCATGGCAATCACCTCTGTCGAGTTTTTTGAACGGTATCGTCATGGACAAAATCAGTTCGAATAGTGGCGTCTTGAGGTCTATCCCGCGGCGGCGCCGCGATCGTCAAGACACGAGCTGTTCGTTCTTCTTTCCCATTCTCCTACGGACCAGAGGATAGATGCAGACCAAGGCAGTTACAAGGAATCCTATGTTCAATACATGGTCATTACTTAGCATAACGCTAGGTTATATCCTGGAAAAACGCCGACAGGCACTTGGTTGTCTGCGGGTTCTGAGATTGGGCAGGCAGTGTAGGGGCGGGTTTCAAACCCGCCCCTAAACCAAGGGTCTGTCTGGATATCAGGTTCAGGGTCCAGGTTCAGTCCCTGCCGCGCGGCCCCTCCGGGCGGAAGAGCTGGTCCAGCCGCTCGATTTCGGCGGAGGGCACATGACGCGGGTGCCCGGCGAGGATGCCGGTCACGTTGCGGAAGGCGGCGCCGATGTGCATCCCAGTGCCGTCGATGGTGAAGGCGCGGATCTCCTTGTCGTGGGCCGAGCCGCGCATCTTCAACACCGTGAGTCCGCGTTTCATCTCACCGAACATTTCCACATAACGCAGCAGGATGATGGCGTCGGTGATGGTGGAGATGTGGGTCTCGGTCACCGACTCGCCGCCCATCAGACTGTTGGTGGTGGCGGTGAAGAGCCCGGCGATCTCCTGATGTTTGATGAAGCTCGTCAAACTGATGACGAACTCGCGGAAACCCTTGATGCTGCTGACCCGCTCCAGGGCGGAGAGGCTGTCGACCGCCACCCGGTTGGGCTTGAACGAGTCGATCTCCCGCTTGATGCGGATCAGATGGTCCTCCAGCCCGGCGGACTCGGGGTAGAGCGCGACCACCTTGAGCAGACCCTCGCGTTCATAACGGTCGAAGTCGCGGCCCCAGCCCGAGGCGTTGCGGCTCAACTGATCGCGGCTTTCCTCGAAGGCCATGAGCAGCGAACGCTCGCCGTTGTCGACGCCGCCGCCGATGAACTCGGTGGAGGTCAGGGTCTTGCCGCAGCCGGTGGCCCCGGAGACCAGGATCACCGAATCGCGGAAGAAGCCGCCGCCGCACATGGCATCCAACTCCGCGTTGCCGGAGGAGATGCGGGTGTAGGAGGAGCGCTGATCCAGTTCGATGGCGGACAGCGGGATCACCACGATCCCCTGATCCGGCATGATGGTGAACGGGTATTCGCCTTTCTGATGGATGGTGCCGCGGAACTTGAGGACCTCGACCGTGCGGCGGCGTTTCTCGCCCTCCAGCACGTTGCGCAGGATCACCACGTTATCGGTGACGAATTCCTCGACCCCGTGGCGGCTGATTTCACCGTACTCGCTGGTGCGCTCGGCGGTCATCACCGAGGTGACACCCATACCCTTCAGCGCCGAGGCCAGCCGGAACAGCTCGGCGCGGACGATCACCTCGTTCTCGAAGCGGGAAAAGACCGCTCCCAGCGAGTCGATCGCGACGCGTGCCGCCCCGGTGCGCCGCACCGCGGCCTCCACCCGGACCACCAAGGCACCCAGGTCGAAGGCGCCGCTCACGACCACCTCATCCCCTGGTTGGGGAGCGGCGTCGACGAAGGCCCATTTGCCGGCCGCTTCCCAGTCGGCCACGTCCCAACCCAGCGAGGACACGTTGGCGCGGATATCCGCGGCGGACTCCTCGAAGGTGACGAAGACCCCGGCCTGGTCGTACTGGCGGATGCCCTCCGCCAAAAACTGGGCGGCGAAGATGGTCTTGGCGCTGCCGGCGGAACCCGACACCAGGGTGGTGCGTCCGGTCGGTACGCCGCCCAGGCTGATATGGTCGAAACCTTCGATGCCGGTCGGCGACTTGGTCACCGAAGGTCGCTGTGCGGGTTCAGCCACGGCGGTGCCCCTCCTCGTCTCCAGGAGACGACAAATCTAATCCAATCAATACTTTTTCCTTATTCGACAGATCCCCGATGATGCGTCGCAGCGGTGGCGGCAGGGCCTTGATGAGGGTGGGTGTGGCGATGATGCGGGCATCTTCCGCCGCCTGCGGGTCCTCGATCACGTCGATGACTTCCATCTCATACTGCCCGTCCAGTTCGGCCTGGCAGATCCGTTGCAGGTTGGCGATGGCACGGTTCCCTTGCGGCGTGCGCCCGGTGATATAGAGCTTGAGGAGATACTTACCCATGGTGCTTGACATGGTGCTGGTGAGTCCGGTGTGGTTGGTCATGCGCGGTCCGGTATTAGTCCGGCTGACGCTCGACGGCGCCGCCCAAGTCGTGCGCGCGGGGCATGCTGTTCAGATAATAACGGCGATAGTAGCTCACGAGATACCCCATAAGTTCCAGGACGACGATACGTCCCTCGAGGGCAATCTGGCGTTGGTTGGCGGTACTGAGTTCCCGGTCCAGGCGGATCAGGGCTTCGGTGTGAATCTCGATGGTATCGCGCGGGCCGGCCCCCAGGAACCCCAGGTGTTCGGCCAGTGGCCGGGCGCTGCGGACCGTTGCGGGTTCGGTGCGGTAGACCTGGCCCTCGGCCGTATGTTTGATCAGCTCCACATAGTCACCGACGATCTCATCGAAGAGGTCCGGGTCGGTCTCGCGCAGGGTTGCGGCACCATAGATGCGCGCGGCCTCTCCGGGGTGGCGGTTCGGGTCGAGCAGACGTCCCACGTCGCGCCGTTCGCGCGCCCCCTGCACCTCGAGTTCCGCCGCCGCGGTCCGCTGCCGCGCCCGCTGGCGGGCAATCGCGTGGCGCAGGGCGCGCGCGAGCGCCTGGCCATCGCCGCGGCACACGGCATCCTCGGCACCCGCCGCGATCAGTGCCGGACCGAGATCCTCGCCGGAGTCGGGTGTGCGCACCACCACCGGCACGTCCGGGCGCTGCGTACGCAGCCGGGCCAGGGCCTCGTACCCCTGGGCATCGACACCGGGCAGGTCCAGCAAGACGCAGTCCACCTGTTCCTGAGCGAGCACGGTCAACCCATCCGGCAGGCCGCGCGCCGGTTCCAGCCGAAACCCGTCGGCGCTCAGCGCGTCCGCGGTCGGCACCGGCGTGTCGGTACCTGCCGCCCGGTCAACGATGACCAGCACGCGCGGGCGGCGATCGGTCGGCGCCGCGGCGGAAAGAACGCCGGTCGACGCGGGTTGGGGTTCGCTCATGAACGGAGGGCTCGGGGTCGGTGGCGGTCGTGTTTGGCGTTTTCGGTCAGCCTGAGGTGCAGGTGACCCGAGACCGGGTCAGGGATTCTAACAGCCTACACCGGAAGCGGTGGAACAGAGTGTGAGGCCGTTGACGGGCGCGGTTGCGATGAGGACTCCGGGCGCCGTGCATTGTTCTGTACGATGCGGTCAGGCACGGACACTGGTGGCGAAGTGCGCTCAAACGGGCGTATCCGCCGCACCGGCTTGGCTCAGATCCGGAATGTCTCACGCCAAGGCGCCAAGACGCCAAGGTTCTTCAAAGCGCTATCGAAACCGGAGGCGCTCGCGGGGTGACGGGGTCACTGCAGGATTGCGCTCTTCTTGGCGTGCTTGGCGTGCTTGGCGCCTTGGCGTGAGACACGTTCTTTCCAGACTCCGCGGTCGGGAGAATCCGCCGCCAGTGTCAGGCACGAACCGCAGCATCGGTACATCAACGGCTTGCCGATTCACCATCCTGTCGGGGAGGAACTGCACGGCGCCCAGTGGGTGTTTGGCGTGGGCCATGATCGCCGGTTCGGCCAAAGTGACTGCTCGGAATTGTCCACAGATGTCACAGATGTTCACAGATGAAGAAAAACATCGGTGTTCGTCTGTGGATAACTTTCCGCCCCAGGGCCTCGGCGGAAACTGGCCGGAATTGCCTACATCAAGATTCAGGTCACTTGGGCTTGCCGGGTGCGTCGTCAGGCCATCCTGGCCTGACACCGTCAGGGCTGGAAGCCCTGACGACGCACGCCGCTGGCCGGGATTACGATCAAGGCCGCCGGAACGATGATCAACGCCTTGGCGCCGCTTACCGAGCTGACCCGATCCCATGAGAGCCGTTGTGGTCGGAGCGATGATCGAGGGTAACGTACGGGGAGTGGACACAAATCGGCGAGCCGCCCTCTTGGCGGCGCGGTGCGGGTGCGATAGGATACTTGAGTGCTAGACCGGGTGCAGTCTAGACCACTAACGTCCTAAGTGACGGCTCAAGAACAGGTTATATGCATCAATTAACCACATGCTAGATAAAACAGTCGCTTGCGAAAAAAATACCTGTTCACCTTGTTATTGAACCGTTACTAACGCAACGTAGAGCACTAGCATCCTAATGCTATCTCGAGTATTTGCATCCTAATCCAATTTGGCCCGACTTGTCTTGGACGGACAGACTATGTGATACCGGTTGGATGCCATGGACCGCTCCGTGGCTAATCGGCTCCAGTACCCGATCCCTCGATAATCAGGACGCCGACGTTATGCACAAATATTGCGAAAGACTTAATGTCCTATCTTCAGCATGAAAAGCGCTAACATACGCCAAAAAGCGAGCGCGCGCCACAGGCGTCGTGCTAATTCGCTAGCTCATCAGAGGCGCGCGCCGCTTTAGGCTGCACGTTAGACCGCAAATATTCGCACCGCGCCATGTCTACCAAGGAAGACATACTTGAGCAACTTGTGGAAGAGTACTTGCTTCACGAGGGCTACTTTGTTCAGCACAACATAAAGTTCCGGCCAAACGAGACCCATGACGGTTATGTAAAGCAATCGGACTCGAATCACAGTGACATTGATGTTGTCGGGATCCACCCTTTACGAATAGGTTTGGACAAGGTAGTCGCCGTAAGTTGCAAGAGTTGGCAAGGAGGGTTCAACCCTAAAGCTGAAATTGAAGCAATCGCCCAAAATAAAATAGTCGCTGGACGAGAGAGATGGAAGCCATTCAGAGAACTTGTAAGTCCAAAGTGGTCGGCAGCGTTTATTGAGCGACTTGAGGAAGTTACAGGCACAAGGCAGTTCACTTATATTACAGCAGTCACGAAGATCCATGGCGATAAGTCCCTCTGGGAAACCAATTCTGCCTTTCGTGCGGCACTTGGCGGCAATCCAATAAAGGTTCTCGACATGCGAGAACTCTTGGCTGCCGTCTTGCCAAAATTGACAACGACGCTTGCTAATACCAACATTGGTCGAATGCTTCAGCTAATAAAGGCTGCCGGCGTTGAAATCAAAGCATGAATAGAGTTCCGGTGAGTTCCGGGGTAAAAGGGACCAGGCTCAATTAGATTCTTCTCCTCCTCCTCCTCCTCCTCCTCCTCCTGCCGGATTTAATTGAGCCTGGCCCCTTATTCGCCTTATTCGTACTGTATTGCTAAGTCTGGCTTGATAGTATGTTCCCAACACGAAATACATCTGCCCTTACCGAGACTCAGATCGAATACTGCACAATGGCGTGGGCGCTAATCACACAAGGAGGAAGGGACAATAAGGGACAGACCAAGGGACAATAAGAGGGACAATAAGAGGGACAATAAGAGGGACAATAAGGGACAGACCACGGTTTCCTTTCTGGAAAAGAAAAGCTGGACCATCGTCTGATTAACGAGGCGCGCCCTCAGGCTTAGCGCCGGAATGCTAAGATCGGGCGACAAGTAAAGTAAATTAATGGGGTGATTCTTGAAGCCAACCGTTTATTTGGAAACCTCAATTGTCAGCTATCTCACATCGCGGCCGAGCAATGACATTCGAGTTGCGGCAAACCAAAATGCAACTGTTGAGTGGTGGGAAAGTCATCGCACTATGTTTGATCTGTTCGTTTCGGAATTTGTTTTGGCTGAGGCGGGGCTCGGTCATCCGGACGCTGCCCGCCGCCGCATGACCGCTCTAGAAGACATCTCGGAACTTACAACTACGGAAGAAGTTAGGATTCTTGGTAAGGCGCTAATTGCCCGGGGTGCGTTACCGCTTAAAGCGGAAATCGATTCTTACCACATTGCCGTTGCGGCAGTGCATGGTATGGAGGGCTGATGTTATGTGGCAAGACCCGATAGTTAAAGAAACGCGCGAGCTTCGAGAGCTATATGCGCAGAGGTTCAATCACGACCCCGACGCTATCTTTGAGGATATTCTTAAGCGTCAGAGCCAAACCAAGAAGGCTTTGGTATCTCTACCCCCACGTAAACCTCTCTCTACCCCTAAGGCGGCCTAACCCGAAAGCCAGACGGACGATGAAGAGGCATTGGTCACCGTACCGGCTACTGGGGCGGCTAGCAGTGCTCGTAGAAGCGCCATCCGGTTAAAAGGGGCTCAACTAAATCACTGAAGTTTCCTGTTTTCAATTAAGCCACGAGCCGCATCACCGCCGCGATCAGGGGATTTTGCGTCGGTTTGTTCGGTAAAAGGGGCCACGGTAAAAGGGGCTAGGCTCAATTAGGTTCTTCTCCTCCTCCTGCCGGATTTAATTGAGCCTGGCCCATTATTCGTATCGAGTCCTTGGTCGACGAGACCGTGAAGACCTGGTCGAGGATGCCAGAGACCGACTGATACGCGGGTTAGCTTGGTCCGCTACATCGCCATCATTCTGATGAGAGAAAGAGTATGAAAGTCGAACCAAGCGGCGTTGTCATGTTCGGGACCTGCGTCGTGCAAACGAGCGTATGCGTTGCTAAAGAGGCCGCCCCCATCACCGCGGTCTGGACGGTGCCTAATAGAACGCAAATTAACGTTTGCTCAGCCTGCTTAAACGAGCAACTTCGGACGGGAAAATGGATAATCGAAGGGGCTCGGCCTGCTGCCGTTGCGCAATAAATGAGGGATGGGATCAGGTCTTGACTTTTGCCTCCGATCAGGCAAGTAGGAAAGATCTGACCCCATCCCTAATGACCCCATCCCTCACACTTTTCTCGTTACTTTCAACATATAGATGTAAAGATAGAAGAGGAAGCGCGCCATGACCAGCTTGCTTGAGAAAGCCTTTGATGTCGCATCAAAGCTCCCCGTCTTAAAGCAAAATATTCTAGAACGATCGCTTCTTGACGAGATCGAATTAGAAAAGAAATGGGATGAGCTTTTCTCGGAATCGGAAGACGTCTTGGCTCAGTTGGCTGCCGAAGCTTTGCGGGAGGAAGAGCAAGGCATGACAACAGAATTGGACCCGAATAAGCTGTGATATCAAAAGCAACTCGGAGCGTCTGGAAATGCTTTCGAGCTTTGCCAATAGGTATTCGGCCGCGGACGGTCCGCTGTGTGGACCGACGACCCGTAGGGTCCGCTACGCGGACCGACGACCGCGCAGATCGCGAAACGGCCGGGTTTACACGTGGGGCGCTGGGTGCCATTGCGCCGAGCTGAGCCGAATAGGGCCTATAATCGGCTCATGTGGATCCGGCAACGGCCTGACTGGCCGACCTTCAGTTTTGATGCGAGCCGCCTGGCTTCGGCTGTCGCCGAGTATCGGCGTCGGGCCGAGGCGCTCGCGGGTGCCGTGTCGCAATTAGCCGTCGATGACCGCTGGGAAGCCCTGGTGGACCTGCTCGTTTCAGAGGCAATCAAGACCAGTGCCATCGAAGGCGAGCAACTGGATCGTGCGTCGGTACGCTCCTCAATCAAAGCCTATATCGGACTGACTCCGAAAGACACCCTGTCCCGAGACCCGCGGGCCGACGGGATCGCTGCCCTCATGGTGTCCGTCCGCGACAACGTTGCCCGGCCGCTGGACGCTGCTTTGCTCGGCACCTGGCAGACCATGGCGATCCCGGAGCGCCCGTTCCATGCGTTGGAGCGGGGCGTCTTTCGCCGCGGCGACGCGCCGATGCTGATCGTCTCCGGTTACATCGGTAAACAGCGGGTGCATTACGAAGCACCACCGGCATCTCGGGTGCCGCAGGAGATGGCCCGATTCTTGGCCTGGTACAACGCGACCGATCCCGCCATCAAGTTGATGGGGCATACCCCGCCCGGCTTGGCTTTCAGGACGCCGCGGGCCGCAGAGCGGCCGAGACATGGGTGACACCGCGGAGCGGTGTCACCAGGAAAATCTGCTAAGCGAATACGGAGCCGATCGCGGCGATGAACGCGTTCTGCGGATGAAGAAGGCGGTACTCGAACGCGATCGTGCGTGTCTTCTGCAACTCTTTGCCGATGGCATCGACATCAACCACCTGATGATTTGTCCGCTGTCTCTGGCAGTGATCGGGCATGACGCCGACATGGTGCGATTTCTACTCCTGCACGGCGCCAATGCGGAAGGGCACGACCCGCGGCACACCCCCCTGATGAGTGCCGTGCAACACAACCAGATTGAGATCATCAAGCTCCTGCTGGAGGCCGGGGCCGACCCTACCCATCTTTTCGGCGGAGAGCCGAAACACACGCTGATCGTTCTTGCAAAGGCGAATGGCCATAAGGATCTCGTCAAATGGCTGGAGCGGCTCTTTCCGGGCATGGAAGGCGCCGGCAGGTCGAAGATACGCAAGATCAACCCCAAGCTGCGTTCAGTCGTGAAGGCAGGAACCAATGATTGCAACTTTGACCTGGAAACCGAAGCCATCATCCACCAGCTCGACCGATGGGATCTGCTCTACGGTATCGAGGTCAGCGATGTGGGCTCCAACACTGTAGTGGGATTGAGACCTTATTGCTATCCGCTCAAACGATTTCGTTGAGCCTGGCCGCTTCTCCCCTCTTTTCCCTCTTTTCCCTCTTTTCCCTCTTTTCCCTCTTTTCCTCTTCAGTTTCTGCGTGCAGCAGCCCCGCCACCCGGGCGGCGGTCTCGGCCAGGCGCTTGTCCCACAACGGGACCCACTCGGTATCGGGCAGTCGCCCGTGCTCGCGCAGGCGCCGAGGGTCGGCCGCGGATACCAGGATCGTGGTCTGCGCGCTGGTGGCGATGGGCCGTCGTATCCGCATCAGCCCCTGGGCCGCCTCGGCGACGGCCGCGCGTACCGGCTCACCCCCGGCTTGCAGTGCCCAGGCCAGCAGGTCCCAGGAAAATGCGGCGTGGGAGCGCTCCTCCAGGGCGATCCGTTCCAACAGGTCCCGTACCGCCGGGTCCCGACATTCGACGGCAGCGGCCGCGGCCATATCGGCGCCGAAGCCCTCCAGCAGGCAGCCATCCCGCAGACTCTCCACTGCAAGGGTCACCCGCGGGTCCCCGGCGACATCCACGATACCGCGCAGCAAGTCCGGCATCGGTCGGACGCTGTGGGAGCGCTCGCCGTAGCCGGCCGCCAGGGCGAAGCAGCGCCGGGCATGGTCGATCTCCTCCAGGCCGGCCTGATGGGCGCGCTCCATCAGGTTCGGCGGAGCCCCGGTCGCGGCCAGCAGCCAACTGATCCGCGCGAACGCCGGTATGCTCGCGTGCTCCGCTTGTGCGTCCTGCAGCCACAGTGTCTCCAGGGCGGACCGGGTCGCCCTGTCCAGACCGGAGGTGTCCGGACGCTCGCCGCGGGTCCAGTCGCTGCCGACGCGCAGTTCCGGTAGCAGGCGGCGACCTTGTGCCCGCAGCGGGCGCCCCCCGACACCGAAGCCCCCATTAAAGGCCAGGAAGAGAAGCACCAGCAGCAACAATGCCCCTCCGAGCCCGAACAGCAGCATCAGCACGCCCAGTAGTCCCGCCCAGAGTTTGCGTCCCATCGGACGCTCGCGGGCGATGCGGAGGGCGCTTGCGCCCGCGACGGTGCTCAGTGCGAAGCCGATGAAGAGCACAAGGGTCCCGGGCCCCTCGGTGCGGATGTCCGTGACCAGGCCGAATCCAAGCAGCACCGTCGCAATAGCCGCCAAGGCGAGGATGATTTCCTGTTGAAGCGAGGGAACGGAACGATCGGAATTCCGATTCGACTGCGACATGGAGACCTCCGTCCGGGTGGCTATGGCGAACGAATGATGGGGTGGCAAAGGGGAGAGAAATCCCGCCGTCCTCACCTACTCGCCGCATTCTACGCGGGATCAAGCACATCGGTCAGCACCGCGACGAGAAGGACGGCGCCGACAAGTACGAGCGCGAGCGCCAGGAGGTGGCACTCCCGGAAGACGATCGCTTTGTCCCCGCCAATCAGTGCACGAAAGCAGCGGAATGCCTGATAGACCACTCTTGCGGCGCGATACAGCAGCGTGACCGGATCGAGGAACTCGGCGGTCGGGTGCAGTGGGTAAAGGCCGCGCATGATAGGAGCGCCCTCGCTGGACGGTCGGAGGTGGCGCCGACCTGGGTGCGTTGGCCTTCAGGGCCAGCGGTTGCGGTGACAAAGAGGCCGCATTCTTTACGCGCATGCCCGGTCAGACGCAAGGTCCGGCACTCTTCCGGACGATGTATGGCCCCCGTGGGAGGGGCGTCCCGCCGCGATGCGGTGCCGCGGTGATCTCGAACGGCGGTGACACGCCCGACCTCATCGCGGCGGGACGCCGCTCCCACAGGTCCGGAGCAATGGTGGGCGGGGTGCGGGGCGCGGCCGGGCGCGCCCCGCGGGCAGGCGCGGTCAGACTTCGCCGCGATTGTAGTCGGGTTGCGCCGTGATCTTATGGATACTCAGGTCGGCGCCGATGTATTCGTCTTCCTGACTGAGCCGCAGCCCCATGAGCAGCTTGATCCCGCCATAGATCAGGAAGCCGCCGCCGAAGGCGATGCCGACCCCGATCAGGGTCCCTGCCACCTGGCCGCCGAAGGTTACCCCGCCGACGCCGCCCAGCGCCGTGAGTCCGAAGATTCCCGCCGCGATGCCGCCCCAGAGTCCGCAGAGTCCGTGCAGGGGCCAGACACCCAGCACGTCGTCGATGCGCCACTTGTTCTGAGTCAGGGTGAAGGCATAGACGAACAGGCCGCCTGCCACGGCGCCGGTCACCAAGGCACCGATCGGGTGCATCAGGTCCGAACCGGCGCACACCGCGACCAAGCCGGCCAGCGGTCCGTTGTGCAGGAAGCCGGGGTCGTTCTTGCCGATGACCAGTGCCGCCAGGATGCCGCCGACCATCGCCATCAGCGAGTTGACCGCGACCAGCCCGCTGACCGCCTCGACGGTCTGGGCCGACATGACATTGAAGCCGAACCAGCCGACGGTCAGGGTCCAGGCGCCGAGCGAGAGGAAGGGGATCGAGGACGGCGGGTGAGCGGTCACGCCGCCGTCGGCCCGGTAGCGTCCCTGGCGCGGCCCGAGCAGGAGCACGGCGGCCAGGGCGATCCAGCCGCCGACGGCGTGGACCACCACCGATCCGGCGAAGTCGTGGAAGGGTTTGCCGAAGGTGCTTTCGATGAGGGCCTGCATGCCGAAATTCCCGTTCCAGGCCATGCCCTCGAAGAACGGATAGAGCAGGCTGACGATGAGCAGTGAGGCGAATAATTGGGGGTAGAAGCGTGCGCGCTCGGCGATGCCGCCGGAGACGATGGCCGGAATGGCCGCGGCAAAGGTCAAGAGAAAGAAGAATTTGACCAGAGCAAAGCCATGTTCGACCTGCAGCGAGGCGGCATTCGAGAAAAAGTTGACACCGTAAGCGATCCAGTAACCGACAAAAAAGTAGGCGAGGGTGGAGACGGCGAAGTCGCTCATGATCTTGGCCAGGGCATTGACCTGATTCTTGGCGCGAACCGTCCCCAACTCCAGGAAAGCGAAGCCGGCGTGCATGGCGAGTACCATCACGGCGCCGATCAAAATGAAGAGGACGTCAGTACCGTCCCGCAGTGTTTCCATCGAAAATCACCTCGTGTCGTTGGGTTGTCTTGTGCGAAATTGGTGCAAGGCTAAGCACGAACTATGCCGGGCGGATGCGGCACTGAGGGTTGGTCGCGGGGGCTGCACGGCTGGATGGGGCAGCGGGCTGTCAAGCGGCCGGAAGTCAGGTGTTCTTGCTTGCCGAGCCGACGTTACCTGCCGGGAGCGGCTTGTGGTCCTACGAAAAGCGACGCACCAAGCGAGGGCGTTTTGTGGGTGGTGTGGTGCGTCGCGCACCGACTTGGTCAGATGACAGTGCCCTGTGGGAGCGGCGTCCCGCCGCGACGGGACCGGCGCGTCACCGCGGCGTTAGAGGGCACCGCGGCACCGCATCGCGGCGGGACGCCGCTCCCACGGGCTCGCTACGCGACTTGCACGGGCGGCTCATGCTCGAATCGAATCGCTTCTCCGATCACGACAACGACGCGTTGTGGCGCGGGATTTGGTGGACTGGGCTAGCGCTTGTCCACCCGGCTGGAATGATGATCGAGGTCCGCGATCCGGGCGGTCAGCGCACGACGCAGTTCCGCGGGCAGGGTCATCTGCGCATCGGCCAGGCAATGCACGGTGCTTGCCGTGGCGCAGGCGCGCCCCTGGGTGTCGCAAAAGCGGTAATCCAGGGCGAATGAGCGGTCGCGCACCTCGGTGACCCGCAGTTCGATCCGGACCGCCTCGCCGTGGCGCAGCGGGCGCAGGTAGCGTGCCTGCGCCTGGATGATCGGCAGCGGGAGGAGCGGGGTTGGCCCAAGCCCGATCAACGCGGGCAGCGCAAACCCGATGTGCTCCATAAAGGACTCGTAGGCATCGTGGGCATGCCGGAACAGATGACCGTAGAACAGCACCCCGGCCGCGTCCGTATCGTGCAGGCGGATGCGCAGGTCATGGGTAAAGAACGCCGGGGATTCGAGAGGGGGGGGCTGCGTCACCATTGGTCGTTGTCGTTGTCGTAATCGTAATCGAGTTTATGGAGCCCTGAATCGCTTATCCGACTACGACAACGACAACGACAACAACAACGACGTGCGCTATCAGGTGGCATAGGGCGCAAACCCGGAGCCAACCGTATCGGGCAGCCGCAGGTAGCCGGCCACCGGGCGGGGCGGCGGACCCAGGTTCTCGGCCAGCCAGTCGGCGGTGGCCAGTCCTTGGGGAATCTGGCTGCCGATGGCGGCGGCGAGTTGCGCGGTCGGCCAGTGACCGGCCGCGGATTCGATCAGGCTGGTGACCACCACCTCGATCCCCGCCGCCGACAGGCGCCGGGCCAAGGCCAGGGTGCGCCGCAGGCCGCCGATGGCGGCGGGCTTGAGGACGGCGCGCCGGACCGGGAAGCCGGCGGGATCGAAGTCGATGCCCAACAGCGGGATGGATTCGTCCAAGGCCAGGGGGAACCCGGCGATCGACTGGAGCCGCGCCAGCGTCGCCCAGTCGGGTTCCCGCAAAGGCTCTTCGAGCGATTCTACGGGCTGTCCGGGCAGCCCGCGCAAGGCGCTGAGGACACGGGTGGCGGTCCCCGGCTCCCAGGCGCCGTTGGCATCCAGACGCAGACCAAGCCCTTTGGGCAGGGTTGCGGCGAGTGTGTCCAGTCGTTCCAGTTCGCGGTCCGGTGCAGCGATCCCGACCTTGAGTTTGACCACCCGGAAGCCGGCGCGGGCGGCGCGCTCCAGATCGGCGCGGGTCGTCTCCACCAGCGGCCCCAGGACGCCGTTGACCGGTACCTGGGCGGGCGCATCGGCCGCCAGCCAGCAGCGCAGGCTGGTCCCGGCGAGTCGGCTGCGCAAGTCCGACAGGGCGCAGTCCAGGGCGAAATCGGCGGCGGGGGTGCGGTGATCGGCGTGGGTCAGCAGGGTGTCCAAGGCCTGGTCGAGTGCCATGCCGGTGAGCCTGGCGCGTTGCTCCGGCAGACGTTGCGCCGCCGCCTCGGCGGTTTCGGTGCCCGCCTCGGGCAAGGGGGCACAATCCCCATAGCCGCGCAGATCCCCGCACCTCACGCTGACCAGCCAGCCGCGCCGCTCCCGGAAGTTGCCGCGGGCGCTGGCCCAGACCCGGGACAGCGGCAGTCGGTAGGGCACCAAATCCACGCGCTCGATCAGGGGCGCGGTCATGGTTCGGGCCACGGGACGCGGGGACTGCTCATGCGCTGCCTCCGAAGGCGAACCCGACGATCATCAGCAGGGTCAGCAGGCCCTGGTAAAGCCCGGTCTGGCCGAGCATCGGGTTGATTTGGGCGCCTTGGGCGCCGTGGTAGAGACGGGCGATCAGCAGCAGTCCCAGGGGCAGGGCACCTAGGGTCAGCCAGGTCGCCCCGGGGAGTCCGGCGCCGAGCAGCAGCGGCAGGGGCAGCAGCATCAGGAGTGCGTACAGGACCCGTGCCCGCGGTCGTCCCAGCACGTCACAGAGGGTGCGGCGACCCGCGGCAACGTCGGTTTCCAGATCGCGATAGTTGTTGAGCAGCAGCACGGCTGCCGCCGGCAGACCCAGGGCCAGGCCGAGCGTCACTGCCGGTCGGTCCAGCGTCAGGGTTTGCAGGTAATAGCTGCCCGCGACCGCGGTGATCCCAAAGAAGGCCAGCACATAGAGTTCGCCGAACGGGCCGTAAGCGATGGGCCGGGGGCCGCTGGTATAGGCATAGCCGCTGGCCAGGGCGGCGACACCGACCAGGAAGATGGGCCAACCGCCGCGCGCCACCAACAGCAGCCCGAGCGCGAAAGCAAGTCCGAAGGTCAGATGGGCGGCGGTGCGTACCTGGCGGGCGGTGAACCAGCCTTGGGCCGTGGCGCGCGGCGGGCCTACCCGCTCCGGTGTGTCGGTGCCGCGCTCGAAGTCGGCCGCGTCATTGTGCAGGTTGGTGCCGACCTGGATGGCGAGCGCGGCGAGCAGGGTCGCGGCGGCGACCAGGGGCGCCAGGGTCCCGGTCGTGATGGCGGCCAGGGCGATGCCGGCCAGCACCGGCGTGGCGGCCAGCAGCAGGGTCTTGGGGCGCGCGGCGGCGACCCAACGGCCGATGGCCGAGGCCCCGGCATCGGCCCGGTTGGTCGGTTCCAGGTCGAGCGGCACGGTCAAGGTGTCGGTATCTTGTTGCATCGTGTTGTTACAGTCGCGTTCACGTGCGTTGCCTGGCGGACCATCGCTGATCAGGGCCGCCGCGGAAACTTGCCGAAGTCAGGCGGACGGCGCTCCAGGTAGGCGTCGCGCCCCTCCTGGGCCTCCTCTGTAGTGTAGAAGAGTGCGGTGGCGTTGCCTGCCAGTTCCTGAATACCGGACAGTCCATCGGTGTCGGCATTGAAGGCGGCTTTCAGCATCCGCAGGGCCGTGGGCGACAACGCGAGCATGGTCCGGCACCAGTCCAGGGTCACGGTCTCCAGGTCGGCCAGCGGCACCACGGTGTTGACCAGCCCCATTTGCAGGGCTTCCTGCGCGTCGTATTGTCGACACAGAAACCAAATCTCCTTGGCCCGCTTGAGGCCGACCGTGCGGGCCATGAGTCCGGCGCCGAGGCCCCCGTCGAAGCTCCCGACCCGGGGTCCGGTCTGACCGAAGCGGGCATTGTCCGCCGCGATGCTGAGATCGCAGATCAGATGCAGCACATGGCCGCCGCCGATGGCGTAACCCGCCACCATCGCCACCACGGGTTTGGGCAGGGTGCGAATCTGGCGTTGCAGATCCAGGACGTTGAGTTGTTCGACCCCCGCGCCGTCGCGATAGCCCTCGTCGCCGCGAACCCGCTGATCTCCTCCGGAGCAGAAGGCCAGGTCGCCGGCGCCGGTGAGTACGATGACCCCGATCGAGGGGTCCAGATGGGCGCGGTGGAAGGCGTCGATGAGTTCCCGCACGGTCTCGGGGCGGAAGGCATTGCGGACCTCCGGCCGATTGATGGTGATCTTGGCCACGCCGGTCCAGTGCTGATAGAGGATATCACCATAGACCGGTCCGGGCGGTGTTTCCCAGTGGACGGCCGGCTGGTCGCCTTGCTGCTGCATTAGAGATGACTCCGGAGAGAATTTCAGAGAAGAAAATTTAGCCGCGAATGAGCACTAATTTCTCGTTCCCACGCTCCAGCGTGGGAATGCCGTCCGGCCGCTCCAGCGGCCGGTGGCCCTAAGCGACGACTGCCGTTCCTAACCCAGCAGATCCGCCTCCGCGATCCGCTGTCGGAACGCCAGATGGGTCTCCCGGCTGCGGTCGGCGTCGATCATGACCTCGATGAGTTGGCCGCCGCGCCCGGAAAGTCCCGAGGCCAAGGCTTCCTGCCAGCCGGCGGCGTCACTGACTCGCTGGTGGTGCAGCCCGAAGGTGCGTGCCAGGGCGCCGAGATCAACCGGGCGCGGCGTGCGCCACAGCCGTTCGAAATCCGGCAGGCCGTACTGCGGCAGATAATCGAAGATGCGGCCGCCCCCATTATTCAGGACGATGCAGGGCCGGTCGAGCCGTGTCGCGAGCAGCAGGCCGGAGAGATCGTGCAGGAACGACAGGTCCCCGAGCAATCCGGTGGTGGGTACTCCCCCGGCGTTGAGGCCCGCCAGGGTCGAGAGCTGGCCGTCGATACCGCTCAGACCGCGGTTGCCGAAGACGCGCAGCGGCGCCGCGCGGGTGCCGGACCAGGTCTCGAACTGGCGGATCGGCAGTGAGTTGGCGCACAGCAGCCCGTCACCGGCCGGCAGGGCGGCTACCAGGTCGGTGATCAGTTGGGCCTCGCACCAGGGGGCCTGCGCCAGGTAGTCGGCGGCCAGGACCGCCAGTCGCTGCTCGGCCTGCACCCAGCGCGCGAGCCAGCCGGCATCCGCGCGGCCGGGCGGATCGGCGGCCAGGGCGTCGCACAGTGCGCCGGGGTCGACCGCCAGATGCAGCGACCGCTCCCGGGCCAGGTCGTGTGATGGATCGGACCAGCGCTCGGCCGGGTCGACCAGGATCAGGGTGATGCCCGGCAGCCATTCCAGCACGGTCTTGGAGATCGGTGCGCGACCGAACCGCAGGATCCAGTCCGGTCGTAACGCTTGTGCGGCGGCCGGGTTACGTGCCAGTGTTTTGTAGCGGGTGATGCGGGGGCTGTGGCCCTGAGGGGCGGCCGCGGGCACCGGACCGAAGCGTACCTCGGATAATGGATCGGCCAGCAGCGGGACCCCCAAGGCGAGGGCGCAGCGCTGGGCTGCCGCGGCGAAACCGGGTCGGTCGATGTCGGGGCCGCAATAGATGAGACCGCGGCCGTGCAGGCGCTCACGCAGTGCCGCCGGGATGGCCGCAATGCTCAGGCGGTCGGGAGGGCGGTCCCCCGGCGGCGGCAGATCCACGCCAACAGCGTCCGCAGCACCGCTCCCGCGCGGCACCAGCGGTTCGCGCAGGGGCAGATTGATGTGCACCGGCCCCGGCCGTCGGCCCTGGCTCACCGCGGCGGCGCGTCGTCCCAGCGCGGTCAGTGCCGCGCGGGCGGCGGGGCTGTCCAGCGGTGCTCCCGGATCATGGAACTCGCGCACCTGGGTGCCGAACAGTCGGGTCTGATCCGTGGTTTGGTTGGCCCCCCAGCCGCGCAGCTCCGGCGGCCGATCCGCCGAGAGCAGGATCAGCGGGATGCCGAACTCGCTCGCCTCCATGACCGCCGGATACCAATGCGCCGGGGCGCTGCCGGAGGTGGCCAGCAGCGCCGCCGGTCGGCCCTGGGCGCGCGCCAGACCCAGTGCATAAAAGGCGGCGCTGCGCTCGTCCAGGATCGGCGTCAGGGTCAGCCCGGGGCGCTGCTGGGCGGCCAGGATCACCGGTGTGGAGCGTGAGCCGGGAGAGAGCACCAGGTCCCGTACCCCGCCGGCCAGCAGGCCGTCGAGCAGGGCCAGGCACCAGCGCACCCCGCCGACAGCCGGATCGGCGGCGGCCGGGTCAGCGACGGATGGGGATGGGGACCCGGTCATGCGAACTGCAAGGCGGTGGCGATGGCGGCGAGTTTGTGTCCCGTCTCGCGCCATTCGGCCAGGGGATCCGAGCCGAGTACGATCCCCGCCCCGGCGTAGAGTTGTGCTTCATCCCCTTGGATCTGCGCGCAGCGCAGCAGCACCCAGAGTTCGCCGTCCAGTTGGGGACTCGTGCCCGCCTCGAGAATGCCCGCGACGCCGGTATACCAGCCGCGCTCCAGGGGCTCCATGCGGTGCAGCCACTGCCGCGCCTCCAACTGCGGCTTGCCGTTGGTCGCCGGGGTCGGATGCAGGCGTTCGGCCAGGGTAAAGAGGTCGGTCGCATCGCGCAGTCGACCGCTCACGGGGCTCCACAGGTGCTGTGCGTTGTGCAACTGCATGACCCGAGGGACGGCCGGCACTTGGACCGCGTCGCAGCAGCCATCCAGCACCTCGCGCACCGCCTCCACCACCATGGCGTGCTCCCGCTGGTCCTTGCGGGAGGCCTGCAGTGCGGCCGTCAGTGCAGCGTCACGCGGTGCGCTGGCCGAGCGCGCCGCGGTGCCGGCGATGGCGTCGACCTCCACCTGCCGGCCATGGACGCGCAGCAGACGTTCCGGTGTGGCGGCGACGAAACGGGTCTCACCGCGCTCGATGCTGATGACCTGGCAGGACGGAAAGAGGTACGTGAGCGCGGCCAGCAGCCGTCGCAGGTCGAAGGGCCGGCGGCCGCGCAGCCCGATGCGGCGGCATAGGACGACCTTGTCGAGCGGACCGCTGCGAATCGCCGTCAGGGCGGACTCGACCAGGATCTGCCAGTCACGCAGGTCCGGCAGGCTGCCGAGATTGGTGAGTGTGCTGGAGGTCAGCGGCTCGGGCAGCGGGGCATCGAGCGCGGGTACCAGTCGCGCCAGCCAGTCGCGCCAGCGCCGACGCAGGTCGGCGTGGGTCGCCGGCAGTCGGGTCGTCAGCACCAGCGCCGCTTGGCCGCGGCGGGTGCAGAGTCCGAGTTCCGGGAGCCACAGCAGGGCATCGGGCAGATCCGCTGACGCGTCCGCGGTCCTGTCCGCCGGGCGCGCCGGGACGGGCGTGGACGCCGGATGGGGCGCGGCGGCGAAACCGAGCATGGCAAAGCCGAGAAACCCGGTCTCATCCGGGTCGAGGTGCTGCCAGTGGCGGGTGAGATCGCGCACGCGGGCGCTCAACACCCGCAGGCGGTCCGATCCTTGAGCGGTCCACTGTGCCGCCACCCCGTAGCCCGCGCGCAGTTCACCGGCCTGGCCATGCGAGAAGCTGAAGCTCGCGCAGTCCAACTCGGGCGGCAGTGTGATCGCCTCCGGCAGTTCGAGAACAAGCGAGGCGAACCCTGGGGTCCGGTCGGTCGGGATGAGCCCGATCGCCTCGTCGAGTCGGGCCTGCAACTGCTCCAAGAGCGCAAGGGGTGCGAGCATCTGGTGACCTACCTGGCGGAAGCGTAACGCCGTGCGCATGGTGCCGCGGCCTTGATCCCAGGATTGGGCATCGGCGGTATGGGACGGCTGATGGGGTGTCAGTCTAACGCAACGTCAACCCTTGATGACACTCCAGTCGACCGCCGCGCGTATCGCGAAAGATGTCAAACGACTGTTTGAAAAAATGGGGCGTTCGGATTAGACTAGGTTCCCAGATCTCTGCCCGCGGCGGCCCATGCCCGAGATCCATTCCTTGACTCAACTCCGCGCCCGATCCCCTCCGATTACGACAAAGACAACGATTGTATTCGCATGCCCGAGATCCATCCCGCGACTCACCTGCGCGCCCCCGATCCCCGCACCGCGGCGACCCGGCGGCGCATCATCGATACCTCGTTGCGTCTCTTTGCCGAGCATGGCTTCCGGGGCGTGTCCGTGCGCGACATCAGCGCCGCGGCGCAAGTCAATGTCGCCGCCGTCAATTACCATTTTGGCGGCAAGCAGGGGCTCTATCGGACCATCTTCGAGACCGTTCTGGACGACGATGAGGCGCGTTTCGCGGCGCAATTGGCCAAGGTCGCCCGGCTATTGGGGCACACCGTGGTGGATCGGACGCAACTGCCGGCCGCGGTCGAGATCCTGGCCGGCGGGATGGTGAGGCGGATTTCCACGTACGAGAATTTCCGCTGGTTCAGTGTGCTGTTGGCGCGGGAGCTCGCTTTTCCCGGCGAACTTTTCGAGCTGCTCTACCGCCGCCGGGCCGCCCCCCTGCTGGATCTGCTGGCGCGGGTGGTCGGGGCTGCCCAAGGATTGGCACCCGAGGCGGAGTCCGTGCGGCTCACCGCCAATGTGCTCTACGGGCAGGTGGGCCATCTGGTCTTTTCGCGCCCGATTCTGTGGCGACAGGTCGACTGGGAAGATTACACCCCCGCGCGCCTGGACTTGCTCACCCGCACCGTCATCGACCTGATCAACCGGGCGATCGGACTGGAACCTCGAGACCATCCGCCCGCCGACCCTGGAGTCGTTATATGAGGATCATACCGACGTCATCCCCTTGGGCGGTTCCAGCCGTGCTGATCGCGGCCGGCCTGCTTGCGGCCGTGGGACTGCCCCGTCCGGTCCGGGCCGCTGACGGGGCCGTGCAGGAACCGCCCCGCGCGGCGGTACCCCGTCCGTCCCTGGCCGTGACCCTAGTCACCCCGCAAGCGGCCGATTGGCCGCGGGAGATCGAGGCGAGCGGCGGGCTCTTTGCCTGGCAGGAGGGGGTGATCGCCGCTGAGACCGGCGGCCTGCGGGTGGTGTTGGTGGCGGTGGATGTGGGGGACCGGGTGCGGCGCGGCCAGGAACTGGCGCGTCTGGCCCAGGAGACGGTGAAGGCTGAACTGGCCCAGCAGGAGGCGAAGGTGGCCCAGGCGCGGGCCAGTCTGGCGGAGGCACGCGCCAACGCCGACCGCGCGCGCACCGTCAAGGATCGGGGGGCCATGCCGGAACAGCAGCGCACCCAGTATCTGCTCGGGGAGGAGGCGGCCCAGGCCAATCTGGCGGCGGCCGAGGCGGCGCGGGACATGGAGCGGATTCGCCTGGAACAGACGCATATCCTGTCGGTCGACGATGGCGTGATCACCGCCCGCAGCGTGACGCTGGGAACCGTGGTCCAACCCGGCACCGAGCTGTTTCGCATCGTGCGTCAGGGCCGTGTCGAGTGGCGGGCCGAGGTCACCGCGGCGCAACTGGCGCAGGTCGTGCCCGGCCAGGAAGCGGCGCTCACACTCCCCGGCGGGGAGCAGGTGTCGGGTCGGGTGCGCATCGCGGCCCCGACCCTGGATATCAACACCCGCTACGGGCTGGTCTATGTCGACATTCCGCCGGACAGCCCGGCCCGGCCGGGGATGTTCGCGCGGGGCAGTATCCGCCTGGGGGTGACGGCCGCGCTGAGCCTGCCGGAGTCCGCCGTGGTGCTGCGCGACGGCAATAGTTTCAGTTTCGAGGTCCTCGCCGATGGCCGCGTCGCCCAGCGCAAGATCGAGACCGGGCGCCGCGCCCAGGGTCGGGTGGAGATCCTCGGCGGTCTGACGCCGGGTGCCCAGGTGGCGGCGAGCGGCGGGGCCTTTCTGAACGACGGCGACCGGGTGCGGGTCGAGCCCGCGCCCGCACCGGACGCCGCGGACGGACTCACCCCGTTACCTCCTGATTCAGTATCGACCCTCTCGTCAACACCACAATGAACGTCTCCTCCTGGTCGATTCGTCACCCGGTCCCCGCGATCCTGTTGTTCGCGCTGCTGACCGTCATCGGGATCATGGGCTTTCACGGTCTGGGGATTCAGAATTTCCCGGATATCGAATTGCCCGCCGTCACCGTCACGGCCGCTCTGGAAGGGGCGGACCCGACGCAGTTGGAGACCGAGGTCGCCCGTAAGATCGAGGATCAGGTCGCCACCCTGGGCGGCATCGAGCATATCCGCACCACCCTCACCGACGGGTCCGCGACCATCCGGGTCGAGTTCCAGATCGACAAGGATTCCGAGGTCGCCTTGAATGAGGTGCGCAACGCGGTGGACAGCGTGCGCGCCGATCTCCCGCAGGATCTGACCGATCCGGTGGTCTCCAAGGTCACCACCTCCGGCTCGGCCATCGCCACTTACACGGTCGCCTCACAACGGATGGACGAGCAGGCCTTGTCCTGGTTCGTCGACAACGAGATCTCCAAGGCGTTGCTGTCCGTCAAGGGCGTGGGGCGGGTGGCGCGGCTCGGCGGGGTGGACCGCGAGGTGCACGTCGATCTGGACAGCGCCCGGATGCAGGCCCTGGGGGTGACCGCCGGGGATATCTCGGCGCAATTGAAGCGCGTCCAGCAGGATGCTTCCGGTGGGCGCGGCGACATCGGCGGGGCGGTCCAGTCGGTGCGCAGCCTGGGCGCGGTGGGCACCGTGGCCGGCATTGCGGATCTGGAGGTCCCGCTGGCCGATGGTCGACGGGTGCGGATCGGCGATCTGGGCACCGTCAGCGACAGTTTCGCCGAGCGCAGTTCGCACGCCGTGCTGGATGAAACCCCGGTGGTTGCCTTCGAGGTCACGCGCATCCGGGGTGCTAGCGAGGTGGCGGTCGCGGCCGCCGTGCAGGCCGAGGTGGCGCGGCTTGGGGCCCTGCACCCGCAGGTCCGGATCGCCGAAGCCTTCAACACCGTGGACCCGGTGCAGGACAATTATCGGGGGTCCATGGAGCTGCTCTGGGAGGGGGCGGTGCTGGCGATCCTGGTGGTCTTCTGGTTCCTGCGCGACTGGCGGGCCACGCTGATCGCGGCGGTGGCGCTGCCGCTGTCCATCATTCCCACCTTCGCCGTCATGCTGTGGCTGGGTTTCAGTCTCAACATCCTGACGCTGCTCGCCCTGGCTCTGGTGGTGGGGATTCTGGTCGACGATGCCATCGTCGAGATCGAGAACATCGTGCGGCATCTGCGGATGGGTAAGCCGCCCTTCCAGGCGGCGATGGAGGCGGCCGACGAGATCGGGCTGGCGGTCATCGCGACCACCTTCACCCTGGTGGCGGTCTTCCTGCCGACGGCGTTCATGGGCGGTATTCCGGGAAAGTTCTTCGTTCAGTTCGGCATCACCGCCGCGGTGGCGGTGGTCGCCTCGCTCCTGGTGGCGCGGCTGTTGACGCCGATGATGTCGGCCTATTTCCTGAAGGCCCACCCCGAGGGCAACCACGACGGGTTCATCATGACCCGCTATCTGCGCGCGGTCGGCTGGTGCCTGAACCATCGCCGGACCACGGCGCTGATCGCCATCCTCTTCTTCATCGGTTCGCTGCAGATTCTGCCCCTGCTGCCCAAGGGGTTCGTGCCCGCCGCGGATCGCGGTCTGACCATCGTCAAGCTGGAACTCCCCCCCGGCAGCGCCCTGGCGGACACGCGGCTCGCGGCCGAGCGGGCGCGTGCCTTGCTGGCACCCATGACGGACATCACCGGCAGCTTCACCGCGGTGGGCAGCGTCGCTGGCCAGGGTCCGATGGCGGAGGGCGGCGCCAAAGACGTCCGCCTGGCCACCCTGAACCTGAAACTGGTCTATCGCCGCGACCGCGACCGCAACCAGACCCAGGTGGAGCAGGAAGTCCGCGAGCGTTTGCAGGCCCTACCCGGGGTGCGCATCTCCATCGGCGGCAGCGAACCCGGCGGCAAACTCCAGGTTGGGCTGGCGAGCGACGATCCACTGGCCCTGGCGGCTGCCGCCCAGGCGGTGGAACGCGATCTGCGCACCCTGGAGGGGGTCGGCAACATCGTCTCGGGGGCCAGTCTCCAGCGTCCGGAGATCCAAATCCGTCCGGACTTCGCCCGCGCCGCCGACCTTGGAGTGACCACCGCGGCCCTGGCCAGTGCGGTGCGGGTGGCCACCTCCGGCGACTTCAAGGTCAATCTGCCCAAGCTCAACCTGCCGCAGCGCCAGATTCCCATCCGCGTGCGGCTGGACCCAGGGCTGCGTCAGGACTTGGACGCCATCGCCCAGTTGCGGGTCCCGGCCAAGGCCGGATCGGTGCCGCTGTCGGCGGTGGCCGAGCTACGGCTGGGCAGCGGTCCGGCCCAGATCAACCGGGTGGATCCGATGCGCAACGTCAATATCGACGTTGAATTGGGCGCGCGACTGATCGGCGCCGTGCTCGACGAGGCCAATGCCCTGCCGTCACTCAATAACCTGCCGCCCGCCGTGATGCGGATCGAGCAGGGCGATGCCGAGCGGATGGCCGAATTGTTCACCTCCTTCGGGACCGCCATGCTGATCGGCGTGCTGTGCATCTATGCGGTGCTGGTGTTGCTGTTCCATGATTTCATGCAGCCGGTCACCATCCTCGCCGCGCTGCCGCTCTCATTCGGCGGGGCCTTCATTGCGCTGTTGCTGACGCATAACAGCTTCTCCATGCCCTCCGTCATCGGCATCCTGATGTTGATGGGGATCGTCACCAAGAACTCGATTCTCCTGGTCGAATACGCCATTGCCGCCCGCCGCCAACATGGCCTGGACCGGCGCAGCGCCATTCTTGACGCCTGCCACAAGCGCGCCCGGCCCATTGTCATGACCACCATTGCCATGGGGGCCGGTATGCTTCCGGTCGCCCTGGGTCTGGGTGCCGAGCCGAGCTTCCGCTCGCCGATGGCGATTGCCGTCATCGGCGGGCTCATCACCTCCACCTTTCTGAGCCTGCTGGTCATTCCGGTGGTCTTTACCTATGTGGACGATCTGCTGCGTTTGCTCAAGCGGCTGATGCCGCGGCGGCAGGGGGCCGATGCGGCGGGACCCGAGTCCGGTCGGTCGGCTGCGGCGGTGGATGCGGGTCGCGTGAGCCAAGCCTAGCCCGCGCGGAACAGACGCCGGTAGCACTTGGTGTGTCGGGCTGAGCGCGGGATGCGCCTCCCGGCTGCCGGTTGACCCCTGATCCCGCAAAGGCTAAGTTGGGGATTCGGGATTAGCCGGGGGTGAACGCCCCGGCCCCAGGGTTTGCGTACCAGAGGATTCGTGATGACCACCATAACTTTCGATACGCTGAAGTTCGTTGAGCGGCTGAAGGCCGGGGGTGTCTCTGATGAGCAGGCCAAGGCCGAAGTCGAGGCGCTGGCGGCGGCGCTCGGAGAGACCATCGCCATTCGCGAACTCGCGACCAAGTCCGACCTTGAGGCCGTGAAGGCCGATCTGGTGAAATGGATGGCCGGTCTGCTGTTGGCACAGGCAGCGATTGTCGCCACGTTGGTCAAGCTGCTATAGCGTTTCGTCAAGTTTTCACCTGAAGCAGGCCATGGGCGGCGGCAAGACGCACCTCCTCGTTGGCTTCGGTTTGCTCGCCAACTATCCGGCGCTGCGCAAGACCCACTGCGCCGGCCTGGCCCACGCGGATGCCTTCGCAACTGCGGACATCGCCGCCTTCACCGGTCGCAACAATCCCAACCACTTCTTCTGGGGCGAGATCGCCAAGCAGTTTCGCCAGACGCGCGGCTTGATCGAACTCGTGTCCCGGCTGCCGCGCTCCGTCTGGGACCGGGAGGAAGTGCAGCGTCTCTTCGATGGCTTGAGTCAGAAGACCCTGCGACCGGACGAGGCGAGCGCGGCGCGGGTGCTGAGTGAACTGGTGCTCAACCAACGGATCGGATGAGCGAACTGAAGCGTATTTAGGAGTGTCGAAGCATGACTGTTGCGCAGAGTTACGACCATGATTTTTTCGGCTGGTTGAACGCGAATGCGCAATTGATGCGCAACCATCAATTCGACCAAGTCGATGTCGAGCATATTGCCGAGGAGTTGGAGGCGATGGCGAGGAGCGAGAAGCGTGAACTGTTGAATCGCCTCGCCGTCTTACTGATGCACCTACTCAAGTGGCAGTACCAGGCGTCCAAGAGGACGCGCAGTTGGCGCAATACGATACTGACGCAACGCATGGACATCGCTGACCTGCTTGAAGACAGCCCCAGCTTGCAGCCGCTGGTGGCGGAAAAGATCCAGACGGCTTATGAGAAAGCGAAGCTCAAGGCAGAGGATGAGACCGGAATCGATCGGCGGACGTTTCCGAGCCAGTGTCCATATACCCTGGAGCAGTCACTGTCCCCGGATTTTTTTCCTGGCGACAGCAGCGAGGCATGAACAGGCGGTCCTGGTTCCCGAGCGCTGAAACTGCATGACCTGCTGACCAGCGGGCGGGTGGAGATTCTGGTGGTGCCCAAGGATCGGGTCTTTCTGCACGGCAAGGCCGGGGTCATCGAGGCGGCGGACGGCGCCAAGATTTGCTTTCTGGGGTCGATCAACGAGACCAAGCGCGCCTTCGCCGGGAACTACGAGATTCTGTGGGAGGATACCCCGCGGCGCGGAGGACATTGCGCGGTGGGATCTGTGTTCGCGGGTCCTGGCGCGTCGCGATGTGGTGGAGCGGCTGTCGGTGCCGTGGTGACCGCTAGGGTTTCAGCAGGCGACAGGATGGGATCCGCTGCGCCGGGCTCAGGCGGGTCTATACTGGGTCAGCCCCATGGGCTCACTGATCCATCAAAATAAAGAGGACGATCCGTAATGAACGAGACGATCATGCCGCCGGTCCCCGGCGGGAGGGACCCGCGCGTGAACCGGGTGACCCTCGGTCATCCCTGGCGTTGGCTTGCGAAAGGTTGGCAGGATATCAAGTCTGCGCCAACCTACAGCCTGCGTTACGGCGCGGGGATTGTGGTGATCAGCGCGCTGATCGTCCTGCTCACCGTGCTTGGTCATCTGACTTTTCTGGTGCCCTTTCTCACGGCCGGGTTTTTTCTGATGGCGCCGCTCCTGGCGATCGGTCTCTATCAGATGAGCGCCCATCTGGAACGGGGCGAGTCGCCGCGGCACTGTCAGGCGCTGGAAGCGGTGCGCCGCAACCAGGGCCAGTTGGGGGTCGCGACCGGTTTTCTGTTCATCACGATGCAGTTGTGGATACTGGCGTCGGTGTTTCTCTTCATCATGTTGTTCCACGATCCCTTTCCCACCTGGAAGAACTTCATCCCGGTGGTCGTGCTGTCGGGTCAGTACACGGGGTTGCTGACCGTGATCACCCTGGTCGGCGCCTTTTTCGCCGTCTGTGCTTTTTGCATCAGCGCGATCACGATCCCGATGTTGATCGATCGTCAGGTGGACGGCTTCACCGCCATGCGCACCAGCGTGCGGGCGGTCAGCCTCAACTGGGCGCCCATGTTGCTGTGGGCCGCGCTCCTGGTGCTGATCGGGGGTGCCGGGCTCATGACCTTCTATATCGGGCTCTTTGTGGCCGTGCCGCTGGTCGGCCATGGGACCTGGCATGCCTATCGGGACCTGGTCGCGCGGGAGTGACGGTCAGGGCTCAATGAGCAGCACCTCGACCCGCCGGTTGCGGCTGCGTCCGTCCTCGGATTGGTTCCCGGCAATGGGCTGTGTCTCGCCCTTGCCCGTGGCCGTGATCCGGTCCGCGGCGATACCCAAGGCAGCCAGCGCGGCTTTGACCGATTCGGCCCGCTGGGTCGAGAGGCTCAGGTTGGCCTTGGCGTCGCCTTTGCTGTCGGTGTGGCCTTCGACCTGGACCTGAATGCGCGGATTCTGCTCAAGGAACGCGGCCATCCGCTTCAGGCCATCCGGCACCGAGGACGGCAGGGTCCCTTGACCCGGTTTGAAGCGCAAGTCGGTTTCGGCGAGGGTGACTTGCAAGCCGCGGTCGGTCACCCGAGCGCCGAGCTCAGCAGTCTGACGCAGTTGCCCCGCCTCCTCCCGACAGCGGTTGACCGATGCCTCGGCCGTGGCCAATGCCGCCGCGGCCTCGCCGCGGGCGGCTGCCAAGGCGGCCGCGTGGCTGGTTCCGAGATCCGCAATGGTCTGCTCGAGGTCCAGTACCCGCTGTCTGAGGGTCGGTAATTCGGTATCCCCGGTGGTCGGCCGGCAGGGCGGGAGCGCGGCGCCGGTCCGGGCATCCGTTGTCTCTGGTGTCGGGTGCCGCTCGATCGGCGCGGGGTCGATGAGGTACGCAAGCAGCAGCCCGGCGCCAAACAGCAGAACCAGGGCGATGGGTGCCAAGGGGAGCCAGGGGCGCTCGGCGGGTGTGGGTTCGGACATGGGATCTCCGGTCTGGGTAAGGGGTCAGAAGGGCCTTAGTGACCGGGCACGCAGATCCCGCCCTGCCGCACCGCATTGGCGGTGCGGGTGAGCAGGATCAGGATGATGCCGGTCAGCAGGGTAAGCAGGCCGAGCCCCAGATAGCGGTAAAGATCATTGCCCGAGCGCTCGAACATCACCAGACTCGCGATGCTGATCGCCGCCAGGGGGAAGGAATAGGCCCACCAGGAGAGGAAAAAGCGCAGCTTCAGGAAGCGGGCGGCCTGGGTGAAGAGCAGCAGGGTGAGGAACAGACCGGCGTAATAGAGAATCCGTCCGAAGGCGTCCAGTTCGGGAACCAGCCGGCTGTAGGCGATGAAGCCGACGGCAGGCGGAGCGATCAGAATGAACAGGGTCGGCATCAGACGTTCATCGATGGGGTCATGGAACAGCACCCGATAGAGAATGATGGTCATCAGCATCACCCAGAACAGCATGCCGATGCTGAAGAAGAACCAGGAAATATCGATGTATCCCAGCGGCACCCCAGCCACCGGCACCAGCACGTTGCCGACCGCCGGGATGAACCAGGCCGGGTTCATGTGCTGCACTTTAAAGTGGTCATGGTGCATCCAGACGTTCACCACGTAGAGCATGAAGGCCAGGTGCAGCGTGGCCCCGGCCAGCCACAGCCAGCGGGTCAGTTCCGGCGCCAGCGGCAGGAAGGCAATCGAGAGCAGCAGCAGGCTGATGGAGATGGTCGGGAAAAAATTGAGCTTGACCGGGTGCCGCAGTTCGCTCAGCACGGCCTGGCGGTACAGCACGAGCTTGGTTCCGTAAAGCATGACCAGGGTCAGGAACAGCAGACTGGTGACACCGACCAGCCAGGGCGTGATCCCCAGATCCACCCCCAGGATGTGCTGGGCCTTTTCCCAGCCGATGGTCAGACCTGACATCCCCATCACCATCGCGAAGAACGAGATGGGGAAGTTTTCCAGTCGGGAATCGAGTTGTGTTGGCGTTGTCATGGGGGCTCCGGGCGCGCCTCAGTGCAGCGGCAGGGGCGAGGTGAGTACCAGCAGGACGCTCAGTGCCGCGGCGGTCGAGAGGACCGGTATCCAGGGCCAGAGGGACGACCGCCGCGAGGGTGCGGGACGCGGTGCAGCGGCGCGAAGCATTTGGTTCGACATAGAGGACTCCAGTTAGTGTACGTCTGCTGCAACCGATCAAGATCGGCGCTCCCGGTCGTCGGTCGCGGATGCCATGGCGGGCAGGACAGAGATGGATTGACGGGCAGTTTACAAATTCCCCGCGTCGTCGGCATTGACAAAAGTCGCAGCCCCTAGGTTGGTTAAGGAAGGTTGATCATGTTGCGGCGTTGCCGGTGGCGCTGGCCTGCAGTCGGCAGCGGCAGTCGAGTGTCGGCACTGGATTGCGCGCTTGCCGGAATCACCGCCGCGGACGAGCGAACACGAAAAGAAACAATTGGTGCATGGCCGCGGGTGCCAACGCATCGCCGCCATCGACCCAAAGACTCAGCGCCGCTCGTCGGAAACTGGCGACGGTGATCACCGAATGTCTCAGACCGAGGCGACTCCCACTGATCTGTGTGCTGGGGCTGGGTGCGGCCCTTGGTGTCGTCGCACCGGCGCAAGCGGCGACCTTCGCCGTCACCAACACCGACGACGGGGGGGCGGCAGCCTGTGCCAGGCGATCAGTGACGCAAACGCCAGTCCAGGGTCCGATCAGATCATCTTCGACTCGAGCGTTACCGGTACCATTTTTCTCAGGTCCGGGCCGCTGACCAACGATGGCTTCGCGAGCTACTATTACGAAAATGTTGCTGATCGTCTGGTGATTACCGGTCCGGGGGCGGATCGGCTGGCAATCGACGGCAATGCCGGCAGTTCCGTGATCGAGAGTTTCCTTTACGGCGCAG
Organism: Lamprocystis purpurea DSM 4197; assembly: GCF_000379525.1. Taxonomy (GTDB): domain Bacteria; phylum Pseudomonadota; class Gammaproteobacteria; order Chromatiales; family Chromatiaceae; genus Thiodictyon; species Thiodictyon purpureum. The sequence continues at coordinate 43,561 of NZ_KB902492.1, read as the reverse complement.
ACAGTTCCCTCGCGATCTCGGGGGTTACGCTCAAGAATGCGGATCGCGGCCTGCTCATCAGCGGACGTTTCGGTGCGGCCACCGCCATCACGATTGCCGACTCCGGCATTACCGCAACGGCGGACGCAGGAATCGAGATTTTTGATTGGCTTTACACTGGATGGGGAACCGTCCGGCTCGAAAACCTGGTGATCTCCGGCAATAGCGGAACTGGCGTCGTGATTGTTGGAGGCGATACCGAGATGGTCGGGAGCGTCATTGCCGACAGATACCGGAACCACCGTGATAGAAAGCAGCACCATTACCGGTAACACGGCAGTCGGCGGCGGCGGATTTTTTAAGCGCTTCTACGACGAATGGGGCTGGGGTGGCGATACGTTGATCGAGGAAACGCGAATTCACAATACTATTGTTGCGGGGAATGCGGCGACGAGTGATCCGGATCTGCGCAGCGGTTCCCCGTCCGCTTGGGAATTCATCTTGCCGGTGGAGACAAGCTATTCGCTGATCGGCGACCCGGGAGACGCCTACATCACCGATGCGATCCCCGGTTCCAACCGCTTCGGTGAAGATCCGCAACTCGGACTCCTGCAGAGTAACGGCGGCCCGACCAAGACCCACGCCTTGGGGCGCGCCAGTCCGGCGCTCGACAGCGGAGATCCCGATGCGCTGCTGCCTCCTCGCTACGACTGCTCGTGGTTAGTGTCATCCGACTCATGTGGTTTGGTGCCTCCCGACTGGGACCAGCGAGGGGAAGGCTTCGAGCGCGTGCGCAACGGCCGCATCGACATGGGTGCCTGCGAGTTGGGGGTCGGTGAGGTCCTCAAGGGGAGCGCCTGGCTACGGTCGCTGGGCGACATCGACGGCGACGGGACCCCGGGGATCGGTGTCGTCAAGCGCGATGGGTACGGCCGTGACGTGGTCAGTGTGATGGACGCGGCCGACGGGTCCTTGGTCAGCACGTTCGATGGCACGTCGTCCGGGCGTCTGGTGGACGTCGCGGTGATGCCCGATCGGGACGACGGCCCGCGTCTGGTGCTACTGGGTTCCTATGCCAGTTCCAGCCCGGACCCGGTGTCCTATTCCGCCACTGCGAACACGCGGGCCGTTCTCTCCGGCGACGTGATTGGGTCGTTCGCGCTCAGTCCAAGTGCCCGCCTTCTGGGTCTGACTGTGCTCCCGGACCAGGACGGCAACGGTGCTGCCGGACTTGGCTTGCTGACTGCTGCTCCGGCCCAGGTTGAGGTGCGTGACGCGTTCACGGGGACGCTGCGCGGGCGCTTGACCTTCCCCGCACGCTACGAACCACGGCAGGTGCTTGCGTTTCCCGACCTCAATGGGAATGGCAGCGCCGAGGTGGGCGTTATTCTGTCCGGGACCGGCGAGTCCGACCGCGTTATCATCAGCGACACGCTGACGAAGCGGCAGATCCGGGTCGTGATGCCGGGTTCGGCCTATCGCGTCTTGACGCTGCGGGGCGCGGTGGTCGTCGCCGACCGGAACCACAACGGTGCCGCGGACGTGGCGCTGCTGCTGCGCAACCCGATGACTGGCGAGACCCCGGTGTGGGTCGCCGACGCATTGACCAATGCGTTACTGGCGAAGGTGGTCGGATACCGCAAGGACTTTACGCCGGAGACATGGGTCGCGGTGTCTGACCTGACACGCAACGGCGTCGAGGAATTCGCGCTCTTGGCCCGCAATACCGCGACCAGCGAGGTAACGGCCGAGATTCGGGACGGTGCCAATTCCTCTCTGGTGAGACGCATCCAGTTCAAAAGGGAGTTTACGCCGCTCGACTTGGTGAGCATCGGCGATGTCAACGGCAACGGCGCCGCGGAGTTGGTGATGCTGGGTCGGTGCGGCACCGAGGCGCAATTGCGCGCGTTCGTCGTGGATGCCAAAACCGGCGCGTCCCTGCGGCAGCTGGATTTCTAGACCGATCGGGTTCTCATCAATCACTGACAACGCGGCGGTCTCTGGCCGAGGTATGCTGATGGTCAATGACATGAACGACAGCAGTGTGCAAATTATCAACAGTATTGTTGCAGGAAACGGAGTGGCGACTAATCCGGACATCCAAATTAGCCAGTCGATGTCGGTTGTTGACCCATGGGTGGAGTTGAGCTATTCGCTGGTCGGCAACTTGGGCGATGCTATCATTACCGAAGGTGTCCCTGGTTCCAATCTCTTCGGTGTCGACCCGCTGCTCGGTCCTCTGCAAGACAACGGCGGGCCGGCGCTGACGCAGGCCCTGCTGCCCGGTAGCCCCGCACTCGACCGCGGTGATCCTGATGCTGCATACGACCTCCAGGGGCGCGCTCGGTGGGACCAGCGCGGCGCGGGTTTCGACCGCGTGCGCAATGGGCGCATTGACTTGGGTGCGTTCGAGTCGCAGACAGGCACGGTCTCGGCCAGACGCGCCTGGCTGCGGTCCCTTGGCGACACCAACGACGACGGTACTCCGGAGATCGGTGTCGTCCAACGCGACTCTTACGATGCTGCCTGGATCACCGTGAAAGACGCTGCAAATGGTGCGTTGATTTGGGATTTTAGATCAGGCCGCTCCCGTGTGGTGGACGTCGAGGTGGCGCCCGACCTAGGCGACGGACTGGGCTTGGTGTTGCTCGGCGACTATTCCGATGCGGATTCCTATTACACCGTCGCAAACAAGGTTGCGATGCTTACGGGGGATTGGCTTGGGAGCGTGACCTTTGATGCTCGCTTCCGCCCGCTGGACCTGGCGGTGCTCCCGGATCGGGACGGCAACGACGCCCCGGAACTCGCCCTGCTCACCGCGAACCCGACCCAGGTCGAGCTGCGCGACGGGGTCTCCGGGGGTACTGTCACCACGCTGGTGTTCCCGGAGCAATTCGAGCCGCGGCAGGTGCTCGCGCTCCCCGACCTCAACGGCAACGGCAGCGCCGAGGTGGGCGTGGTCCTGTCGAAGCCGGACGACATCGACCGGGTCGTCATCTAAGGATACGCTGACGAAGCAGCGGGTCCAGAGCCTGCTGCCGCGGGGAAACGAACGAACCTTTGAACTGCGGGAGGCGGTGGTGGTCGCCGACCGCAGTGGCAACGGCGGCGCGGATGTGGCGATGTTGCTGCGCGACCCGCTCAGCGGCGCGACCACCGTGTGGGTGGCCGATGCGGCCACCAATACGCCGTTGGCCAAGGTGACCGGATACGACCAGACCGTCACCCCGGTGCGGTTGGTCGCGGTGGCGGATCTGAACGGCAACCACAGTGAGGAGTACGCGCTCTTGGGTCATAACGCCGCAACCGGACAGGTGACGGCGGAGGTTCGCGACAGCCGCAGCGCCAAGCTGGTCAAACGGGTCTGGTTCGATCGGGAGTGCATCCCGCTGGACCTGGTGAGCATTGCCGATGTCAACGGCAACGGTGCCGAGGAACTGGTCATGCTGGGCAGTTGCGGTCAGGATCTGGAGCTGCGGGCCTTGGTCAAGGATGCCAAGACCGGTGCGTCCCTGCGGCGGCTGGAATTCTGAGCCCCGTCGGCGGATCTGCATGGAGGGCACCGGAACGCTGCTGTTCCGGTGCCTTCCGTGTGGTTCCGTGGCTGCAAGCCCCGGGGATTCGAGCGTGCTCGCCGGGATGCGGATCGGCGCCCACACGGATCGCTGGGGGTGGACGGGAATCGGCTAGTGACTTTGCGCGCGACGCCCTACAATGGGAGGTATAGCCTTCGTACCTGATGTCCAGGCAGATCCTTGGTGTAGGGGCGGGTTTGAAACCCGCCCCTACGTCCGGTTATCACGTCCGAAGGCGATAATCCGGGTGATCCCCCGGAACTTCGCCCGCCCGCGCATCCTTACCGGAGTCCGCCCTGAATGACCGACACCACGCAGTCCCGTTCCCGTATCCTGATCCTGCTGGCCCTCGCCGGGCTGATGGCCGCCACTCGCGGTCAGCAGTTCGCCCCGCTGGGGCACCATCTGCCGGATGCCTCGCTCGCCGTCTTTTTCCTGGCCGGGTTCTACCTGCGCGCCCGGTGGGTGCCGCTGGCGCTGTTCGCGTTGGCCACCGCCATCGATCTGACGGCCATCGGGTGGGGCGGGGTCAGCGGCTATTGCCTCAGCCCGGCCTATGGGATGCTGGTTCCGGCTTACGGCAGCCTGTGGGCGCTGGGGCGCTGGTACCAGACCCGTCATCGCCCGGACCTGGCCACGCTGCCGCTCCTCGGGGCGGTCTTGTTGATCGGCGGGGTGGCGGCGGAGGCTTTTGCCAGCGGCGGTTTCTATCTCCTGTCCGGCCGCTTCGAGCCCAGCCTGGTCGGTCTGGGTCATAGCTTGGTTAGCTACCTGCCGGGCACCCTGGCCGCGCTCTTCGGCTATGTCGGTCTGGCGGCGGTCGCACACCTGACGCTGAACCCGCGTCAGGTGTCCGGCCGCGTCGGTTCCTGATGACCGAGGATACCGCGCGCGAGCGCCATCGCCGCCGCATGCAGCGTCACAAGGAAATCGTCGACGCGCGCGTGGCCGGCGCCACCATCGACCGCGGGGTCCTGGTGGTCAATACGGGTAACGGAAAAGGCAAGAGTTCCTCGGCCTTCGGTGTGGTGGCGCGCGCCCTGGGTCACGGCATGAAGGTTGCCGTGGTGCAGTTCATCAAGGGGAGTTTCGCGACCGGGGAGGAGGCGTTTTTTCGGCGTTTTCCGGAAGTTGAATACCATGTGATGGGCGAGGGGTTTACCTGGGAGACCCAGGACCCGGAACTGGATCGCCGCGCCGCCCTGGCGGCCTGGGAACTGGCAGCCGGCTTTCTGGCCGATCCAAGCGTTCAGGTGGTGGTGTTGGATGAACTCAACATCGCGCTCAAGCTCGGTTTGGTCCCACTGGATCGGGTCATCGATGCACTGGACGCGCGTCCCGACCATCAGCATGTCGTGGTGACCGGCCGCGGCGCGCCCCCGGGATTGATCGAAATCGCCGATACCGTGACCGAGATGCGGCCCATCAAGCACGCCTTCGATGCCGGGGTGATGGCGCAGAAGGGCATCGAGCTGTGACCGAGGCCCCGCCGCGGCTCACCCTGATTCTGGGTGGGGTGCGCTCCGGCAAGAGCCGGCTGGCCGAGCATCTGGCCCTTGGCAGCGGACTGCCGGTGACCTATCTCGCCACCGCGCGGGCGGGTGACGGGGAGATGGCGCGACGCATCGAGGCGCACCGCCGCCGCCGCCCGGCCCAGTGGCGCCTGGTCGAAGAACCGCTCGATCTGGCGGAACGCATCAGCGTCGAGGCGGCCGCGCAGCGCTGTGTCCTGGTGGAATGTTTGACCCTGTGGGTGACCAATCTGCTCATGGAAGCCGACGGCCCACGGATCGAGCACGCGCTGGAACGTCTGCCCGAGGTGATCGCCGCGGCACCCGGCCGCCTGATCCTGGTCGGGAACGAGACCAACATGGGCGTGATTCCCTTGGGCGAGTTATCGCGCCGCTACTGCGATCTGGTCGGGCGCCTGCATCAGGACCTGGCCGCCCGCTGTGATCAGGTCTTGTTCATGGTCGCCGGCTTGCCGCTGGTCGTGAAAGGGCCGGCGCTGAGTCGGTAATGAGTCGGATATCAAGTTAAACCCAGACCACACTCGTTGTCGTTGTCGTAATCGAAGAAGCGATTGAATTTCGACATGAGCAGCCCGCTGTCGATCGAGCTTCGATTCGCTCCGTCGCGTGCGTGTATTAGGCCGCCAAGCGTTTGAAAGATAAACTCGATTACGATTACGACAACGACAACGACAACGACCGAGACGCCATAGGCGCCCTAATGAACAAGTTTTGCCTTTTCGTGAACGGTTCCCTCGGCGATTTCTAACCACTAACCACTAACCACTCTCCCATGACCGATCCTTTCGCCTGGCTGACCGAACCTTGCCCGTCCCCTGACGCAACCGCCGCCGCCGCCGCGCGTGAACGCCAGGATCAACTCACCAAACCCCGCGGCGCCTTGGGCCGTCTGGAGTCCGTGGCGATCCAACTGGCGGCACTGCAGGGCAGCGTGACCCCGCGTGTCGATCCGGTCCAGATTTGTCTGTTCGCCGCCGATCACGGCGTGACGGCGGAAGGGATCTCCGCCTTTCCCCAGTCGGTGACGGTCGAGATGGTGCGCAACATCGCCCGCGGCGGGGCGGCCATCTCGGTCCTGGCCCGCAGTCTGGGGGCCGGGCTGGAGATCATCGATTGCGGCAGTCGTGAAGACCCTGGGGCAATCGCCGGGGTTCGCGGCGAGCGCGTGGGTGCCGGCACCGGGAACATCGCGCTGCAGTCGGCGATGACGAAACCGCAACTCGCGCAGGCGTTGCTGGTCGGGCGCGATGCCGCGCGGCGCGCCGTCGCGGGCGGGGCCCGGCTGGTGATCGGCGGTGAAATGGGCATCGGCAACACCACCGCCGCCGCGGCCTTGGGTTGCGCGCTCCTGGGGTTGCCCGCCGCGGACCTGGTCGGTCCGGGGACCGGGCTCGACGGCGCCGGGATCCGTCGTAAGGTGCAGGTGGTCGATCGTGCCCTGGCCCGGCACGCGGTTGCCGGGCAGGATCCGTTGGCCGTGCTGGAGCGGCTCGGCGGCTTCGAAATCGCCGCGCTCGCCGGCTGCTACCTGGCGGCCGCCCAAGGGGGCGTGGCCCTGCTGGTGGACGGTTATATCTCGACCGCGGCGGCCCTGGCGGCCTGCCGGATCAACCCGAGTCTGGGTGCCTGGCTGTTGTTCTCCCACGGGTCCGCCGAGCCTGGTCACCGGCGCTTGCTCGCCGCCCTGGATGCGACGCCATTGTTGGATCTGGGCATGCGGTTGGGGGAGGGCAGCGGGGCGGCCATGGCGGTGCCGGTGCTGCGCCTGGCCTGCGATCTGCACGCCGGAATGGCGACCTTCGCGCAGGCCGGAGTCTCGAGTTGAGCATCCCGGCCGATCGCTTCATCGTGCTGTTGCGCCACGGGGAGGTCTTGGGCGGAGCGCGCTTTCGCGGCGGTCATGACGATGCGTTGAGCGATGCGGGTTGGGCGCAATTACGGGCCGCGGTGCGTGGGGAGGCCGACCTCGGGCAGATTGTCAGTTCACCGTCGCGCCGCTGTGCAGACTTCGCCCGCGCCTTGGCGGCTGAGCGGGGGGTGCCGCTGGACGTCCGCCCGGCCTTGGCCGAGCGCTGTTTCGGCGATTGGGAAGGCTTGGCTGCCCACCAGATACCGGCCGCGGAGCTGACGCGGTTCTGGGATGACCCGGTCGGCTATACGCCGCCCGCGGCGGAGCCTTTCGCGAACTTCCGGCAACGTGTCCTGGCGGGATGGCACCAGCTCACCGCCGCCGGCGCCGCCCACACGCTGGTCTTGACCCATGGGGGCGTGGTAAGGGTCATTCTCGCCGAGGTGTTGGGGATGAACGATTGCTCGGGGATGCTGATCGAAGTCCCGCCTGGGAGCCTGACGCGACTGCGTATCCCGGTGTCCCCCGGCCGGCCGAGTGTCATGGCCCATGGCGTGATCGACCGATGAAGCTGGGTCCTGGTCTGCGCCCACTCTGGATCGCCGGGCGCTTCCTGACCCGCTTTCCTTTCCCGGATCCAGGGGCAATCGACCCGACCGAACTGGGTCAGGCGGTTCCCTGGTATCCATGGATCGGGTTGCTGCTGGGGCTGGTGATCAGCGCCGTCGCCCTGGTGTTGGGGCCGGCGGTGCTGAATGGACCGCCCGGGGTCGTCGCGGCCCTGGTTCTAGCCCTATGGGTGTGGTCCACCGGGGGGCTGCATCTGGATGGACTGGCGGATACCGCTGATGCCTGGGTCGGCGGTCTCGGCAGCCGCGAGCGCACGCTGGCGATCATGAAGGACCCCAGCAGCGGGCCGGCGGGGGTCAGTGCTGTGGTGCTGGTTCTGATAGCGAAATTCGCGGCCTTGGAGGCATTGATCGGGGCCGGGGATGCGTGGCTGTTGCTGTGGGCACCGCTCATCGCGCGGGCGCAGTTGCCGCTGCTGCTGCTGTCCACGCCCTACGCCCGCCCGCAGGGGATGGCCGCGGACCCGGCCCGGACTGCGCCTCCTGTGGCCTCGCGCCTGGCCATTCTCCTTGCGGCCGGTGCTGTCGGGTTGGCACTCGGCTGGACGGGTCTTGTGCTCTTGAGCGCGGCTGGCGGGCTGTACTGGCTGGTCCGGCGCACCCTGATGGCGCGTCTGGGTGGTTTTACCGGGGACACGGCCGGTGCCTTGGTGGAGTTGACCGAGGCTCTCGTGCTGCTCCTGCCGGCGCTCGGATGCGAGGCTGGTTTCAGCGGCTAAGGTGTCGCCCGGTCATCGGCGATTGAACCGACCTGGTATAGCCGTCGGACGTGATAACGGGACCTAGGGGCGGGTTTCAAACCCGCCCCTACACCAATTTGTTCGGAAATCGCCTTGGGCGATTTCCGGGGTGTCCTTGGGGCCTCGCTTCCATCGAACTGCCCCGATCCGCTCCTAGCGTCCTGCTCCGTGCCCCGCGGCATCCTGCCGCGCCCGGTTTCCTGATACGGTTCCTGAATCCTTGTCCCTTTGAGCATTAGGATAGGCGTCTGAAGGGTTCCCGCCTACGGCGATAGTTCCCGTCGCTCCCGAAGAAAAATCCCGCATCGATGTAGGAAAATCCCTACACTCACTGTTTCTTCTCATTGCGGTCGGCGCCGAGGATCCCGGCGACGACCCGCGACCAGCCGCTGGATAGGGTATGGATCAATCCCGGCGTCCGGCGTTCTGAGACCGTGCGATCGGTGTACCCGGCGTCGTGTTCACACTGGGATGCCTGTTTAAACAAGGCGACGAACTGATCGGGCGGGATGGGTGGACTGAACAGTGCGCCCTGGGCCTCGTCGCAACGATGGGCACGCAGCGACTGCAGTTGGGCATGCGTCACCACGCCTCCGGCGACGACTTTGATGCGGAATGAATGGGCGAGGGCGATCATCGCTCCTACGAAGCCGGCGACTTCCGGGTCCGTTTCCAGGTCGCGAACCAGGGTGGGGTCGAGCCGCACCCGACTGACCGGTAGAGACTGGATCTGGCGCAGTGGGGTCGGGCCGGCGCCGAAGCGGTCCAGAGCGATCCTGATCCCCAGGCCATGGATACGGTTCAGCGCGGTGATCGTCCAGTCTTTAGCATCACTGATTGCCGCGGTATCGATCAGCACTTCGAACGGATTTCCTCCCGCGCTGATGCTCGCGGCCAGTTGCTGCAGCAGGCGTTCCACATGCCCCGGCTGCAAATGAACGGACGACAGGTGGAGTGATATCCGAGGTGGAGGCCGGTTCGGGAGTGTCCAACCCCGAGTCTGAGTCGCCACCGATTGCAGTGCCCAGTGCTCCAAGGGAACGATCAGGCCGGATTTTTCCGCCGCGGGGATGAAAGCCTCTGGAGCGACCTGGTCCAGGTCGCCGCGTTCCCAATACAGCACGGCCTCGCAACCGCGGATGCGGAAGTTGCGCATGCTCACGCGCGGCTGGTAGTGCAGACCGAGTTCTTGACGTTCCAAGGCACGGCGCAGTTGGGATTCAATCCGGTTCCCGTCCCAGGTCCCGACGTCGGTGGATTTGCCGTGGAAGCGATAGGTGATGCCGCCGGCACTCTTGGCCGCGTACATCGCCTGATCGGCGCAGCGCAGCAGCTCCTCGGCGTTGGCGGCGTCCTTGGGAAAGAGGGCGATGCCGATGCTGGCCCCGACGTAGAGTTCCCTGCCATTGTCGCGGAACGCGGTCTGCGACAGTTGGTGCAGCACCTTGTCGGCGATCTGTCCGGCCAATTGTTCGCTCTTGAGCGCGGGGATCAGGATGGCGAACTCGTCACCGGACAGGCGGGCAACCAGGTCGGTCGCGCGGACCGCGCTCTTGAGTTGTTCGGCAACGAATCGGAGCAGTCGATCGCCGATCTGGTGGCCGAACGAGTCATTCACGTCCTTGAACCCATCCAGGTCCAGAAAGAGGACTCCTACCAGATATTTCTCATGCTTCCCCTCGACCAGGGCACGGTTCAACTGGGCAAGCAGGTTAGGGCGATTGGGCAGGTTGGTGAGGTCGTCGTAGTGCGCCAGCCGCATGAGTTCGCGTCTGGCGTCTTCCTGGCTGGTCATGTCCGAGCCGATGCAGACGTAGCGGATCGGCATGCCCTCGTCGTCGCGAATCTCGTTGACACTCACCCATTCGAGGTATGCATCACCCCCTTTGCGGCGGCTCCAGACCTCGCCTTGCCAATGTCCCTGATTGTGTAGCGCCTGGATCACCTGTCTGGTCAAGCGAACGTTTGCCGCGTCGGTACGGAAAACGGTCGGCACCGTGCCCAACACCTCGCTTGCCGCATACCCGGAAATGGTAGTGAAGGCCGGATTCACGGCGATGGCCCGGTGGTCGGCGTCGGTGACGATCACGCCTTGGGAGGTGTGCTCGACGACACTGGCCGCCAGCGCGAGGCCGGACTCCAGTTCCCGCAACCCGGACACGTCGAACAAAGCAGACCGTAACGGACCCTCCGGGGTGTCGCCCAAGTTCAGGGTCACGAGGCACATCGGCAGTTGGATGTCGGCACCGAGCGCCAGGTCGATCTCGCAAGAATCGAAGGCGCCGTCGGCCGCGAGTCGTTCAAGATGCGCCTGGAGCGTGGGCCGGCTCGATGGCACGCAGCGATCGAATAGACTCGTGCCCGCGAGTTCAGTCGGTGCTTTGGTCAGCAGCGCGGCGGCGGTGGCATTGGCGCGCTGAATGACGGCTGACTGATCCATCACCAGCAGACAGGCGGGCGAGCGTTCGAAGAGATCGCGGAAGCGCGATCCCTCCCGCAGAGCGTCAGGATCCTCGTGCGGCTCAGGCGTTGACCAGCGCGTCAGCGCCAGTTGCCCCGCGACCGCCATGGCGACGCTACTGCCGAGTCGGGTTGCGGGACTCAGCGTTTGCGCACTTGTGCTCGATGACCAGGCCCGTGGGCGCAGGTAAACGACATTTGAACTGATGATCGGCATGGGCATGCTTGTCCCTCGGTCCGTGATACCAGCAAGATGACGCGTCCGGGCATGTGCGGCCGATCCGTTGGATAACGGATACCCATCTGATTTTCATGCGCAGTGTAAATCTCCTGTACTTCCGTTTCTGTGATGTGCTTCTCGTTCTCCGATTTCTGTGGCGTGGATCACAAGTCACGCATCGGGCATCTTCAGGAAGGGCGAAGTCGTTCGCACCAGGTGTGCGCAGCGCAGATCACCGCTTGCGGGTCCAGCGTGGTCGGGGTTCCATCGCGGATGACCTGTCGACCCTGGACCCACACGTGACGGACCTGATGGCGCCCGGCGGTATAGACCAGTTGCGAGACTGCATGGTACACGGGCTGGGTATAGGAATCACTCAGGTCGACCGCCACCAGATCCGCGGACTTGCCAGGTTCGATCGACCCGATCTCGCGCTCCAGACCCAGCGCGCGCGCGCCGTTGATGGTTGCCATGCGCAGCGCGACAGCGGCCGGGACGACCGCGGCCGATCCGGCGACCCCCTTGGCAAGCAAGGCGGCGGTGCGCATTTCGCCGAACAGGTTGAGATCATTGTTGCTGGCCGCCCCGTCCGTACCCAGCGCGACATTCACCCCGGCGGCCAGCAGTCGCGCCACCGGGCAGAACCCGCTGGCGAGCTTCAGGTTGGATTCCGGACAGTGCACGACCTGGGCGCCGGCCGCGGCCAACCGTTCGATCTCGGCATCCTCCAGTTGCGTCATGTGGACCGCGATCAGTCCGGGTCCGATCAGGCCCAGTTCGTCCAGGCGGGCGAGTGGACGCTCTCCGTGGTCGCGCAGGGATTGAACGATCTCGTCCCGGGTTTCGTGCAGATGCAGGTGAATCGGCACTTCCAGTTCATCGGCCAGCATCCGCACCCGGCCCAGGGCGGCATCGGAAACGGCGTAGGGCGAGTGTGGTGCGAAGGCGACGCGGATCAGCGGGTGGTCACGATAGTAGGCGTGCAGCGCCAGACCCTTGGCGATACAGGTGTCGGCGCTGTCGGCGTAGCTGGTGGGAAAATCCACCACGACCAGGCCGATGACCGCGCGTATCCCGGCGTCCGCCGCCGCCTGCGCGGTTACCTCCGGGTAGAAATACATGTCGTTGAAGCAGGTGACGCCGCCGCGCAACATCTCCAGGATCGCCAGCCGGCTGCCGTCACCGACGAACCCCGGATCGACCCAGCGTTTCTCGATCGGCCAGATATGCGCGTGCAGCCAGGCCATGAGCGGCAGATCGTCGGCCAGTCCGCGCATCAGGGTCATGGCCGCATGGGTATGGGCATTCACCAGGCCCGGCAGCAGGGCGTGGCCGGGCAGTTCCAGTACCCGATCGGCCGTGATGGACTCGCGTGCCTGCGCCGACGGCAGCACCGCGAGGATGCGCCCATCAGCGACCGCGACCGCATGTTCCTGGAGTTCCCGGTCCTGGGGGTCCACTGGGATCAGCCACTGGGGGTGGATCAGGAGGTCGGCGTGCATGGATCAGGTCCTATTGCGGCAGGGTGCGAATCGGCGACAATGCTGGGTATACCCGTCGTTGTTGGTTTTTCGTTTCTTGTTTTTCGTAATCCGATACTTGATCAACATCGCCGAAAAACGAAAAACTGAAAACTCAAAACAGTTCCGTATCACATCCTACCCGAGAGTACCCCATGGTCACCAATCTGCCCGCTGCCCCCACGCCTGATGATGCCGCCCTCTGGCACGCCGGCCGGCTTTATTTGACCGATCAGCGCCGGCTACCCGAGCGTGCCGAGTTTTTGGTCCTGGATGACGCCAGGTCAGTCGCCATCGCCATCCGCGACATGGTGGTGCGGGGGGCGCCGGCCATCGGTGTCGCCGCGGCGTATGGCGTGGTGTTAGCGGGCCGGGACGCCTACCAGTCGGCCGGTGCGGGCTGGAAGGAGGCGATCACGCCCGACCTCGACCAGTTGCGGGAGGCGCGTCCGACCGCCGTGAATCTGGCCTGGGCCGTGCGCCGCATGGCGCGCCTGATCGCCGCTCTGGATGGTGCAGACCCGGCGCCGGCACTGCTGGCGGAAGCCCTGGCGATCCATGCGGAAGACCGCGCCGCCAACCGCCGGATGGGCGACCTGGGGGCCGAGTTGATCACCGGGCGGACCGACATCATCACCCACTGTAACGCCGGTGCCATCGCCACCGGCGGCTACGGAACTGCGCTGGGGGTGGTGCGCAGTGCCTACGCGGCGGGCAAGATCGGGCGGGTCTATGCCGATGAGACCCGACCCTGGATGCAGGGTGCGCGTCTCACCGCCTGGGAGTTGATGCATGCGGGCATCCCGGTGACCTTACAGGCCGATGGTGCGGCCGCCAGCCTGATGGCCGGCGGCGGCATCGGTTGGGTGATCGTCGGCTCCGACCGCATCGCCGCCAATGGCGATGTTGCCAACAAGATCGGGACCTATGGGCTGGCGGTGGTGGCCCGCTACCATGGCGTCAAGGTGATGGTCGCCGCGCCGACCTCCACCATCGACATGGAACTGGCCAGCGGCAGCGGGATTCCGATCGAGGAGCGTGATCCGGAGGAACTGCTGTCCTGCGGCGGCCGGCGTCTGGCTCCGGCCGGTTGTGCGGCGCGCAATCCGGTGTTCGATGTGACTCCAGCCGCCTTGGTCGACGCCATCGTCACCGAGCGGGGTGTGGTCCTGGCGCCGAACGCGGCGAAGATGCGGGCGTTGATGGGGTAAGTCTCAGATGCCGCCTTTCCCCGAACGCCCGAGGATTTCCAGCTTGACGTTGGCGACGCCCTTGTTGACCAGGCCGATCTCGCGGGCCGCGGCACGGGAGAGGTCGATGACGCGGCCGCGGGCGTAGGGTCCGCGGTCATTGATCTGTACCACGACGCTCTTGCCGCTGCGGGCGTCGGTCACCCGGACCTGCGTGCCCAGGGGCAAGGTTTTGTGGGCGGCGCTCAGCGCGTGCTTGTTGTACGCGACACCGCTCGCGGTCTTGCGGCCATGGAAGCGGTCGTGATAGTAGGACGCCTTACCGGATTGGGTACTACCGCCGCGGGATGCGGCCAGAGTGTCGGTGCTGGTCATGAGTCCGGTCATGAGCGTCGCGGCGATCAGGGCACTGGAAACCAATGTCTTGTTCATAAGAGCCAACCGTTTGTTTCGGGCCGGTCGGCTGCCTGATGCCCAAAATGGGCTGCGCCGCCGGCCGGTCGTTTGCGGATGGCCAGGATGGTACGGGAAAACCCTATGTCGGGTAAACCCTAAATTAGCGAATTGTGAAATGCATCACGCCGGTACCGCGTGGTCAGCACCCCGTGATGAGTCGCTAGCCCTTGTTGGATCAGTGCCTTGCGCGCGATCGATCGGTACCGCGCGGCGATTCGAAACATAGGCTGTTCGGTAACGAAAATCGCATCAACCGCAAGGCTCGGTGCTGTCTGCGCTGCTGTGGACTCATCGGGCGGGGGTCCTGGTCGCGGTGTTGATGCGTCTGAACGTCTGCACCAGGGTCGCGACCCGTTGGTCCCAGGTGTTGGCCTGCGCATGAGCGCGGATCGCGCTGCTGTCCCAGCGTCGTCGCAGCGCGGCGGTCAGGGCGTCGGCGAGGGCGCGCGGGTCACCGAACGGGACGATGGTCCCCAGGATCGCGTCACTGACCACCTCGCGATTGCCTCCCACGTCCGTGGTCACGACCGGCAGGCCGCAGGCCATAGCTTCCAGAAAGCAGTTGGCCCAGCCCTCGTTACTGCTGGCCAGCACGAACACATCCGCGGCGGATAGCGGCTCGGCGAGTCGCTCGGGCGGCAGGTGGCCGAGGAAATGCACGCGTGCGCCAAGGTTCCGGGTCGCGACACGCTCATGCAGGGTGGCGGCAAAGTCACCCTCGGCGCCGGCGCCGCCGACGATCAGATAGTGCAGACGCGGATGGTCCCGGACCAACTCCGGCAGGACTTCGATCACGCGGTGGAATCCCTTGCGCTCCACCAGCCCGCCGACCGAGATCAACACCTGAGCGTCGACCGGGAGGCCGAACCGGGCCCGCATGGCGGCGCGCTCCAGCGGACGGAAGCGCTCCGGGTCCACGCCATTGCCTACCACTTGGATCTTCTCGGCGGCGGCGCCCAACTCGGCGGCCAGGCGTGCCAGTGATCCCGACACGGCGAACAGGTGCGCGGCATCCGTGCAGGTGCGGATCAGGCGCTGCCGTTTCGTGGGGTCGCGGGCATGCGGAACCTCAGTACCGCGCAGCGTGACCGTGACCGGTTTGCCGAGCCAGCGGCCGAGCCGGGTCGCGGCATAGCCGTCCGGATAGCCGAAATGGGCGTCGATGACGTCGAAGGTCTCCCGCCGCCGGTAGAGCAGCGGCAGGGCGCCGAGGGCCATCATGATCCCGTCGGCCCCGCGCCCCAGGATGGGGAGTGACGGGAAGCGCGGGAACCGGACAGTGAATCCGGCTTGGATTTCAGTGTCTGGGGCCGGGGGGCGATAGTGGGGGTGGCGACAGCGCACCAGGGAGTCCAGCGGTGAGGCCGGGCGCGGCGAGACGACCCAGAGCGGCAGGATCCGGCCGACGCGGAACATCCGTTCGCGCACGAAGAGCCCGCTGCCCGGCTGGGCTGCATGGGGAAACAACGAGCTGAAGACCAGCAGTCGGGGCCTGGTCGGCGGGCGCGGGCCGGAATTCACCAGGACCGCAGCCAGGTGAGTGTCCACTGTTCGACCTGTCCGCGCCACAGATCCGACGCGAAGGTGTGGTCGGCGTCGGGCAGGTCGCGCCGCTCGACGGCCGGGCCCGCGCACCAGTTGGACCAGGCGGGCTCGGTCGTCAGCAGCCCCGCGAATTCACGCGCGGTCAGATCCTTGCCGCTCAGAATCAGCAGCACCCGGCCGTCGAACCGGCGCAGGCTGCGCAGCATCCGCTCCGGCAAGGGTGCGGCAGCGCCGGCGATTTCGGTCCGTCGATCGGGCGTCCTGGCGGACTCCTGGAACCGGCGCAAGCCGCGGAGCGCGTCGCGTAGATCGACCTTGCCGGAACACAGCCTGCACCAGAAATCGCGGCTTAACACGCGACCGGGGTAGTAGTGTCTGAGGTAGGCGTGTGCCTCGCCCGCGGCGGTGTGCACCCAGGGGTTCAGCAGGACCAGACCGGCGACCCGTGGGTCCTGCGGTGCATAGAAGGAGACGGCAGTCGCCGCATCGCAGAGCCCCCAGAGGACCACCTGTTGGAGTCCGGGAACTGCGCCGAAGAGCCGTTCGATGGCAGCGGCGATATCGTCGCTGATGTCTTCGAAGGTGCGGGTCTCCCCGTCGCTGTCACCCATGCCGCGCGTGTCGAAGCGCAGGGTGGGGATGCCGACGACGGCGAGCCGCCGGGCGAGCAGCACGAACTGGCGGTGGCTGCCGACCCGGTACTGAGGGCCGCCGACCACCACCAGGACCGCGCGCCGCGCATCAGCCGCGCCGTGATGAAGGATGCCCAGCAGTTGCGCGCCAACGCAGTCGAAGAGGAGCGGCGACTCGGGTTCAGCCAACCGCATCGCGCACCTGCTCCAGGCGGCTGACAGTCGACGCGATGAGCGTAACCGCTTCGACGATCTCCGGGGTGGCCCAGAAAGTCTCCCCGATAATCGGCTGCACGCCGAGTGGCAGGCCGGCCTCGGACCAGGCGCGGGTGCAGCGCTGGACCGCGGGCGCTAGGGCCTGATCAGTGGTGACGAGCGCAAACCAGTCGACCATGCCCACCTGGTCGGCGTCCGGCGGTGTAAGCGAGGTCCCCTCGATGCGCGTCAGGAGCGCCGCGGATAAGCGATAGCCGGCAATCTCGATCCAGCCGTCCAGGGCCATGCGCTCGCGCAGGGCAGCGGCCGTGGCACGGCTGCCGCGAACAAGCCCGGCGGCGAGGCGCAGGCGCAGCAATTGTTGGACTAGTTGGGCGCCGCTGATGATGGGTTGCCAAAGGATCAGGTGGGGCACGCGGATTGGCGCCGCGGCGAGCCAGTCCCGCATGAGCAGTGCACCGCCGCGCAGGGCGAGGAGGTCGACCCGCACGGCACCCTGCCCGAGCAGCCAGACGTGGACGCAGTTCAGGTCCGCGATCCAGGTGTCCCAGGTCGCATCGCCGATCTCACCCTCACTGTCTCCGGTGCCGTAGAGGTCCGGCAGCAGACAGCCGATCCCACGCGCGGCCAGGGCGTGGCCCAGCAGATGCAATGTGCGACGTGACTGATTGAGTTCGTCCAGCAGCGGCGGTATCACCAGCACCCAGTGGTGCGGCCCCGGCTGCTCCGGTGGCTGCACGCCGACACTGAATAACCGCCCGCGGGGGCCTGCCAGGAAGCGCGCGCGCAGCACCAGCCGCGGTCAGAGCGCGAGCCTGGCGAGTACCCAGGCATGCAGGGAACCGACCGTCTCGAAGGTTTCGGCGGTGATCGCGTCATCGTCCACGCGCACCGCGAAGCGATCTTCGAGCGCGGTGAGCAGGTCGACCACGGCCATCGAGTCGAGTTCCGGGATGCTGCCGAGCAGCGGCGTGGCCGCGGTGAAATCGTCAGCGCGCGCGCCGAGCCGCAGGACGTCCCGCAGCACCCCAATGGTGTCTGAAACAGCAAGCATAGCGGGTGCGGCTCTCATGTAAACCTGTGCGTCTGAATCTTGGTGAGCAAGCCGTTGGCGGGCCGCGCCGGATTCTACACCAGGTCAGGCGCGGCTGTCGGATCGACGCCCGGGTGCCGCCAACGCCGGCGCAGGGCACCGGCATATTCATAGGCCGCGATCAGCGCTCCACGCGGATTGCCCAGGTTGCAGGCAATCAGCCCGATCCGTTCTCGGCGCCTGGACATCCAGGCCTGCTTATAGGGATCGTCGCCGCTCAGGTAGTCGATCGCGGTGACCCGGTCCTGCTCAAGGCTATGTTCGATCAGTTGGGCCGTCAGTACAGTTCCTGCCGACCAGTGCGCATAGTCCTGGGCGTAAGCGAGTTTGAAGATATAGGCCCGACGCTGCATGGTGAACCAGAACTGTGCGGCGATCGGTACATCAGCCACCGATGCCAGACCGAGACGCAACCATCCATTTTCCGCACAGACTCGGGCCCAATGGCGGATGAACTCGGGGTAAGGCTCGGGGGGTTTCCAGCTTTGTGCATAAACTTGCTCGTAGGCATCCATGGCCGCCTCGATCTCGTCCGGCGCCGTCACGATGCGAATCCGCGCCAAGCCATCGGGCTTGCTGAATTTTTTGACCTTGCGAGACCAGGTATGGCGCACGCGTGATTCCCGTGCACGCATGTAATCGGCGAATGACAGATCGGCACAGGGCAGGTGCCAATTCCCAAAGCGAAAATAGCGTTTGACATACCAGCCTTGTGACACGAAGGCGCGCTGCAGCGCCGTGGTATCGTCATCCTCGGGAGCGAGTGGCGCGAGATCGATCGCGGCACAGGCGGGCCGTGAGCGTGTCAGATCGGCGGCGATGGCGGTCAGTGACGCTTCGCGGTCGACAGCGGCGCCGAGCAGCGGGGTATACAAGGATGCGTAATAGTTGGTGAGCGCAAAACGCCGATGGGGGGATCTGCGCTCACTGTAGAGAACCAGACAACCCTCATCCTGCGACGGGTCTTCGGCGACATAATAATGCCAGTCGTCCGCGGCAACCTGTGCGATGAAGTTGAGTACCCAGGCGCTGCATGCGAAAGGATTACCGCGGGCGGCCGCGGCATCGAAAAGCGCGTGCTTGTCCTGGACGTAGCGCAGTAACTGCGTGCGCGTCAGGACGCGCATCGCAAACCGCCCCCGGTTGGGCGCGGCACTTGCCCGCTCGCAGCCTGGACGTCATCGGAGCAGCGATCCATGAAAACTCTCAGGTTGATCTTTGGCTTGCCGGTACGCACTGTTTCCTTCATGAAACCAGCCACTCTGTCCCCGGCCATGGCCGACCCCGCGTCTGCATTGCTCGCGGTACGCGACCAGTTTCCGCTCCTGAAGACCCTGGCCCATGGTCAGCCGCTGGTCTACCTGGACAGCGCGGCCAGTACCCAAAAGCCGGCGCGGGTCATCGACGCCATTGGCGAGTTTTACACAAGCCGGAACGCCAACATCCATCGCGGCGCCTATCACCTCTCGCAGTCGGCTACGGGGCTGTACGAGTCGGCGCGCGCACGGGTCGCCCGCTTCATCGGGGCCGCAGAACCCGCCGAGTGCATCTTCACCCGTGGAACCACCGAGTCCATCAACCTGGTCGCGGCGGCCTGGGGCCGCGCCAACCTGCGCGCCGGTGACGAGATCATCCTCTCGGAGCTGGAGCACCACTCCAATATTGTACCCTGGCAACTGGTGGCGCAATCCACCGGCGCGCTGATCAAGGTCATCCCGATTGAGGACAACGGTGCGCTGCGGCTGGACCAGTATCGGGCGTTGCTGTCGTCCCGTACCCGATTGGTCGCGGTGACCGCGGTGTCGAATGCCCTGGGTACCCGCAACCCGGTCCGGGAGATGATCGCCGACGCGCATGCCGCGGGTGCGCTGGTACTGATCGACGGTGCCCAATGGGTGGCCCATGGGCGGACCGACGTCCAGGCGCTGGACGCCGATTTCTACGCATTTTCAGGGCACAAGCTTTACGGTCCGACCGGTATCGGCGTCCTGTACGGCAAGCGCCGGTTGCTTGCCGCGATGCCGCCCTATCAGGGCGGCGGCGACATGATCGAGCGCGTGCGTTTCGAGAATACCACCTACGCCGACATTCCCAATCGGTTTGAAGCCGGTACGCCGCATATAGCCGGCGCCGTTGGCTTGGCGGCGGCAATCGACTGGCTGTCGGAGGTCGGTTTGGAGCGGGTCGCTGCCCATGAACACCGGTTGCTGCGTCAGGCCACAGACCGGCTGTCGGCGATCCCCGGATTGGAGATCAAGGGTACCGCGCCGAGCAAGACCGGCGTGCTGTCCTGGGTCGTCACCGACCCCCCGCTCGCGACCCTGGATATCGGGACCCGACTCGACCTGCAAGGGATCTGCATCCGCACCGGTCATCATTGCTGTCAGCCGCTCATGGAGCGTTTGGGTGTGGCGGGAACCGCCCGTGCGTCCTTCGGCGTCTACAACACGGCGCAGGAGGTCGACCGATTGGCGGATGCACTCGCGGAAATCGTCGACCAGGTCCGGCAGGCGCGACCTGCAACCGCCGGACCGATCGCGATGACCGGCCAGGACGCCAAGCCCGCCGTCGCGTCGGCACTCACGTGTATGTATCCAGCCGCGACGGCCGCTTCGCCCGCGGCGGCGGCGCAGGACATCCTGGACCTCTTCGACGATTTGCCGGATTGGCCGATGCGGTATCAGCAGATCATCGACCTGGGACATGGGTTGCCGCCGATGCCGCCTGCACTCAAAACAAAGGAGAACTTCGTCCCCGGCTGCCAAAGTCTGGTGTTTTTGGCCCCGCGGATCAGGCCAGGCACGACCGACATCATTGAATTTCTGGCGGATAGTGACGCGGAACTCGTCCGCGGGCTGATCGCATTGCTGCGGCAGTTGTTTTCCGGGCAGCACGCGGCGGCGATCCTGGCGTTCGATACCCCGGCCTTCATCGATCGGCTCGGGCTCGCGGGGCATCTGAGCCTGACGCGCCGCAATGGATTAGAGGCGGTGATCCAACGCCTGCGGCGGGTCGCGAGCGTCGCCGCCGGGCCGGTCATTGCGCAGAGTGCTCCCCAGAGCGCTCATTCCCGACGGCCGCAACACGGCCGTCGAGGTCCCCGTCTGCCGACGACCACTGGTAACCAGTCGGAACGACGTTAAACCACAAATTCAATCGTTGTCGTTGTCGTTGTCGTAATCGGAGAAGCAAGTCAATTCGCGCACGAGCAGCCCGCTGTCTATTCCTCGACAACGACAACGACAACGACCGAGCCGCCAACGGCGCTCCTCAAGACTTGTTTAGCTTTTTGGTGAGGGGTCGCCTACCTAGGCCGCCACCCCACGAGGGCGGCTGCCAGATAGGCCAGCAGTTTGACCTTGCGCGGGCGTGTTACCCAGGCCCTGGCCAGGGCCGCCAGTCCTGCACCACGGTGGCCCGCGCGCAGTTGTCCCAAGGCATAGGCCGACTGGTACTCGGCGAGCTGGCCGAGGAATTTCCCCCGCGGTACGCAGCGAGCATCCGGACCGCACAAGCCCCAGGTGCGCATCGCCCGCCGCAACAGCAATGTCCGGTAATCGTGCGGGCGCACCATGCGGTTGCCCTGTTGGGGATGCTGGCGGTACAGCGTGTCAGGTCGTCGCAATTTGACAAAGGTGAAATCACGCGAAATCCGCAACCACAGATCCCAGTCCTCGCCGTAGGGCAGCGCCTCATCGAAGCCGCCACAGTGGTCGAAGACCTCCCGGCGGAACATGGACGTGCTGGTCAGCATGCAGCAATCGAGCAGGAACTGATGGTAGATCCAACCGGAGAACGCGGCGTCGATCCCATCACCATAGGCCGCAAGATCGAAGCTGTCGGGTGTCGGAAAGCGGCCGGCGGCATCCGACGCCCACGGGATGTACGGGCTGTAAATGACACCGCAGTCGGGGTGTTCCTGCATTGCCTTCACCTGCCGCTGCAGTTTGTCCCCAAACCAGTAATCGTCATGGTCCAGCAGACACAGATAGCGCCCGGCGGCTTCCCGGATGCCGCGATTGCGGGCCGCGCAGACGCCGGCGTTGGCTTGGCTGACCAGCCGCACCGGTGGACCGCAGGCCGTGACCACGGTGGGGGTGTCGTCCGTGGACCCGTCGTCCACCACGATCAGTTCCAGGTCGCCGAAGGTTTGATTCAGCACGCTGCCGATCGTCTCGGTGATATAGCGTGCGCTGTTGTACGTGGGAATCACGACGGAAACCGCCGGTCTGCGTGGGACTGCCACGGTGTGCTCGGACATCGTCTTGACTCAGCCGACCAGTGCCTGTCCGGGCGGCGGGTGCGATAAAAAGCCCAGGGGACTGGCCGAGTAGCCGTAGGCCCCGGATTGCAGGATGGCGATCAGGTCGCCGGGTGCGCAGCGCGGCAGTTCGATCTGGTCCGCCAGGAGATCGAGCGGGGTGCACAGTGGGCCGACGACCGTGACCTTTTCGCGGGTGTCGACCGGCGACGCGCGGGCGGCGGCGATGACCGGGAAGTTCTTGCGGATGATCTGCCCAAGATTCCCCGAGGCGGCAAGATGCTGGTGCAGGCCGCCGTCGGTAACCAGATAGGTGCGTCCGCGTGACACCTTGCGGTCGATCACCCGACAGACGTAGATCCCGGCCTCGCCGACCAGATAGCGCCCCAGTTCCATCACCAGTTCGGCGTCGCGCAGACCGGGGCCGAGTGTCGCAATGCACCCCGCGAGATTGGCGGCGATGGGTGCGAGGTCGAGCGGTTGCTCGCCCGGGAAGTAGGGGATACCCAGTCCGCCGCCGAGGTTGAGAGAGGTGACGGGCGCTGGCGCCTGCCGCGCCAACTGTTCCGCGAGTGCCAGGGTTCGGGTATGGGCCTCGATGATCGCTGCGGTGCTCAGGTTCTGTGAGCCGGTGAAGATGTGGAAGCCGCGGAACCCGACCGGGAGGGTGCCAAGGTGCGCCAGCAGATCGGGGACCTGCTCCGCATCGACGCCGAACGGTTTCGGCCCGCCGCTCATTTTCATGCCGGACGACTTCAGTTCGAAATCCGGATTCACGCGCACGGCGACGCCGGGACGAACGCCCATGGCGTGTCCAATGCGGGCGATCCGTTCCAACTCTCCGGCCGATTCCAGGTGCAGGGTGATGCCGGCCGCAACTGCCGCGCGCAGCTCGTGGTCGCTCTTGCCCGGGCCGGCGAAGCTGATCCGCCCGGCGGGGATGCCGGTGTCCAGCGCGACCTGTAACTCGCCCAGCGAGGCCACATCGAAGCCGTCGGTCAGGTCGCGCAGGTGCTGGACCAGGGCCGGCATGGGATTGGCCTTGATCGCATAGTGCAGGCGCAGGCGATGCGGCATGGCGGCCCGCCACTGTGCGGCGCGGCGGCTCACCGCGGCGCGGTCGTAGGCGTAGAAGGGCGTGCCGCCCATCCGGTCGGCCAGGCGGCTGACCGGGATACCGCCGATCAGGAGTTCGCCGCGCGCGTCGCGAACGCTCGCGCCGACGGCGTGCCCTGATGTGTCAGGCACTGTGCCCGTCCCGTTGTCCGCCATCAGGAAGATTCCCCGCGAAAGTAATTCTCGAAACGCGAGGCCAGGAACCTGCGGTCGATCTTGCCGTTTGGATTCCGCGGCAGGTCCGACGCGAACAGGACCCGTTGGGGCACCATGAAGCCGGGCAGGGTATCGCGGCAATGCGCGATGACCCGTGATTCGAGGCCGGCATGATCCCGCGCGGCCGTGGCGACGACCAGGATCGCCTGGCCAAGGGTCCCGTGCGGGACACCGATGGCTGCCGCCTCGGCCACCAGCCCCGAGCCGTAGACCACCGCTTCGACCTCGGTGGGGCTGATGCGGTACCCGGACGTCTTGATCTGCTCGTCCCGGCGGCCGATGAAATAGAGGTAACCGTCCGCATCGCGGCGGACCTGATCGCCCGACCAGACGGCCAGTTCCGGGTTGGGGAGTCCACCGGGCTGGCCCGGCGCCGGCCGGAAGCGTTCGCGGGTCCGTGCGGGGTCGTTCCAGTAGCCCAGGGACACCAGCGCGCCGCGATGCACCAGCTCGCCGGGTTCATCTGGTCCGCACCGGCTGCCGTCCTCCCGCACCACCAGGACCTCGGCGTTGGGGATGGCTTTGCCGATGGAGTCGGGACGTGCATCGACCTGATCCGGGGGCAAATAGGTCGAGCGGAAGGCCTCGGTCAACCCATACATCAGATAGATCCGGGTGTTCGGCAGCCGGCTGCGCAAGGTCTGCAAGGTGGGGGCGGGCAGCGACCCGCCGGAGTTGGTGAGGTAGCGCAGCGAGGTCCGGGCGGCTTGCGGCCAGTCGAGTCCGGCGACCTGGATCCAGAGCGGCGGCACCGCCGCCAGTCCGGTGATGCCGTAGTGGGTGACGGCTCGGATCACGTCAGTGGGCAGCAGGTAGTCCATCAGGACGACCGCCGCACCGGCGGCAAAAGCGGTGGTGAATTGGCTCAGTCCATAGTCGAAACTCAATGGCAGGACCGCGAGCAGACGGTCCTCCGGCCGGTTTTCCAGATACTCGGCAACGCTCAGCGCCCCGGCGATCAGGTTGCGGTGCGAGAGCACCACGCCCTTGGGTGCGCCGGTGCTGCCTGAGGTGTAGAGGATGGCGGCCATGTCGGTGTCGATGCGGCGGTGCCCGGCGGAGCCGCCGCCGGTGTCGCTCAGGAGGTCGGCGGCGCAGACGCAGCGGGCGCGCAAGGGTTCGGCGATGTCAGCCGGTAAGCCGTCGACCAGCACCACCTGCCGCAGGTCAGGGCACTGGGTCAGCGCGGTAACCAGGCGTCGCGCCCGCTCGACTGAGGTCACCAGGATGCGCGCGTTGCAGTCGTGCAGGATGTGGGCGACCTGAAATGGCTTGATCAGCGGGTTCAGCGGCACGAAACAGCCGCCCGCCGCGGCCGTACCGAAGAGCGCCCCCAGGGTGTCGAACCCCTTGGGTAAGTACACGCCGACCCGGTCGCCGGCCTCGAGTCCCAGTCTGAGCAGTCCGGCGCGCCAGTGTCCGATGAGCTGCCACAGCGCCCGATAAGTGAGGGTCTCGGTGCGGTGGATCAGGGCGTCCCGATCGGCGGACCGCGACAGGGCCATATGAACCAATTCGTGCACCAGTGTGATGTTGGGCATGTCGGTGCGGTGTCAGCGGGTCCGGTCGCTCGCGCGGTTAAGGATGATAGGGAATGCCGTTAGCACCATGATCGTTGTCGTTGTCGTTGTCGTTGTCGTAATCGAGTTTATCGTAGCGCTGCGGAGCCTCTGGCGCCTCATGAGCATCGCATTGTGCATGACCACAGGGCATCGCTTCTCCGATTACGATTACGACAACGACAACGACAACGACAACGACAACGACAACGATTATATTCGTGTTTACCTTGTTCTTGACTCGTTGACTAGGCGGTGTGCCGCATGTTCAACAGCAGCCTGATACCGAAGCGCGTGGGCGTCCGCTCCCAGGGGGTGAACCGGGGGAGGCGCATGGGGTCCGTGCCGGCCACGGCGACCCCATGCCCCGTGGTCAACGCCGCCTGATACCCGAGTGTGCGAGCCATGGCGGCATGCGTCGCGGTGAAATCCAGGTCCGGCTTGCCATTGGGGTAGGCGAAAAAGCGCAAGCGCCGGCCCAGCAGTCCTTCGAGATCCTCTTTGTTCTCGGCGATCTCCCGATAGGCCGTCTGATCCGGGGTCCGTGCGAGGATCGGATGGGTGACGGTATGACCGCCGATTTCGATCCCCTGGTCGCCAAGTTCCCGGACCTGCGTGCGGGTGAGCATGGGTGAGGTGAGGTCCGGTGCATAGCGGGCCGCAAGTTCCGCCGCCACTTGTTCGCGCGGCTCCGATGCTTCGTAGGTGAACAAACGAAGCAGGTCCTGCGCCAGCATCGCGCGCTCGCGCGGTCCGCCCAGCGGCCGGATACCGGCGCCGTAGGCGGTCAGATCGACGCTGGTGCCGGGGCAGCGCCGGATCGCCTGACAGAGTTGATCATTCCACATGCACCGGCCGTCGAGGTAGCCGCTGGCGATGAACAGGGTGGCGGGAATTTCCAGGCGCTGTAAGACGGGGAGAGCGACTTTGAGGTTGTCGGCGTAGCCGTCATCGAAGGTGATACTGACCGCGCGCGGCGGCAGGGTGTTGCGCGCGAGTCGGTGCAGTCCTTCGGCCAAGGACAGGGGCGAGAAGCGCTCACGGATCAGCTGCATCAGTGCGGTGAAGGCCTGGACGTCCGGGTCGCTCGCCAGGAAGAGGTCCGGGGTGGGCAGCACGCGATGGAAAATCAGCACCGCGAGGCGCGGTGGCGTATCGACGCGAATCAGCCGGTGCAGGGTGCTGAGTATCAGCCGTTGCCCAAACCGGGCGAGGTGGGGGGCGGCTGCTTGCGGTGGTCGTTGTGGTCGCGTGGCCGGCATTGACGGTTGCTCGGCAGGCCAAGGCACGGGCCGGCCCCAGGTGTGGCCGGCCCGCTGCGATGCCCCGCGCGGCACCGTCTCAGTAGCCGCCTTTGCGCATCACTTCGGGGAGACCGGCAATCTTGGTACCCTGTTTGGTCGGGGCCAAGGGGAAGAGGAGATAAAGGTCCTTGCTGGCGGGTTTGGTACCCCAGCGTTTGCCGATGTCTTTGAGAACAGCGCGTTCCATCGGCTGGTTCTGACCGTTGTTGATGTACTCGTCACGCAGGTAGTTGATGACGTCCCAGTGTTTGTCGGTGAGCGTGATCCCCTCGATCTCCGCGAGCTTGCGCGCGACATCCTCGTTCCAGTCGAGGTGGTTGACCAGGTAGCCGTGGTCGGTCGTCTCGATGCTTACGCCATTGACCTCGATGGCCATGTGCTTGTTCCTCGTCGTCTGTATCTGTGGGTGGTCATGGCGCACACCAGCGGGCGCGCCAATTAAAGCCTCGTAATTTTATGATATTCTGATAGGTTCGTCACGGTCTCTCATGAGGTCGTCACGGGCCGTCAGAGGCCCCGCGTTCGGGGATTGCCGGATTTGACGGAAATCGCCCGAGTTCTCGCCTTAGTTCTTCAGGGGGTCTTGCCGACCGCGTCGATCCCTTTATGCGGGATGAAGATTCCACATCCCATGAGGCGGTGGAGCCCGAGTCCCTGCTGTTGCAGTCGGAGCGACTCATCAGGTTTCAGTCCGGCGAGCAACAGGCTGCGGGTCGTGATCGCGCCGTTTGGCGTTTCCAGCGTGTTCGACTTGCCGCAAAGCGCCTTGCGGATACTGATCCCCAACTGTGCCAGCGCCTGGGCAGCGCTGTTCATGAAGGCCTCCTCATCCGGACCCGCGGCAGACGCCAGATAGCGGGCGAACAGCACGCTCTCTGTGCTCAGCGACCGCATCTTGCCCGCGCCGACGATCAACGGCGAGCCGGCGACCTCGATCCGGGTTCCGGGCAGCGCGTCGAGTAACTCGGGCGCGCGCGCCCGGGGCAGCCGCAGAATGAGTTTGGTGCGGCGCGACAACTGGATCCGGGTCTCAGTGCCGTGGGCCGGGCGCTCCCACCCATTCTGGGAGCCGGCGACGTGAACCGTGTGGACGCCGAGCCCCGGTTCGTCGCCGATCCAGGGGCAGGCGGCGACCAGCGCGCTGCTCAGCGCATAGGCGTGATCGACCGGCAGGGCGCGACAATCGATGGCGAAGAGGCAGTCGACAATGGTGTCGGGGACGGCCAGGGCGTCGAGGGTTTCGTCTTGACTCCAGTACATAGATACTCGCGACAGGGTAATGACATGCCTCCTCAACTGCTATCCTGGGGGACGGGCGCGCTGTTGAGGGCAGGCAGGAGCGCTCAGCCAAAGGGTAAACGCGCTTGCAGTGCTTCGCGATCGAACCACCAGTCTCCCTGAACCAGACAATCGACGACGCTGCGTAAGCGCACCAGGAAGTGCTCCGGCTGGGTCAGGTCCAGTCGTTCCATCCAGGCGTCGAGTTGCTCGGGTGATTCCACCCCGCTGTGCCGCCGCGCCACGGCACCGAGTAATTGCGTGGTGAAGAACATCAGGTCGTCGCGCTGTTTGCCCTCGGCACGCACGTCCGCCAGGAACAGGGCGGTGGTCGCCGCGACCGCGGCCCCGTCCGCATCGTCCGGGGTCTCGTCGATGACATGAGCCAGCAACTCGATGGTGAGTTCCGGATCGATGGGGCAGGTGACCGCCAGCCAGATGCCCTGACCCAAAGCGCAGATCGATGCGGGTTGTTCGGCTTGGAACAACACGTCGCAGGCGTCGGCCGCGGATTCGAAGTCGTCGGCCTCAAGGAACCGATCGAATGCCGCGCGGGCGAGTGGCCAAGCCGCTTCCCCGCGCCCTAATCCGACCAGGGTGCGTGCGACCTGCAGACGGGTGTCGGCGACCGCCTTTGCCGGTCCGTCGCGGCGCTCCAGCTCGCGCAGATGTTCCCGGAGCGCGTCGAGATGGGACTCCAGGGCGGCGCGTTCACTCTGACCGAGTTCGGGGTCGCCGGTCGGATTGGTCAAGCTGACGGTCAGCAGATCGAGCGGGTTGATCATAGGAGTAGGCATCACGGAACTAGCGGACCAGGCCGCTAAAAGCGGCTTCCAGGCGATCTTCCCAATTGTCCGGCGTATCCGGGTAGGGTGGTTTCACGTCCATCCGGAAGAAACGCTCACCGCCGCGGGCGACGTCCTGAACCAGCGGGATGAGTTCGCCGAAGGACTCGACCTCTTGATGGGTCACGAGAATATCGCTGAGCTTGAGCATGGTTCGATGAGACCGCCCTGAATGCCTGTGTCTGGTGGCGAACGTGAAGACCGTTCTGCGGAAATGCAAGCGTGCCGCGCATCGCCGTGCACAGCGTCGACGGTGTCGTCCGCGCCGCGCCGCGCCGACCTGGAACCGGACCGCTTCCAGCCCAGGCTGCACGTATGCATTAGGATGTGCTAATATTAGTAACCGTTGACTGACCGGCCGCCCATCGGTAACATCCAACCGGTCATCGAAAGACGCGCCCGCGCCGCGACATGCCGGAGGACATCCGCAGCGGCACCAGGTTGGTCAATATCCCGAAAGGGGTAGGTCGGAGCGGTATCGCCCTCCCCACCGAGGGATGGGATCGCCCCGGACCGGCCTTTAAAGTAGCGCCTGACGCTGGGGATTTCGGCACGCGAAAATATGAATGATCGCCGATCCCTCCGTCTTTAGATTCGCAACGATGTAGCGCCCCGTAACGGCCCGCTGCCGTGTTCGGGTGTGCGCACTGCGATCGGATTCTTTTTCGCAA
The DNA here is from genome assembly GCF_000379525.1 of Lamprocystis purpurea DSM 4197. Classification (GTDB taxonomy): domain Bacteria; phylum Pseudomonadota; class Gammaproteobacteria; order Chromatiales; family Chromatiaceae; genus Thiodictyon; species Thiodictyon purpureum. The sequence goes on along the minus strand of NZ_KB902492.1, from coordinate 14,675 downwards.
GCTACCAGATCGGAGAGACAGCGCAATGGCGATCGATAAATACAGCACCCCGATGCTCGATCAACTGGAAACCGGCCCGTGGCCAAGTTTTATCTCTGGTATCAAGCGTCTGCGCGACCAGCACCCGGATGAACGCATCAATAAGATGACCAACAGCCTGCTCGGGCAGTTGGAGCATTCCTACGAGACGCGCAAGGGCTACTGGAAGGGCGGGACTGTGTCGGTCTTAGGGTATGGCGGCGGTATCATCCCGCGCTTCTCCGAGGTCGGTAAGGCGTTCCCTGAATCCAAGGAATTCCATACCTTGCGTGTGCAGCCGCCGGCGGGCAACCACTACTCCACCGCCATGCTGCGCCAACTGGCCGACAGTTGGGAAAAATACGGTTCCGGTTTGATCACCTTCCATGGTCAGACCGGCAACATCATGTTTATCGGCACCGACACCGCCAACACCCAGCATTTCTTCGACGAGATCAACGAGTACGGATGGGATCTGGGCGGCGCCGGCCCCTGCGTGCGCACCGCCATGTCCTGCGTCGGCGCGGCGCGTTGCGAGATGTCCTGCACCAATGAGCTCAAGGCCCACCGGATGCTGGTGAACAACTTCGTCGATGACGTGCACCGTCCGGCGCTCCCTTACAAATTCAAGTTCAAGGTCTCCGGCTGCGCCAACGACTGCCAGAACGCCATCGAGCGCGCCGACTTCGCCGTGCTTGGCACCTGGCGCGACGATATGAAAGTCGACCAGGCCGAGGTGAAGAACTACATCGCCGACAAGGGCCGTCAGTACTATGTGGACAACGTCATCACCCGTTGTCCGACGCAGGCGTTGTCGCTCAACGATGACGATACCCTGAACGTCAACAACCGCGACTGCGTGCGCTGCATGCACTGTCTGAACGTCATGCCCAAGGCGCTGCACCCCGGCGACGATAAGGGTGTCACCATTCTGATCGGCGGTAAGCGCACCCTCAAGATCGGTGACCTGATGGGCACTGTGCTGGTGCCGTTCAAGAAGCTTGATACCGAGGAAGACTACGAATCTCTGGTGGAGCTCGCCGAGACCATCATCGATTTCTGGGCCGAGAACGGGCTCGAACACGAGCGCTGCGGCGAGATGATCGAGCGCATCGGGTTGGCCAACTTCCTTGACGGCATTGGCGTCGATCCGGACCCGAACATGCTGAGCCATCCCCGTCAGAGTTCCTACATCCGCCTGGACGGTTGGGACGAGGCCGCGGAAAACTGGTTCGAGCGTCAGGCCGAGGCCGGGCGCTGAGTTTCTCGATCAACGCCGTGATGCCGCGGGCGTCCGCTCGCCCCGGCACCCGATTTCAAATACAAAACACTCTGATAATTGACTGGAGGGAAGGCGATGGCAGACACGCGTGAGCCGATCGAATCCGGCTGCCCAGACCCTTGGCAGTACCTGCACCCCGTGATGCGCAAGAATTTCGGGCAATGGAAGTTCCACGAACATCCGCGCGCGGGCGTGCTGCGTCACGTTGCCTACAGCGGCGACGAAATCTGGACCGTCAAGGCCGGTACCCAGCGAATCCTGGACGTTTTCACGCTGCGCAAGCTGTGCGATATCGGTGATCAGTTCGCCGATGGCTTCGTGCACTTTACCTTGCGCTCGAATATCGAGTTTCTGGTCAAGGATCAGGCCAAGGTCGACCCGCTGATCGCGGCTCTGGAAGGGGCGGGTTTTGTGGTCGGCGGCACCCAGAACTCGGTGGCCATGATTTCTCACACCCAGGGCTGGCTGCACTGCGATATTCCCGGCACCGACGCCTCGGGCGTGGTGAAGTCGATGATGGACGAGCTGATCGACGAGTTTCGCAATGCGAACATGCCGAACCGGGTGCACATCACGACTTCCTGCTGCCAGATCAACTGCGGCGGCCAGGGCGATATCGCGATCAACATCCAGCATACCAAGCCGCCCAAGATCAACCACGATCTGGTAGCGAACGTCTGTGAGCGCCCGACCGTCGTGGCGCGCTGCCCGGTCGCGGCCATCCGCCCGGCCATGGTCAACGGCAAGCCGTCCCTCGAGGTCGACGAACGCAAGTGCATCTGCTGCGGTGCCTGCTACCCGCCGTGCCCGCCCATGCAGATCAATGACGCCGAGCACTCCAAGCTGGCGATCTGGGTTGGCGGCAATCACTCCAACGCCCGCGGCAAGCCGACCTTCCAGAAGCTGGTTGCGGCCGGCATCCCCAACAACCCGCCGCGCTGGCCTGAGGCAACCGCCATCGTCAAGCGCATCCTCAAGGCGTACAAGGAAGGTGCCCGGGATTGGGAGCGCGTCAACGAGTGGATCGAGCGGATCGGCTGGCCGCGCTTCTTCGAAGAGGTCGAGCTGCCATTCACCAAGTATCACATCGATACCTGGCGCGGTGCCCGTGCGAGCTTCAACAGCTCGTCTTACATCCGCTTCTAAGCTCGGGGGCGCGGGGTCCCCGGGGCCGCGTGTCACCGACCTGCCGGTCCGCTCCGGACGGCAGCAGCGGTGGCGCCTGATCCGGGGGCGGCCGTGCGCGATCCTCTTTCGGCACTGCTATGCGAGGGCGATATGAAGTTTGCACTTCAGATCAACGAGGGACCCTACCAACATCAGGCGGCGGATACCGCCTACCTGTTCGCCAAGGCGGCGTTGGAGAAGGGGCATGAGATCTTCCGCGTTTTTTTCTACCACGACGGCGTGAACAACGCGACGCGGCTGACCACGCCGCCCCAGGACGACCGTCACATCGTGAACCGGTGGGCTGAGCTGGCCGAGCGCTACAACCTCGACATGGTGGTCTGCGTGGCCGCGGCGCAGCGCCGCGGGATCGTCGATGAGGGCGAGGCGACACGCAACGGTAAGGACGCCACCAATATCCACCCCCGGTTCCGGATCTCCGGTCTGGGGCAGTTGGTCGAGGCGGCGATCCAGTCCGATCGCCTCGTTGTATTCGGCGACTAACAGGGGCTCAGTCATGTCCGAAATCGTGAAGAAATTCCTGTACCTGAATCGCAAAGCCCCGTATGGCACCATCTACGCCTGGGAGGCCTTGGAGGTGATCCTGATCGGTGCGGCCTTCGATCAGGAGGTGAGCGTCCTCTTTCTGGATGACGGTGTTTACCAACTCACCAAGGGTCAGGACACCAGCGGCATCGGGATGAAGAATTTCTCGCCGACCTTCCGTACCCTGGGCGACTATGAGGTCAAAAATGTGTACGTTGATCGCGATTCACTCGCGGCCCGCGGTTTGACGCAGGACGATCTGGTGCAGATCGCCTGGGAAGATTTCGACACCGAGGAAGAGGTGGAGAACATCGTCGAGGTGATCGATACGGCTCGTGTCCGCGAGCTGATGGATGCGTCCGACGTGGTCTTCAGCTTCTAAAGGGGAATGCCATGAGTATCCTGCACACTGTCAACAAGTCTCCGTTCGAGCGGACCTCACTGGATTCCTGCTTGAAGTTTGCCCAACCGGGCGCCGCCGTGTTGCTGATCGAGGACGGCGTCTATGCGGCCCTGACCGGGACGAGCGCCGAGGATCAGGTCAAAGATGCCCTCAACAGGGTTAAGATCTATGTCCTCGGCCCGGACCTGAAGGCGCGGGGCTTTGCCGAGGGGCGTCTGATCAACGGGATCAGCGTCGTGGACTACGCGGGTTTTGTGGATCTTGCCGCGGAGAACGCCAAGGTTCAGGCCTGGCTGTAGTTATATTCCAACTTAAAAAACTGTCTGGAGAATCGCAATGGCCGACACAATTGATGTCAATGGCAAACAGATCGCCGTCGACGAAGAGGGTTACCTCGCCAATCTGAACGACTGGGAGCCCGGCGTCGCCGAGGTCATGTCGAAGCAGGACAACATTGATCTCACCGACGAGCACTGGGACATCATCAAGTTCCTGCGCGAGTATTACGAAGAGTATCAGATTGCACCGGCGGTGCGCGTGCTGACCAAGGCGGTCGGTAAGAAGATGGGCAAGGACAAAGGCAACAGCAAGTACCTCTACAGCCTGTTCCCCTACGGGCCGGCCAAGCAGGCGTGCCGTTTTGCCGGCCTGCCGAAGCCGACCGGCTGCGTCTGAACCGAGTGCCTGCGGGTGGCGCTCTCCGCCGCGCAACGGTGGCGTCTTGTCGCTCGTCCGACCATAAAATAACAATGACTTGCGAGCGTTTCTAAAGCCTGGACTCAAGACCCTCGGGGTTCGCCAGGCAGCAGCGCGGTGCCAGTCAAGCTGATCGCTGATCGCTCCGTTCGGGGTCAGCGGTCGGCACCCCCGGTTTTCGACCGGATTCACTTAAGGTAGCGGAAACATGTCGTTTCTGACGGGTTTATACGCCTTCGCGTTCTATTTTGCGGCGCTGGTTCTGGTTGCCGGACTGACCTGGAAGGTGGTGCAGTACGCCCGTACACCGGCGCCACTGAAGATACCGACGACGCCAGCCCCGATCACCGGCAGCGGCGTCGTGTTGCGAATGACGCGCGAGGTGGTGCTGTTCGAGAGCCTGTTCCGCGGTAACAAGTGGACTTGGATCTTCAGTTGGATCTTTCACTTTGGCTTGTTTCTCGTGACCCTGCGTCATCTTCGCTATTTCATGGACCCAGTCCCCACACCGATCGCGTTCATCCAGCCGTTCGGGATCTATGCCGGGTTTGCCATGGTGCTGGGTCTGGCCGGACTCTGGGCGCGGCGCTTCCTGGTCGACCGGGTGCGCTACATCTCTTCTCCCTCGGATCACCTGATCCTCGGGCTGCTGGTCCTCATCGGCTGTAGCGGCATCCTGATGAGTTTCGTGGTTCATACGGATATCGTGTCCGTTAAAGCCTTCTTTCTCGGTCTGTACAGCTTCGACCTGAAGCCCTTGCCGGCCGATCCGCTGCTCCTGCTGCACTTGTTGCTGGTGGCGGGCCTGATGATCATTTTTCCCTTCAGCAAGCTGCTGCATGCGCCTGGGCTCTTCTTCAGCCCGACCCGCAATCAGGTCGACAACCCGAGGGAGCGGCGGCACCTGGCCCCTTGGGCGGCGCGGTTCGAACAGCGGTGATGGCCGACACGGATTGCATTTCGTCATCACCTGCATTGATCAGGGTCTCCGGGTAAGCAGGCGTCCGAACATGAGGTTGAACCATGGCTAAGGCCACTTTTGTAGTCCCTGCGCTGCGGCAGTACCCGCAGGTACCGGCGGTGACGCCAGGTACCATGGCTCACAGCGCGCCCTTTGTAGCCAAACCGGAATTCCAGGCCCCGCTGGGCTTTCCCGGCGAGTTGGCGGACGACTGGCAGGCGCAGGCGATCGCGAAGATGGGCGAGTTGCTGGGCAAGTACCGCTCGCTGCGCGTCTACATGGACTCCTGTGTCAAATGTGGCGCCTGTACGGATAAGTGCCACTATTTTCTGGGCACCAAGGATCCGAAGAACATGCCGGTCGGGCGTCAGGACCTGATGCGCAAAGTCTATCGGCGCTATTTCACGCTGGTGGGCCGGATTGCTCCCAAGTTGGTGGGAGCGACCGACTTCACCAAAGAGGTGCTGGACGACTGGTACAGTTACTTTCACCAGTGCTCTCAATGTCGCCGCTGCTCCGTTTTCTGTCCTTACGGCATCGATACCGCGGAGATCTCCATGGCCGCGCGGGAGATCATGGACAGTATCGGGGTCGGTCAAAAATACTGTAACGAGATCATCGGCAAGGTCTATACGATCGGCAATAACCTGGGTCTGCCGGGTCCCGCCCTGCGGGATACGCTGGAGGGTTTGGAAGAGGACGTCTATGACGAAACCGGCGTCAAGGTGCGCTATCCCATCGATCAGGTGGGTGCCGACATCCTGCTGGTCACGCCGTCCGCGGACTTCTTTGCCGAACCCCACGTGGACGGCCTGATCGGCTACGGCAAGGTCTTACACGAGGCCGGTGTCTCCTGGACGCTGAGTTCCTATGCCTCGGAAGCGGCCAACTTCGGCATGTTCATCGGCTCCTATGAGAACATGCGGCGGATTTCGCAGCGCATTCGCGAAGAGGCCATCCGGCTCAAGGTCAAGCGCATCATCTTCGGTGAATGCGGTCATGCCTGGCGCGTCGCCTACAGCTTTCTGAACACCCTCGCCGGTCCCTGGGACTTCCTGGATTCCCGGTACCCGGTGCCGCAGCATATCTGCGAGTTTACCTACGACCTGATCCAGCAGGGGAAGTTGACCTTCGACAAGACCCAGAACGATGACAAGGTCCTCACCTATCACGACTCCTGCAATGTCGCCCGGGCCTCGCGGATGGGCGATCAGCCCGGCGGTCAGTTCGATATTCCGCGCGCCATCATCAAGGCGGTCTGCAATCACTTCTACGACATGGATGAAGATACGATCCGTGATCGAACCTTCTGTTGCGGCGGCGGCGGCGGACTGCTGACCGACGACCTGATGGAGTTACGGGTCAAGGGTGCGCAACCGCGTGTCGAGGCGCTGAACAATGTCATGCAGGAAAAGGGCGTGACGCACATGGCCGCGATCTGTGCCATCTGCAAGAGTCAGTTCACCAAGGTCCTGCCCTACTACGGGATGGAGATGGACCAGATCGTCAGCCTCCATCAACTGGTCTCGAACGCCATCGTGTTGACGCCTCGTGAAGACGACGACGAGGATGACGATGACGAAGACGATTCGCAAGCCCTGGACGACGATGACAGTGAGTCCGTAGACGAGGCGGCCTGAGCCTGACCCGATAATTCCCACTGGCGCGACGCGACAGCGTCGCCCCGGTCTTCGAACTGAATCGAACCCACTGGTTCAACTGGTAAGGAGAGTGATCCGATGGCAACTCCCGGCAATGAGCAGAAGAACAAGCCCTCCTGGCGCCGTTACGAGGACGGTAATAGCACCTGGGAAGCTTGGACCGACAAGATTTTTGTGCAGGATACCTCCCACAAGTGTCCGACCTATGTGCACAAGACCCCGCCATGCCAGGGGAGTTGTCCCTCGGGTGAGGATATCCGCGGTTGGCTCGCCATCGCGCGGCAGACCGAAAAGCCGCCGGCCGGAATGACCTGGCAGGAATATGCCTTCCGCCGTTCCACCGATGCCAATCCGTTCCCGTCGATGATGGGCCGGGTTTGCCCGGCGCCCTGTCAGGACGGCTGTAACCGCAATGAACTCGAAGACTTCGTCGGGATCAACGCGGTCGAGCAGTTCATCGGCGATACCGCCATCGCCAACGGTTACCGGTTTGACGCGGCTCCCGCGGACACCGGCAAGCGGGTCGCCATCATCGGCGGCGGGCCGGCCGGTCTGGCGGCGGCCTATCAGTTGCGCCGCAAGGGCCACGCCTGCACCATCTTCGAGGCGAACGAGACGCTTGGCGGAATGTTCAAGTACGGCATTCCCGGTTACCGGGTCCCGCGTGACAAGCTGGATGCGGAGATTCAACGCATCCTGGACCTGGGCCAGGTGGATGTCCGTTTCAAGACCAGGGTGGGTGTCGACGTCCAGGTCGCCGACCTGGAGCGTGATTTCGACGCGATCCTGTGGGCGATCGGCTGTCAGAGTGGCCGTGGGCTGCCGGTGCCCGGTTGGCAGGGGACACCGAACTGTGTCTCCGGCGTCGCGTTCCTCAAGGCCTTCAATGAAGGCCGGATGAAGGTCACCGCCGAGCGGGTGGTCTGCGTCGGCGGCGGCGATACCTCGATCGATGTGGTGTCGGTCGCGCGGCGTCTGGGCCACATCAATAAGCCGGGCCACAGCGATCTGCCGGAAACCGTGGTCCATGACGGCTACGTCGCCCATGATGCGGCCATGTCCGCGGCGGCCCAGGGCGCCGCGGTGACGCTCACCTCGCTGTTTACCCGCGACAAGATGACCGCCTCGGAACATGAGGTGCACGATGCGACCCATGAGGGTGTCACCATCCTTGACGGCGTCATGCCGGTAGAGGTCATGCTGGGACCCGACGGTCGTGCCACCGGTCTCAAGATCGCCGACTGCACCCTGAATGACGGTCGACCGACCGCGGTTGACGGCACCGAGCGCGTGCTTCCGGCCGACCTGATCGTGTCCGCCATCGGCCAGGGCGGGGACCTGACGGGCCTTGCGGATCTCGACAACGGCCGCGGTCTCATCAATTCGGATAAGTATTACCAGGTGCCGAACAAGCCGGGTCATTTCGTCGCCGGGGATATCATTCGTCCGCACCTGCTGACCACCGCGATCGGCCAGGCCTGGATCGCCGCCGATTCGATCGACGAATATCTCAAGCAGGTCGAGCACCGGCGCCGTCCCAAGGTGGACGTTCACCATTTCGACCTGTTGGCGAAGATGAATGAGGCGAATCTGGCCCCGACCGCCTTCGAGGCGAGCAAGTTGGGCGATCTGCGCGGAACCTCCACCGGGAACTGGGCGATCCATAACTATGAGGATCGCTCCGGCGCCGAGGTCATCGGGCAGGATGAGTTGTTCCTGGGGCACTTCAATTATCACGCCCGCAATCTGCGCAAAGAGGAGGTGCCGAGTTCCGAGGAAGTGCTCGGTCATTTCAAAGAGCGTGTCATCGGTCTGACCGAGGCCGAGACCATCGACGAGGCCAAGCGCTGCATGTCGTGCGGGATGTGCTTCGAATGCGACAACTGTGTGATCTACTGTCCTCAGACGGCGGTCTATCGGGTGGAGAAGTCTGATCGGACGACGGGTCGCTATGTGGCTACCGACTATGCCAAGTGCATCGGTTGCCATATTTGCGCCGACGTTTGCCCGACCGGCTACATCAAGATGGGTCTTGGTGAGTGAGTGGTCGCGAATCGGCACCGAAGGAGGCGTCGATGGCTATAGCCGTCATTAGAGTAAGCCTTGTCGCCGTTGGTTTGGTCTGGGTGCTGGCCGCTCAGACCGTGCTGGCGGGCGACGCACAGCGGTACGTGAAGCCGGGGTCGCAGGCCGCCCACAGCGCGGCCTGCGTGGAGGAAACGAACTTCATGCGCCGCAACCACATGGAATTGATCAAGCACCAGCGTGATGCGACCGTGCATCATGGCATTCGGTCCACGAAGCACAGCCTGGCCGGTTGTATCAACTGTCACGTCAGTGTCAGTCCGGAGGGGCATGCGCTCGCGATCAACGGTCGCGATCAGTTCTGCGGCGCCTGCCATGCCTTCAGCGCCGTGGACGTCAACTGTTTTGGCTGCCATGCCAATGTGCCGCGCGGCGGACTATTGAGTCCGGCGGCGCTGGCCGCGCATGGTGATGCCGCCGCGGGCGTGCGGCCATCCGCAGGGCAGATCATGTCCGACACGCCGGGGTCGGCGACCGGTCGCGCGGGAGGGCAATGACCATGAAGCATCAAGAAGCACCGCTGGATCCCAGTCTTGGTTCGCCACCGGATTCCAGCCTCGATGCAAGCCCGGATCCGTCACGCCGCGCCTTCCTGGGGATCGCCGCGGGTGCGACCGCGGCGGTTGTTGCTCCGGGGTTTGTCCTCCAGGCACAGGCCGTCGGCAATCCGCGCGCCGAGCGGGTGAGCGACGTCCACCGGTGGGGTTTGCTGGTCGATACCAACCGCTGTGTCGACGGCTGCCGTGCCTGTGTCGAAGCCTGTGATCAAGAGAACGGGCTTGATCTCCAGCGCAAGCAGCCGGGCCAATCCGAGGCCGAATGGGATACCCAGAAAGCGGTCTGGCTGCGCAAGGTCAAACTGCAGGACAATCTCACCGGCCGCGTATCCAACCTGCCGATGATGTGCCAGCATTGCGAAAGTCCGCCCTGTGTGGACGTCTGTCCGACAGGCGCCTCGTTCAAGCGCGCCGATGGCATCGTGATGGTCGATCGGCATACCTGCATCGGCTGCCGTTACTGCATGATGGCCTGTCCCTACAAGGCGCGCAGCTTCATCCACGAGGTGGTCGAAGATCAACTCACGCGGGTACCGCGCGGCAAGGGTTGCGTGGAGAGCTGCAATCTGTGCGTGAGTCGGCGGGACCAAGGGCTGGATTCAACCGCCTGTGCCGATGCCTGCACCGCGCTCGGTCATCGCGCGATCCTGTTCGGTGACCTCAAAGACCCGGCAAGCGCAATCAGTCAGGCCCTCAAGACGATGCCCAGCCGGCAGATTCGCGAAGACCTGGACCTCAATACCGGTGTCCGTTATGCGGGCGTCTAGGCCAAACAGGGGAGAGTGACCATGAAGCGCATCGTTTATCGCGAGTGGCGTATCCCATCGGAACGCTATTGGAGCCTGCTCGGCATCCTGGCGGCGGTCGTCGGTCTGGGCGGCCTGGCCGCGCTGCATATGGAGCACAATGGTCATTGGGTGACCGGGATGAGCAACGCGGTGGTCTGGGGGATGCCCCACATCTTCGCGGTGATGCTGATCATCTCCGCGTCCGGAGCGCTCAACATCGCCACCATCGGTACCGTGTTCGGCAAGGGTGCCTACAAGCCCCTGGGGCGGCTGTCCGGGCTGCTCGCGTCGGCCTTGCTGGTAGGCGGGCTCCTGATCCTGGTGCTGGACTTGGGACGTCCGGATCGTCTGCTGGTGGCGATCACCCACTATAACTTCCGCTCCATCTTCGCCTGGAATATCTATCTCTATACCGGCTTCATGGTCATTGTGATCGCTTATCTGTGGAGCATGGCCGATCGGATGGGCGGGCCTTTCGTGAAGCCGATCGGTATTTTCGCGATGGTCTGGCGCCTGGCACTGACGGCCGGCACCGGATCGATCTTCGGCTTCCTGGTGGCCCGGCAGGCCTTCGACACCGCCTTTCTGGCGCCGATGTTCGTGGTCATGTCGTTCGCCTACGGGCTGGCCATCATGCTGCTGGTGCTCATGTTCACGTTCGACCAGGAGGGGCGGCCGCTGGGTCATAAGCTCCGCGGACGACTCATGAATCTGCTCGGGACTTTCGTCGCCGCGGTGCTCTTTCTCACGGTCATCTACTACTTGACGAAGGTCTACGGTGCCAAGAATTATGAGCTGGTGAGCTGGGTCCTGTTCCATGGCGGAATTTACTCCTTCATGTTCTGGTTCGGCTGGATCCTGATGGGCAGCCTGGCGCCCCTGGGGATCATCTATCATCCGGTGCTCAGTCAGGATCGCAACTGGATCGTGGCCGCCTGCGCCTTGGTGATCCTGGGCGGCATGGCGAGCCTGTATGTCATCATCATCGGCAGCCAAGCGTTCCCGTTGCAGATGTTCCCTGGTCATACCATTCTTGAGTCCGGTTTCTTCGACGGAGTCAATGGCGAGGCGGCACATTACTGGCCGACCATTCCCGAGGTCCTGCTGGGGCTGGGCGGGATTGGGGTCGCGATGCTCATCACCGCGGTCGGCGTTCGCGTGCTTCAGTTCCTGCCGGAATCGCTGGCGGACGCGGACCTGCCGCCCGAGGACCTCGGGCACGCGGCACCGGAACTCGCCGGGACCTGATTAGCGGAAAGGGTGGCCGCGTCCTCGGCCACTCGCATAGCCGATTCGTCTCTTCCATGGCTCATCTCTATATTTCCGCTGCTCATAAGTCATCGGGTAAGACCACCTTGTCCATCGGCCTGTGCCGCGCCTGGCGCACGCGTGGTCTGCGGGTACAGCCATTCAAGAAGGGACCGGATTTCATCGATCCCTTGTGGCTGGGCCGAGCGTCGGGGCGCGCCTGCTTCAACCTGGACTTCCATACCATGGAGCGGGATGAGATCAGCGCGGCCTTCGCGGCGGAGCTGCACGGTGCGGATCTGGGGTTGATCGAAGGCAACGTCGGGCTTTATGACAGCACCGATCTCGCGGGCGCCAACAGCAACGCGGCGTTGGCCAAACACCTGCAAGCGCCGGTGATTCTGGTGATCGACTGCCAGGGCATGGCCCGCGGGATCGCGCCCCTATTGCTCGGCTACCGCGCCTTCGATCCGGATTTGCACATCGGCGGCGTGGTGCTGAATAAGGTTGCGAGCACCCGCCATGCCGATAACCTGATTCGGGCAGTCGAGCACTTTACGGACATCCCGGTCCTGGGCGTGCTGCCGCGCGACCCCGCCATGACCATCGCCGAACGGCATCTGGGCCTGATGCCGGCCAATGAAGCGGACCAGGCCGAGGCCTGGATCGATCGCATTGCCTCGCTGGTTGCCGAACACATTGATCTGGATCGGTTGCTTGGGTTGGCCGAAGTGGCCCCGCGGCCGACCATGGGGGCACCGGTTCCGGCCGTTCCGGCGGCGACCGCGGTGCGTATCGGCATCGCGCGGGATGCGGCCTTCGGCTTCTATTATCCGGATGACCTGCGTGCCCTTGCCCGGGGCGGGGCCGAACTGGTTGAATTCAGCCCGGTGACGGATCCCGAGCCGCCGGCGGTGGATGGGTTGTTTTTCGGCGGGGGGTTCCCGGAGTACCGGATGGCGGAACTGGAGGCCAACCGATCCATGCGCGAGGGCGTCGCGGATTTCATCGCCCGCGGCGGCCCGGTCTATGCCGAGTGCGGCGGGCTCATGTATCTATGTAACGCCCTGCGTTGGGGCGATGAGCGGCGCGTCATGGTCGGTGCGCTGAATGCGGAGGTCGAGATGCGTCCGCGGCCTCAAGGCCGTGGCTACGTGAGTCTGCGGGAGACCGCTGCTTTTCCCTGGCCTGAACCAATGACGACGAAGGATCCACGGCGGCGGACAGTCCAGGCCCATGAATTCCACCATTCGGCCGTGGTGGCACCGCACCCGGACTGGACCTACGCCTATCAGGTGCTGCGCGGGGTCGGAGTCGATGGTCGCCATGACGGAATCGTGCAAGGTCACCTGTTGGCAAGCTACGCGCATCTGCGCGACGTCGGCGGCCTGAACTGGACCGAACGTTTTTTGACTCAAGTACGGCGTTGCCTGGGCGCTTGAGCGTGGCCGCCCAAGCGCCGTGGGGATGACACTGACGACGGTTTAACCATGTATAACGGGAAAGATCCGCGATGTTCAAACTGACGACGGCGGCGGCGCAACAAGTTCTCACGGCGGCAAAGCAAGGGGGCGCACTGGGCCTGCCATTGCGTCTGGCAGCCGGGCGTCAACCCGACGGATCGATCGACTACCGGATGGGGTTCGACGAAGCCACCGAGGACGACATTCGCGTGCGCTGTGATGGGGTCGATGTCGTCATGACGCCGGAACAGGTGCCTTTGCTGGATGAGGCCATCATGGACTATGTCGAGATCGAGCCCGGCCAATTCCACTTCATTTTTCTCAATCCCAAGGACGCGAACTATCAGCCGCCAACCGAGCGCTGAACCGCATTGGAACTGAGCAGCGAAGACACGTTCCGCCTCAATGTCCTGCTGGCGAACCAGCCCCAGGCCATCCGTATCGATGAAGGCAAGCTGATCCTCTATGGGCTGGGGCCGCGCGGCGAGGCGACGGTGCGCCTCACGCCGAATACCCGTCCGGACACCTATGTTCGCATGGTCAGGGAATGGCTCTCCAGCCGCGTGCTCGGCTCCCCCGGGGGCTATCCGGTTTACCTCAGCCGCTGGACCCGGATGGGCCAGGCGCGCGCGGAGCGGCTGGAACAACTCCTGCTCTTAGGAGAGCCGGAAGCGGTGGTCGCGGTCGTCTGTGCGCCAGGCCTCACGGATGCACTGGCGAGGAGCGCCTGGTGGGCCATGGAGGACGCGGAGAATGCCCGCCGAATGCTCGGTAACCCGATCATCGCCAATGGCACCATGGGCCAAGTCCTGGCCGCCTACCTGCTCGACTACCTGCCCTTCGAAACCGAGGCGGTGCCGATCATGGAGTCCGTGCGGCTGATCCTGCAGCCCGGCTTGCTGGACGCGCCCGCACGAGCCGAACTGTGGCGAAAGGCCGCGCGTAAACAGACCTATCTGGTCGGATTCCTGCGCGCCGGTGCGGATGCGCTGCCCGAAACGGAACCGGAACGTGCGCCGGACCCCGCCGTTGCTGATTCACTGCGCTCCGTGGCGGTCAGCGGCGACCCTTGGGCCGGCCTGATTCTGCGGATCTGTTCAGGCCCCGGTCAGACCTGGCTCAAGACCCTGGCTGCCGTCCTTGCCAAGCCGCCGAATCAGGACGTGGTGACTGCCGCCTTCGATTGCCTGCGCGCCTATTTCGGCGCACTGCGCGAGGGACCCGACCCGGATGCCGTGTTTACCGAGTTGGTGGCGGAAGCCGAGCGCTTCGTCGCGGCGGCGCAACACGACAGCCCGATTGCCGCGTGTCTGCGCCAGTCGCCGTCGCTGGCGGCTGAAGTGGCGGCGATGCACGTGCTCTCCGGAGTGGGCCTTGGGGTCATGCGGCCGGTGCTTCCCGATCCGACGACCCAGGGCACCCTGATGCAGCGCCGGCTGGCGCCGGTGGTCGACCCGCTGATGGAGCGGATCAGGCTCTTGCGGGGCGGGCGGCAGTGATCATCATTTCGGCTCATGAGGCCAACTGTGTGACGCCACACAGCATTCGGAGAAATTCTATGCAGCATATTTTGATGTTGTGAGCCCATTCATGAATGGCGACATACTGCTGAAGATAGACCTTGTTGACACCACGAAATGGGCGGAGAAAATTGCGCAATCCTGTCCAAAAGCCCTCGCTGGTATTTACATGCACTTCCCGAATGCCGTCTCCGTCATCATCTCTGGCCCAGACGCGCTTGCCGGGCGTATGACACACCGTCACATGTAAACGATCAGCTTCCCCGAGATGATTATAAGC
>NZ_KB902491.1 GCF_000379525.1 Lamprocystis purpurea DSM 4197 | reverse complement strand
GTGGTGAATACCATCATCCACCCAGTCAGAAAGAGGGCCGCGGCGCTCGGCGTCCAGCCCTTGCGCTTAGCGACCTTGCGGCAGCGCTCACGCGCCGCGGCGGCCGCGGCCGGCGGCAAGCGCACGGCGTGTAGCCAGCCCGGACCACTGGTCTGCTGGCCGCGCAGCCACACGGGGACCGTGACCGTATCACTCGTCGCTGCGCGCAGGTGTGCGGCGACGTCCAGCCGTAGCGCGGCGGGATCGTGTTGCTCTTCGTCGATCTCACGCAGGTATAACGGCATGGCCGTCGGCATCAGACGCACGACCACCCACACCTGACGGGCGCTCAGTTCGAGGATCACCTGCGGCTGATTGTAGCCCCGATCGGCCAGCACGATGTCGCCGGCCTGCCAGGGGTAACGCGCCAGACTTTCCGCACCCTCGACCCCGGTCACTTGCACTACATGCAGGGTCAGGCACTACATGCAGGGTCAGATTGGTCAGGTCCAAGACCAAGTGCACCCGGTCATCCGTGCCCGTCGCACCCGGTCCTTGCAGCGACGACCCGTCCACCACCAGCAACCGGAAGCCTGTCACTGCCGTCATCGCCGCNGGCAACATGCGGTGCAACAACGCCTTCAGCCANGGACCGCACGCCATCAGGCGCTGGCGGATCGCGGTATCCGTGAGCCGTTCCTGCCACAACGTGAAACTTCCGGCCGTGGTACGCAGCGCTTGGTCCAANCCGCAGTACAACATCACCAACTGCAGCAGGTCCGCGGGTGTCCTGACTTTGCGACTGCGCGTAAACGCCTTGAACTCCCGTGCTTGCTCGGCATAGTCGGCCGGCAGTTCCTTCAGAAATTCCTCAAAAGCGACTTCGGCGAGCTTGGGTGCTGGCATCATGGCGGTCGAATCCCCGCACTATCGCCGATCTGTGCTTATTACTCAAGGGCTTGAGAGCTTAAGTTGGCGCCTATGGGCGAATGCCCCGTCCCGCCGCGGTTGATGGGGCATACCCCGTCTGGCTTGAGTCTCAGGTCCGTCGGCGCCGGCGTCTGCGCATGCCGACGACGACCAGTGCGATAACGAGAAGCCCGATGATAGTCAGCGCATCAACCAGCACGTTACGCCACCAATAGGTCCGCTCCACCCCCACCAGCCGCGGGACGCGCGGGGCCTCGGCCGCGACCGTCACGCTGACCGCGCTGCCGGGGACAAGCCCGCTGACCGAGGGTGCGTCGACCTGGTCCACGCCCTCCACGCCGTCGGGATGGCCAGGCGGCGCATACCGCAGCCGGACCCAGGCCACCGGCACGGCATAGGGCTGTGCCCAGCGGCTCAAGAGTCCACGCCCCTTCCGGTCAATGGTGATGGCCATCACCTGCGCCGGGACCGCGACACGCGGCCCGTCGCTGCCGAACCGAGGGCGGGGCACCATCGGCAGCAGCGGCGCATCGACCGGCCAGGTCCATTCCAGCCAACCGAACGGGCGCAGCCGCCGCAGCATGACCTCCTGGCCGGGCACCGCCGCATCGAACGCGGCCTCGTCGAGCCGCACCTGCGCCTGCCGCAGGATGCCGCTGCCGGGGGCTTGCCGGCACCGCTGGTCGGCGGCCGACAGGGGCTCGCCGACCGCGGCCAGGATCGCCGGATCGATTGGCGTCGCCGCCCCCAGCCCCGGCGCGTCCGGCGCGCGGTAGCAGACGATGGCCCCGAAGCGGTGGCGCACCACCTGATGACTGGTGCGCGCCCCGCCGGCGCGTGCGGTGTCGACCTGGACGGAGGCCTGGGTGGCTGCCACCACGCCCGGGAGGCGCTCGCCCCAGATCTCGGCGGCGGCGTGCGGGCCCTCGGCGACTATGGCCAACAGTGCCAATATCAGCGCGGGCAGCGCCAGCCACCACAGGAGACGGGCGGCCAGCAGCACCAACGCCAGCACGGCGATGGCGGCGGCGGCGAACACGAGGAAGGTAGCGGTCATGGCAATCCTGTCGGCACGGTGGATGGGTGTCGTTGCATGCTGCCCGATCCTACGGGAATCCCGGCCGGTTTACTGGCCGTTGAGCGTCTCCCGGACCCGATCGAGGAACTCACGGCCTTGTTTCTTCATCGCGCGCTGCACCGCGCGGGCCAACTCAGGGCCTGTGAGGGTGCGGCCATTGATGGTCAGCTTCGCGGGGGAGGTGGAGTACGCCTCGATCGGATTGGCCAGTATCAACGCCGTATCATCGACGGCGTCGTACGCGTACTCACAGGCCGCCTGTTGGTTGCCGTCCGCCGTTGCAAAGCGCACCGTCACGGTCGCGCCCTGGTAGCCGCGAAGCTGCACCGCGCTCCCCTGCCAGGATGGAACCGCGCCGAGTTCGACCGCGACCATGTCCTTGCAGAGGGTCAAGCGCACATCCTCGCGTGGGTTGGCGCAACCAACGACAGCGGCGCCGATCAGGATCGCGCAAACCGAAAAGCGCCGAAGGGAGTCAGTCATGTGGATGGTATCTCCTGTGATTGCAGCGAGCATTCGATCTGTGGCGCCACCAAGGATAGGGTCAGCTCACGAAAGCGGAAAATAGCACGCTCAGCCACCGCCGCATGGCACGACACCGCCGCGGTATCGCGAATGCGCTGGTTTCGTGCCTCGGCCGTCGTGCGCATCACCGAAAAAGTCCGTCCAATCCATCGCCGCCCGTATCCGGCTGCCCCGCGGCAGGGTTGTCCGCAGGCCGCGGAGGTGCCGGGCCGACCGGCGGGACGTCCCGTGCGCCAGCCGCCGACTGATTGGGCACCGGCGTCGACTCGGAAACGAGATCCAATCGCCCCACCGGGATGAAGTCCCGATCCAGATCGTCGATGGCCAGATCGTCGATGGTCTGCGGGGCTGACGGTGCCGGCTTTGGCCGCGCCGGCGGCGCTGCCTCGGTCCGGGACTCGACCGTGAACGGATTCGGCGCCGCCGCCCTCGGCGTGGGCGTGGGCGGTAAGGCGAATGGTTCAGCCGCCTCGGCGAGCCAGGTACGCAACCGTTGCGCCGTTCCATACCGCAGCAGGAACTCTTTGTCCTGGTTGTCCTGTTGCGGGTCTTGGCGCGGGACCGGCTGCACCAGTCCCTTGGCAATGTTGCCCACCAGAAACTGGCGCGCCAGCTCACGGTCGCCGCCCTCCTCCGGGATGTCACTCAGGACCACGCGATGATCGAAGCGCGCACCATCGATCCGTTCGTTCACCGCATGGGTCGCCGCCAGCACCCGTTTGTACAATCGCACCTGGGGCGAATCCGTCGGCCGCACCGGGTCGACCGGGGGCTCGACGTCGGCCTCCACCGCACGCGCGCCGATCAGACCGACGAACAGCACCAACAGGTCGATGGCGAGCGCGATCAACAGGGCAAAGATCGCCAACTTCTCGCCCGCGAGGAGTGCGTTGGTGGTCTTGGTAAAGGGCGATGCCTGGGGACTTTCCTCACGCTTCAGGCGGTCGAGCTCCCGCCGCTCCCGGCGCGTGTCGGCGGCGGGCAGACTCGCCGCGTCCAGGCAGGAACGGCCATACGTCAGCGCGTCGTCGAAGGAAAGCTCATCCACGGTCTTGGCCGATTCGCCACCGGAGAGACAGTCGCGCTCCACCGCCGCGAGGGCCTCGGCGGCCTCATTAATGGGACTCAAAAGGGTCATCATGGATCCGCGGTCGCACGACAGGCCCTTGACCTTCTGCTCCAACAGGGGAATGGCGGCCATATCCGTAAACAGACGCTGGCACCAGGCCGCCGCTTCGTCAAAGGGCGCCAAATTCAAGGTGGTGGCAAACTTGACCAGGTTCGCACGCACGGTGTCCACACTCTGATCGAGTCCGGTCGGTGTCGCTCCGGCCGCCGCGGCATCGCGGCGCGCTTCTTCAGCTGCCTTGGCGGCGCTACCAATGCGGGTCCCCAGCCCGAGTTGTTGCTCCCGAATCTGGTCGATGCGGGTCTGAACGGCCGACCGTTCGGTGTCCAGTTCCTTGCGCCGCCCCTCCTCCAAACCGATGCGGTTCTTGATGGCGTCCCGATTCGCAATGAGGCGTTGTTGTTCCTTGTTCAGCGCGGCCCAGACCGGGCCCCGCGTGGGCTTACCCGTGGTCCCGACCCCTCGCTCCTCCGCGTCCATCTCGTGTTGCTTGGCAATCACGGCATCCTCGGCCGCGGCCAACTGGGCGCGCAGTCCCGCCAAACCATCTTCCAGTGGGCCGCGGCGTGCGTCAACGCGTTCGAGGTCCGCCTCCGCGTCACGCA
Source organism: Lamprocystis purpurea DSM 4197 (assembly GCF_000379525.1). GTDB lineage: Bacteria > Pseudomonadota > Gammaproteobacteria > Chromatiales > Chromatiaceae > Thiodictyon > Thiodictyon purpureum. Next base: position 82,176 of record NZ_KB902491.1, on the reverse strand, counting down.
GGCCGCGGGCCAGGGTCTTGTCGCTCGCGGCCACGTCCTGTGCCTCACGGGCGAGCTGCTCGGCGCGCAGACGCCGACGTTCGTGTGATTCGGCGAAGACCTTGGCCAGGATTGCCTGGCTGTCCGCCGCCAGGTCTGCCACGGCCGTCACGTTGTCGGTCCACGCGGCGTACTCCGGTGACTTGATCAGGTCCTGCACCAGTTCGCGGCGACGCTCCCGCGCCTTCTCGCCGATGTCCGTGATCGCCTCGGTCACGCCGTTGTGGACGCGGGTGATGCGCGCCAACTCTTGCTGCTCCTTGGAGAAGACGACGTTGAACAGGCTGGCGAACGAGAAAAAGACCGAGAGTAGAAAGCAGACCGTGAAGACACTGATGTCGACCCAGGCCAGCGGCTCCTTGTCGGCGAACATGAACCCCAGCCGCCACGAGGTCACGAACAGCAGCGACTGAATCGCCATGGTGATGAAGGCGGCGAGCACGACATTGGGAGTAAAGTCCGAGAGGCCGATCAGGGTCGTATAGAAGGAAGCAATCGTGAGCAAGACGCTCATGACCATGAGCAAGGCGAGATACGGCGTCGTCAGCGCCTGCGCGACGAGCTTGGCCCAGAAACCTTTGGGGAACATCGAATGATCTCTCCGTTGCGACTCGACCCGCTGCCCAGGTAGCGTACCGCCCGGGTGACGGAGTCTGTTCAGGTGCGTCTCATGGTGTCGGCAATGGCGGCCGCGACGGCCTCCCACTCGGACGAGAGCTTGTTGGCGGCCCCGACCTGCTCGTCCCAGCCGGACAGGGTACCGTCCAGCGCCGGGTGCACCGCCTCCATCCAAATACGATAGGCGATCAGCCACGGGGCCAGCCGCCCAATGCGCGCGACGATCGCGACGTGGCGCGCGCACTCCTGCGGTTCGGCATGCCCCGGCGCCTGGAGCCAGCGGCGTGCCGCATCGGCCGCGGCCGACACCTCGTCCTCCTTGGCCCGCTGGCGTACCAGGCGCTCGCCGGTCCAGCCGGGGAGCGGCGAACGCGGCTGACCGTCCTCCCGCAGCCACTTGCGCTCCTGCGCCTGCAACAGCGCCAGGACGGAAGCGTGCGCATCGGCGGGAAGCGGGTCCTGCGCACTCCAGGCGGCATCATTCCCTTCAATGGCGCGGCGACACCAGGCCAGGACCAGGCCCATACCATCGGGCCTGGTGGCGGGCGGCGGTGCCCGACCTTCCAGGGCCTCGATCATCGCCAGCAGGGCCGCACGGGTGCGGATCTCGCCGGCAAGCGGCGCCGCGGCCCCGGATCCTGCGTCGGTCCAGGCCCGCGCGGTGCGCCGCAGCAAGGCCTCGCGAGGTACCAGGGTCCCCTGGGCCAGGGCCTGGGCGAGGGCCGCCTTGACCACCATGACCCCCGCCGGGGCGGGCAACCCGGCGGCGGTCAGCACAGCGGCCGCGCGTTCCAGGTCGTCGACGAGCCCCACCTCGGCCCGGCCCATGAGCCGGCACAGCGGCTCCACGTCGCCCAACCGGCGCGGGGCTTGCGCCAGCGGGGCCGCGGCCAGGCCCAAGTCATCCAACAGGGCCGCGGCCAGTTCGCGCGCGGCTGGATCCAGGCACAGGTCAAGGTTGGCGGCCAGCCGCTCCGGTTCGGCGACCGGCCCGTCCGGCTCCAGGCCGGCCGCCCGCAGGCGCGACAACGGCATCCCGGAGAGCAGCAGGCGCCACAGGAGCGGCTGCGCCTCGGGGCGGGCATCCACCCAAGCGGCCAGGTCCGCGTCCCCGCCCTCCAGGGCCGCGGCGAGGAAGGCGACCAGGGACATCCCGGCCGCCTGGGCCGGAAGACGCAACCCACGCCCGGCCGCCGCGAGGCGCGCGCGTAACTGCGGCAGGGCAACGGCGGCGAATACCAGGTCGGGGCGTCGGATGAACTCGCCGAAACTGCGCAGCCCCAGGCCCAGCGGCCGCAGCAGAGCGGCGAGCGGGTCACGGCCGTCGGCCGCTTGCATCACCCGTTCGAGTTCTCCGAGCAGTTCCACAAAGGCGAACAGCGTGCAGGCCTCCGCGCGCTGGGCGCCGCTCAGGGTGGCCCCCGAGTGCAGGCGCTCATCGGCCGCGACCCAGGAGGCAAACCGGGCGATCTCCACCGCGACCAGATCGGGGCTGACCTCCTGGTCCGCGGCGACGATCTCGGCGAGGGACGGGTGGGGGATGCAACGGTCACCAAGGTACAGGACGGTAATGCAAGCGCCGAACGCCACCGGCTCGCGCAGCAGGCAATTGGGGTCCTGCGCGGCGGTCAGTGCCGTCAAGGCATGGCCGCCGGCCAAGTGGACCCCCAATAGATCGCGGTGGCAACCCTCGCGGCAGGCCCAACGCACGAAACGCCGCCCACCTTGTTCACGCAACGGCAGAGATCTGCCGTGCACATGGCGCACCACTCCGCCTTGGGTGCCGCCCAGGAAGGGCCGATGGAAGAAGGTCAATGACAGGCGTACTTGATCGGCGGCCATACCGAAGGCCGTCAGGTCAACCTCACAGACGGGGAAGGTGAGTCCGTCGAAGGCCGCGGGGTCGTCCCCCCGACCAAACACCGCGAACCCCCGCAGGTGCACCGCCCCCGCCGGCAAAGGCTCCAGGTCGGGGAGCCGCGCGATGCGAACCGGGACCGCGGTTTCATGGTCACGGAAGGGGTGGCGGTCGGGACCCTGGGCGCCGTCCTCACAAGCGGCGATGCTGATGCCGAAGCGCAACGGGGGCCGCAGATTTTTCTCATCGAGCCAGTCCTCCAGACAACGCCCTGGACCCAGCACCACCGGCCCCGACCTGGCAACGCGACGCAGTCCCTCCCGTGGGCCGTAGATCCGTCCGCACAGTTTGTGCCCGTGGGGCACCTGCTGTCGCGGGGAGAGGGTCAGTTCGCGTGCGAAGCGGACCTCCTGGACGGGCGCGGCGCGGGTGTCGGTGGAGCCCGCGCCGCTGTCGACCGGATAGAAGGCGAGGCGGAAGTCGCCCCCCGCGGGGGCCTGGACCGCCCACAACCGCCAGTCGGCCGGGAAGACCCCGGCAAAGTAATAGTCGGCACCCCCGGCGAAGGCGATGGCAACGCGCAGGTCGCCCGTCTCCCCGTCCGATGTCGGCGGCCGATGCAATAACACGACATCGTGGGTCGCGTCCCAGGCGCACTCGATCACGAACTCCTCCTCCGCTCCGCGTTTGGTGCTTGCAAATCCCTTGGGTCCGTTCACCTGTGGACCCCGAAGGGCATAGAATAACCTGCAAGTTACACCGACAAAAGGATTCATCCCATGGGCACGCCGCATGACCAAGGGGCCGCGACCGGCCCCGACACGGGGCTATGGCAGGGGCTGCGGGGCCGGATCAATCGGGGCCGACCGCCGGCCGCTAATCCTTTCGACCGCGGTGCACCGGGGGCCATGGCACACACCGCCAGTTGCCTCATCCTGGGCCCGGTCAGTTCCGGCAAGACTGCCCTGCTCCACTCCCTGGCGCGCTGCGCCGAGGTCAACAGCCATTCGTACCAGGGCCGCTACGACGTCGACATCACCGGCGGCAATGCGGCCTTCGACGAGTACCGCGGCAAAAGGCTGGAGACCGTCTTCGGCAACGGCCTGGTGGTCGCGGCCACCACGCGCGGCCGCTTCTTAGCCCCCGAATTCCGTTTCGAGGTCCATCCGAGCGGCGGCGCCCCCGAACCCGGCCGGGTGACGACCTTCTCGAGCTTCGACGCCAGCGGCGGTCTTCTGGAATTCCGCACGGATCAGCCGGAGGCGCCGGCCACGGACATGGCCGATCCGGAGTCGGCTATGAGCGACAGGGGCAAGGAAGACGATGAGCAAGAGCAAGAGCGGCTGGGCATCAAGGCCCACAAGGTACTCCTGGCCCAGCTTGCCCAGGCCGAGAGCGTCGTCTTCTGCATCCCTCTCGGTCGGTTGCTGAAGCATTCCGAGCGTAATTCCCTGGCCGATCGCATCTTTGAACTGCGGGAGCGCCCCGGTCTGCGCCGGCTGGTCGTCTGCTTCACCATGTACGAGAAACTGGGCCAGGGTCAGGGCCGCAACGCCTATCGCCACCTGGCCCACCGGGGCGTCGCCCGTGACCTGATGGCCGCCGCCCTGGGCGGACGCGACCACGGCATCGCCAAGGCCCTGCGGTCGTTCCAGCGCACCGGCCGGGGGGTGTGGTGCGTGCCGGTGTCGACCTACGGCTTCATCCCGGGCAACGGCGGCATCAACTTCGACCCGCACAATGACTCGCTCCTGGTGCGCCCGCCGCCCCCCAAGTCCAGCGGCATCACCCCCGAGACCCCTTACAGCGCGGAAGACGCCTGGTATCTCTGGCGCCCCTTCTGCACCCTGGACCCCTTCGTCTTCATCGCCACCGGCGACCAGGCGGGGACACTGATCCACCGCCTCGATGAGTTGGAGTCCTGAACGCGGTGAGCGCGATTCAGGCGCGGCGCTACATCTACGGCAAGGCGGTGCAGGAACCGGGCGGCGCCGTCAACGCCGGCTTCGAGCACCAGGTCACGCGCCAAGGCCGGGGCTTGAGCCCGCGCCTGCTGGAGTATTGTCATCCCCTGGCCCTGATCGAGCGTACCTCGACCCTCGATCTGGTCCACGTCGATGCCCACGCACGCGGGGCCTTGTTCCTCTGGCCGGTGCGCTGCGACGACCGTGATTACATGATCCTCGGCCGGGTCCGGCCGCGCCCCGAGGCCGGAGAGGGGCGGCCCGGGCGGACCTATACCCAGTTGAACACGGCCATCATCGCCGGGGCCGACTGGTGCGCCCAGGCACCGGAGATCCTGGCCGCGGTCCCGGACTGGCTGCGGGCCGATCCGGACCTGGAGTCCGAACTCGACCCCAAGGACGCCCCGCCCCTAGACCTGCCTGTTCCGGACGACCCCTTGTACCCCGACAGCGACCCGCTGCCCGGGCTGGACAACTGGCCCTGGGCCCTGCTGCGCGGCCTGGAAGACCGGTCCCGTCCGACCCTGGCGGGCAGTGACGCCGGCCTCCCCGACGAGCGCGCCTTCTGCCGGGCCCTGGGCCAGGCGCTCGCCTTGCTTCCGCCGCCCCTGCGCATCCTAGTCACCGCCTGCGCCGGCTTCGCCGCGCCCCGCCCCGAGTTCGCCATCCAGTTCATCCCCGAGGCCCGGCCGGAGACCCCGGACCGGACGCTGGGCTACTTCGGCCAATTGGCGGAGGGGCATCACTGCCTGAGCTTTGCCGACTGGCGCGGTCTAGCCGACGAGAAGTTCGCGGACCTGGATCAGGCCATCCTGGCAGCGGATTGGCACAATCCTGGGGCGGCCAGGGGCCACGCCGCAAGGCTGATCGGAAAACTCGCCCGCGGCCTGGTCGTCGATTATCTGCAGCGGTTCCTGGACGGCGAACTCCCCCGCTGTCCCGCCCTACCTGCCGGTCCGGACGCCGCTGACCTGCAGCCGCTGATAGTCATCATGATCACAGATTGTCTGCGCCAACGCCTTCAGGCCGGGCGTCCCAGCCAAGCCGTAGCCCGTGCGGCCGAGGTCGCCGCGGCCGAGCTCAATGGGCCCGAGTGGACCCGTGCCTGGACTGCGGCAACCCGTAAAGCGGACCAAGCCGTCCGTACCGACATCCTTCTCTGGTCCGCCCTGCGTTCGGACGACAGGCATGATGACCCCGAGCGATGGATAGGTGTCATCTGGAGTTTCACCGCCCTGGCCCACATCCGTCGCCTCACGTCTTTGATTGGTGACTACCACCGTGACGCCGGCCTGACCGATTCCCGGGTCCTGCGTCACGCCGGACTCGCCGCCCGGGTCGAGCGATTGCTCGCCCGGGCCCCGAACCTACTCAGGGACCATCCCGCCGAGATCGTCCCACTGGCCGAGACCCTGCCGGACGCCTTCGCCAAACACCCGGCACGCGAGGCGGTCCTGGCGCGGCTCAAGGAATTGATCCCGGTCCTGGGCCTGCTCGCCTTGGCACCCGGCGCCAAGGTAAGAGATCTCCGCGCACTCTATGCGGCGGCTGGGGGCATCCTCTCCGCATCCTACGGGATCGCGCTGCCGCCCCCGGAGGAGACCCAGGACCGCTGGTGCCGACAGGCCCCGTGCCTGCGCCCCGTGTGCTTCGACTACTGCCTTCAGACTGCCATCGCCGGGAACACGGAGGGGGCCTCCTTCTGGGGCCAGGCATTGGCCTGTACTTTGCTTGCGGGGTCGGATGTCAAGAATGCCGCCGTGGGCCTGCTGGGGCTGGTGAAAGTTCACCCGGCCGTCTCTGTCCAAGAGGTCGCCGAACGACTCGATAAGCCATTCGCCGCAATCTTCAAGAGTTTCGCTGCTAGTACCAAAGACCCCGGCACGCTGGCCGACGCGATCCTCGCAGCCCTGGCGGAGCAAGGGCCGTACCTCGCGTCCGAGCCAGGGAATAACCGGCTCCGGCTGGCCCTGGCGCGCAGCTTACAAGAAACGCTGTCCAAGGCCATAGCGGAATGCAGACATACTGGCCTGGCACAGATCGCTCCCACTGCGGCACGGCTGCTCTCGGATACAGCGAAAGCGTCTCCGGGGAATACTCAGTTAAATGAGTTTTATTGCGAGCTTGGGCGGCAAGTCTTGGACCGTATGGTCCGGACCGGTCATCAGGACCGCAATGCCGCTATCGATCTAATGATACCTTTGGAAACGCTGGTTCACCGGTCGCCTCGGGCGGTGTGGAACAGTAATCCCGCGACAATGAATCCGAAAAGGCGAAACGATCGAGAGATCGCGGCACAATCACAGCGAGTTGACACCTCGGCTCCGAACGTCTTGCATACCGATGAAGCGACAGCACGTCGAAACACGAAAAGAGAAGGCGAACTCGCCGAGATCCTGAAGGCCCTGATTGTGTCTTGGATCCAAACCGATCCCCCAAAACCGTGGTTTGTAAAACCAAAGGGGACGGACTTGGCTAGTTCACCCGTCCGGCTACGACTCGCCCGAAGCCTGGGCTTCCCCCGCTGCGTCTATATGGGCTGGCTCACCGACTCGGCAATGGGCAGCGGAGACGAAACGTTGGTTAGCGATAGAAGCACAAAGACGACGAGCCGTTCGCGACAGCCGGTGACGATTCCCGCGATATCGGCCGCCGAGCGACAAGTGATGGCTCTATGCGCGACGGTTCTATGGCGAAAACTCTATGCTACCCCAGGTTTCGCGAACCGCAGCCAAATTGTGCCGTTGCTGAAGTCCGACGGGGCGGACGAGGCCCTGATTGGAGTGGCGGATTTAGCCGCTGAGGGGGAGCCCCGAATGCTCCGTGCGCTGGGAGATGACATCGTCTTTCTGGCGGACTTCTTCCGGCTCGTTGGCCCACAGCCTCGGACCGACACGACCCCGGCTGCCGTCCGAAAGGTCCTATTAGGAGTCGCGATTGAGGAAGATGTGCGATCAACCTGTTTTCCTCTTTTCTTGGGTCGCAGCATCCTCACAGCGAGCGTCGTCGATCTTGCGATTGGCGACGAGTTCCGAAAGGCATTACGCAAGGATAAGGGCGTCACTGCCGAGATCCTAGGTTCCACCACGGATTTCGCCAATTTGAGCGACGCGGCGGTTGCCGCGCGGATAGACCGCGTCCTGTTCGGTTTGGGCCTAGTCTATGTCCAACCATTACATGGCAATGCGTTGTACGGTCGCGCCCCGATACCGAACGAGCAGTTCAGCGCCTTCGCGCTGACCCTTGGTCAAAAGCAACGCATCGCGGAGTTCTTCTCGGTAATGCCCGACTACAGCCACGCCTTCGAGCGAGCGGTGAAGTTCGCCGGCAATCCATGCCTCGACAGTTGGCCATGGCAATGAACGGCTTTGACGATTTCGCTTTATTGGGATCATGATCGGCGCAACGCCGCGCATCACTTGCTGCTCAGTGTTCATGGCCCTGAAGCTGGATGGGAGATCGCAATCCTACACCAGTGATGGCCATTCGGTTCGGCTTCGCTAAAATTCGACGCCAGAATGCCCATCACCGCCGCGCGCTACACCCACGGATTGATCTGCCGGACGCCCGGCGGAGCGGTGCTGTCAGGCATGGCGGACCAACCGAACCGGGTCGGCGCCGGACTCTTGGATGCTTCGCCTCGGCGGGCACCAGCCCAGGGCGGACAGCACGTCGCCGGAGATCCGCCGGCTCCTCCTGGAGCCTGCCATTGAGGAAGGTGCGCTCTTCAAGACCCGGCCCGAATACCACCATGCCTTCGAGCGCGCCATCGTACTGGCTGGACATCCGCCGTTGCCCGGATGGCCGAGACTCTGAAGCCATTTCCCGCCCCGCCCCCGCTCAGGTTATCCTGTGTCCGCCACCGGCTCCTGCCGGGCGCAATGGAGTCGCCGCATGAAGTCACTGATCCCCTTGTTCATCTGCCTCCTGGCCTGGGTCGGGGGTGATCCCGTACGCGCCGCGGTGCCGGTGGCGGAGGCGGCACCGGACCTGGTGGTCATCGTCGATACCTCGAAAAGCATGAGCCAGCCGGGGATGGACCGGGAGCGCTCCTCGCTCCTGGTGGCCAAGTTGCTCTCCGACATCGTCCCCGGCGATCTGGCGGTGGTGCGGGTGCTGGACCTGACGCGGGATGCGGCACTCCTGCCCCGGCGCGAGACCAGCGTCGAGAACGCGTGCAGCGAGGACCCCAACGACCGCTGCGACCTGGTGGAGCCTACGACCAACTGGGCCGAGGACGCCCGCCGCGGGCGCTACGGACTGGAGGCGCGCCCGGAGCGCGCTGATCCGGCCTATAAGCAGCGGCTCGACGCCCACCTCGCCCAGACCTCGAACAACAGTCTCTTCTTCCTCTCCTTCCGCGCCGCCCAGGGGCTCTTCGACCAGCACGATGCCGCGGGCCAGCCGGGTACGAACCGGACCGTGGTCTGGCTCTCCGACGGCAAGGACGAACAGGTCGAGGCCTTGACCCCCGCGGTGAATGCGCTGCGCCAGGCCGGGGTGGACATCCGCGCCATGGTCTTCGGGCGCGGTGATCCCGCCATCCCGCGGCGCCTCAATCTGCCGGTGGACCGGGTGAACAGTCCGGCCGAGCTGATGCGCAGCTTCGCCCAGGTCTTCCGTCGGCTGGTGCACGCGCCCTATCGGGTGGACAACCTGGTGGCCAAGGCCCCGGACCTGGACGTGCGGCCCAATGTCGAGGAGTTGTGGGCGGTGGTCTACGGCGACGACACCTTGGGCGAGGTGAGCCTGATGGGTCCCGGCGGCGAGGTCCGCGCGGACTATGCCGCCGACCGCCTGCCCGGGGCCGGGGCCTACCGCGTCGCCCATATGACCAACCCGACCGCCGGGGTCTGGCGGATCCATGCCAAGGGCGGCGGCGCCGGGCTTGCCTATGCGCTGGTCCAGCGCTCGTCCCTGATCCCGGCCCTGCTGGAACCCCGGTCGGCCCGGGCGCAGGAGCGGGTGCGGCTGGTTGCGGCGATCCGTGCCGGAGGCGCGCTCCAACCGGTCGCGGACGCCCAGGCCCTGGAGGGAGCGCGCATCGTTGCCACCCTCGAGGGCCAGGAGGTCGCTCTGCACGACGACGGTCAGGACGGGGACGAACACGCCGGGGACGGGCTCTTCTCGGCCTGGTACCGTTTCAACCGCACGGGTGCGGTTCCGGTTGGGCTGCACCTGACGAGCCCGGTGGCCGACCGCCGGGCCACCGCGGCGGTGTCAGTCGCCGGGGTCTTCCGCTACACCGGACCGCCGCTCACGCTGGACCTGGGCCGGATCGCGGCCCCCGGGCGGGCCTGCCGCGCTCTGAGCCCGGCGGTCGAGCACCAGGGCGAGATGCCCTTCGTGCTCGAGGCCCTGCGCCCGGTGCCGGCGGGCCACACGCTGTTGCTGCATGCCGGACCCACCCTGCTGACCCCGGGCGGCGGGGTCCGCCCCTGGAAGGCGGGCGATCCGCTGGAATTGTGCCTGGAGGTCACCGCGGCGGCGTCCAGTACCAACGCCCTGGGCGAACCCTGGTTGCGCCTCGCGGTAGACGCCGGCGACCGGCCGGACCAGCGCCTCGAGATCGCCCTGCGCTGGGAGGTGGTGGGCTTGACCTTCCAGCAGCGTTGGGGCTGGCTGATCCTGTCCCTGCTGGCCCTGGCCGTCGCCGTCGTCATCGCCCTGGGCTACATCCTGCCCTATCGTTTCCCGCGCGCGCTGGCGATCAGCTTCGCCCCCGAGCGCGACGAACTGGACACCTACCCGCCGCAGACCCTGCGGGCCTGGCGCGGTCTCGGGGTCCGCTTTTACCGCAGTGCACGCGCCTATCTGCACCCTAACTTCCGCCTCACCCGACGGGCTGCCGGGGCCCTGGCCGTGCTCGCGGCCGAGCGGCTCTTTGCCCGGATCAGCCCCCAGCCGGGGCTCAAGCTCAGTCGGGAGGACTACGACGGGTCCTACGCCCCGGTGCCGGACGAGGGCGAACCGGTGCGGCCGGGGGAGGTCTACCGCATCGGTGACTCGGGCCCCTTCTTTCGCCTCGCGGTGCGGCGGTAATGACCACGATCCGCCGATCGTCCCGACCGGCCCCGACCCTGCTGCCGGCCCTCGCCCTGCGCCTCACCATCGGGGCACTGCTGGCCGGGGCCGGGACCCCGGCCTGGGCGGAGGGCAACCATGTGCGCGTGGTCCTGGACACCTCGCTGTCCATGCTCAAAGGGATCAAGGGGGCCCCCGCCAACGACCCCGGGCGCCTGGCGGTGCTGGCCACGAACCTGCTCTATGACCTGGTGGACCCCAACCCCGCCTTCCCCAGACGCCCGGACAGCTTTGCGGTCTATCCCTTCGATCATTGGCAGGAGTGGACCGACACCGCCGCACCGCCCCCGGTCAGTACCGCGCCGGCCATCGTCGCCGCGACGCAGAACGCGGCGGGCCGCGCCGCCTTCACGGACGCGCTCAAGCAGGTCCCCTACGATGGGCCCTGGACCTACTACTACCCCGGGCTGCGCCGTGCGCTCGACTCACTCAAGGACCCGCGAATCCCGCCGGAAGACACTCGGGTCATGGTCCTGATCACCGACGGGGTCCCGGAGGACCGGACCCGCGACGCCGAACGCAGCCTGTTGCGGGGACTGCGCGACGAGGCCGCCGCCGCCGGGGTACGCCTGTATATCCTGGGCTTCGGCCCGGCGGCGATGGCCAATCGCGGGCTGCTCGATGACCTGGTCCACGACGCCTCCGGCCGGCCCCTGGGCCGCGTTTTCGTCGACCCCGACGGCCGCCGGCTCACGACCACCATGCTCGACATCTTCTCCTTGAGTTTCGGTTATGCGGTGGACCCGCCGGTCAAGGTGGCCGATCTGCCGCCCCAGGGGATCGACCTGGAGGCCGGGACCACCCCGACCAAGGTCGCCCTGGTCACCCTGGCGGCGGGACCCAAGCCCCCGACCCAGGCCCTGACCCCCGGTCCCAACGCCCCCGGCGGGGTGGTGACGGCCAGCCAACCCGGGGCCAGCTACGCCCTGCAATGGGTGCTGGGCCCGGCGCCGGGGTCCTACGCCTTCAAGGGCAGCGACCCGGCGGCGACCCTGGCCATCCTGCGCCCGGTGGCGCCCCTGCTGCAAGTGCGCCCCGGACGGGTGCCGCCGGCGGACGGGGTCGGCCAGGCCAAGGAGATGCGTCAAGCCGGCCAAGTCATGGCCGGGGTGCGCTTTGCCTTGCGCGTGCTGGTCAGCTCCGCCGCCGGGACGGCCGGCAACCAGCCCGACGTGAACCTGGCCTTTCGCATTCAAGGCCCGCGCACCGGCCCCTGCGGCTATGCCTGGAGCGGCGACAAGACACCGCCGGCCGGCGGTTCGGCCCGGCTGACGCCGGAGGGGGTGAGCCACGAGATCTGGATGAGCTTTCCGGAGAACGCGCAGGACCGGGATCAGCCCTACCAGGGGTTCGTCGAGGTCGAGGCCAAGAGCGGGGACAAGACCGTGGCGACGCTCGCCTGCGACACGGCCCACGCGATCATGGTCTTCCCCCGGCTGGCACTGACCCCGCAACCCGCCGAGGCCCCCATCGGCCCCGCACCCTTGGCCCCGCGCGAGCTCAACCGGTGCGTCGACTTCACCATCGCGACCGATCACCCGGAGCGACTCGCGATCCTCGGCCCCCCACCGTACGGTATCAAGGCGACATTGAGTACGCACGGCGCCCCGGGCCTGCTCGATGCCGAGCTGGCCGGGGCGCGCTGGCGCCTGGACGGCCGACCGATCGAATTCCAGGAGCGCGCCGGGGTCCCCGCCGGCGGCCCGGCCGGCACTCCCTGGGGCCAGGGACAGGCGTTGTCGCCCGCGCGGTTGCTCGGCCCCCATCAACTTTGCCTGGACCTGGGGCGCCCGCGGATCGCGGCCAACGCCGAGGGCCTGGCGGTTGGACTCGAACTGCGGCTGATGCATCCGGCCTACGAGGACTTCGACGTGGTCGGCCCCTTTACCGCCCGCCTGTCGGTCCTGGCCCCCGGCCTCATCCCCATCGACTGGCAGGCCCTGGCCCCGCCGACCGCCACCGCCCTGGCCCTGACGCTGGGCCTGTGGCTGTGGCAGGGGCGGCGCGCACTGCCGCCGGACCTGCGCTATGCCCTGTGGCACGGGGAGGGACCACCCGCGGCGACTAGCCCGCTGCCCATGGGCAATCCCTTGGTCAGGTTCATCGGCGACGCCCCGCGGCGCCCCATACTCGATCCCGTGTCCCATCAGGAGCCACTGGCCTGGGTGGTGCCGCACGACCCCGGGCTCTTTGGACTGGCCTTGGCGCCCGGGGTCGGCCTGGTCGCCGCGGACGGTGGCGACCTGCCGCTGGCGGGGCCAGGGCTCTACCGAGTCCAGGCGCGACGACAGTATTGCCTGAGCCGCGGGGGCGACGCGTGGCGGTTGCGGTTCGATTACGACCAGCCGGTCTGAAACAGTCGTGACACGCCTGCTTGATGACCCCGTTTCCGAATCCGGGCAAGTCCCGCCGTCCGGCTTTCGTCACAAGCCCGCCCACCGCTACTAAACTTCCCGAGCCGTCGGTACTGTAATGACATATACTTACGCGCCCTCTTACCACTTTCTCGCATGGTTTTGCGGATTTGCGATCCTGCCCAGCCGACCAGACTTGTCCGTGGAAAGAGTGCAACCGGTCCGTCAGGGCGCGCTTGTCTGCCGGATGCCCGCGTCGTACGCTGATCACTTGGCCCACGAGCGCTACGGGTAGATCGGCGGCACTTTCTCCGGGTTCCAGCAAAGAACAGCATTGAGAAGTCTGATTCAGATGGCGGCACAGCTGACCCGGCAATCCCGGCAAGTCTTTCTGGAATAGCTGTTCGCGGTTGAATCTCCTCTCCGTCACGCGGAGCATCCGAAGGCTGAAATTCGGTGGCCCTCATTTGAATAAGCAAGTGGTAATGCGGCAAGTGACTAAAGCTGTCAGTAATTGTTGTCACGCCGTCGGCGTGCTGATTGATATAGCCCGATAATGAGTACCCGTCTGCCCCAACCGATCGGGCGTCAGAAGGAGGTTCTGTGCCTGCCCGCGCAAGGGCATTTGGTCGTCCTTGGCACGGCCGGAAGCGGAAAGACCACCCTTGCGGTCCATCGCTCCCTATACCTTGCGCATCCGGGCACGGACCACTATGGGCGCACCTTGCTCGTCACGTTTAACCGCTGTCTCGTTGCATACCTCCGGAGTCTCGCGGGCACTATTCCGCGCGACGTGGATGTACGGAACTACCACAAATTTGCCCGCGGCTATCTCAACAACCGGGGACGCATGAGATGGAACTGCATTTCCAGTCCGGAAGAACAAAGGGTGTTCTGTCGGAAAGCGCTCGTTGAGGCGCTCGCCGCAGGCGCGACGAGCACCGTGCTTCAGCGACCGGTCGAGTTCCTTGTCGAAGAGCTGCGCTGGCTGGCTCAGCATGGCATCTTGTCCGCAGCCGAATACGTAGCCGCTGATCGCGTCAATCGTGCTGGAACGAGAGTGGCTCGCGCTGACCGGCCTGCCGTGTTCGATCTCTATGAACGTTACAAAGCATTCCGAGCGGCAAGCGGCAAGGAATACGATTGGGACGACCTGTCCGGTGCGGTGGTCGAGGAACTCAGCCTGGATGCCGTAGGTCGGCACTATCGGCACGTAGTGATCGACGAAGGCCAGGACTTTTCGCCCATGATGCTGCGCTCCCTTGCGACTGCTGTACCGGCAAACGGGAGCCTGACATTCTTCGGCGACATGGCGCAGCAGATCTATGGCAACAAGATGTCGTGGCGTACTGCGGGACTCAATGTCCAGAACGTCTGGCGTTTCGAGCAAAACTACCGAAATTCGAAGCAGATTGCGCAGCTCGCACTCGCCATCGCGGCGATGCCGCCGTTCTCGACCGATCCCGACCTCGTTGCCCCGAAGTCGCCAACCGCAGATGGCCCCCTTCCCGCGCTTGTCTCGTTCGGTTCGGAAGACTCCGAGATGCAGTTTGTAGCAAGCCTTGCGCGTCGTTTCGGCCAAACCCAGAGTGTGGCGGTTCTGTTCAGAGACCGGGAAGCCGAAGACCGTTTGGAGCGCCTTATACCTGACGGGATGACGCGCCTGCACGGCGACTTGGACCGCTGGCCTGATGGTCCGGGGATCTTCTACGGGACCTACCATGCGGCAAAGGGCCTCGAGTTCGATGTAGTTGTGCTTCCCTTTATGTCCTCCGGTCGCCTGCCGCACCCGCCGGACGTCGCTACGTTCGGCCAGACGGACGCCGCGTCGCGAGACATTAGCCTAGTTTATGTCGCCGTCACGCGAGCGAGAGCCAACCTCATAGTCACCTACACTGGCGCGCAGACCGCGCTGCTGCCCGTCGACGCCGGCCTTTACCAAAGGATCAGGCGATGATCGGGGCGATACATGACAGTGCGCTGCGGCGCGGCATTACGCGACTATGCCACTTTACACCATCGCGTAACCTCGTTCACATTGCCACTGACCCTCGAGGTTTGCTGGCGACGCACAAGCTCACCGTGGACGAGCGCGCTGTGTTTAACCCAACCGACCTCGAGCGGTTCGACGGTTATCGCAACCATGTATGTTGCTCCATCCAGTATCCTAATGCCTGGTATTTCCGAAAGGCCCGAGTGAAGGATGCGATCTTCCGTGACTGGGTTGTCCTCCTTCTTCGTCCGCACTACCTGTGGACCTATGGCACGAAGTTCTGTCCGAGAAACGCAGCGGCTGGCGGCGGACGTTTCATAGAAGAGGGTGCCGATGCGTTCGAGGCAATGTATGCGCCCAGCGTCATCGGCGCCTACGACAAGACTTACACGCGCGGGCCATCTCGTTCGCCAAGCGTACCCACCGACGAACAGGCGGAAATTCTGATTCCAGACCACGTTGATAGAGAGGATCTGCTTGGCATCGTCGTCATCGACGTAGCACAAGCGAGACGGGAAATTGCGCGCCTGCAGACCCTTGGCGAGCAGGTGCCATGTGTCTTGATTGCCCCTGACTTCTTCGACGCCAATGGGCTGAGCGCTATGCTCCGAGTCGGGCGCTCGCCAGTGGAGGACCAGTTCTACGCGGGAGATAGTGATGGTTGATCTCACGAACCACGAATTGCCCCCAGCAGCGGGTTGCCGGCGCGCCAAGGCTGAGGGTGCATTCATTGCGCTGGCGGCCGGCGACGCGCTCGGCTGGCCGCAGGAGTTCCCGAGCAAGCTGATTGCCGGAAAGTCTTCCGCCGGCACGCCGACGGTTGAATTCCGCGAATGGGTGCGACGCGGCGGCGGGCGCTTTTTTCCATACGAGGAGATTATCCGCCGCGGAGAGTATAGCGACGACACGCAGCTCGCCCTCGCCGTTGCGCGCTCGCGCCTCTACCCCGGGACCGGCTGGTGGACGGCGTTCACCCGCACGGAGCTTCCTCTATGGACGCTATACGAGCGCGGAGGTGGAGGTGCCACTAAGCGAGCGGCTGAACTTTGGGTCAAGGGTACAGCGCCATGGAAGAGCCCAGACCCGGAACAGGTCGGACGCTATTTTGATGCCGGGGGAAACGGCGTCGCGATGCGAGTACTACCTCACGCACTCTTTCACGCCGGAGCGCTGGATCCCTCAATCCTTATGCGGGACGTGATCAACGACGCCGTTGCTACACACGGGCACCCGCGCGCAATCATCGGGGCGACCGCTTATGCGTATGCCGCATGGTGGCTATTGCGCGCGGAGCACACAATCGGGTTCGGAGAACTTGTCGAGCAGATCAACGATAACATTGCGGTATGGGGCGAACTTCCGGCATCGGGGCATGCGAAGAATGGATGGCTGGATGCAGCAAACCAGCAATCGCAGGGACGTTATGAGGGGATTTGGCGCGACGTTGTGAGCGAAATGCGTGAGCTGGTCAGTCAGGTGCGCGCGGGAATCGATGCCGGCGCCATCGGCGACGATCACGAGGTTCTACGGCGATTAGGCTGCTTCGGAAAGGCAAAGGGTTCCGGCACGATCAGCACGGCGGCTGCGGTTTACCTCATCGCGCGCTACGCCGCCCAACCAGCGCAGGCCGTGGTCAGCGCTGCGTTCGCCAGGGGGGCCGATACGGACACCATGGCGGCTATGACGGGTGGCCTTGCGGGGTGCCTCGCGGGTTACGATTGGCTCCCGCGCGACTGGCTCTCCGTTCAAGACAGCGACTATGTTCGGCGGCTGGCAAACACCGTGGCGCAGGAATCGTTGCGCGCCAGCGAGGCAGCACCCGTCTCACGGACAATCAGCCAGAAGGAGTTAGACGCTCTCCGCGCGGCCTTGGCGCGGCGCGGCGAGGACAGTGTCGATCTAGATGGCTCTCGGCGGGTTCGGGTTATGGCGATGGTTGCTCTCAAGTCACTGTCCAGCGACACTATCGCCCAAGCGTGGCAGCTTGAGACGTCCGATGGCCAGACGCTCTACATCAACAAGCTCGGGCGAAAATCGAAAGAGAAGCCTCAACGCCAGGATACCGATCGCCACAACGATGTCGGGCAACCGATGACGGCTGCTGCGCCTGAGACACAGGCCATGAGCATTAGGCTCTCTGTCGCTGACGTGTCGGCATCGGCGTCATTCTATGAACGGGCAATTGGTCTAGTACCGACTCGAAAGACTCAGAAGCTCGTGTCCTACGGGCCACTCTCCCTCGTCGAAGGACGCCACGCTGTCGATCTGTCGGGAGGCACGATCAAGCTGGATCAGCCAAACGGACGCAACCTGATCGAGATTCCGGTGCATGACCTCGAAGCGGCCCAAAGGCGCCTATCGGAATATCAAGTGCATCCGGCCAGGCCCGTTGCAGCAGGGCGTCGGGGAGACCGGACTCTGCACGTCATAGACCCCGACGGCAACGTCGTCGAACTGATCGAGAGGCGCGACCGATGATGAGCCTCTATCGGCCTATCGCGCAGATCGTTGCGTTCTGCATCAATGCATCACCGCTGTTTCTTGAGCCGGAGTTTGTCCAAAGCTGCCTCTGGATGACAGGGAGCGGTACAACCACCCCCGCCTGATGCCGGCGTCGGCCCCCACCGCCCCCAACCCGCCGTGGGTTTCGGCCGCGATGCGCCAGGAGACCAGCGGCTAGCTGGTCGCGATCATCGCGCGATTCCATCGCCGCTTTGCGGTACACGGCCGTCAGTTTCCGGTTGGCGCGCAGTTCGGCGATCTCGCGCTCGTGATGCGAGACCATACCTCTCAATTGACTCATGTTGGTATCCGCTCCCATTCCGACCACAGCGCCTAGGCCCGCTCGATGTCCACCGACCAGGACGGATAGACCGATGACCGCAAGCCACCCAGCCCCGACCACCCGCGCCCGCATCCTTCGGGTCCTGGCCTTGGTCATGGTCCTGATCCTCCCCGCGGCCTGGGCGCAGGAGCCGGGCGGCCGTCACATCGGACTGGTGCTGGACACCTCATCATCCATGGACGGCGCCGACACCGACGCCCCCCGCTACACAGTGCAGATTGCCAAGATCCTGACCGACTTGCTGGGTCCCCAGGACGCACTCACCGTCGCCTGGATCCCCCCGGGCACCGGCTGCGACGACGGTCCGCGCCCTGACGCCGCGCTGGCGCTCGGCGCCGGTCAGGCCGGCCAAGGCGCCGCCTTCAAGGGTCGGCTCGACGCGGCGATCCACTATGGGGGCGGGACGCTGTTCACCGCGCCGCTGCGCACCCTGGCCGCGGGCTTTGCCGCCACGCCCGCGATGCAGCGCCTGATGATCCTGATCACCGATGCCACCGACTTCTCCTGCGGACCCGAGACCGCCGCGGAACTCAAGCGGCTGCGCGACGACGGGGCGACCCTGGCCGTGGTCAACCTCGGCAGCCACGGCGGCGGCTTCTCCGGGCACCCGGACCTTGACCTGACCCGCAATGCCGCCCGCGCGGCGGGCCTGGTCTCCGCCGTCGGCGAGATCTACCAGCGCTTTCTGGGTGCGCGCCAACCCGCCGGCGGGGTCCTCTCCGGACCGGAGATCCGGGTCGCCGTTGCCCCCTTCGTGCGCACCGCCTATCTGTTGGTCGCGGCGGACGGTTCCATGGCGCCGCTCGTCTCCCTCCCCGGCAACCCCGCTGCCGCCGCCCTGGATCTCGACTACCGCGGCGGCGGCACCACGACGGGGACCGACCGACGCACCCGCGCCTATCGCATCGTCCGGCTCGACCGGCCCCGGCCGGGCACCTGGCGGTTTCGGGCGCCCGACCTGCCCGCCGGCGCCGGCTGGCTGCTGCTGCAGGACTTCTCGCTGGGGCTGCGCTTCACCCCGCCGGCCACCGTCGCGGCCGGGGCCGAGACCCGCTTAGCGGTCGAACTGGTGGATACCGCCGACGGCGACCGGGTGGTGGATCCACGCCAGGTCCCCGGGCTCGCCGTGACCCTGGAGGCCGACGGCCGCCGCCTGCACCTGCGCGACGACGGCCAGGACGGGGATATCGCGGGCGACGGGGTCTTGAGTGCCGGTCTGACCTTTGCGACCGCCGGCCGGATGAACCTGCGGCTGCACCTGACCACCGACCACCTGGAGCGCACGCGGGCCTTCAACCTGGAGGTCGCCCCGGCGCGCTGGGTCCTGCACGCCCAGGTAGCCGACCGGGCCACGGTGGGCGTCCCGCTGCCGGTCGCGGTCGAACTGGAACCGGTGGGTGAGGCCCGGCTGCTCGCCGAGCCCGACGCGGTGCGGGTCACCGACAACGACGGGCAGACCCTGACCCTGCGGGCCGTGCCGCCCGTGCCCGCGCGCGGCCAGCCCCGGCACTATTCCGGCACCTGGCGGCCGCGGACCCTGGGCGAGGCAACGCTGCGCTTCACCGCCCCGGGGTCGAGCCCGACGGCGCCGGTCGAGGCGAAGGTGCGGGTCTTAGGCGAAATCGCCCTGGGCGACCCTATCCCCCTCGACCTCGGGGAAGGATCCAGCGGGGTCCGCCTCGAGGGGACGCTCGATCTGTCCTTCGTTCGTATCGCCGGTGAATACGCGATCGCGGTCTCCGCCGATTACGACGGCCCCGGTACCGCCCTGGAACTGGACCTCGGCCAAGGGTGGCAGCCCCTGGGCGCGCGGCCCCAGACACTGACCCTGCGCCAGGACGAGGCCCGCGCCTTGCCCCTGCGCCTGCGCATCGGACGCTGTCCGGCCGCCGTCGCGCCGGGCACCGGGTTTGATATCCGCGTCACCGCGGTACGCCCGGACGGACAGGCCATCGCCGCGGCCGTCCCGCTGACGCTGGGGGTGACCGCGGCCCCTTGGCTCGTCTGTTGGTGGCCGGTCCTGGCCGGGGTCGCGGGGCTCGCGGTGCTGGGTGTCATCATCCACGGGTACGTTTCCCCTTTCCGCTTCCCACGCAACCTAAGTGTCCAGATCTCGCCGGAGGCCGACCTGGAGGAAGGCTTCCCCTACCTGATCCGCGCCCAGCGGGGGGCCGGAAGCGGCTTCTACCGTGATGCCCGCCTCTACGTCCGGGCCGACTACCGCCTCGGCGCCCGCCCCGGCCACGCCGTGGCCAGTCTACGCGCCGGCCGCGCCGGGGTGCACCTGACGGCCATGGGTGGCGCCCTGCTGCAGGTCCGCGGCGACGACGGGCGCTGGGTCGCGCTGAGCCCGCACGGGTGCCAAGCCCAGCTCGGCATCACCTACCGCACGGACGCCGGGACCCTGTTCTTCGAGCTGCGGACCGGTTAGTCAGGGTGTAGGATTGGACCATCGACGACCAGGACGGGGAGTCATCGACCATGGAGCGCATCGTTAACCTGCACATCGAGCGCCTGCCCCAGGGGCTGTACCTGGCCACCTCGGATGCTATCCCCGGATTGGTCGCGCACACCCTTGCCGAGACCCTGGAGATCGCCCGCGACGTTTCCCGCCGGCTCATGGAGGCCCAGGCTGCGCGCGACGGCTCTGTCCAACTTGAGGCGCCGCGCGACGCCTTCGATTATCCACTGGTGGTGGGCGCCTGAATGGGGCGCCTCGCCGACTTCGGCTACCGCAAAATTGTTGGAGTGAGGAACGCACCGCAACGCCCCGCCGAGGCTACACTAAGCGGCCTTGCCGAGCCGCACTGGCCCCACAGCCGCAGACCTAAGCGATGAGTGATCGAGAAACACAGATGGAGATCTGGTTATGACGTTCAAAGCCGCCTCGGAATTGTTTACCGAGGCCAACATCTTCGTCATCCCAACCTTCCAGCGCCCCTATGCCTGGGAGCAATCACACCGGGAGGATATGATTCGGGATATACAGGTTGCCACCGCCCGGCAGCGTCATAACCCAAATACGATCCATTATTTTGGGGCGATTCATACAATCGAAGTACAACCCGACAGTGCACTGCTGACTAACTACAGCGATCCAGCCAACGAAGACATCAACACTCTTTCTAACAATGGCTTTCAGGCGACTGACTCAATCTTTCGCGTCCATCTCGTCGTAGACGGCCAACAGCGTCTCGTGACCCTCTTTGGGCTGCTCGAGCGCTGCGCTGGGAGCAAGATGCGATACGTCACGATGCCAAATGAACGGACGATTCCCAAAGTCATACTCAGTCCTGCGACAGATCACGAACTCTGGCGCTCGCTACTCGGCATGGGCAATCCCGTGCCCCCGATGAACACGCGCAGTCAACGGCGACTTCAAGAGCTGTTCGCTATGCCGCCCCAACCGCCATTTATAGCAGGCAGCCCTGAACACAGATTTCTAATCGGTGCGCACACCGAGCTGGTGTGGGTGCAGCTTCCTCGCGGTGCAACATTGGGTCCGTTTTTGACCCTGAATGATCGTGGAAAAGACCTGACAAAACTGGAGAAGATCAAAAGCCTGGCGATGGAAGCCGACGAAAACGGAGGCTTCAATCAGGCACAACCATTGAATACAAGTTTCGGTCGTGTCTACCTCTCAATCGATCTGGATGCAAGCCTCCTTAACGAAGATGACTTTCTGCGACAACTGGCGATTTGCCTGTGGGAGCCAATCGCCGGACAGAATTACGGAGCCGCACCAGATCAACTCTATCCGCGGGCACACGACGGCAGTCTGGAAAGCATTTACCAAAGTTTCCGCGCTCTTCTTTCAGGTCAGGGTAACAACCCGGCGGGGCTTGTTGGCGATGTGGTTGCAAAGAGCAGCAGCCTGGCAACACGGCACAGTGCGCTGGCAAATCGTTTGACACTGGCTCGTGCAGGCAACCTGCTTGGCGTGCCGAGCTTCGTCAATGGCATTATCCCGGCTTCACCGCAGCGTGACGCGCTTGACGACTATGTGATGGTCCTGGATTCCTTGGGTTTGCAGGCCAAACAGCTCGCAATACTGCTCGCCGTGCCTGATCTGTGCGGCACTGACTGGCATGCGGTTCTCGGCCAGATCCGTCTTTCCAATCAAGCGATAAAGCAGGACCTCATCGCCCTGTACAACGAGGCGTCGGCGAATGTTCCCAGTGACATGCCGTGGAAGCAGGTCATTCGAGATGAAATCGAGACCATTCCCGATCAGAGTGTTCGGGATGTCACTCCGCTCTATGTCGCCGAGTTGCTCCGCCTGATCGTCGGCGGCTCGAAGCCGGGCGGCTTTACCGCGGCATGGCAACAGGTCTGCGTCACCCCACCGATTGCCGGGCAGAGCTTCCTTGATGCATGGCGGGACTACCTCTCGACTTATGATAGCCGCGACAAGTTTGTCGGGTCGATTGCACGTTCGCAGTATTGGGACAACCAGTCTGCATCACTGCGATACCTGCTACGCGAATACGAATGCTGTTTACCCCAAGGATTGCCTGCGCATCGACTGCCCGAGATGGAGATCGAACATTTTTTTGGGCAGGAATTCCGGGCGATTCGCGCATTGGCAATACCCGGTCGCGTGTTCGTGAGTAAGGCAGATTATATAAGCGGTTTCGTTGATCGGCCGGGCAACAAACTGCTCATCCCCGCGGCCTTGAATCGAGCGTTGCGCGTTACGCCGGTCTTGGCCAAGCCGCACGCGTACGGCGCTCATCTAAATACCACAGCAGCGGCGCGACAGGTGTCCAACGACCTCAACGGCGTAACGCAGCTGGCCTTGATGCGCGACTATGTGCTGCTTCGGCAAGTGCGACTTGCAGCCTTCGCGGCCAAGCGTTTTTGATTGGGGGGACATCTCGGCTGATGTGTGCCGAGCGTGCGATCCGCAACCGAAGAGGCTCGATTGGCTTTGACCAGCGTCCGCCTGCCTTGCGCCTGGCCTGGACTTGCCCCCGTGTCGACCAGGCACCCCCGCGGGCGCACGCGCCCGGCAAAGAAGCCCGGACCCCGTGGGGCCGGGGAAGGTCGGCCGTGGACACGCAGTGCAAGACCGGCTGCGGCGGGTCACATCGGACCACGCCACTTATCAATCGCAATGAAGGAGGACCTATGCCGCACCCCTACCGCACCGACCAGGGCACCGTAATCCCCAGCCTGTTCGTCGGGCTGGGGGGGGTCGGGTCGCAGATCGTCGATCGCATCGCCGCCCGTGCCGCGGGCTTGCCCAATTGGGAGACCCAGCTCAAGCCGCTGACCACCTTCGTCTGCATCGATACCAACGAGCACGACCAGCACAGCCTGAAGCTGATCCCCCAGGCCAATCGTCTGAACATCGCCGCCTTCGACAAGGCCAAGGTCGTGGAGAACCTGCGCCGCTCGCGCGATGCGCAGACCGAGGTCTGGCTCGACCGGGGCTACCAGCCCCGCGCGGGTTTCAATCCGGGGGCCGGGCAGATCCGCCTGGAATCGCGTCTGGGATTCTTCTATCACTCACCGACCATCAAGCAACGCTTCGTTGATCTGGTCACCGACCTGTTGCGGCCGGGGGTGACCTGGCGCCAGAAGGAACCGCCGAAGCTCAACGTCTACCTGTACTGTACGCTGGCCGGGGGTACCGGCTCCGGTTCCTTCCTGTCCGCCGCCTATCTCATTGACGAGGTCATCCGCGCCCAGCAATGGCAGCCGCGGCTCATCGCCAACCTGCTGCTGTCCACCCTGCTGACGGACGACGTCGGGCCCGAGCTGCACCCCGATATCCATGCCAACACCTATGCGGCGCTGAAGGAGTTGGAGCACCTCACCAAGCTCGACTACGACCAGGTCAAACAAGCGGGCCGGACCAGTGAGCCCTTCGTCTACCTGCGCAACGAGACCGGCCGGGAACCCACCCGGGTCGACCACCGCCCGTTCTTTCTGACCTTCATCCTCGATCGCGCCCCCCATCTGGGGCTGCGCCACCCGTGGGAGGCGATCGCGGACGCCGCCTTTCTGCAGGTGTTCACCCCCATCATCGATAAGTTGGCGGGAGAACTCGATAACTATGAGAAGAACCTCGAGGGTCTGACGCGCTTCCCCGGCGCTCTGCGCGACTTGGGCGAGGGTTACACGAAGAACTTCGGGGCCTACGGGGCCGCCGCGCTGGTCCTGCCCGGAGAGGACCTCACCGACTATTGTGCCCTGCGCTTCGCCGCCCAGGCGGTACGGTCCCAGATCACCTTCGGATTGGACCAGTCAGGGGCGACCGACGACCGTGCCCGGGCACTCGCCAAACTCGCCGTGGACTATACCGACGCCAAGTTCCAGCGCATGTCCGACGCCGGACGTGAGCAGGTGATCAACGCCGCCTTCGTCGCCTCGGTGCAGGAACTGGCCCGCCAGGACGCCAACGAGGAATTGCGCGACGGCTACTGGTATCAACTCGTGGAGTCGGTGGACCGTGGGCCCGCCGTGGCGGGTCCCGCGGCGGGCGGCGAGGAGACCCGCGGCGAGACGCTCATGGCGCGGGTCGAGCGGCGCCTGGCCGAGGCCCGCCGCGGTCTCATCAACCAGATCGCCATCAAGGACCGCTCGATGTTCTTCCCGCGGGAAAGCGTCAATGCCTACATCGACTACATCGCCAAACTGGAGGAGGAGGTCCGCGGCGGCAACCGTTTGGTCGACCTGGGCCTGCCGGCCCTGGTACGCGCGGCCGAGGAGGGCGAGGCGATCGCCGCCCTGGCGCTCGACCCCATCGCCGAGCGCTATCTGGTGGTGCGCCTGCTCGAGGTCTGCGGCGGCGCCTGGATCCCGGAAGCCGAGAGCCAGGTGGAGGCGACCGGCCGCGGCGATCTGCTGACCAACCCGGCGGTGCGCAAGCGCCTGCGCGAGGACATCTACGGCTCGCTGCAGCGGGCCGCCGGGGCCCCCAATCTCTTTGGCCGCGGCGAGCGGGAATTCGAGCAGGTCAAGCAGGAGGCCCAGGCCGAGTACACCAAAACGCGCGGGGCCGCGGTCAATCTACTCGACGCCAAGGTCCGCCTGGCCCAATTTCGCGCCCTGCTCGACTATCTGGCGCGGCGCTCGCGCCAGTACGTGCGCCTGGCCACGCGGATGGATGGTCTGGTCAGGGAACTGGAGGCCCAAGCAGAGCAGTTGCGCCGCGGTGATGCGTCGCGGGTGCCGCCGTTCGCATTGCGCGTGGAGGTCTTCGAGACCCTGGAGGAACCCCGCACGCGGCTGTGGCGGGAGGTCTACGACACCCTGTTCATCGCCGCGGGCCGCTATCTCGGGACCTTCGACCGCCAACTGCTCGCCCGTACGGTCGCCCAGCAGTTGAAGCCGGTGGTCCAGGGCGACGGGCGCGTCGTCGAGAAGGGCGTCGACCAGACAGTAACGGATCTGCGCGAGGCCCTGGTCCGGTTGGGTCGCGAGCGGCTGGGACTGCGCATCCTCGGCGGCACGGAGGAAGCGGGGCTGGATATTGCCGCGGGCCTGGCCCTGGAGTCCGCCCTGGTGCTGGGCGCCGGAGCGGACGCGGCGGCCGGCGCCGCTTATCGCACCCGCAAGCTGCGCGCCCTGGACCAGATCGCCGGCCTGCTCGGACGGGTCGACTCGGCGGAGTCCCGCGCCTTGGACGACGGGGTCATCGTCAACCGCACCCGCCTCGCCGTCCTCGGCGGATCCGCCGCGGACGGGCGCGGCACCCAAGGTCTGCGCGCGGCGCTCGAGGACGTCCTGTCCAGCGGCGGACGCCAGGTCAAGGTCATCCCCGGGCACGACCCACGCCTGGTCATTGTCCACGATGTGGAGTTGCCCATCCCGCTCTATTACTTTTCACCCGTCACTCACGAGATCGAGGACGCCTACCTCAAGGTCACCGCCAACGAACGCCGCGGCTACAAACTACACACCGACTTCCACTGGGAGGAATCGCTTCCCAATCTCAATCCGCGGCGTGCCGAGTTGGTCGTGGGCTGGGCGCTGACGACCTTCGCCCGCGGTTTGACCGCGGGTGTGTTCTCCTTCGAGACCGGCGGCTGGACTTGGCACCGCGACGGCACCACCCGCGCCGTACCCCTGCACCCGAGCCTTGCCGGGGCACTCTATCGCCTGGGCGAGATCCACGCCGGCGACGAGCTGCGCAAGGACCTGGACGATCAGCTCGAGGCGGCGCTGGACGACCTGGGACCGGCGGGCGTGGCGCAGGAGGCAGCAGCGGCCGCGCGGTCCCTGCGGGGGGTCTTGGGCGAACTCAACCTCAAACGTCTTGACGGCGCCTTCACCCGGGAGGATGCCCTTGACCAACCCATCCTGCGCGCCCTGCTCCCGGTCTTGGAGGCGTTGACCGGTGACCGGGGCCCGGCGGCGGCGTCGGCCGATAGCCCGTACCGCGGCTTCGGGCGCCGCGGGACCTGACCGGCATGTCCAGGGCGACGATCCTGGTGGGGCACAGCGACTTCGGGCGCGACGTCCTGCAACGCCTGCTCACGAGCGCCGCCCCGCGCGGCGTGCTGTCCTGGACGCGCCGCCCCCAGGGTGGTCCCGGGGCCGGTGAACGCCAGTTGCGCGACCTCGCCCTGCTGTGGCTACCGGATCGCCCAGGGTTGGCGGGCGTCCCCGATCAGCACCTCCCCGACCCGGCCGCCGTCGGCACCGACACGGAGTTTTTCCGCGACCTTTATCGGCAGATCCTCAAGGTCGCTCCCGAAGGCGAGTCGGCCACCCCAGAGCAGGCCCTCGGGGCGGCCGTGGACGAAGCCAAGCGGGCGCTGCTCTCACCCCAGGCGCGCCGGGAACGGCCCGGTCAGGAGGGTGCCGTGCACGGACTCGATCTCATCGTGCTGGCGCGCCCGGGGACCGCGGCGGCCCTGGGGCAGATCGATAACCTGTTGCGCGCCGCATTGCGTCCACTCTGGGATGACCCGACCCTGCGCCGGGTCGGCAGCGAGGCACAGGTCGTCAACTGTATCGCGGTACTCGACTTCGACGACTTCTGGGCCAGGAACGAGGACGCCCGACGCCTACGCCGCGCGCTGATCAACTCGGCGCGGACCTGGGAGAGCGCTGGCCGCGACCGGCCGGGACCGGGGCGCATTTATCTCATGGACAGCAAGACCGCGGGCGCGCAGCGCGACCGCGACGCCCGCCTGGACGAGGCGACGCTGTTTCTGGAGTTCCTGCTCTTCGAAGGGAAGCGGGCGGACTTCGATTGGCTCTACCGCCAGCCGAGCCACGGCCAACCGCCCCTCGCTGCCTTTGGCATCCGCCTCTTGGAGCGCAGCCCGGCACTCCTCGGGCAGATCGCCGCCGCCCGCTTCGGTCAGGAGTGGCTGCCCTATCTCGCCGGGGACAAGTCCCCCCGGCCGCGGGCGACGCGCGTGCGCGCGGCACTGGCCCCGTTGCGTCAGGTCAGCACCCCAACCCCCGGGGTCGAAGACCCCTTGGTCAAGTGCTGGCGGATCGGCGTCGACCGTCTGGTGAACGCGATCCTGACGCTGTCCAACCAGGAGACCCCGGACTGGGCCGAGCGCGCCGGCCTGCGTTTCCGGCAGGGGTGTCGGGAGTTGGAATTGGACCTGGCCCGGACCATTGATCAGGTGGTCCTCGACCTGCGCAAGCGCCACCTCCAGCAAGGGGACAAGGTGCGCCAGGCGATCATCGATGACTTGCATGACGAGCGCGAGCCGGTCCCGCTGGCCAGCGTCCAGGAGGAGATTAAGGCCGCCGTCACGGATTTGATAAAGGCCCAAGTCGCGGCCCATCGTCCCCGCGGCAGCGACGGTCCCGTTGGGCTTGACGACCTGCACCGGCGTTTTCTCAGCCAATCGCGGGAATGGATCGGTCGCCAGGGCCGCGCCCTGACGCCCTTCTGGCTGCTGTTCGGCGCGCTTCTGGGCCTGGGTCTCGCGCCCTTTGCCCAGGCCTTCCTGCTGAGCCTGCCGGAACCCGACCCCTTGGCCCAAACACGCCATTGGCTTCATCAAGCCTCCCAATGGCTCGCCGAGCCGGCCCCCTTGGCGCTGGTCTTAGGCGCACTCGCGGCGACGCTTCTGAACTTGCTGCTCGGTCGCGGCGTACACCGGCGCATCGCCCGTGCCCGTGACCTCTATCTGGACCCCGCGGCTGGGCGCTTCGCCGCCGTGATCCGCGCCCAGGACGATCCCCTGACCATCTACCTGGAGCAGGCCCGCGCCGACCTCACCGCCACCCTGGCGGGCGAGGCACTCCAGTTCCTCGGTCAACTTGGCGAGCGCCTGGCGCAACGGCGTCGAGAACTGGGTTGGCTGCGCGAGCAGCTCGGCGGGTTCCTGCGCCTGCACGGGCAACACCCGGACCCCCTGGGTGTCCAAGGCAAACCGCGTCGACCGCAACTCAGCGTCCGCCAGTGGGTCGAGGCACCGGGTGACCTCGAGCGGATGTTGCAGACGAATCCACTGACCGAGGAGCGCTGGCGCGCCTACCAGGCGGATCTCCCGGAGCCCTTTCAAGGATGGGACGAACGTGCCGCCCGCGACGCGGCCAAGGAGCTGCATCAAGACCCTGGGCCCTGTCGCGGTTGGGCGGGGCATTATTGCGACGCCTTCCTGGACCCGTTGAAGTTCGTTGCGCTGCTCAGCCAAGGCTATGTCCGCCCCTTCAAGGCCGCCCTTGCAGCGTCCGACAGCACCGAACAGCAACTGCGGCAGACGGCCATCACGGACCTGCTCAAGCGTCCCGATTTTTCGTTGGCATTCGCCTTCGCCCCCGCCGCGGATACCCCGGTGAGCCGCCGTTGCTGCGTCATGCCGTCGTCCTGGAAACAGGGTACCAAGGTCGACGGGGTGAGTAACATCTATGAAGGCAAGGACGATACCCGAGTCTATCTCTTCGAGGTCGTCACCGGGGTCCCGACGACCGGCCTGGGCGATTGACCATGTCCGGCTTCACGCTGCCCACCTGGCTCCCGGCGCTGCTGCTGCTTGCCGCCGCGGCCACCATCGCCGTCATCGCCGACCGCCTGGCCGCCCTGGCGCGACTCGATCGCGGGCTGTACTGGACCCGGGTCACCGCCTGGACGATCCCGCTTTTCACCTTGGGGCTGCTCCATGCCTGGTGGCTCAAGTGGCTCCGCGATGACCTGTGGCGCACGGGTCGGCACGCCATGCCCGACGCCTCCGGAGGACTGGCTTTCGGACCGGAAGGGGCCTACTGGATAGCGCTGTGCCTGCCGCTGGTGCCCTGGCTCCTGGCGCTCACCGTCGCACACTTCCCCCGTGGCACCGAGCCCCAGCGCGCGCGCTGGTTGGCCGGGGCCATCGGCCGACGCGACACCCGGACCTGGGTCCTGGTCATCCCGGTCCTCGCCCTGCTGGTGCCCCTGTTGGCGGGGGCCGCATCCTTGGGACCCGCATCCGCCCCTTACCCGGCGGCACTGTGGTCGGCACTGGCCCTGACCTTGGCGACCCTGGTCGGGGTCGCGCTCAGCAAGGACCCGCCCGCCCGGGTGCGCACTCCCAAGCCCCAACCCGCCCCGCCGCCGCCACTGCCCGACTGGCCGGACGCGATGCGCCGGCAAGGTTTCACGGTCACGACCCTGGCGTCCTACCCGGCGACCGCGCAGATCCAGACCGCCCCGCCGCCGGGCGGGCTCGCCGGGCACTGGCCGGAACTGTCCCGCCACCAGCCGACCCCGGAACTGTTTGCGGCCATCGAGGAGTTCCTGAATACAGCCGACGGCACCGCGGGGGCCTGCAACCGGCTCATCCTGGCCCCTGAGGATTGCGGACAGATCGAATCCTTGGCCCTGGCGGCACAGATCGTGCGCCGCCGCGCTCAGGCCACCACCCTGGTCTTGGTCCCCGCGGCGGCGACCGCCTTTGCGACTACCCTCACCGGCTGGCTGGCCGACGCCGCCGCGGTGGACGCACCCTGCCCGGGCGCGGCCCCGCATCCACGCGCCTTCGTCTGGGTGACGGATGCCGAGGCTCTGTCGAGCCGACTTATCCCGAAGCTGGAGCAGGACCGCGCCCTGCTCCACCGGGTGGGCCTGATCGTCTTCTGGGACCTGCACAGCTATTCGGGGGTGCCGGCGGCCAACTTCTGGGCGATCTCGCAGCGCCTGCATCGGCTTACCTCGCGCCACGGGCGCCGCGACCTGCGTCACCTGGCATTCGTACGTGCGGCCCACACGCCCGACGCCCGGTTCATCCCGTTCTTAGGCGAATCCCTCCCGCAGCGTTTCCCGCCCGAGACCCAGGTCGTGATCCCACCGCGCCTCGCCCTACCGCTGTCGCTGCACCTGCTCGAGCCGACCGCCGCCGCCTCGGCCGGGGCCGAAACCCGGCCCCCCGTGACCGAGGCCGTGTTAGGGGCCGCGCGCGCCTCGGTGACCGCCGGTTGGCCGACCTACGCCGTGATCCCTGAGCATCTGGACCATGATGAGGCCGGGGCCTTCCTCCAACAGACCGTGGCCGGACGCCCCCTGCGGGCGTGCCTGGAGGCGGACAATGCCACGGCCGGGGCCGAAATCCGCGAAGTCGGGGCGGCGGAGGTCCTGTCACTGGCCCTGATCCTGGCCGCCGGGGGGCGCGCCGTCCCCGGACTGCGGTCGCGCCACGCCGGCCTCTGTCTCGCCTTCGGCAACCCTTATGTGGGCTACGCCCTGCGGCGTCTGATGGAAGACCCCGCCGCGCTGTTCCGGCGCAGCCGGACCCTGGTGGCCACCGGCCCCCAGCCGGGCGTCGTTCAACGCCATCTGCTCCTGGCTCTGAACGAGCTGCCTGAGGTCACCAGCGGTCTCATGGCCAGCTTCCATCACGAGGGTTCGGAGATCCAGCGCGTATTGCGCCAACTCGCCTCCAAGGGCCTGATCGACCGCCGCGATGTGCGCCACCTCAAGGACGGCCGCCTGGTGGCGGAGCTCGAGTTCAGCGGCCGCATCACGCGCGACTTCCCCCGTCCCCTGGATACCGTGGGGACAGACCTGGTCGCGGTCATCGATCCCGCGGCCGGGGAGGGCGAGCCCCGACTCCTGAGCCTGGACCCGGAGCGCATCACCATTCGCGCCTATCCGCAGCGGGTCTTCGTCCACGCCGGCCGGCGCTACCGCGTCCAGCCCTGGGGCTCGGTCGCCGCCGTACTCGACGCCCAAGGCGGCGACGGGGCAGGCCTGGGTACGGGCATCCTGTGCCGGCGGGAACAGGCCGCCGTGTCGACTTGGCGGGTTTTCGCCCCGCGCCTCGGCCGAATTGCTGCCGTCCCGGGCCGCCAGCGCATCGCCTTCGGCCACCTGCCCCTGGCACGCTCGCTGGTCACACTGGACTATCAGGAGGACATCTCCGGTTATCTCGAGTACGCCCGCGACCCCGTGAGCGGTACCTGGACCGCGGGTCAAGGTGGGACCTATAACCCCATTTCCAGCCTGTCCATGCACACCCAGGGTCTTTTCCTGGAAATCGAGGCGGAACGCCTGCGCGACTTCCCGAGCGGACTCAACTCACTGGCTCAAGCCCTGCGCCACAGTCTTCCCGTGCATGTGGGCATCGCCGAGGACGATATCGCCATCGTCGCCTGCGAGGGACGACTGTTGGCCGGCCGGCCGGCCTGGGGGTTGCTCTTCGTCGACCTCTACCCCGGGGGCATCGGACTCGCGCAGGCCATCGAGGCGGACCAGGGGCTCGTGGAACAACTGCTCGCGGACACGCGCGCCTGGCTCAGCGCGTGCCCCTGCGCCAGCGCCGAAGGCTGCCCCGCCTGCCTGCGCTCCCCGCTGGGGCGCGCCCATGGCGGGCTGTCCGCCCAGCCGCCCTATCGCGGCGAGGCCCTCGGGATACTCGCCGCCATTCTGGATTGAGCCGCATGGGGATACCCTGGGAGGAATCATGAGCACGACTGAACGCCTGCGCGGGCTGCAACAACGCCTGCAAGACCTCGGCGCGCTGCCGCCGCGCCTGCGCGGCTTCCATGACCGTCGTCTCGGCCTGCTGCACGAGGTCGAGGCGCAGGCGCAGCGTCTGGCCTGGATGATCCGGGGCCGGGACCTGCAAGCCCTGGAGACTCGCGCGGCGGCACTCGCGCGCCTGGCCAGCGAACTGAGCGTACTGACCGACGAAGCCGAGTCCCTGTCCATCCGCCTGAGGGGCCTGCGCGACACCGCGGGCCAGGTGCGCGATAGCCGCCTTGGCGCCTGGTTCCTCGAACGGGCCCAGGCACTTGCCGATGAGCTCGCCGGGACCGGGGAAGCGACGGTCGCGGCCGAGGCGCTGCCCGCGGAGCGCCGCCGCCTCAAAACGGTCCTGGACGCCCTGCCCGACCTGGAGCGGGCTTTGGATCTCTATCGTGAAGCCGAGGACTGGCTCCAGCGGCTGCAGGCCGAGACCCGTCGGGCCGCACTGAGTGCGGACCTGCCGGTGCTCAGTCAGCGCCTGCTTACCGAGGGAGTCGGCGCGGACTGGATCGCCGCACTCCAATCTCTGCTCGAACCGGTGAAAGACTTCGCCAATCGCCCGCAACCGCCCGGGCTCCAGGAACTGGGGGGGCGTATCCAGGGGCTGTTGCAGTGGCGCGCGGCGCTCGGCGAGCCCTGCCCGGAGTGCGACGGGCTGGCGCAAGAGTTCACCCGCAAGCGACAAGATTGGACCAACCAGGACGAGGATACCTTCGAGGTCCTGCGCGTCCGCACCGCGGTTCTGGAAGGCCGGCTCCAGCAACTCGCCGCCGAGCGGCAACACCTCGCGCTGGCCGAGATCGATGCCCAGCGGTCGCTGTTGCGGGATGTCGGGGTACAGGATGCACCGCTCGAGCAACGCTGGACTGAACTGCGACAGACCACTCCTGCGGATGCTGAAGGCTTTGCCGCCTGGCGCGACAACTGCACCCAGGCGCAAGAGGATTTCCGGTCCGTGGTCAGCAACAACAGCCAAGTGCTTGTCACGAGCTATGCGGACATGACGAAGACCTGCCGCGAGCGTGCGGCGCGGTTGGCGGAGCGGCCGCGTCTCGACGCCGCCGACCGCCGACTGCGCGACCTCGCGCTGGAACTGAAGCAGATGGAGGCCATCCCCGATGGCGCGGAGCTACTGAACGGCATCGGCACCCTGCGCGAGCTGGGCGCGCGCCTCGACACCCTGGAGCAGGACATCAACCAGGATTGGACAGTACTGGAGGCCCGCCGCACCGCCGTCGCGGCCCGCTGTGCCGATCTGACGAAATTGGCGCAACGCGTTGGACAGCCGCCCCCGGGCTTGACCGAGCTCGCAGCCACGGGGTCGGTCCGCCTTGAACAGATGCTGGCGCAGGCCGACGTCCAGGACCAGGGCCTGGACACGCTGGAGGCGGACTTGCTGGCGACCGGTGTCGCCAGGCTGGCCGCCCGGCACGGACGGGCTGCCGAGATCCAGCGCTTGCTCGGGGCCATTCCCATCCTGGGACTCGGCGACCTGAGCGAGATCGCCCCACCCCAATTGCGATCAGCCACCGGTCTCAGCCTGGCCCTCGACCGCGCTCAGGCTTCCCTGGAAACCGCCGAGACCGGGCTCGAGCAGGCGCTGATCCATCTGCAGCAACAGCGTGAGGATCTGCTGCAGCGCGCCGCCGCGATCGACGCCGACCGCCTGGGTCCGCTGCAGGCACGGCAGATCAGCGAGCAACGCCACCTCCTGGCGCAGTGGCAACTGTCGGCGGACATCGACCCGCTGGACCAGGCCCGTCGGCTCCATGGGCTCGGGTTGGCCATGCGCCAGGTGCTGCAACCGGTCGAACTGACCCAGAGCCGGGTCAGGTCCCTGCGCAAGACACTGGGTGAGCGCCTGCGACGGCTCAATCTCTGTACGCCAGTGCCCGAATTCCCGGAAGCCTGCACGGAGTGGGCCCAACGCATCGAGGCGCTGATTGCCCCAACCGACCAGGTCGTGCGCCCGATTCGGGCCGAGTCGGCTCAACTGGACGAGGCGGCGCGTCTGCTCGGTGCCTTGGAGGATCACTGCCGCCGTCTGGCGGCGGTGCAGGATGCCGCCGACATCACCCAACTGCGGGGCCTGCGGCGCCGGCCCACGGACCCTCAGGCCGAGGCGCTGTTGCAACGCCTCGCCGCCCTGCCCCGTCACGAGCCACCGCCGGACGCGCTGCGCCTGGACCTGCACGACCTCATCGCCGCCCGGATGGAGACCCAAGCGCATGACCTCTAGAACCAACCCCTGGCAGGACTGGCCGGCACTGGCCGGGTGGGTCGGACATCCCTTGCCCCCCCTGCGCTGCGAGCGCGCGGTCTGGGGCAGGGAACCAGGCGCCGGCGCCGGGCCGCACTGGCTCGCGACCAGCGCCGGGTTTGGGGGTAGTGCGGAGGGCATCGAGCGCAGCCTGGCGTTCGGCGACGAGGACGTTCCGTGGGTGACGCTCGCGTGGCGCAGTTCGGGCAGCCTCCACTACGCCGTCCGCTGTTACCCCAGCCGCGCCCCGGCAGGCGGCCGCCCGGGACTGGAGAAACAGCTGATCGAGTGGCGCCGCCCCCAAGACCTGCCGGCGGCCCTCGGGGCATTGGTGTTGCTCCCGCAAGCCGAACGCCTCGACGACACGATCTGGTGGGGCAAGTCCGGGGACGACGGGGACTTTGCGGACGGCTTCCATCTTGCGCTGGCACCCGACGAGACCACTGAGATCCCCTTCGACGAGATCGACCTGCAGACGACCATTCTGGCCGGTTGTCGGGAGCTTGCCGAGGCGACGGACCCGCCCGCCCTGGCGGCGCTCTATACCCGGCTGCTGGCCGGCGCCAAGGGCATCGCCCTGCCGGGACTCACCGGCCCCTTGTCCGGCGCTGCCCTCGCCGCGTTGCTGCTGCCACTGGCGCGGGAGCGGGCGGACCGCCTGGGCTTGGTCGCCTGGCTGCCGTCGCGCCGGCTTCGTCCGGGCCAGACCGTGCACCCCTGGGACCTGATCCTGGGCGGCGCACCGACCGACACCGCGTCCGTCCGGGCGGCCGCGGCGGACGAGACCCAGGTCTCGGCGGCCGAACGCATGGCGGCGGCCGTCCTTGCCGGCGACCCCCGGCGCCTGCAGACCCGACCGACCACGCGGCCGTCCCCCGCCACGCCCAAAGCGCCCCCCACGACCACACCGGAAACCCGCCGCCTGGTCCTCTGGGGCCTCGCCGCGGCCGGCAAGACCGCTTACCTGGCCCAACTCTACCTGCAGTTGGAACATGCCACCGACAGTGAATGGCGGGTCTATCCCGGACCCGATAGTCTGGGCTTCTTCCGTGCCCTGCGCGCTCGATTGCAGACGCAGAACCGCTTTCCGGCACCGACCCCGGTGGATAAGGCAAGCCCCGTTCGGTGCCGACTGGTCCACGGCGGCACCGGCGCCGAGGCAATGATCGAGGTCGAGGACCGTGCGGGGGAGGACTTCCGGTTGCAGACCGACGCGGTTTACCAACAGCTTGCCACGGCCGACGGGCTGATCCTGCTCTTCGATCCCTTGCTCGAGGTCGCACTCCAACGCGAAGCGTTCAAGGACGCACTCGACCGTATGTCGGTGGCTGAAACGCGCGAGGGGGGGCGCGACACCCGCCCCGTCGCCTTCTGTCTCGCGAAGGCCGACGCCTTTATCACGACCGCCGCGCACTACCGCAGTGCCCTGGAAGACCCTGACGCCTTTGTGCGGGCGCGCGTCGAACACGACATTTTGC
The DNA here is from genome assembly GCF_000379525.1 of Lamprocystis purpurea DSM 4197. Taxonomy (GTDB): domain Bacteria; phylum Pseudomonadota; class Gammaproteobacteria; order Chromatiales; family Chromatiaceae; genus Thiodictyon; species Thiodictyon purpureum. The sequence goes on along the minus strand of NZ_KB902491.1, from coordinate 46,759 downwards.
AGAGCCTGGAACACCATTTCGCGACCTACCGGCTGTTTCCGGTTTCCGCCGCCGGAGTCTGGGTGGAGCACGGTGCCGTCACCCCGGCAGTGTTCTTCGACGAGGATCTGAATCCCCGCCTGAGCAGTCAGTCGCATCCACTCCATCTCCTCGACCCCTTGACCTGGGTACTCAAACGGCTGGAAGCGGCGACGCCTGGTGCCGAGACCTCATGACCCTCCCCGCTTGGCCCGCGCTGCAGGGTGCCGCCCCACCGCCCTGGAACCTGACCTGCGAGCGCGGGATCTGGGGCAAGATCCAGAGCGGTCCGCCCGAGTTCCGTTGGCTGGCGCGCAGCCCAGGCGTTGCAGCGGGGGCCTGGGATCCCGCGCGGGCACTGCGTCTGGGGGCCGAGGACCGGCCAGCCCGGACACCCGGATGGCGAGCGCTCGGTCCGGGCTACCTGGCCGCCGCCTATTATCCGAGTCGTGCCCAGGATGCCGCCGGGCGCGGCGGGTTTCTCGAGCGCCAGGTCCTCGCCTGGCGAGCGTTCCCCGGGGTGCCGCCGCCACTAGCGGCGTTGGCCCTGTTGCCCGCCGCGACCGGACTGGAGCATTGGGTCTGGCGGGACCGCCAACATCTTGGACGCTGGGGCGACCCGGACTATGCCCTCCCCCTGGATCCGCTGGAACTGACTGGTCTGGGTCCTGACTGGCTGGCCCGGACGATCGGCGAGGGGCTCGATGAACTGGGCAAGCGAGTCACCCAGGAGTGCCTGCGCAACCTCTATGCTCAGATCCTGTCCGGGGTGCGGCCGGCATGCCTGGCATTACCCGACGGTCCCTTGGGACCGCAGGCACTGGCGGCCCTGTTGCTGCCGCTCCCGCCGCAGGCCGCGTCCGCTCTCTCCCTGGCCGGATGGGTGCCCGCCGAGGCCCTGGACCCCGAGGATCTGGCAGGCAACTGGGACTTCGTAGTCATCGCAACGGGGCATGGCTGGCCTCCGGCCACGGTGGCATCGGAGCACCTGGAACTGGCCGAACATTTGGTCACTGCCCTGCTCGCCCAGGACCCCGCGCTCCTGGCGGAGCGACGGCCAGGCACGGGTACGAACCTCAAGGCGCAGCGTTGTCAAGTCAGCCCCCTATTGACGACCCTCGCCCAATTTACGGCTGACCCACACCGCCGTCTGCTCGATATGGCGGAGTTGCGCAGGATCCTGCGTCAGGTGACCGGCCCCCTGGCGATGCCCGGCGGCCCCGGCCAACATCCTCTATGCCGCTGGGTTGCGCAAGTCGCCGGGGATCGCCCACACTGGGCCGATGAACGCGGTTGGGGACTCAAGGTCGATCAACTGCGCGCCGCGGCCCTGTGTTTCCTCCCCCACCCCGAGACCCTGAGTCTCGTCGGACTGCCGCAGAGTCCTTGGGTCCCAGCGCTGCTCCCGGCACTCGCCAGCCACCCGAAACGGATCGGGGCCAGTCTCGGCAAGCACGGCGAGGACGGTTTACGCCGCATCCTGCACCAGAGCCTCGGCTGTCCAAGGGCGGTCGTCCGGATGCGAATCAGGGCCTGGCTCGCACGGTGGCGCGACCTCGACGAGACCGCCCCGGCGTTGCGTGCCATGATCGAAGATTGCCTGGCAGCGTCTGCAATAGTGCCGGACAGCGATAGCCTTGGTACCTGATATCCAGACAGACCCTGGTGTAGGGGCGGGTTTGAAACCCGCCCCTTGTCCGGTTATCACGTCCGAATGCTATCACTGAGACGCTGCTGGGCGCAGGGTAATCCCGGCCAGTCGCGACCCCCGGCACAACCGCCGAGCGGTCACCGCGGTCCAGCCCAGCCGACGGAGGGTCCGCGGGCCAAGGGATAATCGCGCTCGAGCAGGGTCGCGGCGACGGCCTCCACATCGAAGGTTTCCGCCATTGCCGCCAAACGCGCCTCGGAGGCCAGGCGGAGATACTGGTCGACGACATGGCGGACCAGCTCGCGCCGCTGCGCCGTCAAGGGATCACCGACACCCCCGGTGGGCCAGGGCTGCGCTTGGTAGAGTGTCAGTATCTCCACCCCCGCCCGGTGCAAGCGTCTAGCCTCCATGTCGACATCGTGGCGGCGGGCCCTGGCATTGCCGCCCCGCGGGACCGGTGCGGCGAGGGCATAGCCCGGCGAATCGCCGAACAGAACCACCAGCCGCCGGGCCTGGGTGCGCCAATGCAGTTGGCTGCACGCGTAGAGTGCGTCCCCTAAGGCATCCGTAAAATCGCCACCCGGGCTGTCCGGCAGATCGGTCAAGACTCGGGTCAGATCGACCCGCCCGACCGGGGTGAATCCATGTCCATCGCCGGCGAGGCCCCACCGCAACACATAAGCGCCCCGGTGTAGCCCCGGGTCCGAGACCCCGGGGAGCGGCGCGTCGCCGAAGGCCAGCACCGTCACCCGACTCGACCCGCCCGAGCCCTGGGCCAACCGCTCCACCAAGTCGGCGATGCGCCCCGCCATGGCGGGCCAGAGGTCGGGGTCGGCGAGCAACGGGCGCCGCTGCCCATCCCGGGACGACGGATCCGGAATGCGGGTGGTACCGTCGATGACCAGCGCGATATCCCAGGGTTGCCCCGCCACCGGCGCGGGGATCGGGTCGAGGGGGGCATAGCGGGCCTCAGCGGGCAGTACCACCGCGAGCCGAGGCCCGGTATCCAATGCGAAACGCGGCCCCGGCAGAGCACCTAAGCGAATCTCCACCGTTTCCTCGTCCGCCGCGGGGATCTCGCAGCGCAGACACACCGCGCCGCCGTCCAGGACCGCCAGGTGCAGCCCCCCGGATCCCGGCAGGGCGGTCAGGGTCAGCCGCGCCTCGGCACCTGCCGTCGGGGTCAGCGGCAGGGCGGTCACCGCCCCCTTGGCATTGAGGGCAAGGTACGTCAGATCGGTCATAGCCACGCTCGTTGTTTCGCTCCGGCCGGGTCATGCGACGCCGGTAGACATCATTCCATCACGACCCGCGCATGACTACCAGGCACATCGCCGTCACTTCACGGTTGGCCGGTACCATCCGCATACGCGCCGAACACCCGCAACCGCGCCCAGAGCATTGCGCTCATCAGCGAGGAATTGCGTCCCCGGCGCGGTGGCTTCAGGTGTCCCTGGCGGCAGCCTGCCGCAGCCAGTCCCGGCCTTCCGTGTCGAGACATCGCGCCTCCAGGTCAGCGACCTGTTCCTGCTCCCTTGAGTAAATCCAAGGCCAATGGGTCGGCGGTGCCGTGATCGATCGGACGTGTACCGCGGCGAGACCGGTATCCAGGTCAATCATGACCTGGCGCCAAGCTTCCCAGTTGCACTCGGGGGGTCGGCGGTCTGGAGCGCGTCCATGACCGCGGTGCCAGTGGGGCGGTAAACCCTCGGGGCCGGCCGCACGGTGATGGACCCATGCGGGGGCGACGAGCCACGACATGGCGGACTGATGACCCTCCCCCGGGTCGAGGACAGCGTGCCGTCGCCAGTCGTACCAGGCGTCGGCGGCGATTAGCGCATCGGTGACGGTGGGTGGGTCGCCCCTCCAGCGCTTGGTCACGGCCGCTGCCCAGGGCGCGGGGTCACCCCTCCGGCCGGGCCGCATCCGGATCAACTCCTTCAAGGTCATAGTGACCATCAGTTCCGGGCTGGCCAGAAGTAGGTCGGGTAGGGTGTGAAGCCAGGCCGGCCGCAGAGTGCCGCTGGTGTCGATCAGTAAACCGGGGCCGGGGCAGGTCCAGTGCCCCCCGAGCAGTTCCGCCGCGACCCGGCGCCTGGCCACGGGATCACCAATCACATCCAGGAGCGGCCACAGTCGCTCCAGGAGTGGGCTGGACAGGGCGCCCGGCGCGGGCTCGGCCGCGCAGACCAGGTCCAACAGGCCAAAATAGACCCCGGGGTGTACCGCCGGGTCGATTCCTTCAGCGATGCGGGCCAGGGTCAGCACTGTGGCCCCATCCACCTGCGGTAAGCCCCGCACCGCGGCGATCAATCGCTCCGTGGTTTCACCCCATGAAGCAGATTCTTCCGGGTAAGAAGCCAGGCCCAGGAGCACCTGGCTCATGGTCGCCGGTTCCCCGTGCTCGATGACGCGGGCAATCCAGGAGAGATCGAGGAGCCCGCGACGTGCGGCCCGACACAGGATCCCGGTCACTGCGGCATCCGCGGCTAAGAAGGTCAAGGTCGCCGCCTCTGTCGCGCGGCGCCCCAGGGTACCGGCGTCGAGCTCCGCCGCGAGGAGCCCCGAGACGGGGCCGTCGCCAAGCAAGGTGGCCAAGCTCAGGCCGCCGAACAGGCTGGCCATGAGGGTGGGTGAAATCAGGGTCGGTGTACTTCTTGCCAACGTCAAAAGACGAGAGCGTTTAGCCGCGTCCTCGCGGTCCCACCAGGAGTGGACACCTGAATCGATGCGAACCCCACCGACGCCGAAGGTCCCTTCGATCGCGCGTTGCAGCGCCAACTCGCCAGCGGTCAGCCCGCCGGGCTCGCGCAGGAGATAGGCCGTCAAACGGTCCTCCGGGAAAGTCCGCCACTCGTCGTCCGAGATCAGCAGCCGCCAGGGCAGTTCGGCGTTCTTGGCTCTCTCGATTAGGTGGTTGGCAAAGAGATTGGCGCGCTGCTGAGGGCTCCCGTGCAGTGCTACACCGAGCTTGAAGACGGTCGGGATCAGGTCGACCAGTGACTGGGGCAGCGGCCAGGCGCCGTCCCATAGCCGGTCGAAGCGCGCGCCGAAGGCGGTTAAGCCTTGGGGAAAACGGGTCGCTTCCTCCCACACCGCGAGGGCATAGGCCCGCGCCGTCGGGGCAGGTTCGCTCCCCACCTGGCGAACCCCGCGACGATCCAGGATCGTCGCGTCCCGACAAGCGATCAGGGCTGGCTCGGTCTGATCGGTTGGGATCACCAGAAGGTCGGCCCCTTCCGCACCGAGAAACCGTCCGGGATTTTGACTCGGGATGCGCACCCGGCAACGCTGCCGCAACCGGGTCGGAAGCCCCGCCCTGGCAAAGGCGGCTGCGGTCACCAAGAAATCGAGGCTGGGGCCCAGGCAGAGCAACTCCTTTGTCGTGGCCACCAATACGGGGCAACCCCGGACCATGCCATCGACAAGATGCGTGAGCAACTCCACCGCCAGGTTACGCAAAGGTTCGTCCGAGGCGACCGGCGGCCTTTCACAGTCGACCCTCGCGGGTGAACCGGAAGTAACGGCGACTCGATTGCCCAAGCAGGCACCAGGATCGAAGGTCTCATCGCAGCCGTCGAGGGGCCAACCCGCAACGTTCACGGTTACACCCTTCTCCAGTGATCCACCAGCGCCTTGGCAACACCCCACCCAGTAATAGTCCCCAGCGGGGAGACATGCCCAGCCCAGGTACTCGGTACTATCCTGCTGATTGGGGTCCGGCTGGAGCCAGCGCGTCAACACGGTTGCAACTTCCGGCGGTACCGTGCCGACCACCGGATCACCATCAAGTCCGCCCTGCCCCGGAACCAAAGCCCAAGTAAGCATCAGTGGAGTGTGAACAAGGGGCATGGGGTGAGACAAGACCAACTACCGAGAACCGCGCCAATGTGGACCGGGAATCGCTGTCGCCAGGAAACGGGATCCAGGTTCTGATGTCATGTCTAGACGCCTGTATCGAGTGCCGGCAGTCACCTGCGCCACCTATTTTAGGACAAAATCCTTAGCGTAAGCCGCACTTGCCGGGCAGCTTTGCGGCTGCAACCTGATGACTGGTGCGCACGCCGCTCGCGCCCACTGTAACCGATCCTCCACCACCCCGCTTTTGTCGCAGACACGACAGACCCCATCGCGCAGACGCCTCATATAAGACAATCATTTATATATTGGCACAAAGTCTGCATGAGCTATCGCAAACTTAAGACACCCCACACCGGAGACACCGGCAGTGTCCATGAATCGCAAAGACATCGCCGCCCTGCTCGACGAGCCGGCCTGCGCGCACAATCAGAAAGCCAAGGCCGGCTGCTCGAAGCCCAAGCCGGGGGCCACCGCGGGCGGTTGCGCCTTCGACGGCGCCCAGATCGCCCTGTTGCCGATCGCCGACGTGGCGCATATCGTGCACGGCTCCATCGCCTGTGCCGGGAGTTCCTGGGACAGCCGCGGCACCCGCTCGTCCGGCCCGACGTTGTTCAAGATCGGCATGACCACGGATCTGACTGAGCAGGACGTGATCATGGGCCGGGGCGAAAAGCGCCTGTTCCATGCCATCAAACAAGCCATCGACTCCTATCGGCCGGCGGCGGTCTTCGTCTACAACACCTGCATTCCGGCCATGATCGGCGACGATATCGAAGCGGTGTGCAAGCAGGCCCAGGCCCGCTGGGGGACGCCGGTGGTGCCGGTGGACGCGGCCGGTTTCTATGGGACCAAGAACCTGGGTAACCGCATCGCCGGCGAGGCGATGGTCAAGTATGTCTGCGGAACCCGGGAGCCCGATCCGGTGCCCGCGGGGATCGAGCGTCCGGACTTCAAGGTGCACGACATCGCCCTGGTCGGTGAATACAACATCGCGGGCGAGCAATGGCATGTGCTGCCGCTCTTCGATGAGTTGGGTCTGCGCGTGCTCTGCACCCTGTCGGGAGATGCCCGCTTTCGGGACGTGCAGACCATGCACCGCTCGCAGGTCAATATGATGGTCTGCTCCAAGGCGATGATCAACGTCGCCCGCAAGCTCGAAGCGACTTACGGGACGCCCTGGTTCGAAGGCAGTTTTTACGGCGTCGCGGACGTGTCCCAGGCCTTGCGCGACTTTGCACGCATCATCGCGGACCCCGACCTGACCGCACGAACCGAGGCGGTGATCGCCCGCGAGGAAGCGGCCATCAACGCGCGGCTCGAACCCTGGCGCGCCCGGCTCAAGGGCAAGCGGGTGCTGCTCTATACCGGCGGGGTCAAGTCCTGGTCCATCGTCTCCGCCTTGCAGGATTTGGGCATGAGCGTGGTCGCGACCGGCACCAAGAAGTCCACGGAGGAGGACAAGGCGCGCATCCGCGCCCTGATGGGCGAGGATGCGGTGATGATCGACGATGGTAACCCGCGTGCCCTGATCAAGATCGTGCACGAACAGCGAGTCGACTGTCTCATCGCCGGCGGGCGCAATCTTTACACGGCGCTCAAGGCGCGTATTCCCTTCCTCGATATCAATCAGGAGCGTGAATTCGGCTACGAGGGCTATGTCGGCATGCTGGAACTGGCGAAGCAGCTCTGCCTGACGATCGAGAGCCCGATCTGGGACGCGGTACGCCGACCGGCGCCCTGGGCCATCGGCGGGTCCGCTGTCCACGCCGCGGCCGACACCGCTGCCGAATCCATCATCGCGGATGCGGACGACGCATCCGCCGCGGAGGTGGCCCGTGCCTGACGTCATGAAACCAGAAATCCTCAAGCGCACCAAAGCACTCTCGGTCAACCCGCTGAAGACCAGCGCGACCCTGGGCGCCGCCCTCGCCTTTCTGGGGTTCCGTCGGGCGATTCCGATGCTGCACGGCTCACAGGGCTGCACGGCGTTCGGCAAGGTGTTCTTCGTGCGTCACTTCCGTGAGCCGATTCCGATCCAGTCCACCGCCATGGAGCAGGTGAGCGCCATCATGGGCGCCAACGAGAACGTGGTGGAGGGATTGCGGGTCCTGTGCGAAAAGAGCCAGCCGGACCTGATCGGGGTGCCGACCACCGGATTGGCGGAGACTCAGGGAACGGACATCCACATGGCCGTGCGCGAGTTTCGCGCCAAGTACCCGCAGTACGATGCGATTCCGATCGTGGCGGTCTCCACGCCGGACTTCACCGGCTGTATGGAATCCGGATTCGCACTGGCCGTGCGCGCCATCATCGACGACCTGGTGCCGGACGCCGCGACCGCCGGCACCAAGCCCGGCCGGCGGCGCCGCCAGGTCAATGTGCTGGCCGGCTCCGCCCTGACACCAGGCGATCTGGAACATCTGAAAGAGCTGATCGAATCCTTCGGGCTGCGTCCGGTCGTCCTGCCGGACCTCTCCGATTCGCTCGACGGGCACCTGCCGGAAGAGGAGTTCAATCCGCTCACCATCGGCGGCGCCTTGGTGAACGAGCTGGCGACCCTGGGCGACGCGGCGGCGACGCTGGTGATCGGCGCCTCGATGGACGCGGCGGCGGACCTGCTGAAAGCCCGCACCGGGGTCCCCGAGCATCGCTTCCAGCACCTGATGGGTCTGACTGCCGTCGATGCGCTGGTGCAGACCCTGATCGCGATTTCAGGCAATCCGGTACCGGAGCGTGTCGAGCGGCAGCGTGCGCAACTCCAGGACGCCATGCTCGACTGTCATTTCATGCTCGGGCTGACCCGTGTCGCCATCGCCGCGGACGCGGATCTGCTGATCGGGTTCAGCCAATTCCTTGCGGGCGTCGGGGCCGAGACCGTTGCGGTGGTGGCCCCGGCCACGGCTCCGGCATTGGAACACGTGTGCTGCGACCGGGTGGCCATCGGCGATCTGGAAGATTTGGAGTCGATGGCCCGCGAACGCGAAGCTGAAATCCTGATCGGCAGTTCCCATGCGGTGCACACGGCGCAGCGCCTGGATATCCCGCTCCTGCGTGCCGGCTTTCCCCAATACGACCGGGTCGGCGGCTATCAGCGGACCTGGATCGGCTATCAGGGTGCGCGTACCGCATTGTTCGACCTGGCCAACCTGCTGTTGACGTTGGAGCGCGGTGAGATCCATCCCTATTACTCCCGCCTGTCGCCACGGCCGGACGAGCCGCGGCAACACACGCATTAGTCAGACGCAGCCGGGGTGGACGGCGCTGTCGCTTGTCCACCCGAGGGCCGGAACGATGATCAAGGTCCAGGTGGGATCACAGCAGCCAGGGCGAATGCAATGACAGTGGAACGACGTCTCAAGATTGTGACTAACGGGGCCAATACGATGGATGACAAGACAACAGTCCAGGTTGCCTTTGCCACCGGCGATATGCGTCATGTCGATCAACACTTCGGTGCGGCCGTGTCCTTTGCGGTCTATGCCATTGACCCCGACAGCTCTCACTTGGTGGAAGTCACTCAATTCGATCGGATGGTCATGGACGGCAACGAGGATAAGCTGGCCGCGAAGTTCACCGCATTGGATGGCTGCATCGCCATCTACTGCCAGGCAGTCGGGTCGTCGGCGGTGAATCAGTTAAGGGCCAGAGGGATACAGCCGATCAAGGTCACTCCCGACGCCAGGGTGAGCGACCTGATCGAGACCCTCCAGGAAGAACTGCGGGCCGGACCTTCGTCCTGGTTGGCGCGGGCGCTCGAGGCACGGCAGCGGCCGCGCGATGAGCAGCGCTTCGATGCGATGGAGTCGGAGGGCTGGAGCGAGTAAGTCATGGGTCGGGCCGCTGGCCTTGATCGTAATCCCGGCCAGCGGCGTGCGTAGTCAGGGCTTCCAGCCCTGACGGTGTCAGGCCAGGATGGCCTGACTACGCACCCGGCGAGCCCAAGTGGCCGGAATCTTGATCGAGGCCCGTCCGCTGCCCGGACATCACGCATTCGTTTTCAACAGATTTCAAACTCAACAAAAGACGCGAGGCCAACCAATGAGCGTGGCAGTTGCCGCAGTGACGGAGAACGACCCGGTCCTGAAGACCGACTTTGCCGTGGAGATGGTGCGCCAGATGCGGGCCATCGACAGCTACGGCACCTTCGACAGTTGGCCGGTGGAGCGCATCCTGGAGCCCTTCGTCCTCACCAAGGAAAAGAAGCGCGAGATCCCCATCATCGGCGACCCGGACGAAATCGTGCTGGCGCGGGTCAAGGCGTTCTACAACGCGATCTCCGCGATGATCGAGAAGGAATGCGGACTCATGGCCGTGCCCATGCTGAACCTCACCCATGAGGGGTTCGGCCGGGCACTGATCACCGTCGGCCGGCTGGTCGTCATGGATCGGACCTTGCGCGATGTGCACCGTTTCGGTTTCCCATCGCTCTCCAAGATGAAGGATGAGGCCGACAAGATCCTGTCCGTGGCCCTGAACATGATCGGCGAATACCCGAAGGTCGCCGGGCTTTAGGCGGCGGCTCGGGATGGGAGACACTGCATGACTGAAGCAACCATCGGCGAACTGGAGAAAGCCGTCAAGAAGGCGAAGCGGATTGCCAGCGAACGGGCCGGCGAACTGCACGATCTGGTGGAGGAACGCCTGCCGGCCGCCTATGACGAGATCCCCGGCATCGCCCAAGCCACCTATGACGCGTGTCGCGCCTGGGCCGATGCCGAAGCGCGCTTGAAAGCCGCCACGACGGCCGACGCATGAATTAGACGTATCAAGAGTTTACCAGTATGAGCACCATTACCGGAATCACCCGCGGCGGCATCGCCTGGACCCCCGCCTTCGTCACCAACATCAACCAAACCCGCTGCATCGGCTGCGGCCGCTGTTACAAAGTCTGCCCGCGCGACGTCTTCGAACTGGTCGATCGGGACGACTTGGATCTTGAAGAGATGGAGGCGGATGACGGCGATGATGACGAATTCGACGAAGTGCCGGGCATGGTCATGAACCTCAAGGACCTGCTGGACTGTATCGGCTGTGAGGCCTGCGCGCGGGTCTGTCCCAAGAAGTGCCTCACCCACGAGCCCGCGTCAATCGCGGCCTAAGCGATACCACGAGAATTGTCCACGATGACCCAGGCCCAAGCACGCTACGATCAAATCGATCCACTGGCTCAAGCGATCCATGCGGCCCTGCTGGCTGAATTGGACAAACTCGGCTTCATCCCCGGCACGATCACCATCGCCGACCCGGCGAAGGTCGGCTACCGACTGGAGCGGGACCCCGCCTCGGGAGAGCACAGCCTGGTCGGCGAATGGCGGGACCCACGGGGTCAGAAACTCGGCGGGCTGGTGTTTCATGAGGATGGCAGCTTCTTCGTCGAACACGATGTGATTCGATCCCATCCACGGGATGACCGTTGGTTCGTCGAGGCGGTGAACGCCTGGGGCCGGGACTTCGACATCCGTGCCGAGCCGCGGCTGCTGCCGCTTCCGAAGTAAGCCTGCTCCCCGGAGCACTCAATCATTGGTCCTGCCACTTCTGCATCACCGCGCGGGCCTGCGGCAATAGCTCGAGTAATACAGCAATCAGCGTGGGGTCAAAATGCTTGCCGGCTTGATCCTTCAGATAATCGACCGTTTGCTCCACCGGCCAGGACTCCTTGTAGGGACGCCGGGAGGTCAATGCGTCGAAGACGTCGGCCACGGCGACGATCCGTCCTGCGATGGGAATGTCCTCACCGCACAAACCCGCCGGATAGCCTGAACCATCCCACTTCTCATGGTGGGTCAAGGCGATGATTCTTGCCATTTCGAACAGCTTCGACTCCCCCTCGCACTCTCCGATGATCTTGGCGCCTGAGGCACAGTGCTGCCTCATGATCAACATCTCTTCAGCGGTGAGCTGACCCGGCTTGCGCAGGATGTGATCCGGCGTGCCAATCTTGCCGATGTCATGCATGGGCGCCGCATTGAGCAGGATATCGCATTCTTCTTCTTGCCAACCGCTGGCGCGCGCCAACAGTTGCGCGTAATGAGACATCCGAATCACGTGCCGGCCGGTCTCGTTGTCCTTGAATTCGGCCGCGCGCCCAAGCATCTGCAGTGCCGTGAGCCGCGACGCCAGCAGATCCGCATGGATCACATTGATTTTATTTTGGAAGGCGCGATTCTGATCGCTCAGGGCGAGTTGGGTCTTGACGCGGGCCAGGACCACCGCCGGACGCACGGGCTTGGTGATGTAGTCCGCGGCCCCCAAACTGAACCCCTTGACCTCGTCGACCTCGTCGCTCATCGCCGTGCAAAAGATGACTGGAATGTCGCTGGAACGGGGGTCCTCCTTGATGCGCTCGCACACGGCGTAACCATCCATGCCCGGCATCATCACGTCCAGCAGCACCAGATCGGGCTTTAGCTTGAAGACATTGTCCAACGCGTCCGCCCCGGACTTGGCAAACGCCAGATCATATTCGTGCTTGAGGATTTGCCTGAGCAAACTCAGGTTTCCCGGCTCATCATCCACGACCAGTATCTTTTGCTTACTCATCGCTTGCACTGCACTCCAGAATGCTTGACTTCAGTTGCATGGCGCAGTCGCCGGCTTGCGCAAACTCGAAGCGATCCAACAACTCCTCCAACGGCTCGAAGATCTCCGGGTCAAGGGCTTCGCGTAGCCCATTGACGGCATCATCATCGAATTCGGCTTTTTCGAGCGCCAGGATCAAGGCATCGAGCAGCGCGATGACGCGCGCGGCATTCATGGGCTTGACACCCGCGGGATGGTTGTCCGCCGCGGCCTCCGCCTCTGCGAGGACTCGCAAATCCGCCTGCAACCGGTCCATGGTCGAGCGCAATTGCTCCAGTAACGCGGAAAACGCGTAATTCCCCGCTTTGATTCTTACCTCGATGTCATTGCTGATGACGGGCACTTCGCGCACACCGAGATTCGCCGTGACCCCTTTGAGCGTATGCAGGAGGTGTTTCGCATCCTCGTATTGCTCAGCCGCCACCAGCTTGACCAGCCGCGCATGGGCATCGGCGAAGTCGGTACCCAACTTCATGAGCGACTTGCGGTAAACGGTCGGGTCTTTCCACAACTCCAATCCGGCACGCACATCGATCATTCGCAGACCCAAACCTTCAAGGCGCTCGCTATACGTGTCCGTGATGCTCGGCACCTGTGAGAACGAAGGGAAATGCCGGGCGATTTTCTGATATAGGTGGTCAAAGTTGATCGGTTTAGGAACAAAGTCATCAGCGCCCGCGTCAAAACAGAGCTGTTGATCGCTTTCCAGAACACTGGCGGTGAGCATGATGATGGGGATATGTCCCTCAGTCCCGCGTTCGCGTGCACGGATGGCGCGAATCGCATCGAAGCCGTTCATCACCGGCATGTGAGCGTCCATCAACACGAGATCGAACGGCTCCTGGTCAAACTTGTCGACCGCCTCGCGGCCATTTTCGGCAATGGTGATCAGATGATGACGCTGAGTCATGCGCATCACCACCAGTTCCTGATTGAGCTGGATGTCTTCGACGAGCAGAATCTTGAGCGGACGCGTCCAGCGATCGGTCTTCAGCCGCCGGTCGTCCTGACTGCTGCAGTCGGTGACTCCCGGGGCCGGGGGTAATGCGACGACGAACTGAAAGGTGCTGCCGATGCCCTCCGCGCTTTCCGCCCAGATGCGCCCCCCCATTTCCTCGACGATCCCGTAACAAATGGTGGTCCCCAGGCCGGTACCGCCGAATATGCGGGTTGTCGATTGATCTGCTTGGGAAAAGCGCTCGAAGACCCGGGCCAGGTTGGACGGCGCGATGCCGATACCAGTGTCGATCACGCAGAAATGAACGTCGTCATTGTTCGGGCCGGGCTTGATGTCGAGTGTGACACTGCCGACGGGGGTGAATTTGACCGCGTTACCCATCAGATTGATGAGCACCTGCCGCAGCTTGGTCGGATCCCCCAGGCTACACGGCGGGAGTCGGTCGTCCACGCGCACAAAGACCTCCAGTCCCTTGCGTGTCGCGTTGATTTCAACCAATTCCGCAACGCTGGTCGCCAGCGCCAGGATGCTGAAGGGGATGACCTCGAGTTCCATCCTGCCGGATTCGAGCTTGGATACGTCGAGAATATCATTGAGAATCGTCATCAGCGACTTCGCCGCCGTTGACACCGAGCGCAGCAGCTTATACTGCTGATCGTCGAGTTGCGTCTCCATGACCAGCTCGGTCATCCCCATGATCGCGTTCATCGGGGTCCGGATCTCGTGGCTCATGTTGGCCAGAAACACCGATTTCGCCTGACTGGCCTGCTCCGCCGCCTCCTTGGCCCGCACCAGTTCAGCCATCAGCCGGACCCGATCGGTAATGTCCTGGATGGTCCCCACCAGCCGTGCCGGCCGGCCGTCCTCGTCGTGGAACATCTGGCCCAGCGCCATCAGGACCCGCTCCTCGTGCTCGAAGCGAATGATCCGATATTGAATCTCGTAAAGCTTGTCGGGGTGTGCCGCCAGGTCTTGAATCACCGCCTGCAGCGCCGCGCGGTCGTCAGGATGGGCGAGCGCAATGATCGTGTCCTTGGTCGGGACGAAGGTCTCCGGCCGGAGGCCGAAAATGCTGAACATCTGCGGCGACCAGCTCACCGCATCGGTCATCAAATCCCAGTCCCAACTGCCGACGGAAGCGATACGTTGCGCACTTTCCAGGCTCACCCGGCTGTATTCGAGGTCGCGGGTCCGGTGGCGGACGCGTTCCTCCAGTTCCTCGTTGAGCCGCTGCATGCGCAGCGCATAGGCCCGCTGCTCGGTAATATCTCGCGTCAGCACAACGCTACCCAACCAGTCGCCGTTGGGTGCACACACCGGCGTGATCCGGATCTCGAAGACCTGGTCCGGCAGCCCCTTGAACGCGGTCGCCTCGAAGACGTATTCCCGGCCGTCATGGACAGCCTGCAGGCCCTGACGAAGGTGCTCGGGGTCCAGACCCAAGGCCTCCCGCAGCACCTCCAGCGGCCGGCCGATGGCCTCCTGTTTGCCCAGGCCGAAGATAGACTCTGCCGCGGGGTTGAAAAAAGCGATGCGATGCTCGCCGTCGATGGCGAAGATACCGAGATGGCGCGAGGAGTCGAGGATGCTGTTGAGGAAGGTGCGCTGCTCCAGGAGCGCCAGCTCGGCCCGCTTGAGCGCGGTGACGTTCTGGCGGACGATCAGCGCCCCCTGGAAATCCCCTTGCAGGCGGGTCGCGACCAGATGGAACCAGTGCGTGTCCCACGCCAGCTCGGCAGCGACCTCGATCTGGAACTGGCTGCGCTCGCCCGCCAAGACCTCACGCACCCCCGCCGAAAAGGCGCTGCCACCCAGGGCGGTATCCTGGTCCGCGGCGACGATGCCGTGAAAAATGAGGCCTTGCCAGGCCGCCGGGGTGGTCCTGGCGTGGCCGCGAGCCAACTCATAATCGAGCCAGGCGTTGTTGACCATCAGGATCTGCGCGTCGCCATCGAGCACTAGGACATGGGACTCCATGGCCTCGGTGATGGAGTGCAGGAGGCCGCGGCTGCTGTCCACTTCCTGCTGCAACTTGGCCAGGCGCTGGTTGGTCCGGCGTTGCTCCGTGATATCGGCGATCAACCCCTCGCGGGCGACAGACAGGCCCCCTTCACGCAACACCCGCCCGGCATCCCGCACCCAGACCTCGGCACCGTCGGGCCGCAACAGACGGTACGCAACGGTGTAACCGTCACCGCGGTGGATCTGATTTTCGCGTTCGCGCTTGATCCGCAGCCGGTCCGCGGGCAACACCAAGTCATCAAGGCTGAGCGCTTACTCACCCGTGAAGGCATCAAGGGCATGCCCCAGCAGACCTTGCGTATCACCACAGACCCGCTGCTCCGGGCAACCCTCAATGGTCGACACCCGATAGCAAATGACGCTGCCAAGATGAGGCGCCAGCAATTCCAGGGACGGGTTGACCCAGTCGGCGGTTGGCAAGGGGGGTGCTCCTTGACGAGTTGTGAACGGTTCCTTAAATCGAATGGCTGAATGGCGACGGCGACGTGCTGTTCCGACAATCGCCTAAAGCCAGGTCAGGAGCTGTTCGCGCAATTGCGTGGCCGCAAACAGACTCTCCTCATCCCAAGCCCTGGAATAGCCGTGGCGCACCTGCACCCATTTCTCGAATGAATGGCGCGGAGACAGGCGTTGCCCGTCGGGTGTCAACTCCAGGGGCTTTTCGGGATTGCCGGCCCAGGCGATTTCTCCGGCCTCCTCGGGGCGCAGCAGGTAGATGTTGACCGGCACATTGCCGAGGCGCTTGGCCCGCAGACTGACGGACAAGACCCCATGCACCTGGTCGCCGCCGGGCTGAAGCGCCTGGACCAGGGCCTCGGGCAAGTGATCCAGTGCGAAGACGGCCTCGCCCTGATTGCGCAGGCACCACTGGTGCAGGGCCTGCACTGTCCCAGGATCTTGCGGCTCGCCGAACAGGGAGGGCGCGTTGTCGATAAAGAGGGCGCCGCTGGGCGCGCCGAACACTTGGGCGAGCGTGGGGAATTCGCGTGCGACGGCCTCCGGCAGCGCCATCCCCAGGGCCACATTGGCCTTGATCGGTGCCAGACAGGCGGTCAGCGCTTCATAGATCGCCCGCCGGGCCGTCTTGCGGACGGTCTGCAGCGACTCGACGAATTCCGCGGCGAGTTCTTTGCAGCGCTGGCGGCGCTGCAGCGAAATGAGTTTCGGCTCAGGATGATGGCAGGCAATCAGCCCCCACAGCTTGCCTTCCACACTGATGGACACGGAGAATGACGAGCGCACATTCATATTGTGGAGATACTGAGCGTGTACCGCCGAGACCGAACGCAGGTCCGACCAGGTCTGTTCGAGCGCGGTCGCGTCGCCGTTGCGGCTCACCAGGGCGATCGGGGCCGCCGCCGCGTCCGGAATGTGTCGATAGGGTGTCTGGGCATAGAGCCCCCGGGCGATGGCGGGGATGTCCGACGCGGGGAAGCGCAGTCCCAGATAGGTGCCCGTGGACAGCCGCACTGTTTCGGCGAGCACCTCACCCGACCAATCGGGATGAAACTGGTAGAGCATCACCCGGTCGTAACCCGTCACCGCACTCACCACCTCCACCAGACTTTGCTGCAGTTGCCGGAGTTTTTCGGTATCGATCGGCGGTCGGAGCGCTAAGAGTCGGTGCGCGCTGGGGTCGCTCTCATCCGGAATCGTGGGTTCGAACTCCAGGTGCCAGCCGGCGCTGGTCGGGGAGATCAGCACATCGAGTTCGCCGCAGCCCAGGTCCAGTGCCCCGAGCAGGTGGATACGCTTGCCAGCACTGGTCGGCAAGTCCACCAACTCCGGCAGATAGCGATCCAACCAATCCCTGCCATCCTGACCCAGCAGGGTCTGCGGGTCTTCACCGAGCAGTGACGCGGCGTTGGCGCTGACATAGCGGAACGCACCGGACTGCTTGTCCATGAACAGCAGCACACCATAGGATTGGATGAGCCCCGAGTTGGCCAACCGCTCCCGTTCGCATTCGAGCACCTGAGATGGATCGACATCGGTCATGATCTAAGTCTCCGCAGGCCGTTAACGAATGATAAGGAGGCTGACTGCGTGTTTCAGGTTTAAAGCACCCCTGCGCCGGACCGCAGCACCTCGATCATGCCGCCCGCCGCCGGGCCTTGAGCCGTCAGGTGCAGCCGTCGACCCTCATCAAGATAGTCGATGGCGATCGTCAGATCGGGCGCGGGCAGGAGTCCGGCACCGCGCTCGGGCCATTCCACCAGCCAGAGCGCCGTCTCTGCAAGCAGATCGCGCAGCCCCAGATATTCCAGTTCCTCGGGGTCGGCCAGGCGATACAGATCCAGGTGAAAGACCCGTATAGCGCCGATTTCATAGGGTTCGATCAAGGTATAGGTGGGGCTGCGCGCGGCTCCACGGTGGCCCAGGCCGCGCAGGATGCCGCGCGCCAGGGTGGTCTTGCCGGTCCCCAGATCGCCGCGCAGATAGATCACCAGTTGTTCGGGCAAGTGCGCGGCCAGGGCCGTGCCAAACGCGGTCTGCGACTCGGCGTCGGGCAGCCGGATCTCGATCGACCCGTGATCATCTGTGTTCATCTGTTACGGAACGCCTTTGGCGTCTCGGTCGTTGTCGTTGTCGTAATCGTATTCGTAATCGTAATCGAGGTGATGATACCCGCGAGGATGCCCAAGTTAAATCGCTTCTTCGATTACGACAACGACAACGATTGTATTCGTTGGTTAGCCTGTTCTTGACTCGTTACTCAAGGACGCTTGAGTACGCCATTGGCGACCGGCCGCAGGGCCGCCAGGATGTCACCGGCGAGCAGACCCTTTTCGCCGTCCCGTGCCGCATGGTCGCCCGCCGCCGCGTGCAGACAGACACCGGCGGCGGCTGCTGCTTCCGCGTCCAGACCCTGGGCGCGCAACGCGGCGATGACCCCGGTCAGCACGTCGCCCGCACCCGCGGTGGCCATGCCCGGATTGCCGTCTGAACACAGAGCCGGTGGACGCTGCGATTGGCCCTGAATCAGAGTCCCGGCCCCCTTCAGGACCGCGACTCCGCCGTAGCGTTGTCGCAGCATAGCCACCGCCGAAAAGCGGTCCTGGCCGATCTGCGCCGTGCTCGATCCGAGCAGCCGCCCGGCCTCCCCCGGATGCGGGGTCAGCACCCAGTCCGGACCGGCGCCGGGCTGCTCGGCCAGGAGGTTCAGCGCATCGGCGTCGACCACCAGCGGTTTGCCGCAGCCGCGGACCCGCTGCCAGAGTGCCCGCCCCCAGGGCCCGCGCCCCAGACCGGGACCGATGGCGATGACGTCGGCCCGCTCGATCAACCGATCCAGTGTCCGTCGGTCCGCGACCGCGCTGACCATGAGTTCCGGCCGGGTCAGATTGAGCAACTCGGCATGGGCCGGATGGGTGGCGATCGTGACCAATCCGGCCCCGGCGCGCAGCGCGCCCTCGCCCGCCAACCGCGCCGCGCCGGACATGCCAGGCGCTCCGCCGACCACCAGCACATGACCAAAGTCGCCCTTATGCGCACTGCGGCGACGCCGGCCCAGGCGGGTGGACTGCTGTGCCCAGTCGACCCGCCGGGCCGCGAGGATCTGCTGGGAATAGACCAGCGGGGGCACGTCCAGCGTGCTGAAGTAAATGGCGCCGCAGTGGTCCGGGCCGGCACCGGTGAAGAGCCCCTGCTTCAGACCGATGAAACTGAGGGTGGCGTCGGCCTGCACGGCGATTCCCAGCACGGCGCCGGTGTCCGCGGCCAACCCCGAGGGCAGGTCGATCGCCAGCACCGGGGCGCCCGCGCCATTGACCGACGCGATGGCCTGGGCCGCGAGACCGCTCACCGGTCGATCGAGCCCGATGCCGAACAGCGCATCGACGATGACGCCGGGCCGGCGCGGCAAGCCGCCGAATGGTTCGACCTCACCGCCGGACGCACGATAGGCCGCCAAGGCCAGTGCCGCATCGCCGCCGACCCGTTCCGCATCGCCGACCAGCAAGACCTGCACCTGAAGGCCGTCCGCCCGGGCCAGGCGGGCGACCACGTAGCCATCGCCGCCATTGTTGCCCAGCCCGGCCAGCACGGTGACACGCTCGGCCGCCGGCCAGCGGGCGCGCAGCAGATCGTAGGCCGCGGCCCCGGCGCGGGTCATCAACACGATTCCCGGAATGCCATGCGTCTCGATGGCCGCACGGTCCAGTGCCCGGACCTGCGCGGCCCGATAGAGCGCATGCGGCAGTTGATCGGTCGCGGTCGGCGGCATCGCAGCGGCCCTCACCCACGCAGGTGATGATAGATATCGAGATACTGCTGGCCCGGCTTGTTCCAGGAGTTGTCGGCGCGCATGCCGTTGGTCCGCAACTGTCTGAAATATTCCGGGAAGCGGAACCAGAGCCCGATGGCGCGGTCCATCGCGGCTTCCAGACTGGCCGGCGTGAGCTCGTCGAACAGGTAGCCGTTGCGCTCCTCGAACGGCTTGTCCGAATAGTTGGCGTCGAAGACCGTATCCGCCAACCCGCCGACCCGCCGCACGATCGGCACCACGCCGTATTTCATGGCGATCATCTGCGTCAAACCGCAGGGCTCATAGACGCTGGGAATCAGGATCATGTCGGCCCCGCCATAGATCAGGTGCGACAGCTCTTCGTTATAGGTCAATTCCAGATGGCAATCGGGATTGGCGTCCATCTCGTGCTTGATGCCCCAGAACAGCTCATTGACTTTCGGCTCCGGGGCTGAGCCGAGGAGCACGAACTGACAGCCGCTTTTCAGCGTGTGATAGATGGCGTGACGGATCAGGTCCACGCCCTTCTGCCGATCCAGCCGACTGACCACCGAGATGATCGGCTTGAACACGTCTTCCAGCCCGACCCGTTCGCGCAGGGCGCGCTTGCTTGCCGCCTTATTGGGCAGACTGTCGGGGCCATAGGGCTTGGGCAGATGGGTATCCAGCTCCGGATTCCACACCGAATAATCGATGCCGTTCAGGACGCCGCCGAATTTCCGGTCATAGTACTGCAGCACCCCCTGCAAGCCCATCCCCTGATCGGTATGCTGGATCTCCCAGGCATAGCGGGGCGACACCGTGGTGACGAAGTTGGAGAAGACGATCCCGCCCTTCATCAGGTTGCCCGCGCGGTGACTGACCGGGTCGAGCAGCCGCTCCATGACCAATAGGCGATCGGGCCGCAGGCCGACCTGACGCAGCACGTGCTCGCCCACCACGCCCTGATGGCCCATGTTATGGAGCGTGTAGCAGACCCGCGAATGGGTCATCCCCAGCGCCTGATAAATCTCATACAGGAGGACCGGCACCAGACCGGTCTGCCAGTCATTGCAATGGATGACATCCGGATGCCGGCCGGACTTGTACATGAACTCCAGTACCGCGCGGCAATAAAAAGCGAAGCGGTTGGGATCATCCGGCTCGCCATAGATCTTGCCGCGCCGAAAGAAGTTCTCGCGGGCATGCTCGTCGATGAAATAGCACTTGAGTCCGTCGACCTCGCCACATTCGACGTCGCAGTGAACCCATTGGTCGTAATAGGGCACCCACAGATCCCGATGACACTTGGTGAGGTTCCAGATTCGATCAAAACGCAACACGTCGTACTTGGGGAGGAAGATCTCGACCTGGTTGCCGCGGATGGCGAGTTCCCGCGCCAGGCCCTGGACGAAGTCCCCAAGACCGCCGGCCTTGGCAATCGGCGCGCACTCGGCGCTGACCATCGCGATGTACATGAGCCCTACCCCCTAGATTCGCTCGTGTGTCGGCAGCGCTCCGCGTCGCCACTCGTTGATGCGCTCCCTGGGGCTGCTGGGCGGACGGCAAGTCCGGAACGCGGCCAGGGATGCGAGGGTGGAAGTATAACCGCCGACGGGTCGCGACCGACGCCCCCTGGGGCTCAGTCTTCACGCTTCTCGCGCAGCTCCGGTGGCGGATGCAGTGCCAGTGCCCGGCGCAGCAGTTCGGGATCATCCACCAGCACGACCAGTTGGAACCGACCGCCGGGCCCCACCCGATAGGGATGACCGAACAGATCGATCTCGGTGCCGGGTGCCGCCTGACCGCTGATCCGCAGTTCCGCCAGGATCTGAACCCCCATGGACCGGACCGGTTCCTGGCCGTAGGACAAGGGTGGGATCGGTCCATAGGTTACCGACTCGGCCGCCGCAGGTTCCGCCGCGGTCAGCAACTCCGGAAACACCGGGCGGACCGGCAACGGCGGATACTCCGGTGAATCCGCCCGCCCCCCGTCCGCGTCCGGCGCTCGTACTTCCTGCTGCACCGGCAACCCTTGGGCGACAGAGTCCAGCATGACCGCAAGGGTCACATCATCCCCGGGCGCGCCGGCGGACGCGGTCGGCATGCCGGGAGCGAGCAGCGCGACCGGTGCCGGACTGGCGGGCGCGGTCGGCGGGATTGAACCGGCGCCCGGCGGCAAATCGCCGGTGTGCTCCGCAATCAGGCGCAGTGCGAGCGGAAAGATCGGCACGGGCCGCGCGTCAGTCGGCCGCTGGTCGGCCGGTGCCCCGACTGATTCGGCCGTGTCCTGGGCGTTCGGGGATAACGGCGTGGCGGGCGCCGCGGCCAGGCGGGTGAGATCGACCCCGACTTTGGCGACATTGTCCAGGTCGTTCGAGCGGGCCAGCATCAGCCACCCGCCATCCCTATTGATCAGACCAAGTTCCGCGCGGTAGCGTCCGTGGTCAAGCGGCACGCTGAACTCGCGAAACCCGCTTCCCGACCGGGCGACCGCTGCCAACCGGACCTCATCGAGTTGATCCGAGCCGCCGTCCGGCCGCAGGCGCCGCAGCCGCAGCACCAGCGTGGGGCGCGCGCCGGCCACGGGAAAGGAGCCGACCGCCTGCTCCAGCGTGTCGGGTTCCAGGCGCCACTGAACCCGCAGAACACCGCGGGCGGCACCATAGAGCACCACGCCAGTGCCGCGCTCCTCGCCGGGAAAGTGCGGCGCCAGTTCGGCGGTCACATCGTCCTCGGCAGCGGGCGGACTGGAGCCGTCCGACCCCGGATGAGCGGGCGGCGACCCTGGTTCTGAGGTCTCTCGTTCCGTGCTCATACCGGTCCCCTGGACCGTCGCGCAGCACTCCGGATTCGCTTGCTGATCACCGGGCGCGACGCGGCCCGCGTGCCTCCGCGGTCAAGCACGGTTCACCCTGTCAGCGCCTCTGTGTCCGCTTGGGTCCAGTCCGCCCGCCGCCGGGATGCACCCTGGCAGGCGGCGAACCGGGACGCGTCGCATTGGTAGTCGTGTCCGGCAGGGTATCCAGCGGATCCCCGGCCGTTTCGAACGGGTTGGTCGTGGCCGTGACTTCCAGCGGGCCGGCGCGGCGGGCCTCGGCGACATGGGTCGCTGGTTCCGCGAGATCAGGCGACCGGACACGCAACAGTTCAGACAGCAACTCAGTGGGCTGACCGCCCGGCAGCTCAGGCGGCAGTTCACCCGGCATCTCAGGCGGCTGCTCGCCCGGCAGTTCAGGCGGCAGCTCACCCGGCAACTCAGGCGGCTGCTCGCCCGGCAGCTCCAGCGGCGGTTCGGACGGCAACTCGGTCACGGCCTGAACGCTCGGGGTGGCGGCCTGATCGATCTGTTCGGGTTCCGGCTGCCCCTTCCCGGAAACCGGCGGGCTCAGCGCGGCATCCAGGGCCGCCGCGACCGTGTCCAGGTCTTTGAACGCCGACGCGGTCCGTTCATACAGGAGCGGAATCCAGGAATCGCCCCACACAAAGTAACAACTGGTCTCGGCCTCCAGGAGCAGGCGGCGGGCACGTTCCAGCGCCTCCCAGCAATGATGGACACGCCGGGTCGCATGCAGACGCGTGAGCAGGTCCCAATAACGCGCGCTCAAACGAGTGACCTCCTCCACCGCCGCTTTCTGCTCCGCGCTGCCGGCCCATTGGGACAGATCCGGCACGAAACCCATGCCGACATTCCAACTGCCGGTCTGCACCTGGGCATAGGCCTGCGGTGGATGCTGTTCAAGATAGGCACTCAGTGAAACGGGGTTGACCGGATACTCTCCGCCACGGTAATGCTCCATGTAAGGAGCGAAGAAATAGCCGAAAAACCCGGATCCCTCGTGGGGCTCACGAAACCAGTTGCCGTTCTCCCCATCGGACCAGGTGGTGACCAACCGCGGCTCATGCGGGCGCGCCGAACCCCCGGTGCGCCAGCGCACCTCGTTCTGAAACCAGGTGGCATCGAGCCCGGTGTGCTGGGCGGCGGACACATCGCGATCCCGCGGCACCACGGTGATACACACGCCATCATGGCAGGCCAGGTAAGGGCGGAAGACATCGCTGATGCCGTCCTCGGGCAGCACATGGATACCGTCGGCCACCACATAGTCGAAACCCGCCTCGACCAGGGCCGGGATCATCTCCATGGTGAAGGCCAACTCCGGCGGCCAGAAGCCGCGGGGCATGCGGCCGAAGGCGCGCTGCATGGTGACACGTCCCAGTTCCAGTTGCTCGGGCCAATCCTCCCGCGGGATGAGCGGAAAGATCGGATGATGCTGGCCCATGCCGATCAGTTCGATGTTGTCCGCCTGGGCGTAACCATCGAGCATCGCGGGAATATCCAGGATGTGGCGGTAAAGATCGACCACCCGCTGGTCCAGCAGTTGATCCAGCAGCCCACCGGAGAAACCGACGTGCAGCCTGGCCACGTCGCGATACCGCGCGGCGTAGCGCACCGGGCGCTCGTAACAGCGCATGATCTGCTCGGCCTCCCAGGGGTTGGCTTCGATCAACAGGCGCAGATTGCCCGGCGGCTGATGCATGTGCAGCCCAAGGGCGTGAAAGAGAGTGCTTGTCATCGGTTCCCACCGCGGCTCCGGCCGGCCCTCGAACGGGGTCGTACCCACAATGGTGATCATCGCACGGCCCCAGGATCAACGCCAGATCGGCGCCGGAGGACGGCGGCGCCTCAGACTGGGCCGCCCGGCCCAAAGCCGAGAGATCGACGTCGATTCCTCGTAAATCCGGCGCGCTTGGCGCCTCGATATGAGATCATCCCTGCGGTATGAACAGCAACGCCAACCCGGCCTTCGCCCGCTATATCGGCATCGACTACTCGGGCGCCGCCACGCCCAAGTCCAGCCTCCAGGGGCTGCGTGTCTACCAGGCGGATCGGGCAGCGCTGCCCGCGGAGGTCGTGCCGCCGCCCAGCCCGCGCACCTACTGGACGCGGCGCGGGATCGCGGAATGGCTGGTGGACCGTCTGGCCGAAGACCAGCCCACCCTGGTCGGCATCGACCACGGCTTTTCGTTTCCGTTAGCCTATTTCGAGGCCCACCACCTGCCCTTCGATTGGCCGGCCTTCCTCGCCGATTTCCAGCGCCATTGGCCGACCGACGACGACATCTACGTGGATTTTGTCCGCTACGGTAACGCCGGCAATGGCGCCGCGCGGATGGGCAGCACCCGCTGGCGTCGCCTGACCGAGACACGCGCGGGCGCGGCCAAGTCGGTCTTTCATTTCGACGTGCAAGGTTCGGTCGCCAAGTCCACCCACGCCGGCCTGCCATGGCTGCTCTATCTGCGCCGGCACCTGGGCGACCGGATCCACTGCTGGCCGTTCGACGGCTGGCAGGTCCCGGCCGGACGCTCGATGGTGGCCGAGGTCTACCCCGCCCGCTGGAAGCGTCTGTTCCCTCCGGACGGACGCACCCCGGACCAGCACGACGCCTGGAGCGTCGCCGCCTGGCTGCGTCAGGCCGATCTGGACGGCCGCCTGCAAGACGCCCTCGCACCCGCCCTGACGCCGCCGCAGCGCGCCATGGCCGACATCGAAGGGTGGATCCTCGGGGTCGACTGACGCTCAAGGCCCGCGTAACGGGCTGAGAACCATCAAGCGCGAAGCGAGAAGATATAGCGCCCCAGCGATTTGTATTGACTTCCGTATTCACCGAGATGCGGGACTCTTGGTCCATCGCCAGGCAGATAAGTCAGAACCACCGAACGCGGTGTTCCACCATAGGCCAGGGATGCCCTGCCGTCTTTCAGGAAAGTGGCTAAGACGCTGACGAACAGCCGAATATGCGCGCGACTGCGTTGCTGCGACTCAAGCGTGACGATCTGCCAACCATCGAAGTCCCGAGCCCGGCCATGGCTATCATAGGCTAACATCCCATCAGTTCCACCAGTGTCTGCCATCGCTCGACCACCGCCGCCGGGCAAGGCCCGAGCAGCGCCAGGATCAGCCCAGCGGGTGACGCCGAGACCCGCCGCTCGATCCAGGCGCGGGACGCACGCGGGTCGTCGATGACGGCCGCAGGGACCGTCCAGGCCAGACCCCTGATCACGGACGGGTCCCTGCCCGGCCCGGCTCCCGGGTCCAGGATCGGCCTGGATTCCAGATCGAACTCGGCGCCCGGCGGCGGCCCGATCAGGCCGCCAAAGCGTTCCCCCAGCGCCGCGGCGACCAGCGCGGCCAGGGCGGACGGCAGACCGGGCTCGGCCTCCAGATAAAAACGGAAGCGGCTGGGGGTATCGCGCGCCCAGTCGCGGGCGCCCGCGACGCCCGCCGCACGCCAGCGCGGTGCCGGAACCGCGACCGCCCAGCAAAGGTTGGCGAAGTATGCAAGCCGCCACTCCGGCGGCAGATCATCCGGATAAAACAGGTCGTCGCCCGACCAGGGGTCCCAACCAGAGCGCACGGGAAGCAAGGGCATGTTGGCAGTGGTTAGTGGTTAAACCGCGTCCAGCGCGGAATGCGTGGTTTTCATGGTGTGTTCGGCCTTGGAGATTTCACCGACCTCGGTGGAGACGCGGTTGAATATTGATACTTTTTTCAGGCTGTAAACCGCGCCAGATCCAGCCATCGTCGAGTCTGCCGGGACCGATCCCATCCAAGAACATCGCATACCGCGCTGGGCGCGGTTTAGTGTATGGTTATATGGCCCACCGGCGGCAAGACAGCCCTCGATGTCAAACCCTACGCGAATCCCATGACTGAACCACGCAGACTCGGCACCCGCAAGCACACCCTGGCCCCCGGTCAGGAGGCGCGCATCCGCGACCTGGGTCGTGCAGTGATCGAGACCGAGGCCGCCGCGGTCGCGGCCTTGGGCGCGCGGCTGGATGGCGGATTCGTTGACGCCTGTCGCTTCCTGCTGGCTTGCGAGGGGCGGATCGTCGTGCTGGGCATGGGCAAGTCAGGACACATCGGCGGCAAGATCGCCGCGACTCTGGCCAGTACCGGCAGTCCGGCTTTCTTTGTGCACCCTGGCGAGGCCAGTCATGGCGATCTGGGGATGATCACTCCGCGCGACGTGGTACTGGCACTCTCCAACTCCGGCGAGACCGCTGAATTGCTGACCATTCTGCCGCTCATCAAGCGGTTGAGCGTACCGCTGATCACCATGACCGGGCGTACCGATTCGACCCTGGCCCGTGAGGCGGATATCAACCTGGATGTCAGCGTCACCCGCGAGGCCTGTCCCCTGGGTCTGGCACCCACCTCCAGCACCACTGCCACCCTGGCGATGGGCGACGCTCTGGCGATTGCCTTGCTGGAGAGCCGCGGCTTCACCGCCGACGATTTTGCCCGCTCGCACCCCGCCGGCACCCTGGGACGGCGCCTGCTGCTGCATGTTGAGGATATCATGCACCGCGGCGAGCAGGTGCCGCGGGTCCCGCTGGGAACCGCGCTGCTCGCCACCCTGGAAGAAATGTCACGCGCCGGGCTGGGCATGACCGCGGTGGTCGACCCCCAGGGCCGGCTGGCCGGCATCTTCACCGACGGCGACCTGCGCCGCGCCCTCGACCGCGGGATCGATGTCCGACGGACCCTCATCGACACGGTGATGACGGCCGGCTGTGTCACCGTCGCCGCCGCGGACCTGGCCGCCGAGGCCCTGCGGCTGATGGAGGCGAAATCAATCAACGCGCTGCTGGTGGTCGACGACGAAGGCTGTCCGACCGGGGCGCTCAACATGCATGATCTGCTGCGCGCCGGCGTAGTCTGAGAGGAACCGTGAGCAAACAAGCGATTCGCAAGCGGGCCGCCCGCATCCGCCTGGTGATCCTCGACGTCGACGGGGTCTTGACCGACGGCAGTCTGTTCCTGGGTGACGATGGCCAGGAATTCAAAGCGTTCAACGCCCGTGACGGTCATGGTATGGTGTTGCTGCAGGAGACCGGCGTGCGCCTGGCGGTGATCAGCGGGCGCAACTCGAACCTGGTGCGCATCCGCATGGAACACCTGGGTGTCGCCCATGTCTATCAGGGGTGCCGTGACAAAGTGCCGGCCTACGATGAGCTGAAACAGATTCTGGAACTGCCCGACGACGCCTGCGCCTACGTCGGCGACGATGTGATCGACCTGCCGGTCATGCGCCGGGTCGGTCTGGCGATCGCCGTGGGCGATGCCCATCCGCTGGTCCGGCAGCATGCCCACTGGTGCACCGAAGCACCCGGTGGACGGGGCGCCGTGCGCGAGGTGTGTGAATTGATCATGGATGCCCAGGGAACCTGGGATACCATGGTCGAGCCTCCCCGCTGACATTCCCCGTTACGGTTGGACGGCAGGCGTGTGGACAACCAGACAAGGCCGGCTCGCGGTGGTGTTCGCCCTGCTCGGCGGGGCCGGCTGGTGGCTGTCGCGGAGCCTGGTCGAGGAGCCGGCGCCGCGCGCGCGCGACCGCGCACCCAACTATGTCGTGTCCGACTTTCGCGCCATCGAGACCGACCCGACCGGCCGACCGACCCGGCGCCTGGTCGCCGCACAACTGCGACAGTTCGTTCCCGAAGACCTGTCCGAGCTCGACGTGCCGGCGTTGACCTTGTTTGAACCCGACGGCGCGCCGCCCTGGGAGATCAGGGCCAAACGCGGCCTGCTGTTATCCGGCGGGGACGAGGTGCGCCTGAGCGACACGGTCACCGTCGAACGGGCCGGCACCGCCTTGTCCCGTTCCATCCGGCTCGCCACCTCCGAACTGACCCTGTGGCCCAAACGGGACTATGCCCAAGGAGACCAACCCGTGAGAATCGAGAGTGATCGCGACTGGCTGACAGCGAATGGTGTGCGACTGTGGTATGCACGACCCGCCCGCGCCGAGTACCCCGGCCGCGTGCACATCTCCATCGCTCCCGCCCAGAGCGCGGCCGTCCCATGAACCTCCGGCCACCGCGCGCGCTGACCAGCCGCGTCCTCGCCGTCGGCATCGCCCTGAGCCTTGGGTTCATCATCCAGCGGGCGGCCGCGCTCACCGGCGACGACCAACAACCCATGTTGATCGAGGCCGATACGGTCGAGGTCGACGAGGCCAAGGGCACCAGCCTCTATGTCGGCCGGGTCCAGGTCGACCAGGGCACCATGCGCCTGCTCGCCGATCAGGTCACGGTGCACCACCGCAGTGATCGCCGCATCAAATTCATCATCGCGCGCGGCAACCCGGCATCCTACAAACAGCAGATGGACGGCGACCAGGGCGAGGTGCAGGCGTTCGCCAAGCGCATGGATTACGACGCCGAGCGGGATGAACTGGTCCTGACCGACGAGGCGC
Organism: Lamprocystis purpurea DSM 4197; assembly: GCF_000379525.1. Classification (GTDB taxonomy): domain Bacteria; phylum Pseudomonadota; class Gammaproteobacteria; order Chromatiales; family Chromatiaceae; genus Thiodictyon; species Thiodictyon purpureum. Next base: position 18,176 of record NZ_KB902491.1, on the reverse strand, counting down.
TCCTGATTCAGGGCACGGACCGCATCACCAGCGATCGGATCGTCTACGATCGGGCCAAAGCGCGGATGCAGGCCGGCGGCAGCGGCCGGGTCAAGATCACCTTTACTCCAGATGCCAAGAACGGCGCCCCGGCCAACGGCGGCACTCCGCCCAAGCCCCCGGCTACGCCGCCGCGCGCCCCCGCGAGTCGTCCTTGACCACCCTGCGCGCCACCCAACTGAAAAAGCGCTACCGCAGCCGGCAGGTGCTCCATGACGTGAGCGTCGAGGTCGACGCCGGCGAGGTCGTTGGTCTGCTCGGCCCGAACGGCGCCGGCAAGACCACCTGCTTCTATCTGATCGTCGGGCTCATCGCCAGCGATCATGGCCGCATCGAACTGAACGGACGCGACCTCACCTTGGAGCCGATGCATACCCGGGCGCGCGCCGGGCTGAGCTACCTGGCTCAGGAGGCATCGGTCTTCCGCAAACTGACGGCGCGCGAGAACATTCTGGCGATCCTGGAGACCCGGCGTGACCTGAGTCGCAGCGCGCAGCGGCAACGCTGTGATCAGCTGCTCGAAGAACTGGGCATCGCCCACGTGGCGGCCTCGCTGGCGCTAAGCCTGTCCGGCGGCGAGCGGCGGCGCCTGGAGATTGCCCGCGCCCTGGCCGTGGACCCGGTCGTGATGCTGCTCGACGAGCCCTTTGCGGGCGTCGATCCGATCGCTGTCGGCGACATCCAGGCCATCGTCGCGCATCTGCGCGAGCGGCAGATCGGCGTCCTCATCACTGACCACAACGTCCGCGAGACCCTGGACATCTGCGACCGTGGCTACATCATCAACGCCGGCACCGTGATCGCCGCCGGCACACCGACGCAGTTGCTCGCCGACCAGCAGGTTCGGGAGGTTTATCTTGGAACGGACTTCTCAATGTGAGGCCGCAGATGACGACACGCATTCCGCCGCGCGCCGCGGTAGGCTAGAATCAAGGAAGGCACCGTTATTGCTTTCATGAACCGGATCACACGCCCATTAACGCATCCATGAAGCAGTCCATCCAGCTTCGACTAGGTCAGCACCTGTCGATGACGCCGCAGTTGCAGCAGGCCATCAAGCTGCTGCAACTGTCCAGTCTGGAACTCCAGCAGGAAATCCAGGAGGCACTGGATACTAACTTCATGCTCGAAGAAGGCGAGGAGTCCGAGCGCTTCCAGGCCGCTGACGCGGCCGACATCCGCCTGCCCCAGGACCAGACGCCGGAACCCCCGACCGCCACGGTCCAGGAGCAGACGGTGGAGCGGGAACTTCAGGTCGAATCCCAGGAAATGCCGGACGAACTCCCGGTCGACACCCAGTGGGATGACGTCTACGAAAACTATCTGCCGACCAGCAGCCAGGGCGGCGGCGACGACGATTTCGATCCCTTCTCCCAACAGAGCCGCCCGGAGACCCTGCACGACCACTTGCTCTGGCAGCTCAACCTGACCAAACTCAGTGAACGGGACCATGCCATCGCCCAGGCGGTGGTCGACGCCATCGACGCGAACGGCTACCTGCGCACCGATGTGGATGAATTGCTGACCACGGTCGGCGACCCGGACATCTCCCCGGAGGAGGTGACCACGGTGATCCATCGCGTCCAATCGTTCGATCCCCCGGGGGTGGGTGCCCGTGACCTGCGCGAGTGTCTGCTGATTCAACTGAGCCAGTTACCGGATTGCGCGCCGACGCGCGACCTGGCGATCGCCATCTGCACCCGCGGCTTCGACTACCTGCCGCGCAACGACGTGGCCGCCCTGGCGCGCCTGCTGCAAACCACGGAAGACGCCATCCTGGCCGCCCTGGAGATGATCCGTCACCTCAACCCGCGGCCCGGTACCCTGATCGCGGAGGTCCCGGCGGAGTATGTGGTCCCCGACGTCCTGGTGCGGCGCACCGAGGGCGCCTGGCATGTCGAGCTGAATCCGGAAACTACGCCTAAACTAAGAGTGAACGCGGATTATGCGCGCCTGATCCGGCGCGGCGACCAGAGTGCCGACAGCATCGCCTTGAAAAGTCATCTACAAGAAGCCCGGTGGTTCATCAAGAGCCTGTCGAGCCGCAACGACACGGTGCTGCGGGTCGCCTCCAAGATCGTCGAGCTCCAGCAGGAGTTCCTCGAACAGGGCGAGGTCGCCATGAAGCCGCTGATCCTGCGCGACATCTCCGAAGCGCTCGAACTGCATGAATCGACGGTCTCGCGGGTGACCACGCAAAAATATATGCACACCCCACGCGGCACCTTCGAGTTCAAATTCTTCTTCTCATCGCACGTGAACACCGCGTCCGGAGGCGAGTGTTCGTCCACGGCAATTCGTGCCCTGATCCGTAAGATGATCACCGGCGAATCGGCCAGGAGGCCGCTGAGTGACAGCAAGATCGCAGACGAATTGGCTGACCAGGGCATCAATGTCGCCCGACGCACGGTCGCCAAGTACCGCGAGGCCCTGGGGATACCCCCCTCGAACGAACGCAAACGCCTGGCGTGACAGGCTGTTTGAAACCTAAGGAGCACACTATGCAAATCAACCTGACGGGTCACCACATCGACGTGACTGAAGCACTCAAAGGCTACGTCGATAACAAGTTCGAGCGACTCGCTCGCCACTTCGACCACGTCATCAACGCTCACGTGATTCTGAGCGTGGAAAAGCTGGCCCAGAAGGCCGAGGCGACCCTGCATGTCAACGGCGGCAAGCTGTTTGCCGACTCCGTGCATGAGGACATGTATGCCGCGATCGACACTCTGATCGACAAGCTGGACCGTCAAATCCTTCGCCATAAAGAGAAAAAGGCGAACCACCGGCCGGTAGCGGCCACCGGCGCCAAGAGCGGCGAGTCCGAGTAGCGCGCCGCCCGCAGCCACGGGCCGACCGGTACCCCCGACCGAGCAAACACCTTGAACGGTCTCGTTCAAGGTGTTTTCATTGAGACAGGAGCGGATCCGAGCTACTGTGAGGCTCCCGCACCGTCCGGATGGCCTAGAGGAAACAATCGACATGACCCCCAATGACCAGCCCGGTGCAAACTTGCGCACCACCCCCTCGACACCGCCTCGCACCACGCGCGGGGGACGCTGACCCATGTTCCGGCCCGACTTCATCACCGAGCAGCGGCTTGGCTGTCGCCTCGTCATTGCGAGCAAGAAGCGCCTGCTCGAAACCCTGGCAAGCCTCCTGGCCGCCGACCATCCGCGGCTGGACGCGGACCTGGTCTTCGACTGCCTCCTGGAGCGTGAGCGACTCGGCAGTACCGGCCTCGGCCACGGCATTGCGCTGCCGCACGCCCGCGTCAAAGAGGTGACGCAATCCATCGGGGCCTTCGTCTCGCTCAGCCAGGGGGTGGACTACGATGCCATCGACGGCGAGCCGGTCGATCTGGCCTTCGCTTTACTCGTGCCCGAGGCGGCCACCGACGAGCACTTGCAACTGCTGGCCCAACTGGCGGGCCACTTCAACGACCCCCAGGTCCGCAAGCGATTGCGCGAGGCCGACTCGCCGAGCGCCATCCTCCACGTGTTCAGCGGCCACTAGCCCAGCACGGACACCGACCCATGGCCGACAGTCTCCAGTCACTGATCCGACTCACCTGGCCGCGCGCCCGGCTGAACTGGCTGACCCCCGAACCAGCGGCACCCCACTCCTTGCGGGGGACTTGTCCGGAAACGGCCAGACAGGCGTTGATCGGATCGTTGAATTGCATCCACCCCAACCGGCTCCAGGTCATCGGCCGCGCGGAATTGGTTTACCTGGCGGGTCTTGGTCCAACCGCGTTCAGGGAGACCGTCGAAAAACTCTTCAGCGAGCGGCCGGCGGCGGTGATCTTTGCCGACGGCATCGAACCCGCGGCCACCTTTTGGGAATGGGCCGAGCGCACCCAAACCCCGCTGGTCGGATCGCCCGTCACCGACGATGACTTGATCAATCAACTGCGCTATTACCTCACCCATGCCCTGGCGGAACGCACCATCGTCCACGGTGTCTTCATCGAGGTGCTGGGCATGGGGGTCCTGCTGGTCGGAGACCCGGCGGTCGGCAAGAGCGAACTGGCACTGGACCTGATCACCCGCGGCCACCGCCTGATCGCTGACGACGCCCCCCAGTTCGCGCGGATCGCCCCGGAGAAGCTGGAGGGCTCCTGCCCCGAGCCGCTGATCGATTTTCTCGAGGTACGGGGCTTGGGCATTCTCAACATCCGCGCCATGTTCGGCGAGGGCGCGGTCGTACGCCGCAAGACGCTCAACCTGATCATCGACCTGAAACCGCTCGACCAGACCCAACTCGACCGCATCGACCGACTCGCCGGGAGTCTGTCCGCCACCAACATCCTGGGCGTGGCCATACCGCGTATCACCATGCCGGTCGCCCCTGGGCGTAATCTTGCGATCATTGTGGAGGCGGCCGTCCGCCATCAGATCCTGCGGATCCGCGGCTACGATGCCGGTGTAGACTTCATTGACCGGCAGACGCGCGCGATCAGCAACGATCACCCCGACCCGCCGGGCTCCAGGCCCGGTGCGGCGGCAGAACCCGCGGCCGCCGACGGCAAACCCGACGGACACGCGTGTTCGGGCACCTGACATCATCCCGCAACCCATCGACCCACGGACCTCGCCATGAGACTCGTCATCGTCAGCGGATTGTCCGGCTCCGGCAAGAGTGTGGCGTTGCGCACGCTCGAGGACCTGGGATTCTATTGCATCGACAACCTGCCGCTGTTCCTGCTCAAGGACCTCGCGCTGGGCCTGAAAGATGCCGGTAGTGAGGCGTTCAAAGACACGGCCGTCGGCGTCGACGCCCGCAGCAACCCAGGCGAACTCAAGAACCTGCCAGGTCTGATCGAGTCCGCCCAGGAGCGCGGCGTGGCCTGCCAGGTGGTCTTCCTCGACGCGCACACCGATACCCTGATCCGCCGCTTCAGCGAAACCCGCCGCCGCCACCCCTTGACCCGGCCCGACCGTCCGCTGGCGGAAGCCATCAAGCTCGAGCGGCAACTGCTCGAACCGATTCGCCAGGCAGCCGATATCCGCATCGAGACCACGCTGACCAATGTTCACGAATTACGCGACCTGATCCGCGTGCGGCTCGCCGGCGAGGTTTCGCCCAAAGCGTCGATCCTGCTGCAATCCTTCGGCTTCAAACACGGCATACCGCACGACGTGGACTTTCTGTTCGACGTGCGGTGCCTGCCCAACCCCCATTGGCAGACCGAGCTCAAACCCCTCACCGGACGCGACCGGCCGGTCGTGGAGTTCCTGGAGGCCAGCCCGGCGGTCATCGAGATGCGCGCGGACATCGCGGCGTTTTTCGACCGCTGGATTCCGCGGTTCGAAACCGATGGGCGCTTCTATCTCACCATCGCCATCGGCTGCACCGGCGGCCAACACCGCTCGGTCTATCTCGTGGAGACCCTCTGCGAGCACTTCGAGCGCGGCGGACACAAGGTCATGGTGCGACACCGGGAGCTGCCGTGACTGTCGGTCTCCTGTTGATCACCCATCAGCCGCTGGGCTGCGACCTGCTGCGCGTGGCCACCGCGATTTTCGGTACCCGCCCCGCGCGCGCCGAGGCGCTCGAGGTGGAAAACGACGCCCCCGGCGAACAGATTTTGGCACAGGCGCAGGCGCTCGCGCAGCGGCTCGACGAGGGCGACGGCCTGCTCGTGCTGACCGATCTGTATGGCGCAACCCCGGCCAACCTGGCGCTCGCCCTGCGTGATCGCCACCCGCGTACACGCGTGGTCGCCGGAGTCAATCTGCCCATGCTGCTGCGCGCCCTGACCTATGCGGGTCTGGACCTGGATACCGTGGTCGAGAAGGCCCTGGCGGGCGGTCGCGACGGCGTCTGCCGGTGCCCGCGCGACGGGCTGGAGGGTGCTGCCGGTGGTGCGTAAAGAACTGGAAATCATTAACAAACTTGGGCTGCACGCGCGTGCGGCGGCAAAGTTGGTCAACTGCGCCGCCGGCTTCGCCAGCTTCATCGAAGTGGAACGGCGCGGCCAGCGTGTCAACTGTAAGAGCATCATGGGCATCATGATGCTCGCCGCCAGTCGCGGTTCATGGATCACCGTCGACGCCACCGGCGAGGACGAAGAGGCTGCTATCGCGGCGATCGAGGCGCTCATCCGCAACCGTTTCGGGGAAGGCGAGTGACCATCGCATTCCAGGGCATCGGGGTGGCCGCGAGCCAGTCGGTCGCGATCGGGCCGGCCTTTGTCACCGGACATGGCATCCACACCGCGACCCAGACCCTGATCGACGCCGATCAGGTCGGCGACGAACTCGACCGGCTCAACACGGCCGTCGCGCAGGCGCGCCGGGCGCTCAAGGCGGTACGCAGTCAGATCCCGCCCTCCACGCCGCGCAATATCGCCGAGTTCATCGACACCCACTTGTTGATGCTCGATGACGTGGCCCTGATCGACGAGGTCCGCAAGATCATCCGCGACCAGCTCTTCAGCGCCGACTGGGCGCTCCAGTTGCAGCGCGACACCCTGGTGAGCGTCTTCGACGCGATGGATGACCCCTACCTGCGCAACCGCCGCGACGACGTGGAGCACGTGGTCGATCAGATCATGTCCTTCCTGCATGGGGCGCCAACCCAACTGGAAGCGACCGGGCGCGACCTGGAAGGCTGTGTGGTGGTCGCGCGCGACCTGATGCCGGCCGACGCCATCACCCTGCGCAATCGGGGTGCGGCGGCCTTCGTCACCGAATTTGGCGGCCCGGTGTCCCACACCGCCATCCTGGCGCGCAGCCTCTCGGTCCCGGCCGTGGTGGGGGTGCACAACATCACGCGCTATATCCGCTCCGGCGAGCCCCTGGTGGTCGATGGGGATACGGGGACCGTCCTGGCGAACGCCGACGCCCAGAGCCTGGCCTATTATCGCCAGCGACTGGGGGCGATCGAAGCACGGCGCCGCCATCTGCGCACCCTGGTGGATCGGCCTGCCATCACCCGCGACGGCGTGACCATCAACCTGCTCGCCAACCTGGATCTGCCGGAGGATGCCCAGGCCGCACGCTTCAATGGCGCCGTCGGCGTCGGACTCTATCGCACTGAATTCCTGTACATGAACCGGAATGACTTGCCGGATGAAGCCGAACACCTGGCGACCTACCTGACCATCGTGCACGCGCTGGATGGACTGCCCCTGACCATCCGCACCCTCGACCTGGGCGTCGACAAACGCAGTGAAGCCTTGGGCGACCCCGGAGCAAGCTGCTGCAACCCGGCCCTGGGGCTGCGCGGCATCCGCCTCTGCCTCAAGGAGCCGATGCTGTTCCGTCCGCAATTGCGGGCCATCCTGCGCGCCGGCGCACTGGGACCGGTGCGGGCGATGCTGCCGATGGTCACCAACCTGCAGGAGGTCGCGTCCGTCCTTGCCATCATCGCCGAACTCAAAGAAGAACTGACCCACGAGGGACTCGCCTTCGATCCGGCCCTCCAGGTCGGCGCCATGGTCGAGGTCCCCGCCGCCGCCCTCGCCGCCCGCGCCCTGGCCAAACGCGTGGACTTCCTGTCCATCGGAACCAACGACCTGATCCAATACACGCTCGCCATCGACCGCCTGGACGACAGCGTCAATTACCTGTTCGATCCCATCCACCCGGCCATCCTGCGTCTGGTGCGAATGACCATCGAAGCCGGCCGTGCACTCGCCACGCCGGTCGCCATGTGCGGCGAGATGGCCGGCGACCCGCGTTTCACCCGCCTGCTGCTCGGGCTGGGCTTACGGCGCTTCAGCATGCAGCCGGGCGCTCTCCTCGGCATCAAAGAAATTATCCTGGACGCCGACACCCGCGAACTGGAACGGCGCGCCACCGCCCTCTTCGCCGGGCTCGATGAAGCCGAGCCCGCGCAACTGCTCGATGCGCTGAATGCGGCCTAGCCGCTCCCAAGGCCCCGCCATCGCGTTGCGCCTGTTGGACCTGTTGGTTGGCTTGCTGATAGCAATGCCCGCGGTATGAATGCCGTTTCGAAATTGCCGACGCATTTCGAAAGCTTACTGAACGGAGGACGCCGTTAGCCCCACGAGGTCAAGCGGCTGCGTATTGCATAGCTCGTCGATGGAGTGCGGGGTAGCATTGAGACGTTCGAAAGGCGGTTCCCAGGCCGTTTCTCGGTCGATCCAGCTTGGCAACGGCATGACCATGGGCAGATGGCCATTCGGGCGAAACCATGAGTCGACACTCCAGGGAAGGCCACTTTTCGTATCGAAACGGATGACGCCTGAGCGTCATCAACAAACATCTGTGACGGGGCGGCACCAACCATACCGGTATGGCCGACTGATAGAGCGAAGAAGCCGATCACAACGGGCCGGAAAAACATTACAGTCACTGCCATGGTGCCGGAAGTTTGTGCCAACAAGAAGGACCTTGGTCATGGTTCCGGCCAGCCGAGGCACCGGCCGGCTGGAGTCCAGGCGTTGGCAGCAAGTACTGCCAAGACCGGGAAGCAATCAGTTGCGATCCGGTTTCGGCTCATACGTCGGGGCTGCGGCGTATGGCGCCGGCTCGTGCTTCGATGCAGTGCTGCACGCCGCGAGCAACAGCACCAAGATCATGGCGCTGAGAAGGGCGATTGTCGATGTGGTTTTCATTTGTCGTTACCTATTCAGAATTGGTTTTGGAAAGGCTGTGTTCGCGTTAGGTGTTGATCGGTCACACGACACTCGGAACCGCCTGTTCTTGCGAGACCGGCAGCGTGACGTATGCAAAGCAACTCAATGACTTAAAACACCTGAACACCTATCGCCCACACGGCCGTTGGAATTCACGCTACCGAAACGACAGCGGCGCTGTCGATGCTTGACGAGCAGCATCACCCGCACAGAGCCGTCTGTCTGTACGCTAGCCGACATCTCCTCTCGATGCGTGGCTGTCAGCATCACCTATACGGAGCTGCTTATCCGTTCGGTGGCACACATTGGCCTGGATCGCCTGTGGCATGCCTTGTATTGTTAATCGGCATCAGGCGAAGCGCCGGTTGAGGGGGTCGCGGGGCTGTCCGCCCCGGCAAGCCCCCGAAACGCGGCCGGACAGTTTCACAACCCGAGGATGCAGTCATGGATCACTTCAATGATCCGGCACGAATTTCAGCACGTTTCCGTTGATGCAGTAACGTTTGCCGGTGGGCGGTGGGCCGTCATCGAAGACATGGCCTAAGTGAATGCCGGAGCTGGCGCTCCTGACCTCGACGCGGCGCATGCCGTGGGCATTGTCGGTATGCTCGGTGAGCGCCCCGGGCAGCGGGTTGAAGAAGCTCGGCCAGCCGGTGCCGCTGTCGAACTTGGTGTCGCTGCGGAACAGCGCCGCGCCGGTGATCGGATCGACGAAGGTGCCGGGACGCTTCTCGTCGAGGTGCGAACCGGAGCCGGGCCGCTCGGTGCCTTGTTCGAAGGCGATCTGCTGCTGCTCGGGCGTGAGCAACTGGAAACCGAGCCATTTCCAGAAGCGCGGCTGATCGCCTTGCCAGCCGGTAAAGCGCGAGACCTCACGGCCGTTCTCGAACAACACGATGGTCGGCGTGGCGAACAGCGCCTTTTCCAGTTTCCAGCCCGCCGGCGGCTCGACACTCAGGGTGCGGGCGATGCCCACCTCCGACCGCCAGCCGTCAAGGACCTCGGCCTTGAACTGCTTGCAGTAGGCGCAGTCCTCGGCCTCGAAGACGATCAACTGGCGTTTCGCGTTGAGGGCCTTGGGGTCGAGGGGCTTGGCCGGCGCGGACGCCGTGGCCGACTGCACTGAGCCTGGGTATTTCACGCCGGTGCCGCCGAGGCCGCAGTAGCCATCCGGGTTCTTCTTCAGGTAGTCCTGGTGGTAGTCCTCGGCACTGAAATAGACCTTCAGCGGCGCGATCTCGGAGGTGATGGCACCGCGACCGGCGTCCTTGAGCGCCGCCTGGTAGGTGTCGCGGGTCCGCTGCGCGACCGCCAGTTGGGCGTCATCGTTGGTGTAGATGGCGCTGCGGTAATTGCTGCCGACATCGTTCCCCTGGCGGTCGCCTTGGGTGGGATCGTGGCTCTCCCAGAAGCGCGCGAGCACCTGCTCCAGACCGACCGTCTTCGGGTCGAAGGTCACCTTGATCACCTCGGCATGGTTGCGACCGCCGGCCTTGCCCGCCTTGAGGCGTCGTTCATGGGCGAGCACGGCCTCGTAGGTGCCGGGCACGTCCCCATTGGCGTAGCCGCTCTCGACGTCGAGCACGCCGGGCAGCTCCGCCATCCGTTTCTCTGCGCCCCAGAAGCACCCCATGCCGAGGACGATGGTTTCCGCGTTCGCCAGTGATGACATGAGAAAAAGCCCCGCTGCGATTATCGATTTGATCATGAAATAGAAAGCTCTGCGTTGGTGGATGGATGAGTCGGTCCCGACGTTTGCGCGCACGCTCGCGGGTTGTGGCAGCACTTGAACGAAGGCTCAAGGACCTTGGACGCCTCGGCAAGCGAACCGTACTGCAAGCCAGTGATGGCCTTCGGACGTGATAACGGGATGTCGGGGCGGGTTTCAAACCCGCCCCTACACGAAGGTTCGTCTGGATATCCGGTGCGAACGCTATAGCAGGCGTCGTGCCATCGCAAGAAAGGACGTTAAGCCAATGAAAGAAAATCGTAAAATGAAAAATTCAGCCGGCGTGCCGCGCGCACCAGGCCACGGATAGCGGTGGTCCCGCGACATATCGCGGGGTACCATGGCCGGCACTGGCCGGGTTCGGATCGCAGGCCCGGATGCGACCGCGGGGGCGCAGGGGCGCACCCTGCTCCTGCTGTCGACCGGTCGGCAACGATTGTCGGCGGGTACGGGTAACGGATCGGGCCGCGCACCCCCGGCCGAACTCGGGGGGCCTCGCCCTTACATCCCTATGGCGGTTAGAGGCAGCAGATGCAAGAGACGCGCGAGCACGGTGTCGACCGGGTCCTACAGGAGATCGTCGCGGGAACGGCCGCGGTCATCGGCGACGACTTCTTTGCCGCGCTGGTTCGCCATCTCGCGCGCGCGCTCGGTGTGCGCTGGTCCTTCGTCTCCGAGTTCACGCCGGGCCGGGATCGGGTCCGCACCCTCGCCTTCTGCGCCGACGGCGAGCTGCTGGAGAACGAGGAATACGCGCTCGACGGCACGCCCTGTCAAGAGGTCCTGGCCGGCGAGACCCGCCTGTACACCCATGATGTTGCCAAGCTGTTTCCGCGCGAGCCGGACCTGGCGGAGATGGGCGCGGAGGGCTATCTGGCCATGCCCTTGACGAATCTTCAGGGCGAGGTCATCGGCCACCTCGCGATCATCGACGACAAGCCCTTCTTCGGCGAGCCGCGCGAACTGTCGGTCTTCGAGGTCTTCGCCTCGCGGGTGGCGGCGGAGCTGGAGCGCCGCACCGCGCAGCTCGCCCTGCGCCGCAGCGAGGCCCGGGTGCGCGGGATACTGAACGGCGCGACGGACGCGATCATCACCATCGACGGCGAACGGCGGGTCACGATGTTCAATCGCAGCGCCGAGCAGGCCTTCGGCTGTTCGGCGACCTGGGCCCAGGGGCAGCCCTTCGACCGCTTCCTCTCCAAGCGCTTCCGCCACCTGTTGGACAAGTATCTCAGCGGGCCCCCGGGGGCGCGCGATGCCCAGGCACGTAAGGTGTGGGCTCCCGAGGGCATCAGCGCCAAACGGGCGGACGGCAGCGAGTTTCCGGCGGAGCTCACCATCTCGGAGGCGCAGCTCGAGGGCGAGTGCCTGGTCACCGTGATCCTGCGCGATCTCAACGAGCGTCAGGCGGCGGCGGGTCAGCTCCGGCAGCTCATGCTGGAAATGGATAGCCTGAAGGAGGAACTGCGCCAACAGTATGGGAAGGTCGAGGTGGTGAGCGCGTCGCCGAAGATGCACGACCTCCTGGCCCAAGTCGAGCGCGTGGCGGCAACCGACGCGACGGTGCTGCTGACCGGCGAGACCGGGGTCGGCAAAGAGCTGATCGCGCGCACCCTGCACGACCGGAGCCGGCGCCGCGAGCGGACCCTGGTCAAGCTCAACTGCGCGGCGCTGCCCGCGGAGCTGATCGAGAGCGAGCTCTTCGGCCACGAGAAGGGCGCCTTCAGCGGTGCCGCGGCACGGCGGATCGGGCGCTTCGAGCTGGCCGACGGCGGCAGCCTGTTCCTGGACGAGGTCGGGGAGTTGACCCTCTCGGCCCAGGCCAAGCTACTGCGCGTGCTCCAGGACCAGGAGTTCGAGCGCGTGGGCGGAACCCAGCCGATCCGCACCGATGCGCGGGTGATCGCCGCGACCAACCGCAACCTCGCCGCGATGGTCGGGAATGGCACCTTTCGTGAGGACCTGTACTTTCGTCTCAACGTCTTCCCGATCCATATCCCGCCGCTGCGCGAGCGGCCGCAGGACATCCCGGTGCTGGCCCAGCGGTTCTTGAACGAGTCGGCCCGCAAGCTCGGCAAGCCGATCAAAGGCATCGACCCCAAATCCCTCGCCCGGCTTCAGGCCTACGGCTGGCCGGGCAACGTGCGCGAGCTGCAAAACCTGATCGAGCGTTCGGCCATTCTGGCCGATCATCCGGTCGTGGAGATCGCCGACAGCCTCCTCGGAGCGGCGCGCGCCGAGCCCGCTCGCCATGCGCGCTGCTCCCTCAAGGACGCGGAGCGGGCTCACATCCTCGCGATCCTGAACGAGACGCAGTGGGCCATCGAAGGCCCGGGCGGCGCCGCCGCACTGCTCGGCCTGGCGCCCAGTACTTTGCGCTCGAAGATGATTCGGCTCGGCATCCGCCGGGCCGAGTAGACCCTGGCCCTTGGTCGTGGCTGCAACGGAACAGAAGACTAAAGATGAGTTCGCGTAACAGAGGTACCACCTTGTAGGGGCGACTTCAGTCGCCCCTTCAGCCCCCCGCGGATCTTGCCGCACCCGCACAACAGACCGGAGGTCTGGGTTTCCGCCGAACGCGGCGCCGCCGCCCGCTAAAGCGTCGACCTCCGGTCGCGTCGCCCCGGTCAGCGAAGACATCGTCCGCTAAGCCTTGTTGTTCAGCGCGACGGCGGTTTCGGGGTGATCCGCACCCAGCCGCGACTCGGCGAGAGCGAGTGCCCAGCGGACCAGTGGCTCCAGCAGGGTGTGGCGGGCGGCATCATAGAAGACACGCCAACGCTGCCAGAACCAGCCCAGCGCCGCTTGCGTATCCGCGGTGTCGCGGTGGGCGACGGCCTCACGCAGGGCGGCGGCGTGGGCGGGCGTGATATCCCGCGGTCCCGCGGGCTGGCAGCGGGCATCGAACCAGTCGAAGAGCCAGGCGTCGAGTTCCGTACGAAGCCCCGGCGGCAGGGCCGCGAGGAGGTGCGAGCGCATCAGTCCGTGCAGCCGAAAGCATCCGTCGGCGCCGGGCTCGATGATGGAGAGGTCGCAGAGGTCTTCGAAGGCGGTCAGCGGATAGGGGATGCGGAATCGCGTCAGCAGGGCGGCGAAAACCTCCCGATCGAAGGCGGCGGGACCGGCCAAAACCTTGAGCGCCTCCTGCTCGGCCGGGGTCCGGTGGCGCAGGAAGCGGGCCAGGACCTCGGGATGGGTGGCACCGAAGTCGGCCGGAATCGGGGTCCGCCCGCCGGCGGCCAACAGGTCGAGCCAGGTGTCGATGGCCAAATCCAGGTAGAAGGGGTGGGCGCCCTGGTCGCCGGGGCCGGACGGGTCGCTGCTGCCGGCACCGCGGATGATGGCCCGGCGCACGTGCAGGTCCGGGATGGGAATGCCGGCAAGCAAGCGGTCGGCATCGGCCGCGGCGAGTCCACTGAGCAGGTGCTGGTCGTCCAACCGGCTCGCCCAGTGGTGCGGGAAGCGTTGGTCCCAGGTCAGGCGCTCGCGCCCCAGGATCACGAAGACCACGCCGGGGGCTCCGGCGACCAGGTCGCGGACCCAGGCGTCGGTCTCCAGGGCGGCGAGCCCGGTCTTGTCCGGTGCCGCGCTCCACAATGCCTCGTACGTGTCGATGAAGCACACCGGTGCCGGGGACCGCGGGTGACGGGCGCGGTGGGATTGAAGGTCCAGGCCCAAGAACCCGGGCAGTTGCTCAGCGATCTGGTCGGGCTCCAGATGTTCCAGATCGCGCAGGGCGGCGCAGGCGGCTTCGGCGCCTTCCTCCTTGAGTCGCTGGCGGATGCAGTTGATGACCTTAACGCCCAGACCGAGACCGGCCGGGAGATCCTCGACCAAGTCGAGCCAATCGGGTGCCCCATCGAGCAGGCCGCCGAGCAGGTCACCCAGTGCACGGGTCACGTCCTCGCCGGGATAGGCCCGTGCCCAGAAGCGGGCGATGGCGACATCGAAGGTGTCGCAGCGCAAGGCCCCGGAGTCACGCAGCGACCGCCGCAGGGCCAGCAGGCCGCGGGCCGGCTCACGGCAGGACTCGACGTGGAAATCGAGCACGCCGAAGCGGTGTCCCGGGTCGCCCGCGGTGCCCAGCCGTTGCATCAGGTGTCGGCGTAGCGCCGTCTTGCCCTGGCCGCCGACGCCGTAGAAACCGAGGATGCGGTGTTCGTCCGCCGCCAGCGTAGTGTGCGCACGGTCAAAGGCGGCGATGGGCCGGTCGCGGTTGGTGAAGACGCGGTTGGCCCGCGGGCGGCCGCGAGGCGTGGGACGACCACGCGGCCGCTCGGGGTTCGGCTCCGGGTTCGGCTCCAGGTTCGGCTCGGGCGTGGGCGGCTGGTCGGGCGCTGGTGACATGAGGGTCTCCCGCGAGGGTTGAGGCTCCAGTAAGGACGATGCGCGAGTCTGACGCAGGGGGCGGCGGGCGGCAATCGTGACCCGGCACTCGACGTCCATCCCCAGCCCCATCGCCACGCCGGAGCGTGGCGGCCGCGAAATAGCGTGGGCCTGCCGGCCGCGCATACCGCCCGCGCACGGCACCCGACATCAATCCAACGCTCTGTTTTCCTTAAATCTCTTCAGCTTCGCCAGCAGCAAGATCGATCTGGCACATGTTTTGTATTAACCAATGTGTCAAGCCCGCTTGACCCAGGCGACGGCCCCGGCCGGCGCGATGCGGGGGGCCTTCCCGGCCTTCGCAAATAGAACGACGATTCCTGACCATCCGTTTCAACCTTTTTTATCGGAGACGATCCCATGACCAAGCGTGACCTTCTGCTCGCCGCTACCCTTGCCGCTGTCGCCACCATGGGCGGCAACCTTGCCCAGGCCGCTCAGGACGGCAAGGACAAGTGCTTCGGCGTCGCCAAGGCCGGCGCCAACGACTGTGCCAACGCCACCGGCACCCACTCCTGCGCCGGTCAGAACAAGACCGACAATGACCCCAACGAGTGGAAGTACGTCGCCAAGGGCACCTGCGAAGAGATGGGCGGCAAGCTGACCGCCGCGGCCAAGAAGTAAGGCGGCCCCTGGGGCCGGCGTTGCGCTGCCGCGCACCCTCGGCCCCGGCCCGCACCCGGACCCCGCCATGCGACCTCACCCCCCTACCCTGGACGGCTTCGGCGTCGGCCTGCGGGCCTGCCACTATCGTGATTTCCTGGACCAGCGCCCGGTGGTGGACTGGATCGAAGTGCACACCGAGAACTACTTCGGCGCCGGCGGCTGGGACCTTCATGTGTTGGAGACCCTGCGTCCGGATTATCCGTTGAGTCTGCACGGCGTCGGACTCGGGCTAGGCTCGGCGAGCGACGCGCATTTCGCGGCCCATCTCGACCGGGTCGCCGCGGTGGCACGACGGTTCGCGCCGGCGCGCATCTCCGAACATCTGTGCTGGTCGGCGGTCCCTGGCCGTCACCTCACTGACCTGCTGCCCCTGCCGCTGACGCAGGAGGCGCTGACATTGGTCTGTGCCCGGGTGGACCAGGCCCAGGACCTGCTGGGACAGATCCTGCTGGAGAACGTCTCCACGCATTTGAGATTCGCCGCGGACACCTTAGGCGAGACCGAATTCCTGAACGAGGTGGCACAGCGCACCGGCTGCGGCGTGCTGCTGGACGTAAACAACCTGTACGTCAACGCGTGCAACCACGGCGAGGACGCCCGGGCCGCCATGGCGGCGCTCGACCTCACCGCGGTGGGCGAAATCCACCTGGCCGGGCACCTGGTGACCGAGGACGCGGTGATCGACCACCACGGTGCCCCGGTGGCTGAGGTCGTCTGGGCACTCTATGCCGACTGCGTCGCCCGGTTCGGCGCCCTGCCCACCCTGATCGAGTGGGACACGGACATCCCGGCCCTGCCCGTGCTGCTTGCCGAGGCCCGGAAAGCCCGCGCCGTGGCGGCACGGGTGCTGTCACCGGAACCGGCCCATGGCTGAGCTTAAGCAGCTCCAGGCCCGCTTTGCCGCCGCCCTGCTCGCTCCCGGCGGCGACCCCGGACGACTCTTCCGCGGCGCACCGGACTTGATGGCGCGGCGCTTCGCCTTGTACCGCGGCAACCTCACCGCCAACTGGGAGCGGGCGCTGGCAAACGCCTATCCGGTGATCAAGGCACTGGTGGGCGAGGAGTTTTTTCGGGCACTGGCCCGTGAGTACGGTCGTGCCGTGCCCCTCACCGAAGGGGATCTGAACCGCTTTGGGCAGCTCCTTGCCGGCTTTCTTGAGCACTTCCCGCCGGTCGCCGACTACCCCTATTTGCCCGACATGGCGCGGCTGGAGTGGGGGCTGCACCAAGCACACTACGCGCGGGACACCCCGCACCTGACCCCCCAGACCCTGGCGGCCCTGGGGATCGCAGGACTCGACGGGCTGCGGCTTGCGCTCCACGGGGCCTGCACCCTGGTCGAGTCCCCCTGGGACGTGCTGGGCATCCGGCAGGCCCACGCGCCCTCCGGAGCGCCCTGGCCCGAGGACCTGGCGCAGACCAGCCGAATCCTGGTCTGTCGTCCGCGTTGGCGCGCCGAAGTCATGCCCCTCAGCGCCGGGGAACTGGCGGCCCTGCGGGCGATCGACCGGGGCGAGACCCTTGGTGAGGCGCTGGAGCAGGGCGGTGACGCCGATCCGGATTTCGATCCCGCCCAGGCCGTCCCGCGGTGGCTGGGTGCGGGGGCCTTTGCATCAGTCCCGAATTCGCAACCCAACCGAGAGATTCCCCATGAGCGCGATGCCGCATCCTGATTCCTTGCTGACCCGTGGCTATGCCGCCCTGACCGACTGGGGCGGCGGCCTGTGGGCGCTGACCATCCGGCTCTATGTGGGCTGGCAGTTCTTCAAGGCGGGATTGACCAAGATCAAGGACTGGGAGAGCACCCTGGCACTGTTTCGCGACGAGTACGCGGTGCCCCTGCTCCCGCCGGATCTCGCGGCGGTCGCCGGCACCTTCGGCGAATTGGTCTTCCCGGTGCTGTTGTTCGTCGGCCTGCTGTCCCGGCCCGCCGCACTCGGGCTCTTCGTGGTCAATGCGATGGCGGTCATCAGCTACCCGGCCCTCTTCGGTTTCGAGTGTCCGGCGGCCATCAACGACCACTTCTATTGGGGCGCGCTGCTCTTGGCCATCGTGGCCTTTGGTCCAGGACGGTTCTCCTTGGACGACCTGCTTGGGAATCGCCTGCTCGGCCGGCGCCGCGGGTGATGGACCCATCCGTGTCCTGTCGTGTGACGGCCAGACCGCCGGGCTACGGTCAGATCCTCGCCGGACAGCGGGCGCTCGTGACCGCTGCCGACGCCGGGCTAGGCGCGGGTATCGCCAGGGCCTTGGCCGCGGCCGGGGCGCGGCTGGCGATCAACCATGCGGGCGCCGCCGCGGCGACCGAGCGCCTGGTCGGCGAGATCGCGGCAGCCGGAGGCCAAGCCTTCGGTGTCGAGGCTGACCTGGGCAGCGAGGCCGAGGTCCGCGCGATGTTCGCGCAGGTGAGCGACACCTTCGGCGGCCTCGACATTCTGGTCAATACGGCTGCAATGCGAGACATTTGCGCTGCGGCGTTTTTCGCGGACGCGCCGGAACCCGGGGTCGGCGCCAGGTGGGCTGACGCACAGGCATTTCCTGGCGAGCATCGGCGAAATCGGGTCGCCGGGGCGCCCATTTGAGAATTATTCTCAACAACCCTGTCCCGCGGACAGCCGCGCCCGCAGGCGACGCGCGAGCGGCCTGGCCGGACGTGGCAGTCGGTGAGGGGCTATCCGGTCGCGGGGATGGGCTGAACCAGCGAACGCATTTGTTCGAGGCGACCGGCTTTGACGTGTCCCAGCGCCA
>NZ_KB902490.1 GCF_000379525.1 Lamprocystis purpurea DSM 4197 | reverse complement strand
TGGACTACGAAATCGCCCGCCGGGCCAACGATGGCCCGGACGACGTGCCGTCTCCCCCACTCGGTGCCGCGGAGCTGCGCGAGCGCCTGCGGACCTTCTTCAAGACCATCCCGCGCCGGGTGCTGCGGCGGCTGGCGGCGGCCGACGCCGCGGCGCCGACCGCCCCGACCGTTGCGCTGCTCGGTGAGGCCCTGCGGCTCGACGTGACCGCCGTCTGGATGCTCGACTACCTGGAGCAGCGTGAGCTGAGCGAACCGCTGCGCACCCTGTTGCGCGCCACCGGGCGCACCAGTGGCCGCCTCGCGGCCCGCATGAACCTGGGGCGCCTGGCGACCCTGCTGGGCCTGGACCAGGCGACGGTGCACCACGCCCTGACCAGGCGCGCCCCGCTGCGGGCGCTCGGGTTGGTGGAGTGCGACGACGGCTTCAGTGACCTGGAGGACTTTCTGACCCCCGCCGACCTGCTGCGCGAGGTGCTGACGGCCACCCCCCGGGATGCCGAGGCGCTGCTGGCGCTCTTGATCGAGCCCGCCCCGGCCGGCGCCTGGCGCCTGGACGCCTTTCCGCAGTTGGCGGAGGCGGCCGAGCGCCTGGAGGGTGTCTTGCGCCACGGCGCGGCCACCGCGGCGGTCGGCGTCAACGCGCTCTTCTATGGGCCGCCCGGCACCGGCAAGACCGAACTGGCGCGGGCCTTGGCCGCGGCCAGCGGGCTGCGCGCCTACCAGGTGCGCAGCGCCGATGAGGACGGCGACGGACTGGCGCGCACGGGTCGGCTGTCGGCCTATCTGCTGGCCCAGCGGATGCTCGCCCGGCGGCGCGATGCGGTGTTGCTGTTCGACGAGGTCGAAGACGTCTTCGGCGCCGGTGACGACTTGGTCGCGCTGCTGCGCGGTCAGCGGGCCACCGGCCGCCAGAAGGGCTGGATGAACCGCATCCTGGAGGAGAATCCGGTGCCGGCGATCTGGATCACCAACGACGCCGACCGCATGGACCCGGCCTTTCTGCGCCGCTTCCTGCTGCCGGTCGCCTTCGTCACCCCGCCGCGCTCGGTGCGCCGCCGGATGGTCGAGCGCCATCTGGGCGACCGCGACCTGCCGTCCGCCCTGCTCGATGAACTCGCCGCCGACGCGGTGCTGGCCCCGGCCCAATTCGGTGCGGCCCGACGCCTGCTGGACCTGCACCCGCAGGCCCCCGCCGAGCAGACGGTGCGCGACGGAGTGGCCGCGGTGCGCACCCTGCTATACGGGGCACCCAAGCCCCGGCAGCGCACCCCGGCAACCCGCTTCGACGTGGCCTTTCTCAACCTGGCCGGCGGGATCAGCCCGAGCGCCATCGCCCGCGCCCAGGCCGCGCAGGGCCGCGGTAGCCTGTGCTTCTATGGCCCGCCCGGCACCGGCAAGACCGCCTTCGCCGAGGTCCTGGCCGAGGCGCTGGACCGTGAACTGGTGGCGCGCCAGGCGTCCGACTTGGTCTCGCCCTATGTTGGAGAGACCGAACAGAACCTGGCGCGGTTGTTCCGCGAGTGCGACCCGGCCCATTCGGTCCTGTTGCTCGACGAGGTCGACAGCTTTCTGGCCGATCGGCGGACGGCCCGGCACAGTTGGGAGCGCACTCAAGTCAATGAACTGTTGCAGCAGATGGAGCGCTATCCCGGCATCTTCATTGCCGCGACCAATCTGATGGCGGGCATCGATGCGGCGGCCCTGCGGCGCTTCGACTTCAAGCTCAATTTCCGGGCATTGAACCCGGCGCAACGGCTCGCGCTTTTTGCGCGCGAGGCGCTGGGCGATCCCATTGAGGCGGTCGCGCCGGACCTGGAACGCTATCTGGAGACGCTCCAGGGATTGACGGCGGGTGACTTCGCCAACGTCTGCCGCCAGCGCAGCCTGCTCGGGGAGACGCTGACGCCTGAGCAATTCCTGCGGCGGTTGGCGGCGGAGTGTCGATTGAAGCAGGAGGATGATCGGCAGGTCGCCTGACGACCGCACGGGCTGGATCGTCTGCGCCGCATTCAACGCGGCGCAGGCAACCCGGAGGACCCGATGACGGATCGAACCAAGCCCCGCCGCGCCGAGGGCAAACTACCCCAGTAACGGCAGAATAGAAACCGCCGCCGGGATATACTCGCGCCTGAGTCAACCCGTGACGAGGCCGCCATGCTTGCCGTTCAACTGCCCCCCGAGATCGAGACCCGACTCGATGCGCTGGCCAAGCGTACCGGCCGGACCAAGACCTTCTATGTTCACGAGGCGATCCTAGAGCATCTGGACGATCTTGAAGACATCTACCTGGCCGAGCAACGGCTGGAGGATCTCCGCGCCGGTCGAAGCCACACTCTGACCCTTGACGAGGTGGAGCGCGACCTTGGCCTGGCGGATTGAACTGGCGGATGAGGCGAAGAAGGATCTGGCCAAACTCGACAAACCGGTCGCGCGTCGCATCACGGCCTTTCTCCGAGAACGGATCGCCACGCTGGACGATCCGCGCGCCATCGGCGAGGCGCTGAAAGGCACACGCCTCGGCCAGTTATGGAAGTACCGAGTCGGCGACTATCGCATCATCGCCAGCATTGAGGACGGGCGTCTCTGCGTCCTGGTGGTCCGGGTCGGACACCGCCGAGAAGTGTACCGCGGCTGAGGCGAACCTATCTTGACCCCCTCGCCTCATCACAAAGGTGTTACGCGCTCTACGACCGCAGTCGGTCCGAGACCAATGCCATTAAGTGAAGCCCAACTCACCGACAGCGCTTATAGTTGGGGTAGAAGCCTTGAATCTTGGCTGGCTTCATTTTGCGCGGTGCCGAGCGGTCCGGTCGCACCGCCTCCGCGCTGGCCGCCATCGCCAAGACCAGTGTGGCGATGAGTTCCTGGCTACCGTGAGGAACATAGGGTCCTGCAATCCAACCTCTATCCGACGACGAAAGGATGTCCGATTGAAAGACCTGACCACGCTGCCTCAGGTGACCCCGCCGCCTCAGACACTGCTGCCTGACATCTAACCACCGAAAACACGAGAAGACTCAATGGCAATCATAAATCCTGAAGACATGGACACAGTCATCGGCATACTAACCGATCAACAACGGTTGTATTTTGTCCCGTCGTTTCAGCGCCCCTATGCCTGGAAAGCTAAACAGGTCGATGATCTCATGCATGACATGAGGAAGGCTTATAATTTCGAAGGCAGTCACTATCTTGCCGCCTTTCATTTCCTGGACTACGACCCCGCCAACGGCGAGCACCCCTTGGCGAATTTCGCTCAACACGCCCAGGGAATCCTTGCGCAGGGGCTTCAAGCTGGACAGTTGATGACTGCTGCAGGAGCCGTGGACATCCTTGCGGTCATCGACGGTCAGCAGCGATTGACCACGCTATTTCTGCTGGCGCACCTCTTGTATTACCATCTGCACCTTGACAATCCTCTGTTCCATCGTCACGTTTTTGAGGTGCAACCCTTGGGTGGCCATGCCATCCCCAGACTCATCCTGGGCAACTCGGGCGACCATGGATTCATGATGGGTCTCGTGAATTGCGCCTGGAATCCTAACGATCCGCTGCCTCAGCCAAGTAACGCTGCGCAAACCAGGATGAAAGAGAGCTTTGAGAAGATGCGGGGCTGGTTCGCTCAGGGCGACTGGGACTGGGTCAATTTTTTCACGTCCACCCATTTCAGAGTGCTCAGAGCCAAGCTTGATCTGGACTATGGCCTAACCGCTTTCATGACCCTCAATGACCGCGGCATTGATCTAACCATACTTGAGAAGCTCAAGGCTCTTCTCATGCAGTTCGTCTACGATGCCTCACGAGCTCACGAGCCCGAAGCGGATGACCTAATAGATGTGCTGCATCATGTCTTCGGCGCGCTGTACCTCGTCATCGACCGCTGCATTCACGTCGGACTGTTCAGTGAGAGCAAAGCAGACGATGACGCTGTCAAGCTCATTTCTTGTTACCTTCGCCTGGATACCGATGGGGCCGCCATCTGGCAAGGTCCGGATCAGGCCTACGAAAACTTCTTTCGACAAATACTCTTAGATGCGGCCGTCGCAGACATACCGGGCATCGTGCAGCCGTGGTGCAATCGGCTAAGGGAGCTTGCGGATCAGTTAGGTCATCTGCTCGAGTGTATCAATGGCGCTGTGGACGGCGCGGTTCCATCGCTGCATTTCGACGGCTTCCTCCTCAAAGATGACTATCACGCCACGGTGATTTCGTTGGGCCTGCAGCCTCATCTGCTGGCCTTGTTGCTGAGGTTCCGCTCTCAATTTCACGCGGAATGGCACCAACGCTTTCCCGTCACGCCCAATCCCTTCCCGATGCCGATCCATGAGCTGCTTGATAATATAGCAGCACGGGCGAGAGGCATTGATCCAGCCCCGCCGCAGGCGCTTTTCGATTACATCAGCCACCTGCGCGAAGCTGAGTGCGCTCCAAGGCTGGAGCTCTCGATGATCGAGATTGTCGAGCGAATGCAACTGGTGAACTGGAATATGGGACACCGATGGTATGCGGGGTTTCGTGATACGTCTAACACTATGGGCCAGCTTCCGCAAGCACAGGACGGGATCAATCTATGGCTCGGATGGTGCAGTTGCAACGGTTTTGTCTCCGACATTCTTGATTCCCCGAAAGACCCAAATATCCGGTATCTACTCAAGGAGATGGAGCGAAAACTCACCGCTCATCACAATTTACACAGGCGGCCATTGCCGAATAACATCTCGACCGGCGCCATTACCCTAGAGCATATCTTCGCCCAAAATATTCATGCCCCGCAGAACCAGGGCTTTCCGGGCTTTCAAGCCTATCTCATCGCTGATTTTACCGAATTCGTGCAGAAAGTGCTTTGGCGTAGTGGCAACTTCACTTGGTTGTCCGAGGCCGCTGGTATTGCTCTTGGGAACCAGCCCCCGCACATCAAAGCGGCGCATTACCAGAACTGCCCCGGGCATCCCGCAGGCGGGGCAACCAATGTTTGTTCGGACATCCTCATCACCCATGAAGCCGGCGGCCTCATGGTCCAGCTTGGCCTCCACCATCCGTCCTTCAGGTTCTATATAGAGGCCCGTTGCGCGGAGCTTGCGCTGTTCGCGGTGAGACGGTTCTGCTGATCTGGCTGAGGAACGGCGCATCGGAATCTGAGCCACAGCGTGCGAGCACTCTGTAATTCCGGGGACAATATACCTAACGCGTGAACGAGGCGAGTGTCAGGCTGCCTACACGACTGCGGACCCCGGCTGGCTGAGTAGCAGTGGCTGCAGTTGGGACTTATGTCGGCCTCGACATAACGCACATGAGCGGGGGAGCACTGACATCAACCTTGCCTTTACGCAACACGCGGGTCCCATTGTCGGCGATCAGCAGGACGCCCTGCTGGTCACGGGGGACCTTTATCAACTCGCGGACCTTCCCGTCCATCAGGTCGCTGGTGAGACAGCAGGCGGATACTGCGCGGTGGCCGATGGGGTGGCGTCCAGCCCGTGCCCGCAACGGGCAAGCCGTGCGGTACTGGAGGCACTGCGCGGTCTTGATGCCGGGCAGGAGGCCCTGCTGCAAAACGGGTGGATCGGCCCCCGGCTGATCCGTCGCCATGTCCATGCCCGTCTGTGCCGACAACTCGCTCGTGATCGACGCACGCGCGGCAGCGCCAGCACCCTGGCACTGCTGCAATGGCGGGCGGGTCGTTTTAGTGTACTCAATGTGGGCGATTCACGGGTCTATCGGATCGACCGGGACGGTCGCTGGCAGCGCCTGTCGCGGGATCATACCTATTTCGAGTCGATGGTCGAGCGCGGGGAGATCGCCCGGGACCAGTCGGTAGGCCAGCTCTATCACGATCTGGAGCACATGCTGACCGCCGACGAGGAAGAGGATGACTTTGCCGTGCATTGGCGGCAGGGTGAGTGGGCGCTAGGCGACACCTTTCTGCTGTGCACCGACGGTCTCCACGACACCCTGGGCGACACGCGGCTGGAGGCGATCTATCGGGCGGAGCGTCCCGTGGACGAGCAGGCCGCCCTCTATCGCGAGGCGGTGCTGGATGCGGGGGCGCCTGACAATGTGTCGCTGATCCTGGCGCGCATCGCGAGTCCCGCGCTGCCGGTCTGAAACATCCATGTATCAGCGGCCATGCCATCCGGCCGGTTTGACAACGCAACCCCGGAGTATCTGTACATGCATCGACGTCTGGTTCTGCAAGCCTTCGCGACGGGCGCCACGCTGAAGGTCACCGGCGGACTGGCCGACATCATCGGCGAACCGGGCACACTGGTCCCGGCGCCGCCGCCGGCATCCGCAGCGCCGACCAAGACCGAGGTTTGGCTCGCGAATCTGGGACCCTTCGATGATAGGCCGCTTGCACCGGCGTGCATCGCCCTGGGTCCGGAAGCGGATGCGGTGATCGCTGCCTTGCGGGTCCGGGCCAAGGCATCCTGGGACGCCGCCAGTCACATGACCGGCTGGGATATCGACTGTTTCCGAACCGGCCGGGATGATCCGGCGGGGCTCGATCAGTGGATCGAAACGCGCTTGCGTCCGTGCGATTGGGTCGCGGTGGTGGTCGATGCCAACGACCCCGCGACGCGCGCCCAAATACCCGATTGGGCGGACCGCTTGGCCGGACTGAAGGAGGCGGCCCTGCGCATCGCGTTCATCGTCGGCGACGACGCCCGCGACCCCGATGCACCTTGGCGCGCTCCGCTGCACTCAGCCCTGGATGGCGTGTTTGATATCGGCCCTCAGCGGGGGTTCCTGCGCGCCGCGGCGATCACCACCCATGTCGATGGCCTGCTGATGCTGTCGCGCACCGTCATTGGCTATGATGTCGCCGATGTGCACAAGGTGCTGAAGACGGGGACGAGGCTGCGGACCGGTGCGACGCTCTGGAGTCACGAGTCCCGCCGCACGGACGCGTTCCGCCGGCTCTGGGTGGAGACGCGGTTTAAAAATGATATGTTTTAAAACTTTAAACCGCGCCAGCTCCAGCAATCGTCGCGTCTGCCGGGGCCGATCTCATCCAACAAAATCGCATACCGCGCTGGGCGCGGTTTAACGCTCGATGATCGTTCCCCACTTGTTGCGCATTCCCTGCACGACCGCTGCATCAGTGCCGCGTAATCTGCTCTCCAACGGGGCGCTGACCGCACCCGCCGCCGCGGGGGCCGCGGGGTCGCAGTGAGGACCCGCTGACTCACCCGGCCGCAGCGAACGGCTGAACATTTGCATTCCATCGGAGAACAGAGCATGAGATTTCCCAAGTACCAGACCCTGACCGCCATCGCCCTCGGGATCGGCCTCGTTGTCGGCACCGGTGCCGCCTGGTCCGGTCCCCCGGGCGCCCCAGGGGAGCGCTCTGAGGCGAATTTCGACCGGATGGTCGAGGCGCTCAAGCTGACCCCGGAGCAACAGGCGCAGGTCCGGACCATTCTGCAGGAGCAGCGTGCAGAGACTGATCGTCTGCGCGCTCAGACCCGCCAACGGATCGACGCGGTGCTTACGGATGCCCAGCGGGCACAGCGCACTTCGCGGATGCAGCAGGGGCTGGATCGGCGTCTGGAGCGGATGACTCAGCGCCTGAAACTCAGCGCGGACCAAACGACTCAGATTCGCGCGATCTTTATGGAGCGTGAGTCAAATCCGGACCTGACCCGCGAGGATGTCAAGGAGCGTGTCGCCGCCGTCCTCACTCCGGAGCAGCGTAAACAGTTCGACTCCAAGGGGCCGCGCGGCGAGCGTCCCGGCGGCAAGGGGCGAGGGTCGGAGGCTGATGGTCCTCCGGACGAAGCGCAGGAAGATCCTCTGGGCGGCCCCGACCTGGAGCGCTGAGCGATAGAAAAAGACCAAGCCGGTTAACGGCTTGGCCTTTCGTTGTGCGCGGAACCGCCGACGATGCGGGTCAGGGGAGGACGCTCGTTTGACCCGTAGGTACCTGGATACCGAGTCTTCATTCCGGCAGGAGGCCGGAATCCAAGCCCAAGAAGGTCGCCTCGCAGTACCTACTGGCCTGTTAGGCTAGGCTGAAGGTCCGACTATCGCTGAGCGGGCGCGACCGCCATAGCGTATCCGGCGGAGGATGCCGGGGACCAATGGGAACTGGTCGAGGTCTCTTTCTTGTCCTTGGTACAGCCGTCTCCGGCATGGACTGGGACCATGGAGCCGGCGAGGATCAGTCCGCTCAGCAGGCAGGCGGTCAGCAGGGTGGCGTTGCTCATGCTCATCTTCGATTCCTCTGAGTCTGGTGGTGTCGATACTGACGGGGCGGATGGTTGTCCTACCTCGTTTGTCAGAAACCGAGGTTTGGGCGACGGGAGAAACAACAACCCTGCGAATTGCATTGTTCATGTTTTGTCAAGGTCGCCCTGGTCCGGTCGCGGCCTTGGGGGCGCGGCTGTCGGTGGCCGATCGCGGTTTATGAAGAATTGTCATTGACCCTCGGTTCACCCGCCAGATAATCGGCAGGTCGCGGCGACACCGGTTCGTCAAGGCACCGTTTGCCGGCGAATCCGACGGCTGATTGCCGGCCGCTGACCGCTCTATCCTAGGATCAACGGCGGTTTTTTTGCTTTTCCCGAGGTTTGTACATCCGCGGCGCTGCCCCAATTCTTCGTTCCCGAGACCAGCCACTTCGCGCGCGCCCGGACGCGCTCGCCCGACAATCGCTTCGTCCCCTTTGGAGTTCTCTATGAAGATCGCCCTGATCATCATCGGCGCCTTGGCGCTGGTCGGCGTCGCGGCCATGGCCGTGTTCGTCTACGTCGTACAGAACGTGGAGCAACCGGCCTACCGGGTGGTCGAGCAGGAGGACGCGCTCGAGGTGCGCGACTACCCCGCGCTCGTGGTGGCGGAAGTCCGGCGGCAAGGGGCGCGTAAAGAGGCGTTAAGTGCCGGGTTCGGCCCCTTGGCGCGCTACATTTTCGCGAAGGAGAGGGATGGCGAAAAGATCAGTATGACCGCCCCGGTCGAGCAACAGCGCACCGACACCATCGCCATGACGGTCCCGGTGACGCAGACCAGGCTCGACGACGGCGACTGGTCGGTGCGTTTCATCATGCCGGCACAATACCAATTGGGCCAACTGCCCGCACCGGCAACTAAGGATGTGCGCCTGATCGAGGTACCGGCACGACGCAGCGCGGCGATTCGCTTCAGCGGGGTGGCCGATGATGCCTTGATCGCGGCCAAGGAGGCGGAACTGCGTGCCTGGATGGCGGCGCGCAGCCTGGTCCCGGCCGCGGCGCCGGTGTTTGCCTACTACAACGACCCCTTCACCCCCGGTTTTCTGCGCCGCAATGAGGTGATCATCGACCTGGCCGACGCTCCGGCGCCGGTGGCGGCGCCCTGATGCCGCGTCCGGACGACAGTGCTGCGCCGGGTCGGTCCGGGCGCGGGGTCGCGATTGCGGCCTTCATCGCGGCGCTGCTCGCCCTGGCCGCCATCGGGACCGCCCTGTGGCAACTGCACACTGCCACGGCGGGGCTCGCCATCGCCCGCGATCAGGTCGGCGCGGTTCCGGTCACGGTCTTCCGTCCGGCCACGGCGGCGACTGCACCGGTGGTGGTGATCGCGCATGGCTTCGCCGGGTCCCAGCAACTGATGCAGCCCTATGCGGTCACGCTTGCCCGCAACGGCTATCTGGTGGTGACTTTTGATTTCCCCGGTCATGGCCGCAATGCCAGTCCCTTCGTTGCGCGTATCGAGGATCAGGAGCGGCGGATCGCGATCTTGAAAGGTGCGCTGGACGCCGTGACCGAATACGCGCTGGGGCTGCCGGGGGCCGATGGACGACTTGCCCTGCTCGGGCATTCCATGGCGGGCGACGTGATCCTGCGCGCGGCAGCCGCGCGGGGCGATCAGGTGGCGGCGAACGTGCTGCTCTCGCCTTATGTGGGTGAGGATGCGCCGCGGGTCGAGCCGCGTGACCTGCTGATCGTCTTTGGTGCCTGGGAACCGGAGATGTTGCACCAGATGGGCCGCGATGCACTGCAGGCGGGCGTCGTCGGTGGGTCGGTGGAAACCGGCGTGACCTACGGCGATCTGGCCGACGGCAGCGGGCGGCGGCTGGTGCTGGCACCTGGGGTCGAGCACATCGGCGTGCTCTATGGTCGAGCCGGTATCGGCGTTGCCTTGGATTGGCTGAATCAGGTGTTTCGCCGGACCGGCAGCGGTTTCATCGACAGCCGCGGGTCTTGGCTCGGGCTGCTCTTTCTCGGCATTGTCGTCCTGGCGTGGCCCCTGTCGCGACTCTTGCCGCGCGCGGCGACCCGGCCGCTGGGAGCCGACCTGACTTGGCGACGGTGGTGGCCGGTGGCGCTGCTGCCGGCCGTCCTGACGCCGCTGATCTTACGCCCGCTGCCCAACGACTACTTGCCGATCCTGCTCGGCGACTATCTGGCGCTGCACTTCGGCGTCTATGGTCTACTCACCGCGGCGGGTCTGTGGTTCGTCAACCGCGGTCATCCGCGAACCGGACAGGGGCGAGTCCTGTGGCGTGGGCTGGGGATCGGCACGCTGGCGGCCGGTGCTTATCTGACCCTCGCCATCGCCATTCCCATGGATCAGTTCGTCACCGCCTTCCTGCCCGGTGCCGAACGCCTCCTGGTTATCCTCGGCATCCTGCCCGGCACTTGGGCCTACTTCGCCGCCGACGGCTGGCTGACCCGCGGCCCGGGTACGCCCCGAGCCGCGCCCATGGTCACCAAGATCCTGTTCCTGCTTTCCTTATTGGGGGCGGTCGTCCTGAACCTGAGTGAACTCTTCTTCCTGATTATTAT
Source organism: Lamprocystis purpurea DSM 4197 (assembly GCF_000379525.1). Lineage (GTDB taxonomy): Bacteria > Pseudomonadota > Gammaproteobacteria > Chromatiales > Chromatiaceae > Thiodictyon > Thiodictyon purpureum. The sequence goes on along the minus strand of NZ_KB902490.1, from coordinate 80,698 downwards.
CGTGCCGGCCATCCTCGTCTTCTTCTTGCTGTACGGTCCGATCGGCGGCTGGATCTATCGGCGTACCCGGCACCCGCTGGTCGGGGCACTCGCGATCGGATTCGCCTTCGCCTGGGCGATTGGCGTAACCTTTCCGATCGTCAACTGATGCTGAAGCACGTGTTCAGCGTTCTCTGTTCACCGTGGGTTCAGCGTCGGTTCAATGTTGTATTGGCCCCGGTCGACGCAGCGCCCGATAACAGCCGATCATGGCGGCCGACCAGATAGAGACCCGCGAGACCGCCGTAAAAAAATAGGGCGCCGATCAGCATGAGATGCAATCCCCAGAGCCAGCCGAGCGCGGCGGCGCAGAGGCACAGCGCGCCGATATAGCCCGTCGCCAACTGCCGGGCGATGGGTCGTCCGAGCCGCCAGTAGACGAGCGCCGCCGCAGCCGAGGCAATGAGCCCCTTGATCAGCACCATGCCGTGCAGGAGTCGCAGCAGATCGGGTTCCAGCGCAGGTGTCGGTACCAGCCAGAGGGTCAGTATCAGCGCGCCCGCACCAGTCAGGGGGACGCAGGCCATCAGAGCCAGGCGATTGGCCAGGATTGCCGGGTCCAGCCTGATCTCCGGCACGGCCGGGGGGCGGGACAGCAAGGTCTCCGGGAGTTCAGTCGGCAAGGACAAGCGACCCATGGTTCCTCCGCGCCCACGGTCGGGAGACTTGGGCTCAGGCAAAACGTTGAAAGGCGCCGGGAAGGCGACTCAGGAGTTAAATGGCCCGACAAGGCTAGACCCGTCTGCCGCAAGATTCAAACCTGTACTGGATACGGTTTTGATGGGGTTCTTGCGAATCGGGTACGGCGTCTCCCCCGGGGGATCTAACGACGTACCGATCGACCGGCCCCGCGCGTCCCTGACGAGTGTCGAATCGTGCTTACTGCATCGCACAACCACAAAAAAATAACAATATTAACAAATGATAATATGATATACTGCCTGTAGTTTTCCTGGAGTGCAGTAACCATGAGCAGCCGTGTATTTAAAGATAAGGTGTTTCCCAAGCACATCTCGGATTTGATGGGCTTGATGCATATGATGGTGTTCGACGGTACCGACGGTGAGGAGCACTGGGATACCTTTCTGACCTTCGAGCAGAAAGAATGTGTGGCCCTGGCTCTCGCGCATTATTACCAATGCGAGCATTGTATCGAACACCACACCAAGGCCGTCTGCCGCTTGGGTACGGTTGAACAGGAAAGCTTGTCGAAGAATATGAATTCGATGATCCTATTCCTGCGCACAGACGTGTCGCGCATCGGCGAAAGCGAAAAGCTGCGCTGGATGCAGGCGTGGCAGGAATATGCACTGAAAATCTCGCTGAAACAGCACGATAAGCTGATGCCTTATCTCATCGGGTTGGCGATCGGCATGGCCCGGGATGATCTCTTCCTCATCGAGTTTTGCGGGCGTGAGGTCAGGCAGACGCTGCAGGACATGGGTCTTGATCCGCGGCTGGCCATCGGGGAACTGGAGTCGGTGGTGATCTTCATGAAGGCCGCCGCATCGAAAAACCGCATTGCCCCCAAGGTCGAATTGATTTTCTCCGTCTAAGTGGTGTCGGTTGCGTTTCCCGTGTGACCCGTGGGAGCGGCCTCCGGCCGCGATGGGGCCGCCGTGAACTCGGCCGTGACCAGCGTTTCGGCCGGCGGTGCTCATGTGGCGTCCAAGGCTTCAGCCTTGGCCTCCAGGTCGTCGGCTGGGGCCTTGATCAGCGTTCCGGCCGTAAGAAACCGGAGGTCGAGGCTTTATAGCCGGTCGACCTCGCGTCCGGGCGACCCTCGTCCGGCTAACGGCCATGGAAAGAACATCAAGCCACCCCGGAAGATGAAAGTCCCCCGTGGGAGCGGCGTCCCGCCGCGATGCGATGCCGCGGTGACCTCGAACGTTGCGGCTGCGCGCCCGGCCCCAACGCGGCGGGACGCCGCTCCCACGGGGTCGCTGCGCGACTTTCACGGTAAAGCCTCGACCTCCAGTGCGCGATGCCCGGGCGCCCTATTCTGGTGCGCCTTGCACCCATTCGATACGCTCCGCGGCCTCCGTTCGAGCGCTTCCGCCCCCGACACACCCTCGCTCAACCATCTAAACCGCGCCAACTCCAGCAATCGGCGAGTCTGCTGGGGCCGATCCCATCGAAAAAGCAACGCATACCGCGCCGGGCGCGGTTTAGCCGTGGCACGCTGAATGCTTGCGCGCTATGATCGGCGGCCCCGTGCAGTCAATCAGACACGCCGGACAGTGACCCGCGGCAGACTTGGTCAGCGCCTTGTGGGGAGCGCTGCCGGTCCGCCGCAACCAATCAGGGTCGGTGCGGGTCTGAGAGACGCCGAAATTGCTGGGATTGTGCCGGACGACGGGGTCTAACCCCGGCCGTTGTCAGGTGGATGCGTGACGCCCCGCGCGACACAATCCCAAACTGTTACGCCTGGAACCTACGAGGTCCGCGATGAGCCTGCGTGCCCTTCCGCCCGCACAGGGTCTCTATAACCCAGCGAACGAACACGATGCCTGTGGTGTCGGGTTCGTCTGCCATATCAAAAATCATAAGAGCCATGCCATTGTCCGGCAGGGGCTCGAACTGCTGGAGCGGCTGACCCACCGCGGCGCCACCGGCGCCGACCCGCGGGCCGGTGACGGGGCGGGCATCCTGGTGCAGTTGCCGGATGCCTTTTTCCGCGCGGTGCTGGACTTCGAACTCCCGCCGGTGGGCAGTTACGGGGTCGGGATGTTGTTCCTGCCCAAGGAGCCGGCGGCACGCGCCCAGACGCAGGCCACGGTCGAGCGCCGACTGATCGAGGGCGGTCAGCATGTACTCGGCTGGCGCGATGTCCCGGTGGACAATTCGGTGCTCGGCAAGAGCGTGTTGCCCACCGAGCCCATGGTCCGTCAGGTGTTCATTGGCCGCGGCGAGAACTGTCCCGATCAGCAGGCGTTCGAGCGCAAGCTGTTCGTCATCCGCAAGCGCATGGACAACGAGATCCGCGCGGCCGGGTTCGATAAGACGGACTTCTACGTGCCCTCCCTGTCCTCGCGTACCATCGTCTACAAGGGGATGTTGCTGGCGGACCAGGTGATCGACTATTACATCGATCTGCGCGACGTGCGCTTCGCCTCGGCGCTGGCCCTGGTGCATCAGCGCTTCTCGACCAACACCTTCCCCACCTGGGATCTGGCGCATCCGTTCCGCATGATCTGCCACAACGGCGAGATCAACACCCTGCGCGGCAACCTGAACTGGATGGCGGCGCGCCGCCACACCATGCGCTCGGAGGTCCTGGGCGATGACCTCGACAGCATCTGGCCGCTGATCCCCGAGGGGCAGTCCGACTCCGCGAGCTTCGACAACGCGCTGGAACTGCTGGTCATGGGGGGCTATTCGCTGGCCCACGCGATGATGCTGCTGATCCCGGAAGCCTGGGCCGGCAACAAGCAGATGGACGCCAAACGGCGCGCCTTCTACGAGTATCACGCGGGTCTGATGGAGCCCTGGGACGGTCCCGCCGCCGTCGCCTTCTCCGACGGCCGCCAGATCGGCGCGACCCTGGATCGCAATGGCCTGCGTCCGGCCCGTTATCTGGTGACCAACGATGACCTGGTGATCATGGCCTCCGAGATGGGCGTGCTCGACATCGAAGAGTCGCGCATTATCAAGAAGTGGCGGTTACAGCCCGGCAAGATGTTCCTGATCGACTTGGAGCAGGGTCGGATCGTCGACGACGGCGACATCAAGGCGGAACTGGCCAACGCCAACCCCTATCGCGAGTGGCTCTCCCGTACCCAGATCCACCTGGATGAATTGCCGACCAATGTCGCCCCCATGGCCCCGGACGACGCGACCCTGCTCAATGCCCAGCAGGCCTTCGGCTACAGCCAGGAGGACATCAAATTCCTCCTGACGCCCATGGTGGTGACGGGTCAGGAAGCGATCGGCTCGATGGGTGCGGACAATCCGCCCTCGGTGCTGTCGCGGCGGCCCAAGCACCTGTCGACCTACTTCAAGCAGAACTTCGCCCAGGTGACCAACCCGCCCATCGACCCGATCCGCGAGGAGCTGGTCATGTCGCTGGTGTCGCTGATCGGCCCGCGGCCCAATCTGCTCGGCATCAACGAGGCCGGCAAGCACTGGCGGCTGGAAGTGAATCAGCCGGTGCTTACCAACCAGGATCTGGAGCGGGTGCGCCACATCGAGGACAACTCGGGCGGCGCCTTCCGAACCTGCACGCTGCACATGGTCTATCCGTCACCCGAGGGCGCGGCCGGCATGGGCGCGGCCCTGGACCGGCTGTGCCATGAGGCCGAGCAGGCGGTCCTGGACGGCTACAACATTCTGATCCTGTCGGATCGCAATACCAATCTGGATCACATCCCGATCCCGGCCTTGCTGGCGACTTCGGCGGTGCATCATCATCTGATCCGCCGCGGGATGCGGACCTCCTCGGGTCTGGTGGTCGAGACCGGCGGGGCGCTCGAAGTGCATCACTTCGCGGTGCTGGCCGGCTACGGGGCCGAGGCGATCAATCCGTACCTCGCCTTCGACACCATTCAGTCGCTGCTGCGGGCGCTGCCCGATCAGCCGAGCTTCGAGGACGCGCAGAAGCGCTACATCAAGGCAGTGGGCAAGGGCTTGTTGAAGGTCATGTCCAAGATGGGCATCTCCACCTTCCAGTCCTATTGCGGCGCTCAGATCTTCGACGCCGTGGGCCTGCGCACCAGCTTTGTCGACCGCTATTTCACCGGCACCCAGACCACGGTCGAGGGCATCGGCCTGGATCAGGTGGCCGAGGAAGCCGTGCGCTGGCATGCCCAGGGCTACGGTGATGAGCAGATTTACCGCAAGCACTTGGACGTGGGCGGCGACTACGCCTTCCGGCTGCGCGGTGAGGACCATGTCTGGACCCCGGACAGCATCGCCAAGCTGCAGCACGCCGCGCGCGCCAACAGTTGGCAGACCTACGAGGAGTTCTCGCGCCTCATCAACGAGCAGAACGAGCACCTGCTGACGTTCCGCGGGCTGCTGGACTTCAAGTGGGCGGCAGAGCCGATTCCGCTGGACGAGGTCGAGCCCGCGAAAGCGATCGTCAAGCGCTTCGCCACCGGCGCCATGTCGTTCGGCTCGATCAGTTACGAGGCCCATTCGACCCTGGCGAAAGCCATGAACGCGTTGGGCGGCAAGTCCAACACCGGTGAGGGCGGCGAGGAGCCGGAGCGCTTCAATCCGCTGCCGGATGGCAGCCGCAACCCCGAGCGCTCGGCCATCAAGCAGGTGGCGTCCGGGCGTTTCGGTGTCACCACCGAGTATCTGGTCAATGCCGACGACATCCAGATCAAGATTGCCCAGGGCGCCAAGCCGGGGGAGGGCGGGCAGTTGCCCGGCCATAAGGTCAGCCCCTGGATCGCGCGGGTGCGTCACTCCACCGCCGGGGTCGGCCTGATCTCCCCGCCGCCGCATCACGACATCTACTCGATCGAGGATCTGGCGCAGCTCATCCATGATCTGAAGAACGTCAACCCCAAGGCGCGCATCTCGGTCAAGCTGGTGTCCGAGGTCGGCGTCGGCACCGTGGCGGCGGGCGTCTCCAAGGCCCATGCCGATCATGTGACCATTGCCGGCTATGACGGCGGTACCGGTGCGAGCCCGCTGACCTCCATCAAGCACGCCGGCTCCCCCTGGGAGATCGGTCTGGCCGAGACGCACCAGACGCTGGTGCTCAACAAGCTGCGCGGACGCATCGCGGTGCAGGTCGACGGCGGGATGCGCACCGGACGCGACGTGGTGATCGGCGCCCTGCTCGGGGCCGACGAGTTCGGCTTCGCCACCGCGCCGCTGATCGTGGCCGGCTGCATCATGATGCGCAAGTGTCATCTGAATACCTGCCCGGTCGGCGTCGCCACCCAGGACCCGGAACTGCGCAAGCGCTTCACCGGGCAGCCTGAGCACATCATCAACTACCTGTTCTTCGTCGCCGAAGAAATGCGTCAGCTGATGGCCCGGCTGGGTTTCCGCACCGTCGCCGAAATGATCGGCCAATCCGACCGCCTGGAGATGCGCCGCGCCATCGATCACTGGAAGGCCCATGGGCTGGACTTCACCCGGCTCCTGGCCAAGCCCAAGGTCGGCCCCGAGGTCGCGCTCTCCAACCGCGAGACCCAGGACCACGGTCTGGACAAGGCGCTGGACCACGAACTGATCCGCCAGGCGCAACCCGCGCTGGAGGCCGGCACGCCGGTCCAGATCGCGATCGACATCCACAACTACAACCGCACCTTCGGCGCCATGCTCTCCGGGCGGGTGGCCGAGCGCTACGGTCATGCCGGGCTGCCCGAGGACACGATCCACATCAAGGCCAAGGGCACCGGCGGTCAATCCTTCGGCGCCTGGGTGGCCAAGGGCGTGACCATCGAACTGGAAGGCGAGGGCAACGACTACGTCGGCAAGGGCCTGTCCGGCGGGCGGCTCATCATCTATCCGCCCAAAGACTGCGCCATCGAGCGGGCCGAGGACAACATCATCGTCGGCAACACCGTGCTCTACGGCGCCATCAGCGGTGAATGCTACTTCCGCGGCGTGGCCGGTGAGCGCTTCTGCGTGCGTAACTCCGGCGCCACCGCGGTGGTGGAAGGCGTCGGCGACCATGGCTGCGAATACATGACCGGCGGCATCGCCGTGGTCCTGGGCCCCACCGGGCGCAACTTCGCGGCCGGCATGTCGGGCGGCATCGCCTACGTCCTCAACGGCGACGGCACCTTCGAGGACCGCTGCAACCTCTCGATGGTCGAATTGCAGCCGATTCCGCCCGAGGACGCGGCGCTGGAGGCGCTGGACCACCAGGGCGGCGACCTGGAAAATCACGGGCTGGTCGACATCAGCCACGACATGACCCGCTTCGATGCCCAGCGCCTCAAGGGTCTGATCGAGCGCCACCTGCACTACACCAACTCGGACGTGGCGCGGCGCATTCTCGATGACTGGGAAGCCACCCTGCCGCGGTTCATCAAGGTCATGCCGGTGGACTACAAGCAGGCCCTGGAGGCGATGCAGGCCAATCAGAGCCGACCGCCGCAACCCGACACGCAGCGACCGATGAAGGTCACGCGGGAGATCAAGCACCATGGGTAAGCCGACCGGATTCCTGGAATACGACCGTCGCGACCGGCGCTACGAACCGGCCGCCGACCGCGTCGTCCACTACCGCGAGTTCATCGTCCCGTTGAGCGATGGTGAACTCAGCACCCAGGGTGCGCGCTGCATGGACTGCGGCATCCCCTTCTGCCACCAGGGCTGTCCGGTCAACAACCTGATCCCGGACTGGAACGACCTGGTCTACAAGAGCGACTGGCAGTCGGCCATCGAGGTGCTGCACTCCACCAACAACTTCCCGGAGTTCACCGGGCGCATCTGCCCCGCCCCCTGCGAGACCAGTTGCACCCTCAACATCGACGACAAGCCGGTGGCCATCAAGACCATCGAATGCGCCATCGTCGACAAGGCCTGGGAACAAGGCTGGATCAAACCGCAGGTCCCCGAACGGCGCACCGGCAAGCGGGTCGCCATCGTCGGCTCCGGCCCCGCGGGCCTGGCCTGCGCGCAGCAACTCGCCCGCGCCGGGCACCAGGTCTCGGTGTACGAGAAAGCCGACCGCATCGGCGGCCTGCTGCGGTACGGCATCCCCGACTTCAAGCTATCGAAAAAGCTCATCGACCGCCGTCAGTCGCAGATGCGCACCGAGGGCGTGGAGTTCCACACCCATGCCCATGTCGGCGTCACCATCCCCATTGCCACCCTGCGCGCCGACTACGACGCCCTGGTGTTGGCCGGCGGCTGCGAACAGCCGCGCGATCTGCCGATCCCCGGCCGGGAATTGCAAGGCATCCACTTCGCCATGGACTTCCTCACCCGCAACAGCAAGCGGGTGCAGGGCTCCTACGTCGCCGAAGACGACTTCATCAGCGCCCACGGCAAACGTGTGCTGGTCATCGGCGGCGGCGATACCGGCTCCGACTGCATCGGCACCTCCAACCGCCACGGCGCCAAGTCGGTCACCCAAATCGAGATCCTCGACAAGCCGCCGGTCAAGGAAGACAAAGGCCTCACCTGGCCCGACTGGCCGAACAAACTGCGCACCTCCTCTTCGCAAGAAGAAGGCTGCGACCGGCATTGGAACGTCCTCACCAAAGCCTTCGTCGGCGACGACCAGGGCCGGGTCAAGGCCGTCAAATACTGCCTGGTGCGCTGGGACAAGGACGCGCAGGGCCGCTGGCAGATGTCCGAAGTCCCCGGCAGCGAGGCCGAATTCCAGGTCGACCTGGTACTGCTCGCCATGGGCTTCGTGCATCCGGTGCATGACGGCATGCTCGATGCCCTCAAGGCCGAGGCCGGTCTGGAGCTCGACCCCCGCGGCAACGTCAAGGCGCCCACCGAGGGTGCCGAGGCCTACCTGACCTCGATCCCCGGTGTCTTCGGCGCGGGCGACATGCGCCGCGGTCAGTCGCTGGTGGTTTGGGCCATCCGTGAGGGGCGGCAGTGCGCAAGGGCGGTGGATGAGTGGTTGATGGGGCGGTCGGATTTGCCCCGATAGGAGCGGGGGCGTCCCGCCCCCGCGCGCTTGAGAGAGCGGCCGGCGGGCCGCTTATTCTTAGCCTTTACCTGAATCGCAGAAAAGACTTAGAGTAGCGTCGAGACAGGCGACACCGGGCCGACAACCATGGCTGACCACATCGAAGACCTGACCACGGATATGCTCCGCCGCGTCCACACCAAATTGGATGATATCCAAGCTGAGATGCGCCTGCGCTTCACCGGGGTTGAGACCGGGCTCGCCGCGCTTGATCATCACCTCGCCGCCTTCCACGCGGTCGACGCCGCCCGCGCCGATGAGATCGCCGACCTGCGGCGCCGGCTGGAGCGCGTGGAACGGCGGCTGGAGTTGGCTGACGCCGTCTAGGCGTGGGTGCGCGGGACCTGGAACAGTGTTTGCGACCACCAGGTTGCGGGTTTGCGGCTTGAGCATTGGGTCGATCTGCAAGGAGGGTTATCATCGTCCCAGCAACGGATAAGGACTCGCCAAGACGGCAAAGGCGCAAGATGTGAGTCTCTTACGCGACTGACCACGCAACAATTGGCGCGACCCTGACCCCCTGACCCCCTGACCCACATGACTACAGTCAGTCCCGTTTTGCTCGACGAGGCCGTGCGTCGCATCGTGCAGGCGGTCCATCCGGAACAGATCCTGTTGTTCGGGTCACAGGCTTGGGGCCAAGCGACCGCGGACAGCGATATCGATCTGCTGGTCATTCTGGGCGCCTCTGATCAGCCCGGCTATCGCCGTGCGCGGGAGGTCTACCGCAGCCTGCGGGGACTGTTGCTACCCATCGAGGTCGTAGTCCGCACGCGCGACGAGGTCACCCGGGCCGCTCGGTTCCCCGCCTCACTGGAGCGACAGGCGCTGGATCATGGGCGTGTCCTCCATGGATGAGGGCAGGACGCGCTCCGTCGGCCAGTGGCTGAAAAAGGCGCGCCACGATCTGCGTTCGGCGCACCGCCTGTATACGCACCCCAAGCTGGGCGAGGCATTGGTCCCGTTCGGACCCCTGGTTGCGGGTCGCGGGGCGGGACTAGAGTGGTTGCTGGGGCGGTCGGATTTGCCCCGATAGGAGCGGGGGCGTCCCGCCCGCGCGCGCCTGAGGGAGCGGCCTGCGGGCCGCTTTTTCTTTGGCGGTCCGGCTGGTATAAGCTACCCTGGAGGCTCTCCCGCGAGACCACCGACATGATCGCAACTGCCAAACTTGAGACCACCGGCCACCAGCAGACTCTGCGCCTGCCCCCGGGCTTTGAACTGGCCGGCGAGGAGGTCTGGGTGCGCAAAGATGAGGCGACCGGCGAGATTACCCTGACCTCCAAAGCGCCCGGTCCCGACGAGGACCGCTTGGCGCTTCTGTTTGCCCTCCTGGACGAGTCGCCATTACCGCATGACTTCCTCGCCGAGCGTGAAAACCCCGTCGAGAGTCCCCGCAACCCTTTGGAAGACTTAGTACCGCGGCGAGAGTTGACGCCCGCTGAAGTAATTTCAGATCAAGGTCTGGCGTACATAGATTGTCTGGCGCCCTGACTCCCTTGCACACAGTTGAGCCCCTGCTATGACCCTCACCCTGGATATTCCCGATCCCGTGCTCAGGCGTCTCCAATCGCGATGCGCCGACGTACCGCGCGCTGTACTGGAAGGCTTCGCGGTCGAGTCTTATCGGACAGGGACCCTCTCCCGCGCCGAGATCGGCGACCTGCTCGGACATACATCGCGCTGGGACACGCAGGCATTCCTCGCCGAGCATCAAGCCTGGCCCGTGCCGACCTTGGAAGAAGTGACCTCGGACATCGCGAGTCTGCGCAATACTCCAGTACCATGATGATCGTTCGCGACACCTCGGTACTTTGCTATCTCGCCTTGATCGATTGCGTTGCCATCTTGCCCCGACGTTTCGGCACGGCGACTATCCCAAACGAAGTTGCCGAAGAGCGCCTGCACGCCCGCGCTCCCGAGATGCTCCGCGCACACTCCTGCGACATCCGCCGCCATGGCTGCGCATCGCGCCCGCTTCAGCCGCCTGCGCGCCCGGTAGCGAGCGTCTCGATCAAGGCGAGGCCGCGGCAATTGCGCTTGCCGCGGAGCGGCATGCCGAGCTGCTCCTCATCGACGAGCGAATTGGCAGACAAGTCGCAATCGATACGGGTCTCGCCGTTGCGGGAACCTTGGGAATTTTCGCCGACGCGGCATCGCGCGGTTGGTTGAGCTTCGATACCGCCGTCGAGCGACTGCTCGGCGAAACCAATTTTCGTGCGTCGGCAGAGGTCATCGACCGATTGCGGCGTGCCGTCGGGGCCAGCGGGCTGGCGTGACTGCGTTTATCATGTCGTCTGGGGGTGAACCGGGGTACGTCCCCGATTTATCCCCGGCCCGGTCGACACCGCGAAGGGTGGCGTGCATCGGGAATCCGGTCGCGACAATGCGGGCGTGTCGGGGCATGCGGAGGCGGATCTGTGTTCCTGAACGAAGGCGCATCGCGATAGCGACAGGAAGCCGTGGCCTGTCCCTCCGCTGGTTTCTGAAAAACCAGGTATAGATTTCCCACCTAATGCGCCTTATGTGCTGAGCGAATTGCAGCGGAAACAATGCGAACCTGCCCCCTTTATCAGTGTTGCGCCGGTTTTGCGCCGCCTTCCCGAAGTTGGATGCAGACATCTACTTCCCATACTACGCGACGGTCTAGTCGAGGAAACTATGCCCTGGTTTGACGAGCGCGGAATTGAGGAAGTCGGGCTTCTGGAGGTTTATGCAGCATATTCTGATAGGCGTATGCTACTACCCTTGTATCAGCGCAACGCGGTCTGGTCGGAAGGCCGCATCTGTGCCTTATGGGATTCTCTATTGAGAGGTTTTCCACTGCCTTCATTTTTGCTGACAAAAGGAAACGGCACCAGCCGACTTCTCGGCGATAATGGAGTTAGAGGGGAGGTCATCGAAGCAGAAAACGAATATTTCGATGTACTGGACGGGCAACAGCGGCTTGCGGCTATTATTGCGGGCATTGAGCCAAATCCCAGCATCCGCTTGTGGATTGATCTCGCACCACCCAGCGGACCCCATCCTTTGCGGTTCAAGTACTGGCTGCACCCCTGCACAAAGATATTCCCTTTTGGATTTCACATGCAGGTGAGTGGCGAATATGACTTTAAACCACTGACCGATTCTACACTTCAGCAGCTATGGCAGTCTATCCAGGCCATCGGGAACTGGCCGGGTCAAGATTATTACCAGTTGTCGCTGGAGGACACGTTTCCTCTGGAGGCAAATTGCCCAATTCTTTTAAGTGACTTGCTTAAAATGCCTTACGCGGAAGATTTGGAGGCACAAATAGCAGATCTTGCACCCATCCATCAACCAGTACTACAACAATTTGGAAAGCCAGTAACCCAACCACGCGACGAAGTCATCGCGACTCTGGCCCGCGGTCTGAGGCGCGTGACAAATGCAAGATTGGCGCTTCAGTTAATTTGCCTTGAGCACATAGAACACGACGAAGACGAAGACGAAGACGAAGACGAAGACGAAGACGCGAGCTACGAGATTTTTCAGCGCATTGGTCGTGGCGGTGTGTCGATAACCCCTAGGCAACTCGCAGTTTCCAAGCTAATGCTGACGCTCGGCAAGCCAGGTCATGATGCTCTGGCTGGCTTTCAGCGGTCTTATTATGGGCAGATGATCGAAGCGGAAGATGTCATCCACGCGCTGACCCGCGTTGCCTTGGCAAGCGTTCCGGAAGCAAATGATAATGCAAACGCCCGGGATTGCGACATGCTTCACCTGAGTGCGGGTCGCTTGCACACGATAAAGAGAAAACACGAGGAAATCTGGCTAGAACTCGAAAATAAGTTGAACGCGTATTGTGAGCCTGTGAATGCTGCCAATGAAACCCGACTTAGCCAGGGACTCACGCATATCTTCAATCTATTGAGGTTTCGTCCCGATACTGACGCAGCTCCCAATCCCAACGGTTTTTCACTGCTTCAGCTTTCCTGCTCTACGGATAGCGAGGAAGGCATCGCACCGATCACACTCCACCCGCTCTTGCTATGGGAATTGGAATTCTTCAATGGTGGACCGCCGGACATACAGCAGCAGGACGATATGCGTCGTTGGATTCTGTTTGCTAATGGACTTACCCGCGCCCGGCGAGATGACGCATTAAATCGCAAGGTATTCGATCAAGTCAAGAACGACCAGGGGTTTTCTTTCCAGGCGATGATCGCCCTGGTTCTTGATGGCGTTGATGAGAATAGTCGTTGGCGTGAAACGCTTGGCTTCCGATGGAGTGAGCCTAGTTTGACCGCAGATCAAACGGTCGGGGACATAAGCCGAGATCATCCGTTGTCGCTACCTACGCCACGGGAAATGGCAGTCCGGTCTGCCAGGCGTCTATTACTGAGAAGTTGGGCAGACTCCAGCGTGAACCGTTTTCTATTGATGTGGAACCAGCGGGTCGGACTGGAGGCGATGTATGGCGAAACCGAGCACGAAGATATCCCCGCCCTTTTCGGTAAAGGCAGTCCATTCGAGGCAGATCACATCGTTGCGCGTAATCAGCTTCTTAATATGACGATAGACGACGCAATATTGCAACAAGGATGCAGTGCATTCTTCGGGCATGACGCTGATGTCGTCAATCATTTTGTTAGGGACTGGTGCTTTCGGAAGAATCTCCCTCATATGCAAGGCAATTACCGCTTCTGGCCGAAGCGATTGAATCGTGCGGATCGAGACGATGACGTAGCTACAAAAATGGTTACGGAACAGATCCTTGGAAACCTTCAAGGGCATCCTTTACATGATCGCTTCGGCCAAGCGGACGAAGCCAGCCCTTGGCATTGGAGCGGGATACCTCCGGAAGATCACGTGGAATGGAGCCCATTGCCGCCGCACGGTAGGATCTGGACCGCTGATTTAGTAGAGCAATTTATCCGCTGCGTGCTGAAACGTGAGCACTTTCTTTATGGGAATGCTTACGGATTTTTAACCGGCGAAGCGGTTGATGCGCTTAACTGCGTGGGAATTATTGACTGAATTAATCCTGGAACTGGCCGTCTTTCCAGGCCCCGTCCAGGGGCAGGAGTGAGGTAAGGTCTTGCAATCACACATTTCCGCCTCCCGGCGCGACTGCGTCATTGCAAGACCTGACCGGTACGGCCGTTTTGGAAATGTCACCCGCGATGGGCGTCAGATCGACCCAGTTCTCGGCAATCCGTCTTGCCGGACCCAGTGCAGGTCTACTGAACCTTCAGTAAACTGTTCAAAGCGCCCTCAAGTAAATCTCGACCGTTGCTGTCGCCCAAGTCGGAACGCCGGTCCCGAAAAAATCCTGGTCTTCGGTCCAGACTGGGCAGTCCAGTAGAAGAGCAGCCGCCAGCGTCGGCCGGTCTCTCTCATCTCGCCGGGCAATGCGGGCGCAAGCCTCNGCTTCGACCAGTATGACGAGGCGTTTAGACTGCATCCCGCGACTTGCGCCAATCCTTGAAATCCGCGACCAGTTCGTCCTCGGTGATACCGAGCCGGATCAGTTCTTCCTGCATCCGACGCCCAGCGTCGAGCATGGCATCGCGCTCCGACTGGTTCGCACGCTTAGGCAGCGGAATGTAGAAGCCAATGGTCTGGCCGTGCCGGGTCACCTCGATCGGCACCGACGATTCGAGATAATCGGCCAGTTTTTCCCGCAGCTCACGCATACCGACACGCAGGCTCATGGCAACCTCAGTTATTGAACATTTGCGTACGCAATATAGACCACCCGCACACCGGATGCCAGCGCCGAGTCTCCATGGTGACCATGCGGCCTGCCGGCTCCGCTCAGGAGCGTTTCGGGGCGCCGTAAAGGTAGTGGTCGTGCTGGGAAGCGCCGTCTGTCGGGAGGGCATTGAGCAAGTCTTCGGGGATGTCGCGCATCAGTTGCGCGGCACAATCCCAGATGGGCATATCTTTTTCTGCGTTGGCCAGCTCCTCGTCGTGCGTCTCCACCAGCAGGGAGACCTCCTGGTGTTCGGCGATCTCGACCGGTTCAAGGGGGCGAAAGACGCCGCCTTCGTCGATCGCTTTCTGGTGTCGGGTCATGGGGCGTCTCGGAACGCGGGTTGCGGTGGGGGCGATTATAAGTCCGATGCGGGTTTCCGGTGGTCGCTGGTTGTGTGATCGGCTCGATGGGTGCGGACAATCCGCCGTCGGTGCTGTTGCAGTGGTCCAGGCACCTGTAGACCTGTTTCAAGCAGCGCTTTGGCGCGGCGTGGCCAGCGAGCGCTTCGGTGTGCGCAACTCCGGAGTCGCCGCGGTGGTGGAAGGGGTTGGCAACCATGCCTGCGAGTAGATGACCGGCGGCATCGCCGTGGCCCTGGGCACCACCGGGCGCCACTTTGCGGTTGGCATGTCGGGCGGCATCGCCTGGATGAGTGGTTGATGGGGCGGTCGGATTTGCCCACGTAGCGCGTTCGGGGTGACAGGCGGAAGCGGCGGTCAGGCCGCTTCGCACCCGCCGGACTTAGTTGAGTATACTGTCCCCGGAATCCCTTCGTCTTTGCACGACGGCTTGTCGCGCCCCGTAACCCCCGAGTAACATTTTTATCAAGGTGCATCAATGACCCAAATCGTCCTCGATTTTGATGCCGGTACCATGTCCGCGCTGCGTCAGGGACCGGGCCAATTGGCGGCGGAGGTCAAGACCGCCGCCGTGGTGCAGTGGTACGCTGAGGGGCGTATCTCGCAAAGCAAGGGAGCCGACATCCTCGCTATTAGTCGGTCCCGATTCTTGGATGAGCTTTACCGCCGCCGGGTGTCCGCGGTGCAGGCCGATATCGCGGAGTTACGTGAGGAATTGGTGTGCTTGACCGGATAGTCGTCAATGCCTCGCCTGTTATCTTCCTGTCGCGAGTTGGTGGTTTGACCTGGCTCGGCGACCTCGCCATCGGCGGCGTTGAGATACCACGCGGGGTTGTGCAGGAGATTACGGTCGGGGAGGACGGCCAGGGCATTATCGACGCCATGCAGGCGACCCCTCGTATTCGGCTGGTGGACGACTGCGCCGTGCCTCTTGTGATCGCCGCCTGGGACCTTGGCAAAGGCGAGACTCAGGTGCTTGCGCATTGCCTGAAGCTGCCGGGCGCTCTCGCGGTCTTGGACGACGGGGCCGCCAGGCAATGCGCTCGCAGTCTTGGTATTCCCTTGGCTGGGACCCTGGGCGTTGTTCTCGCGGCCAAGCGTATGGGTTGGATAGCCGCCGCGCGGCCGGTTGTTGAGCGGTTAATCCGCGATGGCTTGTATCTCAGCCCCTCGTTGATGGCCGACGCATTGCAGGAGGTCGGGGAATAGTGGCTTGGGTTGTTGGGTGTGGTGATGTCATGCGGTCTCCAAGCCTGGGGGCATGGCCATTTGCGTTGTTGCGTCGGACGGCTCCTCGTCGGGCGTCTCCACCAGCAGGGAGACCTCCTGGTGTTCGGCGATCTGGACTGGTGCAAGGGGGCGAAAGACGCTGCCGTAGTCGATCGCTTTCAGGTGTCGGGTCATGGGGAGCCTCGCAACGCGCGTTGCGGTGGGGGCGACTCTAGGTCCGATGCGGGTTCCCCGTGGTCGCTGGTCGTGTGATCGGCTTGATGGGCGCGGACAATCCGCCGTCGGCGCTTTCGCGGCGGCCCAAGCACCTGTAGACCTGGTTCAAGCAGCGCTTTGCCGCGACGTGGCCGGCGAGCGCTTCGGTGCGGGCAACGCCGGGGTCGCCGCGGTGGTGACAGGGGTTGGCGACCATGCCTGCGAGTACCTGACCGGCGGCATCGCCGTGGCCCTGGGCACCACCGGGCGCAGCTTTGCGGTTGGCATTCGGGCGGCATCGCCTGGATGAGTGGTTGATGGGGTGGTCGGATTTGCCAAGGTAGCGCGTTCGGGGTGACGGGCTCCAGCGGCGGTCGGGCCGCTTCGCACCCGCCGGATGGAGTTGAGTACTGTCCCCGGAATCCGGAATCCCCCAAACCACGGCGGACTACCCCGGCGTTGCCAGCTTGAGCCCTATGATGCCCGCCACGATGAGACCAAGGCTAGCCAGGCGACCTGCGTTGGCCGACTCACCGAACAGGATGATGCCCAGGATGGCTGTTCCCACAGCCCCGACGCCCACCCACACCGCGTAGGAGGTGCCCACTGGGAGCGACTTCATGGCGATGGCGAGCAAGACGACGCTGCCAGTCATTGCCGCGAAAGTGAAGACGCTTGGCCAGAGCCGCGTCAAGCCTTCCGTGTACTTGAGCCCGATGGCCCAGCCAACCTCAAGTATCCCGGCCACAAGCAACAGAATCCACGCCATGCGTTCAGTCCTCACTATGGATTTTGACACCCTCGAAGCCCTGCGTACCCACCACCCCGGCTGGCGGCTGCTGCGGTCCGACCATGCCGCGCTGGTGGCGAGCTTTCTTCAGCGCGTGTTCATTGAGCCGAATGTGCGGGTGATGGGGGCGGTCGATCTGGCCGAGGCCCTGGAGGACGCGTTGTACGAACTGCGCACCCGCCTGGGCGCGGATGCCTTCCCGAAGTCCGCACTCAACTATCTGAATGACTGGGCCAGTCCGGAGAAGGGCTGGCTGCGCAAGTTTTACGCCCGGGGGTCGGACGAACCGCAATTCGACCTGACACCCGCGACCGAAAAGGTCATTGCCTGGCTTGGGACCCTGACCGAACGCGGTTTCGTCGGCACCGAGTCACGCCTGTTGACGCTGTTTGCCTTGCTCAAGCAGATGTCCGAGGGCAGTGAGTCAGACCCGGCCAAGCGTATCGCCGAGTTGCAGAAACGGCGCGACGAGATCGATGCCGAGATCGGCCGGGNAGCCACTGGCCCTGCCAGGTGGCGACATACCACAGCGTGTCCCCGATCTTCGGCAGCGCGCCCAAGTAGTGATGGGCATCCATCAGGGCCTGGAAGCGCGCCTCCTCGGGCGCGGCGACGGGTTCGACGATGACTTCGCGGAGATTCACGCATGCGCGCTCGGGCAGCAGGGGGCCGACGCGCTTTATACCCGAGCGGCCGGGCAGTGTCCAGAGTCGAGGACAACCGCACGTTGAATCACTGAAAGTTAGCTAGAACGGTTTAGCCCTGTCCAGTCTTTGGGTTGGGCTTGACACCACGGCGATCAACCAACTCAGATATGCCGGGCGTCACCTGTTAAATGCGCTGTCCGGCAAGACGTCCATTACTCCCGAGGAAGAGTTTCGCCGAGCGGAAGCCCATGCAAAGCGCGCTCTCTTCGATGCGCTGGATTCAGGCATTATTTATTGCCTTAGAAGAGTAGAGATCTTTAAGGATGACTATCGAAAAATTGAGATAACCTGTCCGGGATACGATCGCATCATCGCCTCAGCTAGGGAAGCAAAACACCTGCTGGATAAGGCGCGCGCTGAATTTGATAGCCGGCATGAGTATTACGAGGAGGCAAGAGCCCACTACCGGAAGTTAAAGGAAATCTGCGATACGCTGGACGATGCGCGCCCCGAACAGAACAAACGGCTCAGAAACCACAATTTATTGCTCTTTCTTAGCTGGGCCACCTTGTTCTTCACCGTGGTTTCCGTGGTGCTTGGTGCAATGGCTTTACGGTAACTCTTATCTGACTCCGAAGCGCTGGTGCGAATATCGGTGGGGGCAAGGTGTTATCGCATAGAATTAACGGCGTGGAAATGCTTCCGATTGCGCGGTGAGAGTCGCGCTTGGACCCGAACAACGTCATATGGGGACACTGAAAGATTCTCGTGGGTGATGGTGGACAAAGTCATGGCTGTTAAGTGGGAACTCATCCGATCGGTCATCGCCCGAGTGTCGCGGCGAGACTAGCGCTAGTCGAATTGGCGTTAAGAGACTTTCTCGGGTTGCTGCCGACATAGAAAAAAAGCATCTGATAACAATTCTTTGAAACAGCGAAAATGCGGCGTATCAGGGGCGTTTCGGAGAGGAAAGGGGCCGGGTTCGAATACCATCAGCAGTTCCAAATTTGGGCGGCATCGCGCGACCCCTGGTGGATGCGGCGCGCGCAACCGACGTACCGGGTCCTTGACACCGAGCGGCGCGCCTTATCCACCCTACAGCAGCGCCGGTTTCGTAGGGTGGATAAGCGTAGCGCATCCACCATCTGCCCCGCCGACGGCTCCCTGCCGGTTGCTCCACCCAAATTTGGAACTGCTGGAATACCATCCGGCCTCTTGCGCAAAACCGGGCAAGACCGAAAACCTGGAACTGACCACGGTTTTCGCTCCAGCAAGAAAGGACGTACCACGTTCCCTGCGTCGCTCAATGCAATACAGCGTCCAGGCTGTCCGCGGTCAGGATGCGGTCGGACCACCGCAGCAGGGTGTCGGCGTCCGCACTGGTAATGCGCGTGCGTACCGCTTCGCTCGGGGGACCGGATTTTCGGTCGATCAGGCGTAGTAGAATGGCTGTCTCACCCTCCTGTAGACCGCGCGTCACACCTTGTTCGATGCCTTGTTGTCTGCCTTGCTCTATATAGCGGTCGATAAAGGTTTGCATGATGGGGTCTCCGGTGGGGTCTTTTCCAGCAGGGCGCGGACATCGCGTTCTTCCACACGCCCGGTGCCTTGGACATAGTAGCGCAGCAAGGATCCGAGGATCTCAAGTGCGGTGGCCCGGTCCTCGACCTGTTCAATCAGAGTCAAGAGGTCGCTCCCATGATCGCAACCGCCAAGCTCGACAACACCAACCACCGTCAGACCGTGCGATCGCGTCTGCCCCTTCATCAGTCACCAAGAAGACTTGGCCTATCGCGTCGCGGTCAAGCTCCCATACGGAAGCGTTGAACGAGCCTCATGGGTGATGGTAGACAAACTGATGGCGATGAAACGGGAACGCATCCGGTGGGTTATCGCCAGGGTGTCCCGGCAGGAGTTGGCGGCCGTCGAAGTGGTAAATGCTCAACCTGCGGGGTCCTGTGCCTTGGCCGATGCCGGCAGCCGTAACAACCGTTCGCTCCGCCACACACGAACGCTACGAACGCGCTGCGCGTCGAGGCGATAGACGATCCGGAAAGGAGGGTGGATCAACTCGCGCAGGAAGGTTTGGCCGAACTTCGGAACGATACGCCCGATGCTCGGGTGGTCGGCGAGCACCTCCACGCGTTCGAAGATTTCAGTGACAAGCCGGTCGCCAACCTCCGGCACCCCTTCGTCGGTGTACCACTCCTGGATGCCCGTCAAGTCGCCGAGTGCGGACTCGGCGAAGCTAACTCTGGCGACAGTCACGCCCCTAGGCCACGCCGAATCTGGCCTTGGCCTCGGCGAGAGAGACCTCGCGGCCCGTGTCCAAGTCGGCCAATCCCGCGACTACGGCACGCATGAAGGCGCGCTCCTCGGCGGCCTGCTCGTAGTCGGCCACGGACTGCATAACGGCGACCCCGCGCCCTCGGCTGGTGAGCAGCACGGGCCGATGAGCCTCGGCCGCGTGCTTGACCACGCGACCAGGATTGACCTTGAGATCCGCTAACGGGACCACGTCTTCGGAGAATTTCACGCTCATGGACGCCTGTCGCTGGGCTTGGTTAGTGCGGACAGTAGCACCTGTCAAGTGGTCTGCCAACATCGCTGACAACGCGATCAGCCCACGCCTCAAGCTCGGTCTCGCCAGCTCGGAACGCGCGGTGCGGTTGGGCGTATTATAGGCCCGATGCGGACAAACCCGTCCGCGGTGCTTTCACGGCGAACCAGACACTTGTCAACTTGCTTCATGTAGCGTCAAGTCCGGCGAGGGTGGCCAGTTGCCCGCCAGGATAGCCCCTGGATCGTCCCGGTGCGCCATTCCGCCGCCGGAGTCGGCCTGATCTCACCGCCGCCGGACCACGACACCAACCTTGAGCGTATCATCATCGAGAGCGAAATCTGTCACGGTCAACTCCCACATGAATGCAGTCAGTTCCGCTTTGCTCGACGAGGCCGTGCGTCGCATCGTGCAGGCGGTCCATAAAGTTCGTTCTGAATCGGTCGCACAATGGATTTTGACACCCTCGAAACGCTGCGCACCCACCACCCCGGCTGGCGGCTGCTGCGGTCCGACCATGCCGCGCTGGTGGCGAGCTTTCTTCAGCGCGTGTTCATTGAACCGAATGTGCGGGTGATGGGGGCGGCCGATCTGGCCGAGGCCCTGGAGGACGCGTTGTACGAATTGCGCACGCGCCTGGGCGCGGATGCCTTCCCGAAGTCGGCACTTAACTACCTGAATGACTGGGCCAGTCCGGAGAAGGGCTGGCTGCGCAAGTTTTACGCCCGGGGGTCGGACGAACCGCAATTCGACCTGACGCCCGCGACCGAGAAGGTTATCGCCTGGCTTGGGACCCTGACCGAACGCAGTTTCGTCGGCACCGAATCACGCCTGTTGACGCTGTTTGCCTTGCTCCAGCAGATGTCCGAGGGCAGTGAGTCAGACCCGGCCAAGCGTATCGCCGAGTTGCAGAAACGGCGCGACGAGATCGATGCCGAGATCGGCCGGGTCGCGGCGGGCGACGTGCCGCTCCTGGACGATACCGGNCTCAAGGATCGCTTCCAGCAGTTTACCCAACTGGCCCGCGACCTGCTGACCGACTTTCGTGAGGTGGAGCACAATTTTCGCCTGCTGGATCGACGGGTGCGCGAGCGCATCGCGCTCTGGGAGGGGGCCAAGGGGGCGTTGCTGGAGGAGATCATGGGTGAGCGCGATGCGATCGCCGATTCCGATCAGGGACGCAGTTTCCGGGCCTTCTGGGATTTCCTGATGTCCAGCCGCCGACAAGAGGAATTGACCGGCCTACTGGCGCGGGTCGTCGAGTTGCCCCCGGTGGCGGCATTGAATCCGGATGCGCGCACCCGACGGGTGCATTACGATTGGCTGGAGGCCGGCGAGCATACGCAGCGCACGGTGGCGCAACTTTCGCAGCAACTGCGGCGCTTTCTGGACGATCAGGCGTGGCTTGAGAATCGCCGTATCATGGACATCCTGCATGGCATCGAGGCCAAGGCCCTGGCGCTGCGCGACACGCCGCCCGCGGGTGAGGTGATGGAGATCCCGGAGTCCGCCGCCGCGGTGGAGCTGCCCATGGAGCGTCCGCTGTTCACCCCGGCGCGCAAGCCGCTGATCGCGGATATCGCGTTGGAGGCGGGTGACTCCGATTGCGATGCCGCCGGGCTTTACGCTCAAATCATGGTGGACCGCGCAGCGCTTGCGCACCATATCCGCCACGCCTTGCAGGATCGTGCGCAGGTCACGCTGCGCGAACTGACACAGACGCGGCCCTTACAGCAGGGTCTGGCCGAACTGGTGGCCTACCTGCAGTTGGGCAGCGACTCATTCAAGATCGTGGTCGATGAGGACACCCCGGAAGTGATCGCCTGGCCGGCGCTGACGACCGGCGGCGACGCGATTGAACGCTGCGCCCGGCTGCCGCGGGTCATCTTTGTGAGGTGAGGCTATCGAAGAACCAACACCGGTTGCCGTCGGTGCGGAGTTGTCGGCGCTGGCGATCACGCTGCTCAAGGGGGTGATTTACCGCGAAGGTGACGAGCGCCTCTGGGGCGTACTGCTCGGCCTGCAGGCTCGGGTGCGCGACACTGTCGCGGTCCTGGGCCTCGAACTGGTGCTCGACGAGGCCGAGGGCTATGCCTTCCTGAAGAGCCGCCCCGAACCGGACGCGGAGGATGCCGCCCCGCGGCTGCCCCGCCTGGTCGCGCGCCGGCCACTGTCGTTTCCGGTCAGTCTCTTGCTGGCCTTACTGCGCAAGAAGCTCGCCGAGTCGGATGCCGGCGGCGGTGACACCAGGCTCGTGCTCACCCGCGAGGACATCGTCGAACTGGTGCGGGTCTTTCTGCCCGACAGCAGCAATGAGGCGAGGCTCATCGACCAGATCGATACGCACCTGAACAAGGTCATCGAACTGGGATTCGTGCGCCGTCTGAAGGCCGCCGGCGGCCCGTCCGGCTTTGAGGTGCGGCGCATCCTCAAAGCCTTTGTCGATGCCCAATGGCTGGCGGACTTCGATACGCGGTTGGCCGCCTATCAGGTCCATCTCGCGGGACCGACGGGCGCCATCGACGGTACGGACGATGAATGAGCCGCTGACCCTGGATTTTGATTTCGTCGCGGACGATACCCTGGCGGGCTTTCGCCTCCAGCGGCTCGAGGTCTTCAACTGGGGTACCTTCGACGAGCGCTGCTGGACGCTGCACCTGAACGGCAGAAACTGCCTTCTGACCGGTGATATCGGCTCCGGCAAGTCGACCCTGGTGGACGCGATCACCACCCTGCTGGTGCCGGTGCAGCGCATCGCCTACAACAAGGCCGCCGGGGCCGACAGCAAGGAGCGGACCCTGCGCTCCTATGTGCTCGGGCATTACAAGTCGGAGCGCAATGAGGTGACCGGGACGGCCAAACCGGTCTCGTTGCGCGACCACAACAGCTATTCGGTCATTCTGGCTGTCTTTCACAATGCGGGCTATGACCAGACGGTGACACTGGCGCAGGTCTTCTGGATGAAGGACGCCCAGGGTCAGCCGGCGCGCTTCTTCGTCGGCGCCGAGCGCGACCTGTCGATTACCAAGGATTTCAGTCGATTCGGGACCGACATCGGGCAACTGCGCAAGCAGTTGCGCCGACTGGGCGCCGAGATCGAGGACAGCTTCCCCAAATACGGCGCCTGGTTCAGGCGCCGCTTCGGCATCGACAACGAGCAGGCACTGGAACTCTTCCTCCAGACCGTCTCGATGAAGTCGGTGGGCAACCTCACCGACTTTGTGCGCAGTCACATGCTGGAGCCCTTCGACGTGGGCCCCCGCATCGCGGCCCTCATTACTCACTTCGACGACCTCAACCGGGCGCACGAAGCGGTGCTCAAGGCCAAGCATCAGGTGGAGCTGCTCACCCCGCTGGTCGCCGATTGCGACCGCCACCGCATCCAGGCGGTCGAACTCGAAGATCTGCGCGCCTGTCGCGAGGCCTTGCGACCCTATTTCGCCGAATTGAAACTCGCACTGTTGGACCGGCGGCTGCACCTGCTGGCCGAGGATCAGGCGCGCCTCATGGCGCAGCAGGCAAGGCGGGTCGAGCAACGCGACCAGGAACGCACCGAATTGGATCGGCTCAAGCGCGCGGTTGCGGACAACGGCGGTGACCGTCTGGAGCAGCTTGCCATTCAGATTCGCGACCAGGAACGCGAGCGTGACCGTCGTCGGCAGCGGGCCGAGCGTCATGCCGACCTGCTCGCGGCCATCGGTGAGTCACCGGCTGCCGATGAGGCCGCCTTCGCGGCACAGCGGCAGCACTGGATGCAGAGGCGCGAGGATCTGAGTCAGCAGGAGAGTGACCTGCAGAACCAGATCACCGAATGGGGTGTGTCCATGCGCGAGGGCAAGCGCGAGCACCAGACGCTCACCGAGGAGATCGCCAGCCTCAAGGCGCGGCAGAGCAATATCCCGTCGTCGCAGGTGGCGATGCGCACGGCTATCTGCGCGGCATTGGCGCTCGATGCAGCGGCGATGCCTTTTGCTGGTGAGCTGCTCCAGGTGCGCGAGGAGGCCCGTGATTGGGAAGGCGCCATCGAACGCGTCCTGCACAACTTCGGCCTGTCGCTGCTGGTGCCGGATGCGCACTATGCGCAGGTCGCCGCCTGGGTGGACAGCACCCATCTGGCCGGGCGCCTGGTGTATTTCCGCGTGCGCTCCGGCAGGGCGGCCGAGGGGCCGTCATTGCATCCGGATTCACTGGTGCGCCGGCTCGCCATTCGGCCCGATTCGGTCTTCTACGATTGGCTTGAGCCGGAACTCGCGCGCCGCTTCGACTATGCCTGTTGCGCCACCCCGGAACAGTTTCGCCGCGAGACCCGCGCCCTGACGCGCAGCGGCCAGGTCAAGGCGCCGGGGGAACGCCACGAGAAGGACGATCGCCACCGGCTCGATGACCGCGGCCGCTATGTGCTGGGTTGGAGCAACGCGGCCAAGATCGCGGCATTGGAGGTGCAGCGGCGGGCGCTTGAGACCCGGATGGGCGGGATCGGGTCGTCCATCGCCAAGGCGCAGGCCGAACAGTCGCAGTTGCGTCGGAGCATCGAGACCCTGGCGGCGCTGCATGAGTTCGATGTCTTTCGTGACCTGGATTGGCAAAGCTGTGCGGCCACCATCGCGCGTCTGCAGGATGAGCGGGCCAGGCTGGAGGCGGCCAGCGACCGCTTGCGCGAACTGGCGGCCCAGTTGGCCGCGGTCGAAGTGGCCTTGAATGCGAGCGAGGCGGCCTTGTCGTCCCTGAACAAAGACCTGGGCGGCGTCGAGACCAGGCAAGAGGCCGCCGCGGCCTTGCGCCTGGAGACCGTCGCCCTGGTCACCGTGATGGATGCGTCATTGCGTCTGCGGCTGGACGCCCTGCGGGCTCAGGTCTTGGGCGAGCACCAACTGTCGATCGAGTCCTGTGACCACCGCGAGCGCGAGTTGCGTGACAGCTTGCAGCAGCGGATGGACACCGAGGCCCGCGGGATCGCCCGGCTCGCCGAGCGGATCATCAAGGCGATGTCGGCTTTCAAGGACGCCTACCGGCTCGAGACCGCCGAATTCGACGCGAGCCTCGAGGCCGCATTCGAATATCGCAAGCTCCTGGACCAGTTGGGTCGGGACGATCTGCCGCGTTTCGAGCTACGCTTCAAGGAACTCCTGAACGTCAATACGATTAACGAGATCGCGAACTTCAACGCGCAACTCGCCCGCGAGCGCGAGACCATCCGCGAGCGCCTGGCCCGCATCAACGAATCGCTTACCCAGATCGACTACAACCCGGGGCGCTACATCGTGCTGGAATCGCAGATCAGCCCCGATACCGAGATCCGGGACTTTCAGTGCGATCTGCGCGCCTGCACCGAGGGGGCGCTGACCGGTTCTGAGGACGCGCAGTACTCGGATGCCAAGTTCATGCAGGTCAAGGCCATCATCGACCGCTTCCGGGGCCGCGATGGGACCTCGGATCAGGACCGGCGCTGGACCGCCAAGGTGACCGATGTGCGCAATTGGTTTCTGTTCGCCGCCAGCGAGCGCTGGCGCGAGGACGGGGCCGAGTATGAACACTATTCGGACTCCGGCGGCAAGTCCGGCGGCCAAAAGGAAAAGCTCGCGTATACCATCCTCGCGGCCAGTCTCGCCTATCAATTCGGACTGGAATGGGGGGCGGTGCGTTCGCGCTCATTCCGCTTCGTGGTCATCGACGAGGCCTTCGGCCGGGGTTCGGACGAGTCGACCCAGTACGGGCTCCAACTCTTCAAGCAGCTCAATCTGCAACTGCTGATCGTCACCCCGCTGCAGAAGATCCACATCATCGAGCCCTATGTCGCAAGCGTTGGCTTTGTCCACAACGAGGGCGGCCGGTCCTCCAAGCTGCGTAACCTGTCCATCGAGGAATACCGGGCGCGCAAGGCCGAACTCAGGGTATGAACTGGACGACGGCCAGCGATCTGAAGGCGCAACTGCGCCGGCTGTGGGAGCGTGGCGAACTGCTGCGTCCACTGGTCACGGGCGAGCCGCGCTTCCCGCTGCGTCTGACACTGAAGGGACCCGGCTCAACCGAGCTGGCCGAGCAATTCGAGTCCGTCCGTGCCTGGATTGCCGAACTGGTCGCCGTCGCGCAGTGGCGGGTCCTGTGGCGTGAGGTCAATCATCGGGTGCTGGGGTCACAGCGCCTCCCCCAGTCGATCTGGGTCGACACACGCGATGACGCACTCGGGTTGATCGGCAAGCGACGGGAGGCCGAACGCTTCGCCGAGCTGTTGGCGCTCACGCGTTCACGCCGGCCGGCCTTGGTGGAATGGGTCGGCAAGCGGCCCTTGCAGGCCATCGAGCTGGCGCCGCGGTGGCCGCAGTTGCTCGCGGTGGTGGACTGGCTGGCCGCCCATCCCCGTCCCGGTATCTACCTGCGGCAAGTGGACATTCCGGGTGTGCACAGCAAGTTTATCGAGGCCTACCGTGGGGTCCTCGCCGAGTTGCTCGACCTGGCGTTGCCGGCAGGCGCCATCGCCGCCGATCGCAGCGGTGTCGGTCAGTTCGCCGCGCGCTATGGTTTTCTCGACAAGCCGGACCGGATCCGCTTTCGGGTGCTCGATGCGCGGCTCTGCCTGCTGCCGGGTCCGGACTTGCCCGATGTGACGCTCGACGCGGCGAGCTTCGGGCGACTCGAGGTGCCGGTGCAGCGTCTATTCATCACCGAAAACGAGACCAACTTTCTGGCCTTCCCGCCCGCCGCGGATGCCCTGGTGGTCTTCGGTGCCGGCTATGGATGGGATGCATTAGCGCAGGCCGAGTGGCCGGCGCGCTGCGCCATCCACTACTGGGGCGACATCGACACCCATGGCTTCGCGATCCTCGATCAGTTGCGCGGTCGTTTCCCTCGGGTGGCGTCTTTCCTGATGGATCGCCCGACACTGATGGCGCATGAAGCCCTGTGGGGCGAGGAGGCTGACCAGGTCACCCATGACCTGCTGCGGCTCACCGCTGCGGAAGCGGCCTTGTTCAATGAATTGCGCGACAATCGCATCCGCCAAAACCTGCGCTTGGAACAGGAGCGCGTGGGATTCGATTGGCTGACGGCGGCCTTGATGCGTTGCTTGAAGTGATCGGAAACTTGCGGCGTCCGGTCATCCTGTTCGGGTCGTATTGACGCCCGCCGCGAGGATGTCGCGGGTCGGTCTTGGCGGTAGGGGATTTGATCCGCCGCGGGATGCCGTCTGGCGTCGATGCGATTGCCGCATCGACGCCAGGCGGCATCCCCAGCGGGTGCGGGGCTCGATCAGGCCGGGGCGGCAGCCGGGGCGGTGAGGCCGATGGCCTCGGCATATTTCAGGTAGGTCTCGACCGACGCGATGACGATACGCGCTTCGATGGCGAGCAGCTCGATCCCGACCAGCGAGACCTTGATCCACGCGTCGATGACGATGCCCTTGTCCAGGATGCGGTCGACCACTTCTGCCAGGCTGGAGGAATCAGTGGAGTTTGCGACTTTTGCCATGTCTGTATGCTCTGAAATTCAAAAAGACTGCACAGGATGTGCGGCTGTGGCGAGAGTGCATGTCCGGTATGAAAACGCGTTTCCCGTGATGGCCTGGGGGCCATGGGTTCTGACGGTGCGGCGTCTTGCCGGCTTGCTCGCTTAGTCCTAATAAAGCATACATCGTGCCATAATTTGGTAAGCTTGTCGGAAAATAAATAGAGATTTACGATCAGTATGTTGAAAATTATTTTCTATGCCGATTGACTGCGCGCGGCGCGTCACGCTCCAGGCGGCTATGGAATGGATTCCCTACCTCGGGTGCCGGTTACCTAGTAGGGCGTTCTGTCTTATCGCCTTCGGACGTGATAACCGGACGTAGGGGCGGGTTTCAAACCCGCCCCTACACAAAGGTCCGCGCAGACGACATCAGGCCGGGGAACCCGCTGACCCAGATTCGTCACCCGTCGCCGACAACATGCCAACCAAACCCATCAGCAGCGCGCGGCCGCGGGCATCGGTCGCGCGGTAGCGGTTGATCAGATCCATCTCGTCGAGGCCGAGGTCCATCGGGTTCTCGACGCATAACAGCCACGCCGGCGTCACAGTCCCCAAGGCGGCGGCCAATTCCCGCGCCTCTTCGACGCCCATCCGTCGAATGCCCTGCTCGTAGTTGCTGATTCGCGACTTGGAGAGTCGCCATTCGGTACGCTCGGACAGGTCACCGAGGGTTAGTTTGGCGGAACGCCGCGCGTCGCGGAGACGCTCGCCGATCTCTTTGCTGAGAGGAATCGAGGAGTTGCTCATCTACTGACACTCCCGCTCCGATTGTGAACGGCCATCAGAACTGATCCACGCCCGGTCACTTCGTTTGACCCGCTGCAGCATCAGGAATATCCGGTGCGTTGGCGAATATTTGTGTCAGGCAATCCGCCGCCGGGTCACCTGCCGGCACCAGGGTCTCCATGGCCACAGGGTCAATCCAGGGACGCGAGGATTTTCGGCTGCGGCGGGGGCCGCGTCGACTGCGGCAGGGCAGCCATGATCGCCGTTTGGGCCAAAGCGATCCCCCGGTTTTTCCACAGATTTCATCGAGTGTAACAGATGAAGAAAAAACTGCGTTCATCTGTGGTCAAAATTTTTGCCCAAGGTCTCGGCGGACGCTGGCCGGGGGTGGAACAACCCGCTGGGAATCAGCAGCAGGCCGAGCGAGAGGATGCCGCTGATTGCTCCATGAATCGGGTAGCTTTCGCGCGGGGGCACACCGCTCGCGTGCATCGCATAGCCCAGCCCCGCGGCGGCGATGGCGATTACCAGCAATGTCCGCCAACCGGGCAGACCCATGTCGCGAATCCGCTTGGCGAGCAGATTCGCCTTTGCAAAGCCGAAGACGAGGACCAGCGGCCCCAGCAGGGCCAGCGCCCTGACGTCGATCTGCTGCAACAGATCGGCCGGAGCGGGCACGCGGTCCGCGCGGATCAGGTGTTCGGCCAGGCCGACACCGAAGGCGATCCCGAGTCCATACAAGACGAACAGGATGGAGAGCAGGAGCAGAAATCCCAGGAAGGGCAGGCGGGCGAGGCGGCCGGTTCGCAGGCCGCCGAAATAGGCTCGAAACATCCGGTTCGCTCCCGGTGGTTGAGGTGGGGTCAAGCGTTGTCCATTTTCAATATTTTGGCCCACCAGTGCCATAACTCAGGCCGGCGTCCGCCCCCTGTTCGCGCACCGCGTTCCAGACCTGGTGGTCCAGGGAGTCCTCGGCCCCGCCGGCGGCTTCCACCTCTTGCTTGAGGTAGCCGGCGCGTTTGGCCGAGATGTCCTGGATCTGGACGCGCAAGGCGTCCCGCCGCTGCGCCGTTTCTTTGACCACCCGCGCCCGCGCATCGCTGTCCAACTCGGCCAGGGGCTGGGGCAGTTGCTCCGGTTGCAGTTTGTCCAGGTCCACGCGGCCGCTGGTCACGGCCTCGACCAGTTCCTGGTCGCCGAGCAGGCTGGAGGCGCCGCTCTCGGATGCGACAAACTCGGCACGCCGGGCCAGCACGGCAGGTGCGGAGGCCGCCTGAACGGCCTTGGCCGCGTCGACCGCATCATTGCGTTTGGCGCGTTCGTCGGCGCTGCCGAAATAGAGTCGCGTGCCGTCCAACTCGGCCGACAGCTTGGCCAGCGGGGCATCATAGGGTGTGGTGATGGCGACGGCACTGCCGGCCTGGTCGACCTGGAAGTAACCGCCGTTGCCAAGTTGAGCGATGCGCTGCCATTCCCCGCGAGTGTCCGGTTGTTGACCGCACTGGATCGTGTTGACGCGGATGCCGCGGCGGCCGGCTTCCGCCAGGGTCTGGGCATAGGGGACATCGTTGGGGTAATCCTGGTGAGGCGGGGCGTCGCCGACCAGGAAGACCACGCGATAGACGGCCGGGTCCCGGCTCCAGCCGATCCGCGTGACGGCCTCGTGGAGCGCCTGATTGACGCTCTCGGGACCGTCCCCGCCGCCTTGGGCCTGGAGCTTGAACAACTCGGCCTGGATCTGGTCCAGGTCGGGTGAAAGGTCAATGACCCGGGTCACGTAGTCGTCGCCGCGGTCGCGGTAGGCGACCAGGCCCATGCGCACTTCGGGTGCCGGTTGTGCGGAAGCCAGGGTGGAGGCGATGGACCAGACCTTATCCTTGGCGGCCTGGATCAGCCCGCCCATACTGCCGGTCGTATCCAGCACGAAGACCGCCTCCACGACCGGGCGCCGGCCCGGGTGCGGGAGGACGATGGCGGGGTCCTGATCGCCCGGGTGGGGCACTGGTGTTCGCGTCAAGGCGGGGTAAGCGGTGACGGCGGCGGCCGTGAGGCCGAAGAGCGCGAGACCGACGAGTTTGGTGTTCATGATTGGCTCCGTTAGCGTTGATTCGGGGTGGCTACGCAACTTTCGCGGTCTTTGGCGGGATTACCGCACGATCCGACGCAAGGCCCATTCGGCCGACCGCCGTGCCAGGTCGAACGGATCCGCTGCGGTCGCCGGACCGGCGGCGCTGCTGGCGGGATGCCCCGGTCGGGCCGGGATGATGCCGAACAGCGCCTGGACCAGCAGCAGACTCCAGACCGCCAGGAACAGGCTGCCGCTGTGGCCGCCGGCCCAGAGCGCGGCGCCGACGCCGGCCAGGATCAGGCCCAGGTCGAGCAGTGCGGCGGTCGGGGTTCCCTGGAAACACCAGACGCGGACCAGCCACACCCATCCGAGTTGCACCAGGATGGGTGACCAGACACCGGGGGCCAGCGCCAGAGCGGCGGCGGTGACCGGCACCCAGGCCAGTACGATGACCATCCTGCCGGCGCGCTCACCGCTGCGTCCGAGCAGGTAGAGCAGGTAGCCGAGACCCAAGGCGGCAGTGGTCAGGGCCAGGGCCTCGCGGGCCGGGACGAACAGACCCAGGCCGCTATTGAGCACCGCGGCGGCGACGGCGGCGATGAGTGCCACCAGTGCACCTTCAAGGAAGGTCGGGCGGTTCATGGGGTCACCCCCTGGCGGCGGCGCAGCCGCAGCAGTTCCAGTTCCACCTCAGCGTCCGAGACGCCGGTGTCCGGTTCCGACCACACTGGGTCCTGATCCCACGTTGGTGATCGCTCGTCCGCGGTCGGCGCGGTGTCCGCCAGCCAGCGATCGGCGCGGGTGCGCAGGTCGTCCAATCGACTGGCGTGGGCCGCGAGTCGTTGCGCCAGTCGATCCCGCTCGGCGCCGCGCTCGACGCCCTGTCTCCGGATGACGGCACGGCGACGGCCGGCCTCCAGTCGGCGGCGGATCAGCGGGCGAGCCAGGGCTTCGCGACCCTCGGCCAGGCCCTCGGCCAGGGCGTCCGTGGCGCGGGTTTCTTCTTCGGCGAAGGCCTGGTCGCGCCGCGCGAGCCGTTCGAGTTCCCGGTCCATTCCGGCCAAGGTGCGCCGCTCCTGGTCCAGGGCCTGTTCCATCTCCCGCACGGACTGGGCGAGCACCAACTCGGGTGCTTCCAGCCGATCGAGGATGGCGTTGAGATCGGCGCGCACCAGACGCGCCAGCCGGGTCATGAGTGCCATGGTCGTCACCTCCAGGGAATCTGCATTCGGTCTGATTGCAGTCTAGAGCGGGGCAGGCGGTTCGGTCAGGCATGGCGGCGTAAAACCGGATGCAAGGGTTTTACAAGCAATTTACGGAAAGAACATGGCTGACGGCCGATGCTGAAACGGTGGTTAGCGGACCTTGGCGATCAGTCCAGCGAATCGTTGTCGTTGTCGCTGTCGTGATCGAAGAAGCGATTCAATGTGGGTATGCTCGCGGGTATCGTAAACTCGATTACGACAACGACAACGACAACGACAACGATTGGGTATAACTTGTTCTTGACTCGTTACGTCACTCATCACGCATCGCCCATGTCGAAACGCCAGCGCCTGTTGATCATCGAGGACGAAGAGCCGATCCGGGTTGGTCTGACCGACCTGTTCGTCTTTCACGGGTTCGCGGTCGAATCCGCCGCGGATGGACCCACCGGGCTCAACCTGGCGCTTACGGGTACCTTCGACCTGATTTTGCTGGATCTGATGTTGCCCGGACTGGACGGCTTCGCCATTTGCGATCGGGTGCGGGTGGTGGATCGCGCTCAACCCATCATCATGCTGACGGCCCTCGGGGCGGACGAGGACATCATTCGCGGGCTCAAGCTCGGCGCCGATGATTATGTTGCCAAGCCGTTCTCGATCACTGAATTGGTGCTGCGGGTGCAGGCGGTGCTGCGGCGCAGTCAGGGTGCGTTGGCCGGGGCGCCAAGTCTGCGGTTGGGCGACTTGACGCTGGATACGGCCAATCTGGTCGGGTGCCGCGGTG
The DNA here is from genome assembly GCF_000379525.1 of Lamprocystis purpurea DSM 4197. GTDB lineage: Bacteria > Pseudomonadota > Gammaproteobacteria > Chromatiales > Chromatiaceae > Thiodictyon > Thiodictyon purpureum. The sequence continues at coordinate 48,256 of NZ_KB902490.1, read as the reverse complement.
CGGTGCAGATTCCTTTTACCCGTCGGGAGGTAGCGATCATCCAGTATCTGGCCGCCCATGGCGAGCGCCCGGTGTCACGCGACGAATTGCTGACCAAGGTGTGGGGCTACTCGCGCGGCTGCGGTATCGAGACCCGCACGGTGGACATTCATATCGCCAAGCTGCGCCGCAAGCTGGAAACCGACCCGGCGGCTCCGCGGGTGCTGCTGACGGTGCGCGGGGTCGGGTACCGGCTGCTGGTCGGAGCGGATGGGGAGGCGTCATGATGGTTTTGCGCGGATGAAGGGCCAGGGCCTCGACCGGCAGCGCACGCGCCTGCGCCTCTGGCTCGGGCTCTTCTTCATCGCCTTGGCCCTACCCAGCACCGTGCTGGTCTACAAAGCCTATGACCAGCTCAAGTGGGAGTCCTTCAGACAACAGCAGGTCGCCGCCGCCGAGCTGGCGGCGCGGGTGGACCGGCGTTTGGGCGAGATCGCCCGGGTCGAGGATGCGCGTCCGGTGACCGACTATGGGTTTCTGACCGGCGACCCGGAGCGCCCGGGTGTGCAGCGCTCACCGCTCGCACAACACCCGATCCAAACGGATGTTCCGGGCCTGGTGGGCTGGTTTCAGGTGGACGAGCAGGGCGACTTCAGCACCCCGCTGGTACCGGAGGATGCGCGCGCGCCGGCGCGCTATGGAATCGACCCCGCGGAACTGGCGCGGCGCCAGGCGGCGGCGGCGCGGATCGAGGGGGTACTGATCGGCAATCGCCTGGTCGAGCGGGGGCCTGTTCCGGTTGAGGCGCCGGGCCGGGAGCAGGCGGCGTCGGCCGCGTTGCCCGAGACCGCGCCGGCGAAGGTCACGGCAGCGCGCGAGCGGCTCTCCCAACAGGCGTTCGATGCATTGGGCGAGTCCCGCTATGCGAATACCAGGTCCGCCACCGACAAGGCCAAGGCCAAGGTCGAGGCCGATGACGGGGTGGCGCTGTCAGCCCCCGCCGTTCAGGGTCTTGGGCCGGTGGAAGCCCTTGCTCTGGACGCCGCGCTGGCGAAACGGGCCGCCCCGGCTCCCACGGCGGCCAAGCCGGCGCCGCCTGCGGATGCGGTGTTGCGCGCCCGCACGTCGGCCGCATCTGCCGTCAACTCGCCACGACGGGAGGGAGCGCAGGATGCGCCGGCCGCTGCGGCACTGGCCGCCCAACGCGGTGACAGGGGTGCGGCGTCAACCGTCAGGCTCTTCACCAACACGGTGGAACCGCTGACGCTGGGGCTGCTTGGCAGCGGGCACTTCGTGCTCTTCCGCGCCGTGCATCAGGGCGGTGCGCGGATCATCCAGGGGTTACTGATCGAGCAGGAGCCGTTCCTGATCGGCCTCATGGGCGAGCCCTTCCAGGCGACCGGGCTGGCGCTGACCACCGATCTGATCGTCGCCTTTCGAGATGAGGTCCTGACCGCCTTCCGCGCCCGGCAAGAGCGGGGGTCTATCTCCAGTGTTCGCGAACTGTCCGGCGCGCTGCTCTATCGGACCCGGCCGCGCGAACCCTTCGGCGGGTTGGAGTTGATCTTCAGCGTCGGGCGGCTGCCGGTGCCGCCGGGTGCGGCGGTGATCGGCTGGGTGGCAGGTCTGTTGACCCTGGTGCTGGTTGCCGGGACCTGGCTCATGGATCGGCTGGGCCGAAAACAGATCGGCCTGGTCCGTCAGCAGCAGGCGTTCGTGTCCGCGGTGAGCCATGAACTCAAGACCCCGCTGACGTCGATCCGGCTCTATGCGGAGTTGCTGCGGGCCGGCTTCGCGGACGCGGACCGTCGGCAGGTCTATTACCGCTATATTCAGGAAGAGAGCGAGCGGCTGTCCCGGCTGATCGCCAATGTGCTGACCCTGTCGCGGATCGACCGGGATGCGCTCATCGTGTCGCCCGCGGCCGTGCCGCTCACCGCGCTGATGGATTTGGTGCAGGAGCGGGTGACCGCCCAGGTGGAGCGCGCGGGGTTCACGTTGGTGCTGGAGTGTCGGGCGCCGGGGGTGGTCCAGGCGGACCCGGATGCCTTTGTGCAAATACTGATCAACCTGGTGGATAACGCGGTCAAGTTCGCCGCGCAGGCCGAACCGAAGATCGTTGAGATCCGCTGCGAGTGTCCGCGCGCGGGTTGGGTGCGGGTGGCTGTCCGCGATTTCGGACCCGGGGTGCCGCGGGCAGCGCTGCGGCAGGTGTTTCAACTCTTTTACCGCGGGGAGGACGCCGCGCGGCGTGCGATTCCAGGTACCGGTATCGGGTTGGCCCTGGTCGAGCGCCTGGTGCAGGCCATGGGCGGGCGGGTGGAGGTGGTCAATCGTGAGCCGGGGGCCGAGTTCCGGGTCGAATTGCCGTCGGCGCCGGATGCGCAATACACGGGTTAGCCTGGATGACGGGATGATCCCGCAATTAGCGATCGGCAACCAGCTTGAGAATCCGGGGCGGCGGCGTCCCGCCCCGGACATCAGGCGATTATTTGCGGATCCGCAGCGGCGAGACCTGGGGTACGCCGGCGGCCGCCATCATCACCTGGAAGACTTGGGTGTTGTCCAGGATACGGACTCTGGGGTACCACTCGAGTTCAGCCGACTCAAAGCGCCGCGAGCCGGCGCCCATGGCGTAAATACGGGTCAGCTCGTTGGTATGGCTGGTGGTGCCGAAAGTGACTTCCCCTCCCGGATAACACTGCGAGCCAGTGCAGTTCGGCGTTTGCTCCGGCAGGTCACCGGCGCCCAGCACGGTGCGGTTACGCATGTAATTGTTGCTATGGTCGGAGGTCACGATCAGCAGCGTATTGCGCCAATCGATCGCGTCGTTCGGCTGGTTGACGAAGTCGATGACGGCCTGGACACCATCGTGCAGATCCTTGATCGTACCGACCATCCGCTGAAAGTCATTGGCGTGGTTAGCCCAGTCGATATCGCCTTGTTCCGCCATCAGGAAGAAGCCATCCGGATCCTGGCTCAGCACTTTCAGTGCCGCCAGTGTGGCTTCCGTATAGGTGGGGTTCTCCCGGGTCGCCTGAGTCACCGTGGGCGTGGCGGGCAGGTCGTTGGGCTTCAGCGACTCGAAGTTGCCGTCCCCTTCCTTACCGAAGAGTCCGAACAGTTTCTTGCCTTCAGCAACGGCTTGCTGGGCTCCCGTGAGCAGGCTCAAGCCGCCGTCAACCCCAGGAAAGCGCTCAACGAACACGTACTCGGCACCGTAGACGCCGTTCTTCAGGTTGTCGTAATCTTCTGCCGCGATGTAGTTATTGGTCGGCGAGCCGTCGTAACCAGGATGACCGCCGCCGATGACCACCTCGGGCTTGAGCGTCGCGATGATCTCGTGTCCAATATCGCCGTAATTGTTGCGGCTCTTGTTGTGGCTGACGAAGGCGGCCGGAGTGGCATGGGTGAACGGCACTGTGCTGACGACGCCGATGGCATAATCTTTGAGTTCGCGCAGGTGTTCGGCAATGGTCTTGAGCGAGCCGTCGCCGGTGCGGTTGCCGCCGGTGTCAGGGTCTCCCGGCAGCCAACTGAGATTGCCGTCATCGGTTTTGTAGCCGGAGGCCCAGGCGGTTGCCGCCGAGGCCGAGTCGGTTGCCTTGGCTTTGAGGTAGCCCTCGGCGCCGGGACCTTCGGGACTCAGGGGATAGGGGGCGGCGCCGCCCTGCGCTGGATCATATCCGAGGGTGGGCCGAATGGCTTGTGGGTCGTAGATCCCGTCGGACCAGTATTTGTAAGTACTGACGTCCCAGGTGGACTGGTTTCCCTGGTAGGGCAGAGTGTGGAACGACAGGTCGAAATCATTGCCGAACAGATAACGGCTGGCGGCGATTTCATGTTCGATGTTCATGCCGTCGCCAATGAGCAGAATGATGTGCTTCGCTTCTCGTGGACCCGAATCGGCGAGTGCGCTGAGCGAGCACGAAGTAATGAGGGCGGCGGCGAGTACCTGACGAACAGCAACTCCGAGCAGTGGTTTTTTCATCGGTTACCTTCTATTGGAGTAGAGGAATTGGTCATCGTCGACTACGATGTTGTGATCGACTTTGCAACGCTTGGGATGGATTGCGACGCGCTGCAACGATGGCCTAAGGGTACCAGATGAAAGTGACTTTTCTGTGTCTGAGCGATGTCGGTTTAACTCTGCGGTATCCTTCCGCAATTCAGGCTTGTCCGCTGGAGATTGTCATGTTCCGGTTCATTATCGTCCTGGTGACGCTGCTCCTCTGCCAGCCTTTGACGCTGGTTCCATCCGCCGCGGCGGCCCCCGCGCGATCCGGGTCCGTCGATCCGGCGCCCGCGACCCCGAACGAGCAGGATCGGCCCGACTGGTTCAAGAATTCATTTCTCGACATTCGCGAGGACGTGGCCGAGGCCGCCGCGGCCGGCAAGCGTGTCATCCTCTATTTCTATCAGGACGGCTGTCCCTACTGCGCCAAGTTGCTCCGCGAGGGATTCGGCGACAGGACCACGGAGGCGCTGGCGCGTCAGCGCTTCGATCTGGTTGCGATCAATCTGTGGGGTGATCGGGAGGTGACCGGTTTTTCGGGGGAACCGACGACGGAGAAGCAGTTCGGTGTCGGTCTCAAGGTCCAGTTTACTCCGACTCTTTTGTTTTTGGACGAGGGCGGCCAGGTGATCTTGCGCGTCAACGGCTATTATCCGCCGGACCAGTTCGCGGCGGCATTGGCCTATGCGGCGGAGCGGCGCGAACAGATGGGGGAGGGTTTCGCGGACTTTCTCGCCGCGCGGTTGGCAACGGCGGCGACGGGTCAGGTGCATGACGAGGGCGGATTCCTGCCGCATCCGCTGCGCTTGGCGCACAATCGGGATATCTCCTCCCGCCCGCTGGTCGTGATGTTCGAGCAGCCGGTCTGCAAGGCGTGTGATGAGTTGCATGGGATCATCTTGCGCAAGGAGGCAGTCGCCTATTCGTTGAGCGGCTTCGATGGCGCAATCCTCAATGCCTACTCGAAAGCACCGGTACAGACCCCGGACGGACGTGACCTGACGGCACATGACTGGGCCGTAGAATTGGGCATCAAATACACCCCGACCCTGGTTTTTTTCGATGCCGCGGGTCGCGAGGTCTTTCGTGTCGAGGGTTACCTCAAATCATTCCACGTTCACGGCGCCCTGGACTACGTGGCGACCGGCGCCTACATCGCTCAGCCGAGCTTTCAGCGCTACCTCGCCGCGCGTCGCGAGGCGCTGGCGGCCCGCGGAATCACGGTGGATCTCATGCAGTGATGTGCGCGCCGGTCCGCGAACGTCCGCCGCGGGTCAGCGCACGTCGAAATCAGTAACCGTAACCGGCCTCATTGATCTTGAAGATCTTGGCGTTCTTGATGGTGATCCTGGCGACGAAACGCTGGGGACCGAAGTTATAGGTCCAGATCTCATAGCTTTCACCGGCCGGCACCGGCTGGTAGCCGATCCGGTTTCCCAAGGCATTGTAGATTGGCTGATTGACGACTGGGGCGTCAATCCGCTCGACACTCGTCGGCCGCCCGCAGCGCTGGATCACCTTAGAGGTGTCATCACCCTCGGACACGATCGCGTTGCCGCAGCGCAGCGCCTGGGCCGGGCCGGCAACGAGCAGACCGATCAATACGATGGGGACGTAACGCATAGTACACCTCAGTGTTGGCGGTGGAGCGGACGTTGGAGAATTTAACCCTACCGGAAATGATGAACCCGCCGGTGAAAATGTCAACAGCTGACTCCGGCGGCTGGGTCTCAGGTCACTGGTCGTCACGGGCGCCCCGCCGGAGCGGTTTTCCCCGCCTGCCGTTTGGCCTTGTTGGGGTTGCGCAACAGGCAGTAGACGGCGCCGGTGCCGCCGTCACCGCGTGTCGCGGAGCAGAAGGCGAGCACTTCCTCGTGGAGGCGCAGCCAGTAGTTGACCTTCTGCTTGAGCACCGGTTGAGCACTGGAGGAGCGGATGCCTTTGCCATGGATGATGCGGGCGCAACGCACCCGGCGATGTCCACACTCGATCAGGAATTCGGCCAGGACACGCCGCGCTATCTCGACCGTGAGTCCGTGCAGATCGACTTCCAGGCCGACCTCGATGGCACCCCGGCGCAGGTCGGCCAGCACACGCTGCTGGACCCCAGGGCGCGCGAAGGACAGGCACTCGTGGGTTTCGACCTCGGATTCGGACAGGGTGACACCCGCGTCCTCGGGCAGTTCCAGCGGGCGCGGTCGGGGGATAGGCGGGGGGCGCCGCCGATAGGGCTCGATGCCTGCCTCGCGCAGCGGTTGCGCGTCCTGAACCTGCTCATGAAACAGCGCCAGGTCAGCCGGGGGGACTTGCTTCTTCATCGTCGGTCTCGTTTCGGCGCGGGTCAGGTCGGGAGTATACTGGGCAGTGGTGGGCGGCAACTGCAGATATAAATGATTTCCGATGATATAGAAAGACATAGAGCAGCGTCGGCCAAACAATCAAGCGCTTCTGGTCGCTGGCGGCGACCCCGGCACGGCCCGGCGCGGGGGTGCGACGATGCCCGCGACGGTCCTTTCCAGTATCATCGTCGGGTTGGTCCGCTTTTTTCTCTCCCACACGGGCAGCAGTCCGATGAAGATCCTGGTCAGCAATGACGACGGTTACCAGTCTCCGGGTTTGCTCGCGTTGGCCGCCGGGCTCGCCCGTCTTGGTGAAGTGGTGGTGGTGGCCCCGGAACGCGACCGCAGCGGTGCCAGTAATTCACTGACCCTGGATGTGCCGTTGCGTGCCAGCACGATGAGTAACGGCTTTATCCGCGTGGACGGTACCCCGACCGATTGTGTCCATCTGGCGATCACCGGCTTGCTTGACGGCGAACCGGACATCGTGGTCGCCGGGATCAACCACGGAGCGAATCTGGGCGACGACGTGCTGTACTCGGGAACCGTCGCCGCGGCGACCGAGGGGCGCTTCCTCGGGCTGCCGGCCATCGCCGTGTCGATGGACTCACGCGAACCCCGGCATCTGCAGACCGCGGTGCGGGTGGCGTGCCTGCTGGTGGAGCGGCTGCGTTCCGACCCCCTGGATTCCAATTTGATCCTCAACGTCAACGTCCCGGATCGACCCTACGAGGAACTGCAGGGGTTCTTGGCGACCCGGTTGGGTCACCGCCACAAGGCTGAAGCGGTGGTGGCGGCCAAGGACCCACGCGGCCGGGCCATCTACTGGGTCGGTCCGGCAGGGCCTGAGGCGGATGCGGGGCCGGGGACCGACTTTCACGCGGTACGGGCCGGTTTTGTGTCCATCACCCCGCTGCAGGTGGACTTGACCCGCCACGCCGCCCTGGAGTCGCTCGGGCAGTGGCTGCGTGTCTGCCGTTGATGTCGAACCTGAGCCATATCGGGATCGGGATGACCTCTCTGCGCACCCGTGAGCGGTTGATCACGCGACTGGGCGAGGCCGGAATCAGCGACCCGGAGGTGTTGCGGGTGATGCGCGACTTGCCGCGGCACTTGTTTGTCGATGAGGCTCTGGCGAGCCGCGCCTACGAGGATTCACCCCTGCCCATCGGCCACGGTCAGACGATCTCGCAGCCCTATATGGTCGCGCGCATGACCCAGGCGCTGTTGGCGGCCGGACCGATGCACACGGTGCTGGAAGTCGGAACCGGGTCGGGTTTCCAGACCGCGGTCCTTGCCGCCCTGGTGCGGCGGGTGTATAGCATCGAGCGCATTCAGTCACTGCAAATCCGCGCCCAAGCATGCCTGCGCCTGCTGCAGGTGCGCAATGTGCGTTTCCGGCATGGCGATGGTTTTCTGGGTTGGCCCGAGTATGCGCCCTATGACGGGATCCTGGTGACCGCCGCGCCGCGGGCGGTGCCGCGCGCCCTGGCCGACCAATTGGCGCCCACGGGTTGCCTGGTGTTGCCGATGGGCGAAGGTGACCGCCAAGCGCTGGTGCGGGTGACCCGGGTACCGGGTGGGTTTGCACAGCAAATTCTTGAGCCGGTTAGCTTTGTGCCTTTACTGGGAGGGGTTGCATGAGCGTTTCCCGCGGGTTGTTTCGTCGTGAGTCCCCCGGCGTGGGTCGCGCGTCCAGTCCGCTTGCCGCCTGTAGTTCGGACTAAGGTCCGACCACCAGGTCGAACGCTGGGGCGCGCCATGGTGGACGAACTCGGCTTCGACGTCTGCTGCAAGGGCTGCCGGCCGCAAGGTTGGGGATCGTCCAGCGATGGCGGTGCAAAGCGTCGGTCGGGGTTACTGCTGGGACTCATTCTGGGGCTGGTGACTCTGGTGTTGGCCGGGTGTGGTTCCACTGGTCCAGCGCCGGTCGGGGGGTGGTCGGGAAAGGGTCCGGTTCCCAAAGGGTATTATCTGGTGCGCAAGGGCGATAGTCTCAGTGAGATCGCCGCCAGGCGCCGCGTCAGCACGAAGAACCTGATTCGCTGGAACGCCCTCAAGCCCCCCTACACCGTTTACGCCGGCAAGTTGCTGCGGGTGGTGGCGCCGGGCCGCTCGGCGGGGAAGGCGCGGGTCGGCAGGGCGCGCGATTTGTCAAAGGTGACTCAGCCAAAGTCCCAAACTTCGTCGGGTCAGACCGCCGCTGCCGCGCCGACCCCGGGGAGCCGCACCAAAGGTTCTGGTGTCGCCTGGGCCTGGCCGTTGTCAGGGGCGATCTTACAGGGCTTTCGTGCCGGCGACCCCGCTCGCCAGGGGTTGCGCATTGGCTGTCGGCCAGGCGAGGAAGTGCGGGCGGCGGCTGCCGGCCAAGTCGTCTACGGCGGTAGTGGACTCAAGGGTTATGGCAACCTTATCATCGTCAAACACAACAAGAACTATCTCAGCGCGTACGGCTTCAACCGTCGGCTGTTCGTCAAGGAAGGGGACAGCGTCAAGCGCGGCCAGGCGGTGTCGGAGTGTGGCGAGGGACCGGAAGGGGCCTACCTGCTTCACTTTGAGGTACGTCGTGACGGTGCCTCGGTCAATCCGATTCTATACCTGCCCCCGCGCGAGTAACACCGTCTGAGCGGACGGAGGGAGATGTGGATGGTAATCAGCGAGGACACCGAGATCGTGGCGGCCGAGCCGGTCGACCTCGAGATCATTGAACCCGAGATTCTCGATTCCGATATCGACCCGGACAGCGAGTCCCTGATTCTGCTTGATGAGGACCCGGATGAGATCAGCGAGATCATCGACGACGCCGAGCCGGTCGAGCCGGTCGAAGACCCGGTCGACGAGGAAGGGACCGGGCCGGTCAGTGAGCGCTTTCCGTCCGGCGATGGCGACTTTGACGCAACCCGGATCTACCTAAACGAGATCGGCGAGTCGCGCCTGCTGACCGCCGAGGAAGAGGTTTATTTCGCGCGCCTGGCCCAGCGCGGCGACAACGCCTCACGCCAGCGCATGATCGTGAGCAACCTGCGCCTCGTCGTGAAGATCGCACGCCGTTACCTTAACCGCGGGCTGCCGTTGCTGGACTTGATCGAGGAGGGCAACCTCGGCCTCATCCGCGCGGTGGAAAAATTCGATCCGGAACGCGGGTTTCGCTTCTCAACCTACGCCACTTGGTGGATCCGTCAGACCATCGAGCGCGCGATCATGAATCAGACGCGCACCGTGCGTCTGCCGATCCATGTGGTCAAGGAGATCAACATCTATCTCAAGGCCGCGCGCAAACTCGCGCAGCAGCTTGACCATGAACCCACGACCGAGGATATCGCCGTGTTGCTGGATCGGCCGATCCACGAGGTCAAGCGCATGCTCGGTCTCAACGAGCGGATTACCTCGGTCGATACCCCGTTCAGCAAGGACGTGGACAAACCGCTGGTGGACATGCTTGAGGACGAGTCCGCGGACGACCCGACCGACCGTATCCAGGACGAGGACATCCAGTCCAATCTGGAGCATTGGCTGGGCAAGCTCAACGAGAAGCAGCGCGAGGTGGTCGAGCGGCGTTTCGGGCTGCACGGCTACGAGAACGCGACCTTGGAACGGGTCGCCCAGGAACTGGGCGTGACGCGTGAACGGGTGCGCCAGATCCAGATGGACGCGCTGCGGCGTCTGCGCGACATCCTCGAGAAGGAGGGGTTCTCGATCGACGCGTTCTTCAAGTAGGGTCGAGTAGCCATCGGGTGTTCGCAACGCTGGATCCAGGTCAACGAACATTGCGGCAAATCACGCGGTCGACTGTGCCGTTTGTCGTGTCGTGGTTGACTTTCCGGGTCTAATCCAGTCTGATTGCCGAGGTTACGCCTGGGGATTGAGGCGCACAGAAGTTAGGCTGGATGGCCTGGTGTCCTTCTTCGCTTTTCTTAAAGAATCCCTGGAGGGTTTATGGAATCCGGATTGGAGCAGAAGTACAACTTCGATGTTGTACGCTGGTTCACCATCATGGCAGCCGTCTACCTGGTGGTCGGTGCCTCGGTCGGTGTCTATATCGCCTCGGAGCTGGCGTGGCCGTTCCTCAATTTCGACAGTCCCTACATCTCGTTCGGACGGTTGCGTCCGGTCCATACCAACGCGGTCATCTTCGCCTTCGGCGGCTGTACGTTGATGGCGACCGCTTTTTACACCGTGCAGCGCACGTGCGGTGTGCGCCTGTGGAGCGACAAGCTCGCCTGGTTCGTCTTCTGGGGATGGAACACCGTGATCCTGCTCGCGGTCATCACCCTCCCGCTGGGTCTCACCGAGTCCAAGGAGTACGCCGAACTCGAATGGCCGATCGATATCCTGATCGCCGTCGTCTGGCTCTCGTTCACTTTCAATTTCATCATGACCATCGCGGTACGCAAGACCTCGCACATTTATGTGTCGAACTGGTTCTTCCTCGGCATGATGGTGATGATCGTCTATCTGCACGTGGTCAACAGTCTGGCCATCCCGGTCGGGTTGTTCAAATCCTATTCGCTGTTCTCCGGTGTTCAGGACGCCATGATCCAGTGGTGGTGGGGTCATAACGCCGTCGGCTTTTACCTGACGGCCGGCTTCCTCGGCATCATGTATTACTTCGTGCCGAAGCAGGCCGGCCGCCCGATCTACTCTTACCGACTCTCGGTCATCCATTTCTGGGCCTTGATGTTCGGCTATGTCTGGCTGGGCGCCCATCACCTCCAGTACACCGCCCTGCCTGACTGGACCGGTTCACTCGGAGCGGCGGTCTCGATCGCCATGATCATCCCCTCCTGGGGTGGTGCGGTGAACGGGATGATGACCCTGTCCGGCGCCTGGGACAGGCTGCGCACCGACTATGTCCTGCGCTTCCTGATCATGGCCCTGGCCTTCTATGCCATGTCCACGTTCGAAGGCCCGGTCATGGCACTCAAGACGGTCAACGCACTGTCGCATTACACCGATTGGACCATCGGCCACGTTCACTCCGGCGCGCTCGGCTGGGTGGCCGGTATCTCCATCGGCGCCATCTACCACCTGATGCCGCGCCTGTTCCACACCGAGATGTTCTCCGAGCGGTTGGTCAACTTCCATTTCTGGACCGCGACCATCGGCACCGTGGTCTATATCGTCGCCATGTGGGTGTCCGGCATCATGCAGGGGCTGATGTGGCGCGCCTATGACGAGTACGGCACGCTGGCCTACACCTTCGTCGAATCGGTGGATGCCATGCACCCCTACTACGCGATGCGGGCAATCGGCGGCGCCATTTTCCTGACCGGTGCGATCGTGATGTTGTTCAACGTGTTGATGACCGTGCGCAAGTCGGCCGTTGACGGCAGTCTGGTGCGGGCGCGCACCGTTCCGGTCCCGGCCTGATCAACCTACTGGAGTTTTAGAGATATGGCTGATCGCAAAGTCAAAGCGAAGAGCTTTCAGGAATGGATGGAGATCAACATCTGGGGTCTCCTGTTCTTTCTCGGGATGGCCCTGGCCGTCGGTGGTCTGGTCGAGATCGTGCCGCTGTTCTTCATGAAAAACACCATGGAGCATAATAAGTTCCCGGAGATCGTCTGGGACAAGGCGGGGGTCGAGCCGATCGTGGCCGTGGATGAGGCGGGTAAGCAGGTGTGGAACTGGCAACCGGGTGATGGTGTCCGTCCCTACACCGCACTGGAGTTGGCCGGCCGCGACATCTATCAGCGCGAGGGCTGTTACCTCTGTCATTCGCAGATGGTGCGACCGTTCCGTGATGAGAAAGAGCGTTACGGTCATTACTCGCTGGCCTCCGAGTCGATGTTCGATCACCCGATGCAATGGGGTTCCAAGCGCACCGGCCCGGATATCGCGCGGGTGGGCGGGAAGTACTCGGACGACTGGCACCGCCAGCATTTGCGCCGGCCGCAGAACCTGGTGCCGGAGTCCGTGATGCCTGCCTATCCCTGGCTGGATGAAACCTATGTCAACGGCAAGCGGATGCGCAGGCATATGAGCGGCCTGCGACTCATCGGCGTTCCCTATGCGGAAGCCGACATCGAGCAGGCGCCGGAGGTGGTCAAAGGGAAGACTGAGATGGATGCGTTGGTCACCTATCTCCAGGTGTTGGGCACCATGGCCAAGCTGGACGAGGCGAAGGCCTACCGTGAATAGCATCAGCGAGTATTTTCATACCGACTGGCAGGCGATGACGACCAACGACTGGATCGGCACGATCCTGACCGTCGTCATCTTCCTGCTCATGGTGGTGGCCTACTTCCAGGTATTCCGTCCCAAGAACCGGGAGCGGCTCGAAGCGCGCAAATACATCCCGTTCGAAGAGGACAACGCGTTCAGCGGAGACAAAGATGGCGGAAAATAACCCTTTCCCCGGCGAGAACAACACGGGGCACGTCTGGGACGACAACCTGCGGGAGTTGAAGAATCCGCCGCCGCGGTGGTGGATGCTGGCGTTCTGGGCCTCCGTCGCCTTCTGGGTCGGCTATGCGATTCTCTATCCGATGTGGCCGATCGGCCAGGAGCCAACCCAGGGCGTGCTCGGCTGGAGCCAGATGAAGGAGTACGCGGAGGGGGTGGAGCAGATCACCGCCAAGCGCGCCCAGTTCGAAGAAAAGCTGGCAGGCATGACGGCCGACCAGATCATCGCTGACCCCGGGCTCAAGGAGTACACCCTGGCTTCCGCCAAGGTGCTGTTCGGCGATAACTGCCGTGCCTGTCATGGCAGCGGCGGGGCGGGTAATCCAGGCTACCCGGTCCTGGCGGATGACGACTGGCTGTACGGCGGCACCACGGGCAAGATCCAGGAATCCATCGCGGCCGGGCGTAAGGGAGTGATGACGGCACACGAGAAGGTCCTCTCCCCCGTCGAGGTGGACACGCTGGCGAACTGGGCCGTGCAGATGAACGATACGGCCGGAGCCGGTGGGAGTCCGGAGGGTTGGGCATTGTTCAAGAGCAAGGGCTGCACCGCCTGCCATGGCGAGAAAGCGAACGGACACGTGGTCGACCTGCCGAACGGTGACTTTGTTTCGGTTGGTGCAGCCAATCTCGCGGACGGGATTTGGCGCTTCGAGCCGGGCGGTTTCGAGAGTGCCAAACACACCATTCTCTACGGGGTCAATCAGACCAATGTTCCGGGTACGCGCGATGCCGTGATGCCGGTCTGGGGGCCGGACCCGACGCGTGGTGGAGTGGCGAAGTTGGGGCCTGAGGAAATCAAGAAGCTCGTCGTCTATGTCCACGAGTTCGGCGGCGGCCAATAGGCCGCGCGAGGGACGCAAACGACTCCGGCGGGCGGCAGTTGCGCCGTCCGCCGGCACTGCGGCGCGAAGAGGGGAGCTGTCATGAATGTTGTTACCAACCTGATGAATTGGGATCCGGTCGCCTGGCTGTCCATCCTGATGGTCGTCATGGCCGTCGTCATCATCACCTTTCTGGCCTTTAAGGTCGCGGCACTCATCAAGCATGACGCCGAGGCCCATAAGCAACAGAAGCCCTAGCGCCGCTGCGGCGCGATACCCGATCCCAAGGGGGGCCGATGTTCCCCTTTTTCTGTCTGGGGTCTTCTCCGGATCAAGGGTATATCATTGCGAATAGACATAGGCTGAAGGTTGCCGGGACGCTACGATGATCCGCCCCCGCCCGCGGAAGTTCAGTTGTTCGTCCCCGCCGTGGAGAGACCCGGCACGTATTCGGCATCGGTCGGGTTCAGGAGTTGTTCCGTGAGTATGAGTGACACACGTCAGCATCAGGCCGCTGTCGACGCGCTTTACGACGAGGCCGAGCACTGGCACGTCAATACCGGCGGCGAGACCATCCATGCCAAGCGCATCCGTGGACGCTGGCGCACCATCAAGTGGATGACGGCTAGCGTCTGGCTGATCTTCTTCCTGGGTCCCTATTTGCGTTGGGACGGCCGCCAGGCGGTTTTGTTCGATATCCCCAACCGCCAGTATCACCTCTTCGGGGTGACCATCCTGCCCCAGGATTTCTGGATGCTGTCGCTCCTGCTGCTGTTCTTCGCGATCTTGCTGGCGGTGGTGACGGCTCTGGTCGGGCGTGTCTGGTGCGGCTTCTTCTGCTTTCAGACAGTGTGGACCGACATCTTCACCTGGATCGAGGAGTGGCTGGAGGGAACGCCGCCCCAGCGGCGCAAGCTCGATCAGGCGCCTTTAAGTCGCGCGAAGGTGCGCATCAAGCTGACCAAGCATCTGTTGTGGATCCTGATCGGCTTTTTCACCGGCTTCAGCTTTGTGGCCTGGTTCAGTGATGCCCCTGCGCTGTGGGGCGCGTTTTTCCTCGGGCAGGCGAACAGCGCGGTCTATATCTCAGTCACGCTGTTCACTGTCGGTACCTACATTCTGGCCGGCTACCTGCGCGAACAGACCTGTTTCTGGCTCTGTCCTTACGCCCGCATTCAAGGGGTCATGCTCGACAAGACGACCATCGTCCCCACCTATGACGAGCGCCGCGGTGAACCGCGCGGCAGGGTCAAGAAGGGCGAAACGGAGGCCTCGCGCACCAACGGCGACTGTGTCGACTGCAAACAGTGTGTCGCGGTTTGCCCCACCGGCATCGATATCCGTCAGGGGCAGCAGGAGGGATGCATCACCTGCGCCCTGTGCATCGACGCCTGCGACGAGGTGATGGAGAAAGTGGGCCGGCCGCGCGGTCTCATCCGGTACGCCTCGCTGGACGAATTCGCCGGACAGGCTCCCAAGGCATTGCTGAAGCGCCCGCGCGTCTGGGTCTATGCGACCATCCTGGTCGTCGCCCTGTCCGGCATCTTCTACGGCATGTCCTCGCTGGATGCGATCGACCTGAAGGTGCTGCATGAGCGTGCCCCGCTATTCGTGACCTTGAGTGACGGCTCGATCCAGAACAAATACACACTCAAGATGTTAAATAAGATGCCGGAGGAACTTGCGGTGCGGATCAGTGTCTCTGGCCCGGAGGGGTTGAAATTGATCGGGGCCGAGGCGCCGGTGGTCATTCACGCCGGCGGGGTGACGCCCGCGATGGTCTTCGTCAAGGTGCCGAAGCGCCATCTGAAAAAGGCGCAGGAACCGATCCGCTTCCGGGTGGAGGCGACGCGGCCTGACGGTCTGGTGGTCGAGTCAGAGCGTACCAGCGTCTTTGTCGGCCCGGACCGCTGATCCAGCCGGTCACCGCTAAAGCGTTCGCACCTGATATCCAGACAGACCTTCGTGTAGGGGCGGGTTTAAAACCCGCCCCTACGTCCGGTTATCACGTCCGAAAGCGATATCAGTCGTCAGGAGATTAAAGTCGATGCAGTCATCCGTAACGGCCAACAGTTCCAATTCACCCTGGCGCAATCCGTGGGTCCTTGGCTGGATCGGCCTGATCGTTGTGGTGTTGGGGGTCAATCTGACCATGGTCTATTTGGCCGTCTCGACCAATCCGGGCCTGGTCAGTGACGATTTTTACAATCGCGGGCAGCACTACGAACAGACGCTGGTCTCCCGCCTGGCGAAAGATCCAGGCTGGACCATGCACACGGACCTTCCCGACGATCTCCGGCCGGGGGAGCCCGCGACCATCCGGGTCGTTTTGGTGGACAAGGTCGGTCAGCCGGTGACGCCCGATCAGGTCACCTTCTTCGCCTACCGGCCCTCGGACAAGTCGCGTGATTTCTCGGTGCCGATGGTTGCCGAGGCGCCGGGACGCTACGCGGCCCAGGTCGTGTTTCCGCTGTTCGGCGCCTGGGACGGCCTGGTGGCCGTGCGTCAGGGCGAGGATGAGTTCACCACCGGCGACGCGATCATCGTGACCCGTCCCGATCGTCCCGGACATTAGGACGACATCGTTTCGGCACGCGGTTGGGGGTGATGCGGTGTCCGATCCGGCTTCGGACACGGCAGCCGGGATGGCGCTCCAGTCGCCTGACCGCGAGTCTCCCAGCGGTTGCTTCCACTGCGGCTTACCGCTGAATCCGGGGACGGATGCACAGGCCGTCATCCGCGGCCATGAGCGGATGTTTTGCTGCACCGGCTGCAAGGCGGTCTGTGAGGCGATTCATGCTGCCGGACTTGAAGGCTTCTATCGCCGCACGACCGCGGGTGAGCCGCTGGGTCCACCGCCGGAGTTGCCGCGGGATTTGGCGCTCTACGATCTGGACGCGGTGCAGGAGGAGTTTGTCGACACCGCCCGCGCGGATCGGGAGATCAATCTGCTGGTGGAAGGGATCCACTGCGCCGCCTGTGTCTGGCTGATCGAGAACGGGCTCAAGACGCTGCCGGGGGTGGAGGAGGCGCGGGTCAATCTGACCGGGCGGCGGCTGCGCGTGCGCTGGGACAACGGGCGCATCCAGCTCTCGCGTATTCTGGGACGACTGGGCGCGATCGGCTATGCCGCGCTGCCCTTCGATCCGGAGTCGGCCGAGGGTGCCCTGCGGCGGGCGGGGCGTAACCTGCTCTATCGTTTGGCCTGGGCCGGGTTCGCGATGATGAACCTGCTGTGGATCTCCATCGCGCTCTACAGCGGCGCGGACCAAGGGGAGTTTCGCGGGCTCTTTCACTGGATCGGTCTGCTGCTTGCCACGCCCACGCTCCTCTACTCGGGCTATCCCTTTTACCAAGGCGCCTGGAAGGGACTGCGCTCCGGGCATCTCAGTATGGACCTGCCGATCGCCGTCGGGGCCACGATCACCTGGAGCTATTCGTTTTACGTGACGGTCAGCGGCACCCGCACGGGCGAGGTCTACTGGGACACGGTGGTCAATTTTCTGTTCGTGATCCTGGTCGGGCGTTTTCTGGAGGGGCTGTCCAAGCGCGAGGCGGTGGCCTCGACCCAGCGGCTGCTCGACCTCCAGCCCAAGGTGGCGACCGTGCTGCGCGACGGGAGCGAATCCGTGGTCCCGCTGCGTTCGATCGTCCGCGGGGAACTGGTGCTGGTGCGGCCCGGCGAGCGGGTGCCGGTGGACGGGGAGGTCACGGACGGCACCAGCGAGGTCGACGAGTCCATGCTGACCGGGGAGTCCCGGCCGGTGCCCAAAGCGGCGGGTGCCGCGGTGTCCGCCGGCACCATCAATCGCGCCGGGGTCTTGCGGGTGCGCGCCACGGCGACGCTGCGCGACACCGCCTTGGGGCGCATCATCCGTCTGGTGGAGGACGCCCAGTCGAGCCGCGCGCCCATTCAGCGCCTGGCCGACCGCATCGTGCCCTGGTTCGTCGCGCTCACCCTGGGGCTCGGCGCCCTGACCTTCATCATCTGGTTGGGTGCGGGCATCGAGATCGCCCTCATGGCCGGGACCTCGGTGTTGATCATCACCTGTCCCTGCGCCTTCGGCATGGCGACCCCGATGGCGGTGGCCGTGGCCTCCGGTCTGGGCGCCGCACGCGGCATCCTGGTCAAGAACGGCGCCGTGCTGGAGCGTTTGTCGGACATCGACCACTTTGTTTTCGACAAGACCGGCACCCTGACGTTGGGGCGGCCCGAGGTGACCGGGTGGCGGGTTGGTTCCGGCCCGTGGCGGCGGCTGGACGCGGATGGACTGGATCTCGGCGCGGCGCAGCGGTCGCTGCTGCGGCAGGTCGGCGCCCTGGAGCGGCTCTCCGAGCATCCGGCGGCGGCGGCGGTGCTGGATCTGTGCGCGCGTGCCGGCATCGGGCTGGAGGGGATACACTGCGCTGCGGTCGAGGTGGTGCCCGGTCAGGGGATCCGCGGCCTGGTCGATGGCGCCTTGGTGGCGGTTGGAACGGCCGAGTGGATTGAACGTCAGGGTCTGACGGCGCCCCCGGCCGACGGCGCCGCGGCGGACCTTGACTGGCCGGTGGACGCCGGTTTGATTCACTGTGCGGTCGCTGGTCTGGGAGCCCTGGTCCTGGCCACCGAGGATCGACTGCGGCCGGGGGCGGCCGAGGTCGTCGGGCGGATGCGGGCCCAGGGTATTCGGGTGACCCTGCTCACCGGTGACCGACTGGCCGTCGCCCGGCGGATCGCTGCCGCATTGGGCGATGTCGAGGTCATCGCCGAGGTCCTGCCGGCGGACAAGGACCGGGTGATCGCGGATTTACAGGCCGCTGGACAGCGGGTCGCCATGGTCGGCGACGGGGTCAACGACGCGCCGGCCCTGGTGCGCGCTGACGTCGGCATCGCCATGGGCAGCGGGACCGATGTCTCGATCGCCGGCGCGGATATTGTGCTCATGTCCGACGCCCTGGAGCGGGTGCTCGAAGCCGCCGAGTTGTCCCGCCGGACGTTACGGACCATCCGGCAGAATATTGCCATCTCGATCGCGTATAACCTGATCATGGTGCCGCTGGCGATGGCCGCTGTCATCACGCCCCTGATCGCCGCGATCTCCATGCCGATCAGCTCACTGGCGGTGATCGGCAACTCGGCGCGGATTCGCGGTATGTTCAATTAAACCGCGCCCGGCGCGGTATGCGATGTTATTGGATGAGATCGGCCTCGGCAGACGCGACGATTGCCGGAGCCGGCGCGGTTTAACGTTTTAATAGGATAGCGAATGGACGTCATCTACGGTTTGATTCCCGGAATGCTCGTGCTCGGGCTGGTGGCGGTCGCCGTGCTGTTCTGGGCGGCCCGTAACGGTCAGTTCGACGACTTGGAAGGCGACGGCCGGCGCATTCTCATGGATGAGGACGAGGTCGACCCGCGCCGCTTCCCGGACGCCGATCCGGACTCGATGCCGCCTACGCCTCGCATGGGAGAGGCGCCCGATACCCGCGCAGAACACTCAGTGAAGGTGAAGTCATAACCCTTTGGTGGTCTCCCTGGCTGCCCGAATGCTGGTCGAGGCCCGGACGCTGCGCCATCGGTTGACCCTGGTGCTCAGTGGCGATCCGGACTGGACGGCCGCCGCGGCGCGCTCCGTGGTCGCGGCGGCTGGGTGTGGTGACCGCCAGGTGTTCCGGCTCTCCGATCGTCCGCTCGACCCAGGCGTGCGTCCGCTGGCAGCGGGCGCGCGTCTGCAGGGCAGTGAGTGTGAGCTACTGGTGTATGACGCCTGGTCCGGATTCGATCCGGACGGGTTCGGTGCCGTCACCGGAACCCTGCGCGGGGGCGGTCTCTTGGTGCTCCTGACCCCGCCGTTTGACGACTGGTCATGTCTGCCTGACCCCCAGGCGGCGCGCATCGCGCCTTGGCCGGTGGGTGCCGACGCGCCGCAAGGACGCTTCATCGCCCGTTTCATCCGGGTACTGCGGCGCCAGTCCGGCGTGGTGATCCGCGCGCAGAGGGACGGCGCTGCCGGTTCAGTCACTGACCTGCCGTTGCCATTCGTCAACGGCACGGCGACCGGTGCATCCTGGCCGGACGTCGATCCCGCCGCTGCGGCGACCCCTGACCAGCAGCACGCCATCACGGTGATCCTGCGGCACGCGCGCGGCCGTCCCCGCCGACCGCTGGTCCTCACCGCGCACCGCGGGCGCGGGAAGAGCGCGGCCCTGGGGCTCGCTGCCGCCCGCTTGCTCGCTCCGGAGACCGCGACCGCCGCGGCGCGGCCCTACCGTATCCTGGTGACTGCCCCCAACCGCGCATCTTGCGATGCCTTGTTTCACCACGCGGCCCTGGCCTGGCCGGGGTCGCGACCGGACGGCAGTGGGCTGCGCGCGGGTGACCGGGCCATCGTCTTCATGGCGCCCGATGCCTGCCGAGAGGCGCAGCCGGACGCGGATCTCCTGCTGGTGGATGAAGCTGCCGGCATCCCCGCCCCGCTGCTGACCGCGTTGCTGGAACAGTATCCACGCGTGGTCTTCGCGACCACGGTTCACGGGTATGAGGGGACCGGCCGCGGTTTCGACCTGCGCTTTCGCGAGACCCTGGACCGCTTGACTCCCCAATGGCGGGGCCTGACCCTGGAGCAACCGATTCGCTGGGCTGCCGACGACCCCTTGGAGTCGCTGGTGTTTCGCGCCCTGTTGCTGGATGCCGCCGCTGCCGGCGACGCCGATCTGGAGTCGATCGACCCCGCCGCCTGGCAACCCGAGCGTCTGAATCGCGACGCCCTGACGATGGATGACGGCCTGCTCGGGCAGGTCTTCGGGCTCCTGGTCCTTGCGCATTACCAGACCCGGCCGCTCGATCTGCGGTTGTTGCTCGACGGGCCCGGAGTGCGCGTCCTGGTGCTGCGCCATCAGGGGCTGGTCGCGGGGACCCTGATCGCGGTGGCCGAAGGGGGCATGACCGATCCGGATCTGCTTCAGGCGGTTTATGACGGCCGTCGGCGACCGCGGGGTCACCTGCTGCCGCAGACACTCTCCGCGCACGCCGGTCTCCTGGATGCGCCGCGGCTGCGTTACCTGCGGGTGGTCCGCATCGCCGTGCACCCGGCGCTGGCGCGTCGCGGCCTGGGCCGCCGACTGCTGCGCGGGCTCTATCGTGCGGCGCGCCTGGAGGGGATCGATCTCTTGGGTACGAGCTTTGGGGCTACCCCGGGCCTGATTGGTTTCTGGTCCGCCGGCGGCTACCATCCGGTGCAAATCGGCTTGAGCCGTAATGCCGCGAGCGGCGAGCACGCGGTGGTCATGCTGCGCCGCGTCAGCCGCCAAGGCGCGTCCTTCCTTGGCGCGGCCGGGCGGCGGCTGGAAGCGCGGCTTCCGGTGCTGCTGCCGGGTCCGTTACGTCGGCTCGACTCCGCCGTGGCAGCGTCATTGATTGCTGTATCTTGGGGTTCGATTGCCGGCGTGCCGGACAGTGCGGATCTGATGGAGCTGCGGTCGTTCACCCATGGATTCCGCACGCTGGAGGCTGCCTTGCCCGTGCTCGCCACGGCGACCCGCCAGCGGCTCGGCGTTGCGCTGCGCTCCGGTCAGGTCAGCTTCAAGGAGGCCGCCCTGCTGGTCGCTGTGGTCTTCCAACTGCGGCCGGCAGGCGAGTTGGTGGCGTTGTTTCAGGCGGGTGGCCGTGCGGCGCTGATCCAGATCCTGCGGGAGATTGTCGGCCGCTTGCTTGACGAGCGGGACTCGGCGGATGGCTTTGATCGTGCTCCCTGATGGGTGGATCAAGGGCAAACAGTCCCACTGCGGTTCTTTTCCGCCAATCGCCTTATCCGCCTAGCCGTGAGAGAAATCCTATGGTGCGTTATGTCCTTGTCTTCCTGTCGCTCGTTGGCTTTCTGTTTGCCATCGAACTCCTGCCGATCGGGCAAACGGGATTCGTACTGCCGTTCACCTCGGCCATCGCATGGATCAGCGCCGGCTTGATGCAGCTTTTTGATGATCAAGTCCAGGCCCAAGGAAAACTGATCTGGGACCATGGCACGGGATTCGCCGTCTCGATCGAAGCCGGATGCAATGGCGTGGAGGCCGGTATCATTCTGGTCGCGGCGATCCTCGCTTTTCCTTCTCGCTGGCGCGAAAAGCTCATCGGCATCGTCGTCGGCCTGGCGACCATCCAGGCTTTGAACCTGCTTCGCATCATCAGTCTTTTCTATATCGGCCAATGGAACAGAACGTTTTTTGAATGGGCGCACCTGTATGTCTGGCAGACGCTCATTATGTTGGATGTGCTGATCGTCTTCCTGTTGTGGCTGCGCTGGCAATCCACCCATGGGCCTACCCCAAATCGGTAACCAAGGTATCCGAAGATGAGTCCGATCGGAAAATTTACACTAAAGGCTTTGATTTGGCTGCCGCTGTGTTTTGGCGCCTGGTATTTTCTTTCGATCCTGTTCGTGCTCCCCGTCGCGGCTGCGCTCGATGGCCTGATGAGCTGGGCCTTCCCTGATCTCGTACGCGCGATCAAGCCGGATGGCAATGCCGTGTCAATTACAACGCAACTCACGGCGCTCCAGGCGGACCTTGGTGCGGCGGTAAAGGGCGACTTGGTGTTTACGGTCAATCCATTGATCTATGGATATTGCGTACCGTTCTACACGGCCCTGGTGCTCGCCGCTCCCGGCCATGACAGCAAGACGCTCGGATATTGGATCATCGGTATGTTGATCCTGTTTCTGGTGCAGTTGTTTGGCCTCGCCGCCGAGATCACGAAGGTTCTGGCGTTCAACATCAACGATGAGGCACGCGAGCGGCTGGGCTTTTCTGCACTGGGCTACGAGGGCCTGGCCCTCGTCTACCAGTTCGGCTATCTCATCCTGCCTGCCGTATCGCCGGTCCTGATCTGGATCAGTCAATTTCGACACCAGTTGCCGCAGCTCATCCATCCAGTGACAACGACCAGGTTCTGATCAGCGTAGCGGCCGGTGGCGCTCAGTCTGCACCGTGAATCCCCGGGGTTTGTCACGTAGCCCGGCAATGCCCCGGTCGGCGCTCCTTGAAGGCAGACGAAATTCCTTCGCGATTCGGTACGTGATTTTCCGGCAATCGCCTAATCGGTCATCGGGAGCACGCCGCTGCGCTGCAACAGGATCTGCACCAGCAGTGGCACGGGTCGGCCGGTGCCGCCCTTTTCCTTGCCGCTCAGCCAGGCGGTGCCGGCGATGTCCAGGTGTGCCCAGCGGTATTTCTTGGTATAGCGTGACAGGAAGCAGGCAGCGGTAATGGCCCCGCCGTCGCGTCCGCCGATGTTGGCCATGTCCGCGAAGTTGCTGTCGAGTTGGGCCTGGTAGTCCTCCCACAGCGGCATCCGCCAGACACGGTCCCAGGCATCGTTACCGGCGTCCTGGATTTCCTGGGCGAGGCGGTCGTCCGCGGTAAAGAGACCGGAGGGGTGCTTACCCAAGGCGACGACACAGGCGCCGGTCAGGGTCGCCAGATCGATCACCACCGCGGGGTCGAAGCGCTCGCTGTAGGTCAGGGTGTCGCACAGGATCAGCCGGCCCTCGGCGTCGGTGTTGAGGACCTCGATGGTCTGACCCGACATGCTCTTGATGATATCGCCGGGCTTGTTGGCCGCACCATCCGGAAGGTTTTCGGAGGCCGGAACCAGACCCACCAGATTGAGCGGCAGGTCGAGTTCGCAGGCCGCCTGGACGGCGCCGAAGACACCGGCACCGCCGCACATGTCGTATTTCATCTCGTCCATTTCGGCGGCCGGCTTGATGGAGATGCCGCCGGCGTCGAAGGTCAAGCCCTTGCCGACCAGCACCACCGGCTTCTGGTCCTGCGGGCCGCCCTGGTACTTGAAGCAAATGAGCTTGGCTGGCTGCCGGCTGCCGCGGGAGACCGAGAGCAGGGCGCCCATGCCCAGTTCTTCCATCTGCGCCTCTTCCAAGACCTCGACCGTCAGCTTGTCGAAGCGGCTGGCCAGATCCAGTGCCTGATCGGCCAGATAGGACGGGGTGCAGATGTTCCCCGGCAGGTTGCCCAGTTCCTTGGCCAGCGTCACCCCGGCGGCGATGGCCGCGCCGTGCCGGGTGGCCTGCTCGGCCGTGTCGACCTGCTGCCGGGTCGCGACCCAGAGGGTGAGGGTGCGCAGCGGAGTCTTGGGGGCTTGCTTGTCTTCCTTGGTCCGGCTGTAGCGGTAGACCCGGTCGGCCGTGGTGGTCACGGCGTCACGCAGCGCCAGATAGCGGGTGAGGCCATCCGGAATCGATTCGGCCAAGGTGCTCAGGGCATCACCGGCATGGGTGCGCTGCAGCAGGTCCACCGCGGCCGCCAGCGCCTGACGGTAGTTGGCGCGGGTGAACTCCTTGTGCTTGCCGCAGCCAACCAGCAGTACCCGCTCCGCCGCGATGCCGGGCACGTCATAGAGCATCAGGGTCCGGCCGGTCTCGCCGTCCAGGTCGCCCCGCTTGAGAATCTCAGTGAGGCGGCCGCCGCTCGCCTGGTCGACGGCCTGTGCGGGTTCGGCGAGCTTGCGTTTCTCGAAGACACCCAGCACCAGGCAGGGGGTCTTGTGTTTGGCGAGATCGCCGGTCTTGATCTTGAACTCCATCAGCGGGTACCTCGGGGAACGAATCGGATCGGAATCAGTCAGCGTTGAGCGATCGGGGTGAGTATCCTAAGGGTTCTGAGTCTACCACCGCGGTGAGCTTTACATGATCCCTGGAATTCTCGATCGCTATCTGGCCGGGGCGGTGATCGGCGGAGCCCTGCTGACCCTGGGCGTGCTGCTGCCGCTGCTGGGGTTCTTCATCCTGGCCAATGAGCTGGAGCAAGTGGGTACGGCCGGCTACCGCATCCAGGACGCCCTGCTGTTCATGGTTCTCGCCCTGCCGCGTTATGCCTACCAGGTGTTTCCGATCGCGACGCTGATCGGTGCCTTGCTCGGCTTGGGGGCACTGGCCAACCGCTCGGAACTGGTGGCGATGCGGGCGGCCGGCATCTCGATCCTGCGCATCGCCTGGGCCGGCGTCATGGGCGGCATCGTCTTGGCCGTGATCGCCATGTTCGTCGGCGAGGTGGTGGCGCCGGTCGCCGAGCAACATGGCCTTGAGTTGAAACGCACGGCGCTCTCCGGCGAGGTTGCGCAAAGTACCGATTCCGGGTTCTGGGCGATCGACGACGGTGCCTATGTGAATATCCGCGAGATTCTATCCGGCACCAGTCTGCGTGCCATCTCGACCTACCGGGTCGACAATACCGCGGGAACCCTGATCGCGACTTACGCCGAAGGCGCGCGCTATCTCGACGGTCAATGGGTGCTCGAGGGCATTTCGCGCAGTCATGTCAGTCAGGATGGGGTCCGGATCGAACGCCTCCCGAACGCCGGCTGGGATTCCATGCTGGACCCTGGCATCCTGGAGGTGGTGGTCGTCGATCCGCGCATCCTGCCGGTGTGGGGGCTCTGGAAATACATCCGCTTCATGCGGATCAACGCGCAGGATGCCGGCAACTACGAGGTGATCTTCTGGGGCAAGGTGGTCTATCCGTTGCTGACCCTGTCGATGGTTCTGGTGGCCATTCCCATCCTGCTCGGTTCCGCGCGCAGCCGCGGTACCGGTGCGCGGATGTTCGTCGGGGTCATGGTCGGCATCGTCTATTATCTGATCAGCCGCACCTTTTCCTACCTCGCGCTCATTTATGGTCTGAGTCCGCTGGCCGCGGCACTGGCCCCGCCGCTCCTGTTCGTCGGCGCGGCCTTGGTGCTGTTGCGGCGGGTGGGCTGAGGGTGCCCCGGCGGTCGGCGATCAGGCGAGCCTCGAACCCACCGGGATCGCCGGACGCCCGGCGGCTCGGCTGTTGGTCGCGGCGATCCGCTGCGAATACCTCGTTAGTGTTAGGCTTTGATTGGGCGGGTCGCTGCTTTTGGCCGGGCGAGCAACAGGCGTGTCCCCGAGGCCCGGTCATGCCAGGCGAGATGCTCACGGTCGACCAGACACCACCAGAGGCCCAGGCCCAGCGGCAGCAGGCTCAGCGCGGCCCAGGCGAAGCGGCGCAGGGCGTCGCCGGTGTTCAGTGGTCCGCCATCCGCGCGGACGACGCGCACGCGCCAACTGCGCATCCCAAGCGTCTGTCCGCCGTGCGTCCAGAAATACACATAGAAGCCGGCGATCACCGCCAACAGATAGAGCTGCAGCAAGGTCCGGTACAGCCAATCCGCGTGGGGATAGGGCCGGGTGGCGAGCAGATCATAGGGGATGATCAGGCAGGCGGTGGCGAGCAGCAGCAGCGCCGACAGCAGGATTCCGTCATAGAGCAGGGCGCCGAGTCGGCGCCATAAGGAGACGATCTGCACCTGCGGGGGATCTGTGTTCTCTTGACAATCGATTTGTGCTGGGTCCATCGGGTCGCGGTGCCGGTCGTGCAGGGGGGAGTCGGAACCTTGATTGTCCCCCGACAGGCCGCCGGGCGCCAGAGCGGCCGTCGTTCTATACTCTTTAAGGCGATTGCCGGAAATCGCCTGAGTACGCCGATGCATCCCGCAACCACTGGAGGCTGTGATGGGCGAACCCGTCAACTCGCAAGTCCAGGCCTTCGTCGCCCGGTCGCTCGATTTGCGCGGACTGGCGCCGGAGCAGTTGCTCCAGCATCTGATCGCGGTCCAGCAGCAGTTCGGCTGGGTCCCGCCGGCGGCGGTCCATGCCCTGGCCGCCGCGCTGGACGTCGCGCATGCCCAGGTGCGCGCGGCCGTCGCGTTCTATGCCTTCCTGCACGATCAGCCCCGCGGCGACTTCGATATTCTGTTCTCGGACAATATCACTGACCGGATGCTCGGCAACCAGCGTCTGGTCGGACTGCTCGCCGAGCGCCTGGGTCTGGGGCTGAATGAGACCCGGGCCGACGGGCGGGTGACGATCGGGCTCACCTCCTGCACCGGCATGTGCGATCAGGGACCGGCGCTCCTGGTCAATGGTCAGGCGGTGACCGCGCTGACCGCGGCGCGGGTGGATCGGATCGCCGACCTGGTGGATGAGGGGGTGCCGTTGGCGCGCTGGCCCGGCGCGTTTTTCCGGGTGGCGGACAATATCCGTCGGTGCGGGCTCTTGCTCAGCAATCCGGTAACCGATGGGGCGAGTCTGCGCCGCTTGCTGGAGAATGGAGCCGATACGGCGCTGACCGAACTGGAGCGCTCGGGGCTGCGCGGGCGCGGCGGTGCCGGGTTCACCACCGCCTTGAAGTGGCGTTTCTGTCGCGAAGCCGAGGGCGGCGACCGGACGGTGCCGCGCTTTGTCGTGTGCAACGCGGATGAGGGTGAGCCCGGGACCTTCAAGGATCGGGTCCTGCTGACCAGTTACACCGATCTGGTATTCGAGGGGATGACTCTGTGCGCCGGGGTGATCGGCGCCCGTCTGGGATTCCTCTACCTGCGCGGCGAGTACCGCTATCTGGTGCCGCATCTGGAATCGGTCCTGGCGCGCCGCCGTGCCGAGGGGCTGCTCGGCAAGGGCATCCTCGGCCAGCCGGACTTCGATTTCGATATCGCCATCCACCTGGGCGCCGGGGCCTATATCTGCGGCGAGGAGTCCGCCCTGATCGAGTCGCTCGAGGGCAAGCGCGGGGTCACGCGCAAGCGCCCGCCCTTCCCGGTGATCAGCGGTTACCAGGACCGACCGACGGTGGTCAACAATGTGGAGACCTTTCTGGCGGCCGCACGGGTGGTTCAGTGGGGCGGTTACTGGCTGCGCGGTGAGGGAACGGATCAGTCGGCCGGCAGCAAGATCCTGTCCGTCAGCGGCGACTGTGCCCGGCCGGGGATCTACGAATATCCCTTCGGCACCCCGGTGCATCGGGTGCTGACCGACTGCGGGGCAGGGGAGGTGCAGGCGGTTCAGGTGTCCGGGGCGGCCGGGACCACGCTGGCGCCCGCCGAGTTCGACCGTCTGCTGGCGTTCGAGGACCTGCCGACCGCCGGTTCATTCATGATCTTCGACCGTTCGCGCGACCTGCTGGAGCTGGTCCGCAATTTTGCCGCCTTCTTCGCCCACGAGTCCTGCGGCTTTTGCACCCCCTGCCGGGTGGGCACGGCACTGCTGAGGAATCTGGTGGAGAAGGTCGCGGCCGGTCAGGCGTCCGCCCATGATCTCCAGGAGTTGCGTGACATCGGCCCGCTGATGCGGCAGGCGAGTTATTGCGGCCTCGGGCACACCGCACCGAACCATGTGCTCAATACGCTGGACAAATTCCCCGCGATCTATCAGCGACACCTGCGCAGCGCCGACTACAGCCCGTCGTTCGACCTGGATGCCGCCTTGGGGTGCGCGCGGGCTCTCACCGGCCGCGACGGTGTCGCGGATCATGTGGAGGAGGAGGCATGAGCACGACGCTGCGTCTCGATGGCAGGGAGATTCCCTTCACGCCCGGCCAGACCATCATGGATGCGGCGCTGGCCGTCGGCGTCTATATCCCGCACCTGTGTCATAACCCGGACTATGCACCCCATGGCAGTTGCCGGGTCTGCATGGTCGGAGTCAACGGACGCTTGGTCTCCGCCTGCACCACGGCGGCGCTGGATGGCATGACGGTGGAGTCGAACACCGAGACGATTGCGGCCACGCGGCGTTCGATCGTGCAACTGCTGTTCGTCGAGGGCAATCATGTCTGCCCGGCCTGTGAACGCAGCGGCAGTTGTCAGCTCCAGGCCGTTGCCTATTACGTCGGGATGCTCAGCCCTCACTTCCCGCAGTGCTTTCCCCAGCGGCCGGTGGATGCCTCGCATCCGGATTTCATGATCGATTTCAACCGCTGCATCCTGTGCGAACTGTGTGTGCGCGCCAGCCGCGATCATGACCACAAGCGGGTCTTTGCAGTCAGCGGTCGCGGGTTGGCGAGCCATCTGGTGATCGACTCGCCGAGCGGCCTGCTCGGTGACTCGCAATTCGCCGCGAGCGACCGAGCCGCCCAGGTCTGTCCGACCGGAGCCATTCTCCCCAAGCATCGTGGGTATGAGCAACCGATCGGGCAACGGCTCTATGATCAGGCGCCGATCAGCGTGGTCGGGGACCTGCGTGCTCAGCCGGGGGGTGATTGACGTGTCCGCCAAACCGCGCATTGCCACCGCCTCGCTGTGCGGCTGTTTCGGGTGTCATACGTCGCTCTTGGACATCGATGAGCGCATCCTGCAACTGGTGGATCTCGTCGAGTTCGACTGCTCGCCACTGACTGATATCAAGACGGTCGGCGACTGCGACCTGGGCCTGATCGAGGGCGGTGTGGCCAACACCGAGAATCTGGAGGTCTTACGCGCGTTTCGCCGCCACTGCCGGACCCTGGTGGCGGTTGGCGCCTGCGCGGTCAACGGCGGTATTCCGGCGATGCGCAACGCGTTCGCGTTGCGTGAGTGTCTGGAAGAGAGCTATGTGCGCGGCGTCGGTGTCTATCATCCGGGCATCCCGCGCGACCCGGAAATCCCGCTCTTGCTCGACCGGGTCCATCCCATCCACGAGGTCGTGAAGGTCGATTATTTCCTGCCCGGCTGTCCGCCTTCCGCTGAGACCCTCTGGACCTTCCTGACCGCCTGGCTGTCGGGAGAACCGATTGCGTTCTCTTATCATCAGATTCATTACGATTAGCGCGCGGAAGACTTACCCATGATCCATCCACTTGAAACCGCCCGCCATCCGGAGACCTTGAAGCGTGTCTGTATCGAGCCGCTGACGCGGGTCGAGGGGCACGGCAAGGTCACCCTGCTGTTGGATGAAGACAACCACGTGCGGCAGGCGCGGCTGCATGTCGTCGAGTTTCGCGGGTTCGAGCGGTTCATCCAGGGCCGGCCCTATTGGGAGTTGCCGGTGCTGGTCCAGCGCCTGTGCGGTATCTGCCCGGTCAGCCATCATTTGGCGGCGGCCAAGGCCTGTGATCAGTTGGTCGGTGTCGATGTGCTCACCCCGACCGCGGAGAAGGTTCGGCGGCTCATGCATCTGGGGCAGGTGCTGCAATCGCACGCGCTGAACTTCTTTCATCTCTCATCCCCGGACCTGTTGTTCGGTGTCGACGACCCGGTAGCTCACCGCAACATCGTCGGTTTGATCCAGGATCATCCGGAGATTGCGAAGCAGGGTGTGTTGCTGCGGAAGTTCGGACAGGAGGTGATCCGCATCACCGCCGGCAAGCGGGTCCACGGCACCGGTGCGCTGCCCGGCGGGGTCAATAAGCATGTGAGTGCACAGGAGCGGGATCTGCTCCAGGCCGATATCGATCAGGTGTGCGACTGGGCCGAGGGCGCGGTCCAGTTGATGAAACGGATCATCCTGCGCAACCCGGAGTATCACTACCGGTTCGGGGCAGTGGATGCCAACACCCTGAGCCTGATCGGACCGGACGGGGCTTTAGAACTTTACGACGGGGGCCTGCGTGTGCGTGACCCGAACGGCGACACGCTCATGGATCACCAGGACTGCACAGGTTATGAGCAATTGATTCAGGAAGAAGTCAAGGACTGGAGCTACATGAAATTTCCCTTCCTGACACAACTGGGGCCGGAGCGCGGCTGGTACCGGGTGGGACCGCTCGCCCGCGTCAACAATTGCGATTGTTTCCATACCCCGCTGGCCGAGCAGGAACGTCAGGACTTCGCCGCCGCCGGTGAGGGCCGACCGCTCCAGGCGGCGCTCGCCACCCACTGGGCCAGGGTGATCGAACTGCTGCACTGCGCCGAGCGGATCCGCGAACTGCTCTCGGACCCGGATCTACAGGGTACGGATTTGCGTCTGCGCGGGGCGATGCATGGCAAGGGCATCGGTGTCGTGGAGGCCCCCCGCGGCACGCTCTTCCATCATTATGAGATCGACGAAGACGGACTCGTGACGCGCGCCAACCTCATCGTCTCCACGACCAACAACAATCAGGCCATCAACACCGCGATTCGCCAGGTGGCCGCCGATTACCTGAGCGGCAGGGAACTGACCGAGCCGCTGCTGAACCAGATCGAGGTGGCGATTCGCGCCTATGACCCCTGCCTCTCCTGTGCCACCCATGCCCTGGGGCGGATGCCCCTGGATATCGAATTACAGGACGCCGCGGGCTTGGTGCTGGACCGTCTCTGCCGGCATCCGGATGGCAGCCTGGGGCGGGCGCTGGTACTTGACTCCTGAGTTCAGCCTTCTAAGCTGGTGCCGCCAATAAGATGCTATTGGATTATGAAGTTTTTGAGCAAGCGCTCACTCTGTTTCATCGCTATTCACTTCAAAATAGCGAAGCCGTTCGGCAGTTGCAGGACAAAGGGGCGCTGCCCATCGTGTATCGTGCCGGCTTTTCCATATTCGACATTGGTGCCGGACAAGGCCATTTACCGGACTTGATGCGGCCCTATGCCGAACAGATCATTTTGCTGGAGCCGAATCCGCGCTGTTGCGATGTGTTGACGAAAAAGTCTACCGATGTGTATGCGTGCCCTTGGGGCGCATCTGCCCGGCATCGGGTGTCCACTGATCATCCTCAGGGATTCGATCTGATAACACTCTCGCATGTGCTGTATCACTTCAACGGGCTCGATGATATTCGCGAAAAGATCCGGTTGGCACTGACCCTGCTGAAGCCCGGTGGAAACTTGGCGATCATCCTCAATCAACCCTCGGCCCCGATGGCGCTGATCGGTATCGGATTCCAGCGGGCGGCAGGGCGCTGGGACGAAGCGGCGACCAATCTGGACTTGCACGCGTGCTGCCACGAGTCGCGTTTTTACCAGGCCCTGGCCGGTCGACAAGCGGAGGTCACCATCTATACCATCGATACCCCGCTGGACCAGGTGCCGACTCGCGAAGACCTGCTTGTCCTGTTCAGAATGTGTCTCCTCAATCCATTGTCCGCGGCCCCTTGCGATACGGCCAGGCTCGACGCTTTTATCAGCGATTACCTGGATGCAACATATCCGGGGTTGATCTATCCGGCAACGATTCCCAGTCAGGATGATCTGGTCATCATCCGGAAATGAGAGGTCAACCTTGGTTGACTGCACTCGGTCCCGACACGGACGCTTTCAGCATATCGCTTTTCCAAGCTGTCCTATCCGGCTTGCTTTTTGTCGCCATGTTTCTCCCTAATTTCGGCAAGAACTTCGTCCAATGTCAAATGGTCAAAAAGTGCGGCTCGTTCCTCAGTATAGTTTCCACTGCCTGTAGAGAATTGACTTAAAAAACGCATGGTATCAGCGGCACCAATTTCTCTGGAAAGCACATGAATGGCTTGATTGGTAATATCAGTTAAAGACTTTGCAGGTACGCTCATGGTTCAATCATCTCAACAAGTTCCAGCGGAAAGACAACCAGCGTTTGTTTGCTATCTAGCTGTTTAGCCCGCCGATACAAGCGATCATCGCATGTACAGAAATAATGTGCTTGTGCTTCCACAGCACAGGCCAGATGCAAAGCATCTAATGCTTTAATTCCATGATCACAGTATCCGCGGGCCAGTTGTTTTACTGAATCCGATGTGTGAATAAATTGCTTGCTATTCAGCAAGGCTTCTTGAACAAAGGCTTTTCTTGCTGGGTGCGGGTTATGGTCGACTTCGTAACTCAACGCGACTGAATTCAGCAAGTCTGCCTTTCCCGCTTCGCACCAAGCCAACACGCCAAGAATGGCCTCAGATTCCATATGAATACGAAGGTGCGTTTGGTCGTCCATTGGTCGCTGTAGACAACACATGTCCAAGTAAAGTCGCATTGGTTGATATTCTCCACGAGATTGTTGGGCGCTTTCTTGAATTCGTTCCGCAATGAGATCTGAGTCTTGAAATGTTGGGGTTCGTTCCTCAGGCCATCCTGCGGCCTACGGCCTACGGCCCTTTTCTGCTAATAACGCGACGGTAATCGCTCGCGACAATAAACGCATGGAACTGGATTACGACAATTAAGACGCTGCTGGAAAAGCAAGCCATCCTTATGGAGAAAAGGGCCGCCCAGTACCAGTTGAAAGGCTCCGCTGGGCTGGTTGGAAACGCTAAAGAAATGCTGTGCGCAAGCTGCTCTATGATCAATAATACAACGACCGCAAACGCATTTACAATAATCTCTTGTTTTAGATCGGATAGCTTGTCGATAGCAGCGCGATAGCTTTCGTGCGCACATGTTTTCTTGTCACCTGCGACATCTTTAGTTATCGTGTCGACGTAGGCATATAGAGCATAAGAGACCGTTCCGGTAATCATCGCGAGTACTGTAAACGAAGACAGCAAATCCTCGAATACCGACTTAGCGACATTGCCTGCGTAGAACGCACCAAATAGCGAAATACTGAATGCTAGGCAGAAAACAAGTATGAATCTAACCACGGCTCGGGGACTTTTCTAGGGCGTTAGCTTCTTCCAACAACTCTGCAACGAGTTGTGCGTCACTTGCGCCTCGTCCAGGTGCGGGAATGCCCGTTTCGAGTTCCAATTGTCCTTCGTTATGAATTTCGTCTTCGGACGGAATAGGTAAGTCTAATGTGATTGCTGCTTTGTCGCTCGTGTGCTTTTTCTTTCCTCCTTTAGCGCCTTCAGTTATTAGTGTCCATTTACCTTCTCCCTCTGCAGCATAGTCAATGTAATCAGCTATGGGTATCTTAGGAATCCGCAAATTCCCTGACTCGTTCTCAAGCGTCAGAGCGATTTCGTCTTGGCCATAGAGTCTTTTCAATTCCTCTAACGCCTCTCGTGCTTTTTCGTTTGTTCGCAGTATATTAGGAGAGATAAGGCGAATCTCTAACTTGTAGATTCGGTTATGTGTTTCGACCACCGACCAAAAATCCTCAGTCCGGGTCTTAGGCTCCACAAACAATCTGTGATTATATTTGGCTAGGACAGGCTCTCGCAGTCCGGTTTGGATCGCGTTAGCAACTTGAGTCTCTGTCCCAAATTTCCAATTCGCGCTGCACGAAAATATACTGTTCAAATAGATCAAATATTGCTACGAGCGGGACCCAGTCGTCCGCTTCGTGCTCAATAATATCCCCTGGTATTTTCTCGTGTACTTGGGCCTTGCGCAATTTTGCAACTTTTCCGGCAAGATATCGATTCTCCTGGAAACGAAAAAGCGGAGTAGGAATAACTCGGGAAAACCCGACAAATGCATACGAGACATTGTTTCGGGAAAATTCAGGATCTCCAAGCAATGCAAACGTAACTGCTTCGCCTTTCGGGTCTGGAAGCGGCTCAACGATTAACGCTTGTTGCGCTTCTTCGACTAGCGAATAACGGAATACGATAAATTCCCCTCGGTTTTTCATATGCTTTCCTTGGTGGACCTAACGACTAACGTCTATCCTGCGCGCCGCGCTGATCCCCGGTCGTGGCACGGCGCCTGGCACGCTCGACGGATAAACGGTTGTTTGACTCATCCGATCCTGGCACGGTACCCCGGCTGGCGCGGCCGTCTGTAGAGAAGTATTGTATCTCCGAGGCCCGGGTCGCCGGCCGGTGCCGGGCGGCATGTCAGCACTGGGAAGGCCGTCGGTGAGGCGTACCAACCTGGCAACCGAGGGGGGCCGCAGGGCGGGCAATCAGGCGATTGTGTGTCAATTGTAGATCATTTTCCGAAGTGCGGGCGAGCGCGAGCGCAGGCCTGTCAAGGCCGCGGGCGGGCCGGTCCAGGGTGGCGAGAGAGCCTTGGTGTCGCGATGGGAACCAGCGCAGTCACGACTCCCTGGCCACGCCGCTGCGGGGCCAGATTCATGGTCACAGACAGCCGGCCGGCGCGGCATTTGGGACATGATAGTCGTCAAAGGGTGCGGTTGCTGCAGGTGCTTCGGCAGGTTCCTGCCAAGGGGCGGCGAATGCCGTGCGGATTAGCTCCAGACAGCGCACCCGGCAGCAGTAGGCCAGGAAGCCGAAGCGGTACACCCGTATGAATCCTTGGGCAGCAAATGCAGCAGGAAGCGGTGGATCAGGCTGCCAGGACAAACTCGCCCACGCGGTCTTGAATAGCAGGCCGTAGACACGTCCTGATGGACCTCGACTCAGTTGCTGAGGGTGTCGGGCAGGGCGGAGACCCGATGGTGGTCGGTCTGCCGATCACGGCAGGCGTGAGATAATAGGGGCGTCTCCCGCATTGATTGCAGGCGAGAGCGAAGCCGCCTAAGGCGGGAGCTCAAGGGCTTCATACTGCCTGCAACAAGAACTCGACCTTGACGGCCTCGTAGGGAAACTCGACTTGTCCTGCCGCGGTGCGCACAAGAACGCCGGCGGAGAGTAGAGCCGATAAATCGGTGTGTACTGCCTTGACATCACGCCCGACGCGACGCGCTGCCTCGTGAACTGTCACTGGGCGGGCGCCGCAGAGCACCTTGAGTAGTTCCCATCGCTTGGCCGTGAGCACCTTCCGCAGCAGTTCTGGAGAGGCGAATGAGATGCGGTCTGTGGTCGATGCCTTACCCGTCTTCCAATCCTGGGAGAACTCGGCCATTGTCTCACTGGGCGGTCGAACATCAAGGGTCACTGTCCTCAAGATTGATTGCGCCATGTCCGTTCCGAATACATTAATTATAGCCTGCGGTAACCCCTCGCGCGGCGACGATGCGCTCGGCCCCACCCTGATCGAACGCCTGAGCGCGATGCGTGCAGCCCGCACGGTCCCAGATCAGGCGTTCGATTTGCTGACCGATTTCCAGCTTCAGATCGAGCACGTACTGGACCTGGATGGCCGCAAGCGCGTGGTCTTTGTCGATGCCGCCCTCAGTGGAGCGGAGCCATTCACCTTCGGACCCGTGATCCAGGAGCCGGCGCTCACCATCACCACCCATGCCATGAGGCCCGGCGCGCTGCTGCGGGTCTACGCCCAGGTTATCGGCGGCCCGTTGCCGGACTGCCGGTTGCTGGCGATCCGCGGTTATGCGTTCGACCTCGGCGCCGGGTTGTCGCCGGGTGCCGAGCGGAATCTGGGTGCCGCGCTTGGATATTTGTCCGAGTGGTTGGCGGCGGTGCACATGCGCCGGATCCCGCGAGTGCCGGATTGACCGGCCTGGCGGTCAGGGCACCACCACGTGTTTTCACTCGTAACGCGCTTTGCGCAGACGGGCGATCTCACATAGATAGGGCACCGCGTCGGTCAATGTGCCGGTTTCCATCGACGACCACGCCGGGCAGCGCGGGCAATAGCGTCGCGCGTCGCAGGCAAGGCAGGCGGAGTCCGGTGGCGGTGCCTCGTCGACAAAGCGCTGCACGCCTTCCCAGGCCGTGCGAAAACCGCTGGCGAGCGGACGGGCCGCGGGTTGAGACAACGTCAGGCAGGGGCTCATCGCGCCGGAAGAATGAATGACAAATGCGGTCTTGCCGGCTTGGCAGTAGAAATTGGCATCACTCTTGACGGATGATTCGCGGAATGCGGTTTCGAGCCACTCGTCGGCCGAGACCTGGTCGGTGGCTTCGAGGTTGACGCAATCCTGCGCGGACAGACGGCAGTATTCAACATCGGAAGAATGGCCATCGCGCCGCCGCGAGAGCAGCCAAGCCCCTGAAAACGGCACGCCCCACTGGCGCGCCATCTGCCGCATCGCTTCCAATTCACCGACATTTTGCCGCGTGATCGTGGTCTTGAGTCCGAACGGAATGCCCTGCTTGAGGAGCGCTTCAATTCCAGCGCAGGCGCGCGCGTAACTGCCCGGACAACCCGTGACCGCTTCGTAGGCGGCAGCAGTGCTGCCATAGAGCGTGATTTCAGTGAGGCTCGGGGCGGCTTCCGCCAAGCGTTGCGCAATGCCGTCGGTGATGAGGGTGCCGTTGGTGTAAATCGTGAGAATGAGACCCAACCGCGTAAGCGGTATGTAAATCTCGAAGAAATCGGGACGCAAAAAAACTTCGCCGCCGGTCAGCAGCAGAAAGACCATGCCATTGTCCACGGCGTCCTGTGCAAGCGTAAGCCACTGCGCGCTGGACAACTCCTTTGAGCGTTGCGCCGTATCACGGGCGTCATGGCGGACATAACACATGCGACAAGACAGATTGCAGCGTTCCGTCAATTCAAACACGCCGCTCACCGGCTGGCGCATCGAGGCGGCGCGCCGTTGCAACTCCCGAAGCAGTGCGCCATAGTCGGTCGGGAGCACGGTCATGGTTGCAGGGCGCGCATCCGGCCGATCTCGTCGAGGAACCGTTGCACATCGATACGGGCGTGCTCAACATCCACCGTAAAGCGCTCCGCCACGGCGGCGGCGAGTTCGTCCAAGGAGCGTTCTTGCGCCAGGAGTTCCCACACGCAGCGCGCCGTGCCATTCAGGACGATCACGCCATTCACAGCAACGACGCGCGTGCCAAGCGGCACAAGCAAGCTTTCGCCGCCGACGTTCCGCATGATGAAGTCATTGGAGCGCTTAAAGTATTGCACAGGTCGACGTGAAGCGGCAGTGGACTCAGCAGCCGCAGGGGACTCCGTTACCGGGGAAATTACCCGGCCCCAACAGCCGATCCTCCTGCTCACGGGTGACCAAAGTCGCCGTGGGCGGTTCGTAAGGCAGCTTTGCTTCGGCGGTGGTGTTGGTGGTTTGCTCAGTGTTTGCGTTCATGGCATTTCTCCCGGAAATCACGAATCGGAAGTTTGATCGGGCAAAACTTAGGCTATCGCGTGGAATCACCTCCCAATGACCCTTCATACACTTGGCAGGGCAAGGCTCCTACCGGAATTTATCCGCGTTTGCAATGTGTTTGTCAAGAGAAAACCGTGCTCTCCCGCGCGCGCTGCTCAACGACTGGGACAGTTCAAGTTCCCTCATGGCCGGTCGGCACGATGATCAAGGTCGCGCCGCGCGCCGCACAATGCGTCCGTCGGTGCGCGGATCCACCGGTGCGCCGCCGCGGAAGGCCTCGATGACCATGTCGGAGATCAGGCGGCCGGTCATGACCTGGTTCTCCATCGCCATGAGCATGGCGTAACCGTCACCGCCGGCGGCCAGAAAATCGGAGGTCACCACCCGGTAACGGCGGGTCGGGTCGATGGGTGCGTCGCCCAGGGTGGCGGATTCGAGTTGATCACCGGCGATCACATAGTGCAGGCCGGAGACTTGCAGGAAGGCGCCGTGATTGTCCGCCGGGTCCAGGGCGGCGCTGCGTTGCAATGCAGCGAGCAACTGGGCGCCGGTGATGTCGCCCACCACCAGTTCGTTGCGAAACGGAAAGGCCTGGTAGATGGCCTTGAGCGTGACGCGACCCGCCGGGATGCTGGAGCGAAATCCCCCGGCGTTGAATAGGGCGACGTCGGCCAGGGTGATTTCCCGCGCCTGGTCGGCGAGGAAGTCGCCGAAGGGCGCCTCTTCGCGCCGGATCAGTTCACGCCAGGCGCTGAGTTCGCGGGCGCTGGTGCCGACTTCCTGATCCATCTCCTGGTTGGCCGACGCGGCGATGCGCTGCACCTCTGCCGCGATCTCGGGGTCGGCCGGACTCGATGCGTCGATCGGGATCAGGGTGTAGCCGGTGCGTGACAGCGTGCCGTCGCGGCACTCCAGGTCCAGGCGCCCCAGCCAGCCGCCGCGTTCGCCGGCCTGAACGATGGCCACTCCGGCTTCCATGACCGGTTCGGCATAGAGGTTGTGGTTGTGACCGCCGACGATCAGGTCGATGCCGGGGACGGACTGTGCCAGGCGGCGGTCATCGGTGATCCCCATGTGCGACAGCACCACCACCAGATCCGCCTGCTCCCGTAATCCGGGTACCAGGCGCCGCGCGACGGTGACCGGCTCCTCCACACTGATCCCGTCCATGTTGCGCGGGTGCGTGGCCGTTGCCAGTTCCGGGCTGGTGAGGCCCAGGACGCCGACCTTGAGTCCGTCGGCCGGTTCCAGGATCACCTGAGGCCGCACCGGCAGGGGGTCCGGGTGAGACGCGACATTCGCGGTCAGGATCGGAAACCGGGCCAGACCGGCCAGACGCCGAAAGGTGTCTTGTCCGTAGTCCAGTTCGTGATTCCCCATGACCGCGGCGTCGACTCCCATGCGTCCGAACAGGGTCAGGTCCGGTATCCCCTGAAACAGGCTGGAGGTCAGGGTGCCTTGCAGAAAGTCGCCGCCGAACAGCAGCAGGACGGGGCGCGGGTCCTCACCGCGGATCTGTGCGACAACGGCGGCGAGGCGGGCGATGCCGCCGCGTTCAGTGTGGTCCCGCGGGTCGGCATAGGGCTCCAGTTGACCGTGGTAGTCGTTGAAGTGGAGCAGCGTGAGACGCTGACCGGGGTCGCAGGCCGCCGCGGCCAGCACCGGGAAAAGCGCTGCCGACAGCAGCCAGGACCAGACCGTGCGAGACAACAGCGATGGCATCAGGGACTCCGCGCACAGAGGAGACGGACGGAAGCTCAGGAGACGAACCGCATGGACAGGTCGACGGCGGTGACGTCCTTGGTCAGATCGCCGACCGAGATGCGATCCACGCCGGTCTCGGCGATCGCGCGTATGGTACTGAGATTGACGCCGCCGGAGGCTTCCAGTCGGGCACGGCCGGCATTCAGCGCCACCGCCTCGCGCAGTTCGGTCAGGCTGAAGTTATCCAATAAAATCAGTCGGGCACCGGCGTTCAATGCCTGCGCGAGTTCGGCCAGTCCTTCGACCTCGATCTCGATCTCGACGCCCGGATTCCCGTTCTGAGCGGCCTGCAGGGCGGCGCTGATGGAACCGGCGGCGAGGATGTGATTCTCCTTGATCAGGATGGCGTCATAGAGTCCCATCCGGTGATTGTGGCAGCCGCCGCAACGCACGGCGTATTTTTGCTGGATGCGCAGCCCCGGCAGGGTCTTGCGGGTATCGAGCACGCGCACCGGCAGTCCGGCGACGGCCTGAGCATAGGCCCGCGCACGGGTCGCGGTGCCGGACAGGGTTTGCAGGTAATTGATGGCGGTGCGCTCGGCGGTGAGCAGCGTCCGCGTGGGGCCGGTGAGGACGCAGAGCCGCTGTCCCGCGCTGATCCAGTCGCCGTCGCGCGCCTCCCAGTGCAGCGCGACGCTGCTGTCCAGCAGCCGGAATGCGGCATCGAACCAGGCGCTGCCGCTCAACACCGCGGCCTCCCGCGTGATCAGTTCGACCTGTGCCTGTTGGCGGCTTGGCAGCAGGGCGGCGGTGAGATCACCGGTGCCCACATCCTCCGCCAGCGCGGCCTGCACCTGGGACTCGATCAGTTTCCGGTCGGGCAGCAGGGCGCGAAGGTCGTCCGGTGTCTGCCAGGTCGCGGGTGTCGTTGGCGTGTCCATGGGTGCTCCAGGGGGATTCGAGAACGCCGCATCAGCGCGGGTCATACTTGGAGTACTTTACTCCGGAACGCGCAATCAGCAAGATCGCCGCGGCTCAGGAGGCGAGTTGGCCCATGACGGAGCGGATGGCGTGATCGGCGAGGGGTTCCGCTGGGGCCGCGATGACGGCTGCCTGGCCCTGATCCAGCAGGTCCTGGAATTCGGTACCCGACAGATCCGGACCAGGCCGGCCCAGGCGATCGACGAATTGCAGGCGCAAACCCATCGGGCTCCAACCGGTGTGGCGATAGCGCAGCTTGATCCCGTGATCGCGCGTCAGTTCCACCCAACCGCCGACCGGCAGTTTCAGGTCGGTGCGCTGCTCCGGGTGCCGATCATCGTTGGTGGCCGTCGTGTCTCTGTCCGCCCTGCGCGTTGCGGCGGCGGGGTGGGTTCGGGTTGCTGCCAAGTCCGGTGGTGGTTGGTCTGGTCCGGCCTGTAAGATGCTTAGATGAATCGTCTGCAGATCTTTGAACCAGCGGGAAACTTGGCGTTGATCGCAGCCGCCCTTGACGAGCCTTGCCCGCAGGGCGCTCAGTAACTCGGGGATCCGGCGCAGCAGTTCCCGGCGCTCGTGCAGGTCGCGCTTGGGCTGTACGCTCCAGAGCAGCCGATCGACGATGGCGATGGCCTGGCGCCAATCCGCACTGTCGACACCATCGTCCCGATAGATCGTCAGCATGATCGGTTGCCACCCCTCGCGCAGCAGTGATTCGATCGCCGCGGGTCTCTGGGGATAACGGGTGAGCGCGGCACTCAATACCGCCGCGACCGCCTGTTGTGCGGCACTGCTGTTGGTCCTCGCCGTTCCCAGGTCCGCAGCGGCCGGTGGGCCGGGATGCGTTCGCTCATTGTCGAGATAGGCGAGGAAAAATCGGTCCATGCGGGAGAACAACTGCAGATCGCCGTCGAAGTCGAGGATCAGGCGTTCCGTCACCCGTTCGATCATGCCATAGAGGCTGTTTGGCCCGCGGCCATCGGCTTCGCTCCAACCAACCGCCGCTTCACCGATATGGTTGAGCAGTCGGCGCGCCGGGTGCTCGCGCGCCGAGAACAAGCCCTTGTCGCGGAGCGCGAGTTTAGCGATCGGGATCTGCATTCGCGCCAGCAGGACCTTGATGGGGTCGGGCAAGGCATTCCCTTCAAGCAGGTGTTCAAAGAACATGAAGACCAGGTCGAGGGTGTCTTGATCGGTGCGTTCAAGGTGACGGGGTTGTTTCTGCGTTGATGTCATGACGCTCGACAGCCGCTCGCGCAGTTGGCTGCCGACCGGAGCGATTTGTTCGGCGAGGACGTAACCGCCGAGCCGCGTCAATACGCCGAGCAACTCTTTGGTGGGGACACGCACCGACTCGGGTGGCGGGGCCGCTGTTTGGGTGCGCGTCCTTTCCAAGAGGCTCTGGAGTGTTTCGAACGGGACCTCGGTCGCATCCGCGGTTGGTTCCGGGCCCAGGGAGATGCTGTCCTCCGGGACCACGGTTGTTGTCGCCTGGTTGGCGTCCCGGCCGCCACCCGCGCCCGATCCGCCGCCCGGTCGGTTGATGCGGGTGTGGCCGGAGGCGGCAGCCGCGGCGATGCATTGGCGATAGAATGGCGCCAACTGGTCCAGCACCTGCTTATCGAAGGCCTTGTAGATGACGAGCTTGATCTGCGGTTCCAACTGCTGCGCGCTCTTGAGTGCTCCGCGAAACGCCTGACAGAGCGCGAAGGGTCCATAAGGGTTGGATTGCGGGTCGATCGCGGCGCGGCCGAGCAGTTGGGCCAGGTGTGCGTTCATGTCGAGCAACGCGTCCTGATACCTGGCCTCGGCCTTGGAGACCAAATTGGACAGGGCCAGGGTCTCGTCGAGTTCCGTGTCTGGAAGCAAGGAGAACGGCTCGCTCGCCAGGCGCTGGTCGGCCCGCAAATCCTGCTCGATCTGTCCGGCGGCGGCACGGCCCGCGCCTTGGCGCAGCAGGCCCAGGAAATTGCGCTGGATGGTGTGACACTGGTTGCGGATGATCCGCATGGCGTCGAAATAGACGATATGGGCCTGACTGTTCGCGGACTTGTCCGCGAGGTCATAGAGTGCGATATCGAGCCGATCGAACAGCGCCCGCAGCAACGGCGGCAAGATGTTGGCAAGTGCTTGTCCGCAAACGGTGAGGTAGCGTTCTGCAGGTGGTGATGAAAGCGTGCTGCCGAGCGGTGGATCTTGCCCGGGGTTTGGCTGGGGGGGGGTGGGAGGCCGGTCGAAGCGGTTTGTCATTGATATCTTTTTTTACTTCGAGCTGGATGACACGAGGGGCCGCCGGCGCTCGGCCGCTCTCCCTGTCGTCGCGGGTTCTGGTTGAAGTCATGCAACTAGCGCGCCAGAACGTGCCGGTTTGTCTCGCGCCGTGCTCGATCGTGCGCCTGTCCACCTGTGCCGGTGTTTGGTTTCAGCCGTGAACCGGCTGTGCTCGGGAGCCGATGGGAGGGGGTCGCAGCATCGACGCGGCGGCGGGCGGGGTGTCGCAACCGGGGTCAGGTCGCCCGCTGACCTGCCGGCCTAATCATGTTGTAATCCAGGGTTAACAGACAGACACAATGGTAGGGCCTGGTTCCGCAGTTTCTCGCTCGGGACTCGTCCTTTTCGAGGTGGGCGATGCGGCCGGTATCAACCACCGGATTCGGACAGGTGCCGAAGCTTTGGCGCAGGAGAACTGAACGTGCGGGAGAAGCCTCTGATGGGCATGCGGGTTGATGCCGCGGGCTGGCTATCGGGTGCGGTTCAGCGGCCGTCGCCCTGGTGCGACGACCGGCCGGCGGACGCCCCGATCGACTTGCTGGTGATACATAACATCAGTCTGCCGCCGGGTGAGTTCGGCGGCCAATGGATTGACGACCTCTTTCTCGGCCGACTGGATCCCGCGGCGCATCCCTATTTCGTGGTGGCCGCCGCTGCCGGACCTGTCTCGACCCATCTGCTGGTCCGCCGCGACGGCCAGCTCGTTCAATACGTGCCGTGCGGCCGGCGTGCCTGGCATGCCGGCCGCTCCAGTTACGACGGGCGCGAACGTTGTAACGACTTCTCGATCGGCATCGAATTGGAGGGGACGGATGACCTGCCCTTCGAGCCGATTCAGTATCGAGTTCTTACCAACTGCACCCTGGCCATCCTGGGCTGTTATCCGGCCATGACGCCCGCGCGCATCACCGGTCACAGCGATATCGCCCCTGGCCGTAAGACCGATCCGGGGCCCTGTTTCGACTGGGGGCTTTACCGGGGAATGATCCTGGACAGCCTGGTTGTCTAGCACACTTGTGCGCCGGGGTCGGGCTCAGGTCGGTGGCGGTACGTACCCCTGGGGGAGCTCCGCGCCGTCGCCAAAAAAATACTGCTCCATCTGCTCCTCCAGGAACTTGCGTGCCTTGGGGTCCATCGGGCTCAAGCGGTTCTCGTTGATGAGCATGGTCTGATGCCGCAGCCAGTCGGCCCAGGCCTGCTTGGAGACCTGCGCGAACACCCGCTTGCCCAGCTCGCCCGGGTAGGGTTGACGCTCCAGGCCCTCGGCCTCACGGCCTAGCTTGACGCACTGAACGGTACGGCTCATCTGGTCTCTTCCTGTGCAGGTGGTTGGTTCGAATCCGCGTTGGCCGGTGCCGTCAGGTCCGCGAGTATGGAGCGGATCGGCGCCGGCAGGCCCAGGCCGGCGAGCTCGCCGGGGCTGAACCAGCGTTGGCTGTCGCCATCGGCAATCCCCACGGGTGGCGCGATGGCCCAGATCTCGGCGATGCGCATGGTCAACGTGAAGTGGCTGAAGGAGTGACGGCGCGCGGGGCGCATTTCAACCCGCAAGGGTTCCGTGCCGGTGCGCTCCCGGCACCACTGCGCCGGATCGCGATCGGGAGCGGTTTGCGGCAGACTCCAGAGTCCGCCCCAAATGCCGGCGGGGGGGCAACGTTCCAACAGGACGGCGCCCCGCGGATCGCGGGCCAGGATCATCAGGGTCTCGCGCCGCGGGACCGGTTTGGCAGGTCGCGCCTGCGGCAGTTCCGACTGGCGGCCCTGGCGGCGGGCGACGCAAGACTCGGCCAGCGGGCAGCGGTCGCAGCCGGGTCGGGCGCGGGTGCACAGGGTGGCACCCAGGTCCATCAGCGCCTGGTTGTAGGCGCCCACCCGTTCCACGGGTATGAGCTCCTCGGCAAGCTCCCATAACCGCGCCTGCACCGCCGCCTGGCCAGGCCAGCCCTCTACCCCGAAGCAGCGGGCGAAGACGCGCCGTACGTTCCCGTCGAGGATGGGGTGACGCTGGCCCAGGGCGAGCGACAGAATGGCGCCCGCGGTCGAGCGCCCGATCCCCGGCAGGGATTCGATGGTCTGCCGGTCGTTCGGAAAGTCTCCCTGATGCTGGTCCCGAATCAACCGGGCCGCCTGATGGAGAT
This sequence comes from Lamprocystis purpurea DSM 4197, assembly GCF_000379525.1. Taxonomy (GTDB): domain Bacteria; phylum Pseudomonadota; class Gammaproteobacteria; order Chromatiales; family Chromatiaceae; genus Thiodictyon; species Thiodictyon purpureum. The sequence continues at coordinate 4,084 of NZ_KB902490.1, read as the reverse complement.
GGCGGGCGCGGGCGTAGTAGCCGAGTCCGGACCACAGTGCCAGCACCGCATCGAGCGGTGCGTCCGCCAGATCGTTCAGGGTGGGGAAGCGGGCCATGAAGCGCGTGAAGTAGGGGATCACGACGGCGACCTGGGTCTGCTGGAGCATGATCTCCGAGACCCAGACCCAATAGGGCGTGGGCTGCTGCTGCCAGGGCAGATCCTTGCGTCCGTGACGGTCGAACCAGTCGAGCAGGGCAGGGGCAAATCGATCGTCGAACGCTGCCAACTTCATTCGGGCCGCGCCCGACCGCAGTTCCAACACCGGTCGAAGTCGCCCTCGATCTGCTCGCCACAGGCAGCGCAATGCCATGGAGCGGCATCCAGCGACGATTGCGGTGGAGCGAGAAAGCGGGCGAGGACCTCGTGGGCACGGTCCAGATCCTGGTCGTCGATCAGCCAGAGGGTGGGGCAAATGTCGGCCGGCAGTTCGCCCGCGGCGCCCGCCAGGAAGTCACCGAGCACCACCGAGCGGATCAGGTGGCGATCAAGGAAGTCCAGGAGCAGTTGCGCCTCGATGCGGTCGCGGGCTTGGTAGAGTCGGCGCATGTCGGCAAGGGGGATGTGGAGCGGGTGATGGGAATCGAACCCACGCTATCAGCTTGGGAAGCTGAAGTTCTACCATTGAACTACACCCGCGTGACACCTGAATCTTAGGCACTCTCGGCGCCGCGTGCAACTGCGGAATGCATTGGCCGGATGGGTCGCGGGGCGTCGGGCCGTTCAAGTCTCCTTCCCGTACATCTCCTCGATGGCTGCACGGTGATGCGCTATCACTTGATTTCGCTTTACTTTCAGCGTTGGGGTCAGAAGTCCATTCTCGACTGTCCAGGGCTCCAGACTCAGGGCCACCCGCCGGATCTTGGCGTAGCCGGGGAAGTCCTTGAGCGTCAGGCGCACGCGCTTGAGCATCTCTTTCAGCAGATGGGGGTCTTCCATACTCCTGGGGGACCCGGGGTCGAGCCCGAGTTCCTGGGCCAGACCGGGCCACAGATCGGCGTTGAGCACCAGCAGGGCGGTCAGGTAGGAGCGGCCCTCCCCGAGCACGATCGCCTGCTCGAACAGGGGGTCCAGGGCGAGCGCCATCTCCATGTCGGCGGGCGGCACCTTCTCGCCGTTGGATAGCACCAGGATGTCCTTGAGGCGACCGGTGATGTAGATGTGCCCGTCGGCGATGCGCGCCTGGTCGCCGGTGTGCAGCCAGCCGTCATGCGTCAGGACGCGGGCGGTGGCCGCGTGGTTGTTCCAATAGCCAAGCATCACGTTATGGCCCTTGACCAGCAGTTCATCGTCCGCCCCGATGCGCACCTGCATGCCGCGGATGGGGACACCCACGCTTTCCGGGATGTTGGCTTGCAGCGGGTTGACGGCGATGATCGGGCTGGTCTCGGTCAGGCCATACCCTTGCAGCAGCGGCAGGCCTAGGCCAATGAAGGTGTGTGCCACCCCGTAGGGCAGGGGCGCGCCGCCGCTCACCGCTGCCCGCATGCGCCCGCCGAGCTTGGCCAGAACCTGAACCGCGACCCGGCGCCGCAACAGCGGCCACAGGAGCAACAGTGGATGCCAGCCGCCCCGGCCTTGGTCGCGCAGGAAGCGCCGCCAGCCCGCCGCCACCGCCAGCGCGAAGATCCAGCGGGCCGGTGCCGGTCGGGCGGCCAACTGGTCCGCGATCCGGACATAGACACGTTCGAACACTCGCGGTACGGCGATCATCACCGTCGGCCGAATGGTCTGCATGTCCTCGCCGAGCTGGGCGACCGATCGGGCGAAGGCGACGCAGGCCCCAGCCATCATCGGCAGGTAGTAGCCGCCGGTGCGCTCCAGGGAATGGGACAGCGGCAGAAAGGACAGGAAGACGTCTTCCTGATAGCAATCGATGACGGTCACTCCGCCGTGGGCATTGGCAAGCAGGTTGCGGTGCGAGAGCATCACCCCCTTGGGTCGGCCGGTGGTGCCGGACGTATAGACGATGGTGGCGAGCGCGTTGGGGTCGGCCTCGCGCGCCTTAAGATCAGGGGCCGCGGGCGGCAGCCAACTGTCCGCCACCACCACGCGCGGGTCAGTCGCGGCCAGGCGCAGCGCCTCTGCGCCGCCGTCCAGAAGCACCACGCGCAGCGGCCAGGGTGCGTCACCCACCGCCTCGGCCAGGCGCTTCCAGCGATTGGCGTCCTGGACCAGCAGGACTTTCACCGCCGCATCCTGCAGAATGTAGGCGGCATTGTCTGCCCGGTCGTCGGTGTAAAGCGGGACCGTGACCAGGCCCAGGGACATGGCGGCCTGATCGAACATCACCCACTCGGGGCAGTTACGCAGCAGCATGGCGACGCGATCACCGTCGCTCAGTGCCTCACCGGCCAGGGCAGCCCGCCAGCGTGCCACCGCCTGACCCATCTGCCGCCAGTCGAGCTGCTGCCAGCCGCGGTCCCGTTCACAGTAACGGTATGCGATCCGCGTGGGCGAGCGTCGGACCCGCTGCAGGAACAGTCCATCCAGGGTTCCGGCGCGCTCAACCGAGATCAAATCCTCGGACCATTGACTCACGGTGCCCTCCTCGGTTCAGCCACTTTCGGTTTCAGCCGGCCTGGTTTCTCGCGTAATTGGAGTTCGACGCCAGTCGGCGGTGTCGGCCAGGATTCACGGCGTGCCGTACGGTATAGAGACGGTCATGGAATTGCAATCCTGGCAGGTGCTTGAGGTTGGGGCGCGCGGTGCCTGGGCTTGGTTGCGGAACACAGAACGCTTGAGAAGTGCCGGGTGCCGGCGACCCTTGATCCGACCGCGCGGAATCCGGCCGCACGATCTGATCCGTCCGAACAGCGCGCGGCGGGGAGCCGGAGCACCGGTGTAGGGTATAGAATCCCAGCATGTCCATCGGCGTCCAGGCAAACTGACCATGCAAATCTTTATCAACGGTTCCGCCACCGAGGTCGAGGCGTCCATCCCCATGTCGGCGCTGGTCGAGCAACTGGGGCTCACCGGCCGGCGTATCGCTGTCGAAGTGAATGCGGAACTGGTCCCGCGCAGCCGCTTCGCGCAGCATGTCCTGGTTCCCGAGGATCGGGTGGAGATCATCCAGGCGGTCGGCGGAGGCTAAGAGGACATCCGGCACAGCAGATGCTTATGTCCTATAATGTAACTAGTGGAAAAATTTTGAGGGCTGTCCATCCAACCACGGAGGAGACGATGATAATCCATGAAATTTCGGATGATTTCTGGTGCAAGGTTGAACCCTTGTTGGCTCCCTTTAAGCGAACAAAATCCGGTGGCAGTCCGCCCCGTGATTTCCGCAGCATCTTGAACGGCATCTTCTACGTCCTGAAAACGGGCTGCCAGTGGCATTTTTTGCCGCCGTGCTATGGTTCGAAAAGTGCCGTCCACGAGCACTTTCAGCGCTGGGCGCACGCCGGCGTGTTTGCGGAGATTTTCCGCTTGTATGCTCAGGAGTATCACGCACTGAAGGGCATTCAGTGGGAGTGGCAGGCGATGGATGGGACCTTGCTGCAAGCCCCCGTCCGTGGCCAACCGGTGTGTCTGGCCGAGGAGGGGCTGGGGCGAAATCCGACGGACCGGGGGCGCAGCGGCAGCAAACTCCATCTACACGTCGAGCAACAGGGGGTCCCCTTGGCGATCGAGTTGGTCGGCGCGAACGTGCATGACAGTCGGTTGGTGTCCCCGACGTTGGCATTGGATGTGTTGCCGCGGCCCGCGCCGACCACCGAACACCCCCAACATCTGTGCTTGGACAAAGGTTACGACTACGCCCGGGTCGACACGGAAGTCGCGGAGAAGGCTTATGTGCCGCACATTCGCCGGATTGGCGAAGAGAAAACGACCGCGGGCGCGACCACCCAACCGGCGCGGCGCTGGGTCGTCGAGCGCACGATCGCTTGGTTGAAAGGATTTCGGGCGATTCGTACCCGCTACACGTGTTTGGGCGTGAATTTTAGGGCGTTGGTTGATTTGGCCTGTGCGCTGATTCTATCCGGGAAACTTGAAGCCGCGTGTTCGTAGATGCAAGCATATTGTGTGCCGGATATCCTCTAAG